>CAYTRY010000007.1:0-74652 GCA_964440375.1 uncultured Bordetella sp. | reverse complement strand
GAAATATTACTGTATATAAAAACAGGTTACAAGGGGTAGCGCCATTCTAAAAAGCCGTGGCCCAGACTGCCATCGGCAAAAAGACTTAGGCCCCCGAGGCCCGGCCGCGGCAGAGCTCACCGAAAAGCCCGGCCATCGCCCAGGCCGCAGCCTGCCGCTGGATATCCGCCCGATCGCCCGAGAAAAATCGCTGCTCCGCCCGACCACCCCACGGGCCCACCCAGGCAAAGCAGACGGTGCCCACGGGCTTGGCAGGCTGGCCGCCCTGGGGGCCGGCAATGCCAGTAATCGAAAACGCAAACAGGCCCTCGGGGATGTGCTTGACTGGGTCTGACAGCATCCTCCGATGCTGGCTGCGAACGCCCTGGGCCATCTCAGTAGCGGTCTGCAGACTGACAGCACCCTGCTGCTGCAGGGTCTCAGACTGAACGCCCAGCAGCCCATGCTTGACGGTATTGGCGTAGCTGATGACCCCACCATCAAACCATCGGCTTGATCCGGCAATCGCAGTGATCCAGTGGCCAGCCAGTCCACCCGTGCAGGACTCGGCCACCATCAATCGGCCGCGGTGCCGCAGAAGGCCAAGGCCAATCGCCAGTCCCAGTACCAGGGCGAGATTATTCGAAATCCGGCCCACTTCGTTTTGCTTTAACGCCACCATGCCTCCAGCAGATGGGCAAGCCGCAGCAGCACAGCACAACAGAGCAGGGTATACGCCGCTGCGACAAGATCATCCAGCATCACCCCCCAGCCGTCTCGGCTTAAGCGATCGATGGTGCGAATCGGGGGTGGCTTCACGATGTCAAAAAAACGAAATAGCGCAAATCCCACCGCCTCAATCAGCCATTCCGGCACATGGCCCATGGCATGAATGCCGGCAGGATCACTGGCCTTGGGCAGAATCCAGAGCACAAGCCAGAACGCCACAATCTCATCCCAGACCATGGACCCATCATCGGCCTTGCCGAGGGCGCGGCCGGTCACCGTGCATGCAACTACGCCCACCACCACACCCGATGCAATCAATACCGCCCAAGAGAAGTCCGTCATGACCGGGTCGATCATCAGAAATACAACCCAGGCCCAGAGCGTTGCGATCGTGCCCGGAGCAACAGGAAAAAATCCACAGCCAAATCCAAACGAGATCAGGTGCGCAGGATGCGATAGCAGGCCGACACGCTGCACAGGCCGAGCCGACGATGCGGAAGTGGTTCCGCTGTGATCAGAAATGTCGGAATCCGCCACGCGCAATCATGTCCTGCAGAGATTCAGAAGGCTGCGCTCCCGCGGCATCGCGCCAGCGCACACCGGGCGTATCGCTGAATTCCACGCTGCCAATTCGCGTTAACGCAAGGCCCAGCTGCTGGCCCAACGCCTCAATGCGTGCCCGCTCAGACGGGGCCGCAGAAAAGAGTAATTCGTATTCATCGCCACCGGTGATGGCAAGGCCTGCAGCCTGTGAGGGTGTCAGCCTGCCCGCCAGCGCGGCCTGCTTCACCAACGGCCCAAGCGGCAGCTCCTGCCAGTTCACGTTTGCCTGCAGGCGCTCTGGCTGCACAGCGCGGCGCACGGCTGCATTCAGTAAATGCATGAGTTCGGACTGCAGTCCATCCGAGATATCAATGGCCGCCGATGCAAGGCCCACAAGCCCGAGCCCCAGAGCGAGACGCGGCTGCGGAGAATTCAATTTCGAATCATCAATTCCCTGACTGAGCGCAAAGGCCGCATCGCCCAGATCGCCGGAGACCCAGAGGTCATCGCCCGGCTGCAGGCCATCGCGGCGCAGCGCCGTGCCCACCCGAACAACACCCAAGACGGTGACTGAAAACACTTCAGAGGCCTGTGTGCCCACGGCAGTCGTATCACCGCCCACCAACGGACACTGCGACTCGCGGGCTAGAGAAAGCATCCCATCTAAAAAAGATTCAATCCACGGCCTGCGAATTTCGCGCAGGCCTGCTGACAAGGTAAAGGCCAAAGGCCGAGCGCCCATGGCCGCAAGATCAGAAAGATTGACCGCCAAGACCTTATGACCCAAAGACCGCGGATCGCAGTCGGCGAGATAGTGTCGGCCCTCGATCAACATATCGCTGGCCACCGCCAGCTGCTCCTGGGGGCCGAGCGGCGGAATCAGTGCCGCATCATCACCGATGCCCAGCGCAAGCGGATGCCGATAAAACGGCTGGCCTTGTGCCGCTGGGCCTTGCAACAGTTGTGCGATGAAGTCGAATTCACCCAGATTAGCCATGGGGTCGCACAGCCGCCGCCAGCTTATCGAGCACACCGTTGATGTACTTATGCCCATCGGTGCCGCCAAACGATTTGCCCAGCTCAATGGCCTCGTTGATGACAACACGAAACGGCACCTCCGGCGCATGCAAGAGCTCGTAGGTTGCCAAGAGCAAGATGGCATGTTCCACCGGGGAGAGCTCTGCTAGGGGCCGATCACACTGCGATGAAAACGTTTCACGTAAGGCAGCGCTCTCGCGAATGGTCCCATGCAGCAGGCGATCAAAATATTCCTGATCGCATCGGCTAAATGCCTGCTGCTCGCGCAAAAAAGCATCAATCGCACCGGCATCTTCGCCGGAGACCAGCCACTGATAGAGGCCCTGAACCGTCAGACTGCGCGAGGCCCTGCGGGCACCCCGGGCAGTTGAATCGGGCCGGCTAGTCGTCATCACCGCTGAGTTGATCGTCAATCGCAAACAAGAGATTGGCCATCTCAACGGCTGCCTGCGCGCAGTCGCGGCCTTTTTCATCGGCCCGGGCCATGGCCTGCGCATCGTCCTCGGTGGTCAGAATTCCGTTGGCAATCGGGATATGAAACTCAAGCGCGACCCGCGCAATGCCTGCGGCCGATTCATTGGAGACGACCTCGAAATGGTAGGTCTCACCACGAATTACCGCGCCCAAGGCAATCAAGGCATCGAATCGGCCAGTCTCCGCAAGCTGCGATAAGGTCAATGGAATCTCAAGCGCACCCGGCACCGTGGCAAGAAATGTATCGTTGGAATCCACACCCAGCCGGGCGAGCTCCTGAAGGCACGATGCCCGTAAGGCCTGGCCCACGGTTTCATTAAATCTTGCCTGCACGATTGCGATTCGAAGGCCTTCACCATCGAGGTCCACCTTGATTTCATTCATGGGCTTCTCCGCCTAGATAACCGGTCACTTCCAAACCAAAACCCATCATGCTCGGCATTTTTCTCGGCTGCGACAAGACCCGCATTTTTCCGACGCCGATATCTCGCAAAATCGCCGCACCCAATCCGTAGTTACGTAGCTGGGCACTCTGGCCCGCAGCCACCGATTTCACCGGGCCGGCGGCAGGCGAACCCGATGCCATGGCTTTTTCCAGCAAGGCCTCGGCAGAAATCGCACAATTCAACAACACGACCACGCCCTCGCCATGACGCTGTATGGCCTGCAAGGCCTGCGCCAGGCTCCAGCTGTGCGAGGTGGGGCCCGTATCCAGCGCATCCATCACCGTGAACGGCTCATGGACCCGAACCAGACATTCACGATCATGCGCGGGCGTGCCCAGCACGAGGGCCAAATGGGGCTGACGGGCCGCGCGGTCACGATAGACCACCAAACGAAATGGCCCATAGGCAGTCTGAATCTCGCGCTCGGATAGCCGCGAGACCAGACTCTCGTGGGCGCTGCGATATTTAATGAGATCGGCAATCGTGCCGATTTTTAATCCATGGGTCTTGGCATATGCAACCAGATCCGGAAGCCGCGCCATTTCGCCATCGTCTTTCAAAATTTCACAAATTACCGCAGCAGGCTCAAAGCCTGCTAAGGCCGCCAGATCACAGCCGGCCTCGGTATGGCCGGCCCGGGCCAAGACACCGCCGGATTGGGCCATCAAGGGAAAGATATGGCCGGGCTGCACAAGATCCTGTGGCCGGGCATCTGCGGCCACCGCCGCTGCGATCGTGGTCGCACGATCTGCTGCGCTGATGCCGGTGGTCACGCCACTTGCGGCCTCAATCGAGACCGTGAATGCCGTGCCATGCGAAGAGCGATTCTCGTTGACCATCAGCGGCAGATTGAGCTGACGGCAGCGGGCCTCGGTCAATGTCAGGCAAATCAGCCCCCGGCCATGCTTGGCCATGAAGTTAATCGCATCCGCCGATACGCAGGCCGCTGCCATGACCAGATCACCTTCGTTCTCGCGGTCTTCATCATCGACGAGCACGACCATGCGGCCCGCACGCAATTCAGCGATGAGTGCATCAGCATCAGAGAGTTCTCGGGCGGGGGTCATCGTGGGGCCTGCTGCATGCGGTGAAGGATACGCTCAACCTGTTTAGCGATTTGATCGACTTCGATATTCATCCGGTCGCCGGGCTGCCGAAGATGCAGCACCGTGGACTGCCAGGTATGGGGAATAATGTTGATGCTGATTTCGCAGCGATCAGGATGATCGGCAACCGTGTTGATGGTGAGGCTCACACCATCGCAAGCAATTGAGCCCTTCTCGCTGACATAGGCTGCCATGCCAAGCGGCAATTGCACATCGAGCCGATGCGACTCCCCCTGGGGTGTGATCGCTTTGACGGTGCCGGTGCCATCAATATGGCCACTGACCCAATGCCCACCAAACCGATCATCGGCGCGCATGGCTTTTTCAAGATTCACCGGGCCAAGATGATCCAGGCCTGCCGTTCGATTTAAGCTCTCGCGCGAGACATCCATCTGCAGGGTCGTGCCTTCCCGGGAGACCACGGTCATGCAGGCGCCATTAATTGCAATCGAATCGCCGATCTGAATATCGTCAGCAGCCAGGCTGCCCACATCCACCGCAATGCGCAGGCCGGGTGGATCGCCTGCCCAGCCCGTGACGGCGGGCTGGACCGAAACAATGCGGCCCACTGCCTGAACAATTCCCGTAAACATGGCGGCAGTCTAGCCCTGTGGTCCGCTTTTCACCAGGCGCAGACGCAGCGCATCACCGATCACGAGATGCTCTTTCCAACGCCAGCGTGGGGCCTGCTCAGGATCAGTCCACGGGCCCACACCGGAGGCCAGCGGCATGCCTTCGCCCAGCAGCGTCGGCCCGACATAAAGCAGCCACTCATCAATCAGTCCAAGCCGCATCATCGCGCCACTGAGATGGGCGCCTGCTTCCAGATGGATCTCATTACATTCCCGTGCTGCCAAGGCCAGCATGAGCGCATGAAGGTCAAGTTTTCCCGAATCTGGCGCCGCAGGCAGCGTGATGACCTCCAGGCCGCGATCATGCAGGGCCTGTGCTTTTTCCCGATAAACGGGCAGGGCCTGGTCGACACAGACTGCAATCAAGGCCTGGCCGCTGTGAAGAATTCGGGCCTGCGGGTCAATCTCAAATCGCGTATCTACAACAACGCGCAGAGGCTGACGGGAGGTCTCAATCGCGCGGACGGTCATCTGGGGATCGTCCTTGCGCACGGTGCCAATGCCGGTGACGATGGCACAGGCCCGGGCCCGCCAAGCGTGGCCATCGTCGCGTGCGGCGGCTGATGTAATCCACTGGCTCGCCCCGCTGGGCAGCGCCGTTCGGCCATCTAAAGACATTGCGGCTTTGGCCCGGACCCAGGGCCGGCCGATGGTCATGCGCTGAATAAAACCTGGGTTTAATTCCGCGGCCTCCTCAGCCAGCAATCCGCAACGCACATCAATTCCTGCATCACGCAGCATCTGCATGCCGCGTCCGGACACACGCGGATTCGGATCCTGCATGGCGACAATGACACGCTCCACACCCGCAGCCCGCAGGGCCTCTGCGCAGGGTGGGGTCCGTCCGAAATGGCTGCACGGCTCCAGCGTGATGTAGGCCGTTGATCCCGCTGCGCGGTGAGATCCTGCCTGTGCAATCGCAAGGGCCTCGGCATGTGGCTGGCCGGCGCGCTCATGCCAGCCAGTGCCGACGACTTCGCCGGCCTTCACCAGCACACATCCGACACGGGGGTTGGGCGTGGTGGTGTTCATGCCAAGCGCCGCCAATGCAAGCGCCTCGCGCATGAAGTGTTCGTCTTGTGGCGTGTACACGGCGCCGCTATTTCTTTTTCTTCAGGCCGCGTTTGGCCGCTGCCCGCGGGCTGACTTCGGCAACGAGTTCCTGAAACTCGGCCACATCCTGAAAGCTGCGATACACCGAAGCAAATCGAATGTAGGCCACCTTATCCAGCTTTCGCAGTTCCGCCATCACCAACTCGCCGATGCGCTGTGTTGCGACCTCGCGCTCGCCACTGGCGGCAAGCTGCTCTTCAATTTTTCGCACCGATGCATCGAGAATCTCGGCGGGGACTGGCCGCTTGCGCAAGGCCAGGGCCAGGCTTGCGCGCAGCTTTTTGTCATCGAACTCAAGGCGGGCACCGTTTTTTTTCACCACAGTGGGCAGCGAGAGCTCAATGCGCTCAACGGTCTTGAATCGACGGCCGCAGGCAAGGCATCTGCGGCGGCGGCGAATCTCGACGGCATCATCGGAGACCCGAGTCTCCGTGACCTGGGTGTCATCTGATGCGCAGGCAGGGCAGCGCATGATGAATTCGATCCTGGCCTAGCGATACACCGGAAAGCGCGCAGTTAATGCGGCCACCTGGCTGCGCACACGTTCGATGACGGCCGCATCTTCGGCCGCCTCAAGGACATCCGCAATCAGATTGCCCACCTGGCGCATCTCTTCGGGCCCAAAGCCCCGGGTGGTGCAGGCGGGCGTTCCAAGCCGAATGCCGCTGGTCACCATCGGCTTTTCTGGGTCATTGGGAATCGCGTTTTTATTCACCGTGATGTGGGCTGCTCCAAGGGCAGCCTCTGCCGTTTTGCCGGTGATGTGCTTTGCCCGTAGATCCA
The DNA here is from genome assembly GCA_964440375.1 of uncultured Bordetella sp. Taxonomy (GTDB): domain Bacteria; phylum Pseudomonadota; class Gammaproteobacteria; order Burkholderiales; family Burkholderiaceae_A; genus Lacustribacter. Next base: position 67,809 of record CAYTRY010000007.1, on the reverse strand, counting down.
CCAGCATGAGGTGGCTCTCTGTTCTGCCCGACACAATGCGCAGACCACGGGCCACTAAGGACTCGGCCAAGGCCTGCGCATTTTCAATAATGGACTGAGAATAGGCCTTGAACTCTGGCCGCAGTGCCTCACCAAAGGCCACCGCTTTTGCGGCGATGACATGCATCAAAGGCCCACCCTGCAGGCCCGGAAATACCGCGCTGTTAATCGCCTTTTCATGTTCGGCCTTCATCAGAATGATGCCGCCACGGGGGCCACGCAGGCTCTTGTGGGTGGTCGAGGTCACCACATCCGCATGGGGCACAGGATTCGGATAGACACCGCCGGCGATTAGGCCTGAGTAATGGGCCATATCCACCATAAAAATCGCGCCGATCTCTTTGGCGACCTTTGCAAAGCGGGCCCAGTCGGTTTTCAGCGCATAGGCCGATGCGCCTGCAATCAAGAGCTTCGGCCGGTGCTGCCGTGCCAAGGTCTCCATCTGGTCGTAATTAATTTCTTCTTTCGCATTTAAACCATAGGGCACCACGTTGAACCACTTGCCCGACATATTCAGCGGCATGCCGTGGGTTAAGTGGCCGCCCTCGGCCAGCGACAGGCCCATGATCGTGTCGCCGGGCTTGAGGAATGCAAAAAATACGGCCTGATTGGCCTGGGCACCCGAATGCGGCTGCACATTAGCGGCCTCAGCACCGTAGAGTTTCTTGAGCCGATCAATCGCCAGCTGCTCGACGACATCCACATGCTCACAGCCGCCGTAGTAACGCCGGCCCGGATAGCCCTCGGCATATTTGTTGGTGAGCTGCGAGCCCTGCGCCGCCATCACGGCTGGACTGGCGTAGTTCTCCGAGGCAATCAGCTCAATATGGTCTTCCTGCCGCTTATTTTCTGCAGCGATGGCTGCAGCAACTTCTGCGTCATGTTGGGCAAGCGGGATTTGACGATCAAACATAGGCCTTCCTATTCAGATGAGGGGCGGGTTGGGAGTTCACAGACAGCAGGCACCATTGAAACCAGAGCACGCCATAAATCAAGTGTGCGGTCAGCAAATGCACCGGCTGGGCCATCATGGGAAAGCCCAGATGATTTAAAGCGCCGCCCAGCAGCATTTCAAAAACAATCAGCAGTACCAGTCCGATTGCCGCATGGCCCACCAGAGTTTTTCGCAGCGGCGAGCGCATCAGCTTGAGCGTGAGGGCGGCCGCCAGCAGCAGAATCACCCAAGAAAATGACCGATGCACATAAAAAATCTGGGGCACCAACTCAATCCACTGATTGCGTTCGAGATCGGTCGCACTGCGGCTGATCAGATCAACGCTCTCCCGGATCTGCAGGCCTAAAATAATTTGCACCACTAGGGCTGCAATCGTCAGCAGCAGCAGCGGCCGAAACCATCCCGGCAGGCCGCCGCCCGAGGCCTCGGCGATCTGGGCCGCGAGCCGATCGCGGCAGGCCCGTGTAGTGGCATAAATCAAGGCCATCTGCACCGCAAAAGCACCCGCCATGTGCAACGAAATCACGACGGGCTTCAGGTTGGTTGAGACCACCTTGGAGCCGAGCCAGCCATTAAACGCAACGGCCAGCAACGCGGCAATCGCGACCAAAAAAACTGGCGGATCGATTCTGCGAAAACGTGCAGCGGTCACAACAAAGGCAATAATCAGTAGGCCAATTGTGGCCCCCACGAGACGATTGACATACTCAATCCAGGTCTTCATCGGATCAAAGGGCGCCTTGTCATAGCCCCGATCGGCATAAAGTTCACGCCAGTTGGGCGGCAGCTGCGACTCATCCGTTGGGGGAATCAGCTGGCCAAAACAAAGCGGCCAATCCGGGCAGCCCATGCCTGCGCCCGTTGCCCGCACCGTGCCGCCGACAAGAATTAAAAAATAGACTGCGACAATCGCAATCAGGCCCGCAATCAATACCGGCCGATCTGGCCGCTGATGACTCAGGGCATTCATGAAGAAATACTCACCCGGGCAAACTTGCGTTTTCCTACCTGCAAGACATAGGTGCCCGCCGAGAGCTGCAGCTGCCGATCGACGATTTTCTCTCCGTCGATACGCACGCCACCCTGCTCAATATTGCGAATGGCCTCGGAGGTCGAGGGTGCAAGGCCCGATTGCTTTAAAGCAGCAACAATGCCGATGGGTGCGCCAGAGAGTGCCATCTCGGCGATGTCCTCGGGGATTTCACCCTGTTTGAAGCGGGCCTCGAAATCTTCGAGGGCCTTGATCGCAGCAGCACGGCTATGGAAGCGCTCGACAATTTCCATTGCGAAATCCACTTTGACATCACGTGGATTTCGGCCCGCCGCCACTTCGGCTTTCAGCGCAGTGATGGCGGTCAAGGATCGAAAGGATAAGAGCTCAAGATAATTCCACATCAATGCATCAGAAATCGACATGAGCTTGCCGAACATCTCTGATGGCGCATCCAGCAGGCCCACAACATTGCCTTTGCTTTTGCTCATCTTCTCCACGCCATCTAAGCCCACGAGCAGTGGCATGGTCAGAATGCATTGCGGCTCCTGGCCGTATTCGCGCTGCAGCTCTCGGCCCACCAGCAGATTAAATTTCTGATCCGTGCCGCCGAGTTCAAGATCGGCCTGCAGCGCCACAGAGTCGTAGCCCTGCACCAGTGGATACAGAAACTCATGGACCGAGATTGGCGTGCCACCCCGATACCGCTTGGTGAAGTCGTCACGCTCCAGCATGCGGGCCACCGTGTAGCGGGCCGCCAGCGTGATCATGCCGCGCGCACCCAGGGCATCATTCCATTCTGAGTTGTAGCGAATCTCAGTCTTTTCGGAATCCAGCACCAGAGATGCCTGATTGAAATAGGTCTGGGCATTGGCCCGAATTTCCTCTGGCGACAGTGGCGGCCGCGTGGCATTGCGGCCCGTTGGGTCACCAATCAAGGCAGTAAAGTCTCCAATCAAAAAAATAACGGTGTGGCCGAGATCCTGCATCTGGCGCAGCTTATTGAGCACGACCGTGTGGCCCAGGTGTAAATCTGGGGCGGTCGGATCCAGGCCCAGCTTGACCCGAAGGGGCTTTCCAGTCCGTTCACTGCGGGCGAGTTTGTCGACGAACTCGCTGGCCACCAGCAATTCTTCACAGCCACGCATCACGGTCTGCATCGCCTGGGCTACCGCCGGGGACATTTCAGGCAACGGGCCGCCATGGGCGCCTGAAACCGGGGACTGACTTGCTGAATTCAAGGGGATCTCGCAGGGGGAAAAGGCTAGAATTTTAGCCCTTATGCGCAGGCTCATTCTTCGGCGCCCGGAGCGCCTCTGGACCCTCGGCCCGGCCGTTTTTGGCGTGATGATGGCGGCCATCACGGCCTTTGGTTTGTCGGGCATCTCCGAGGCCGAATCTCGGGTGCTGAATCAACAGGTCGCCATCGAAATCAAGCCCGAGGCCCTTGAACTCCAGATGAAGGCACTGGCTGCGCATGGCCTTGAGCTGACCCGCGAAGACGAGGTCCGAAAAAACGATTCATTTGAAAGCCTATTAGAGCGGCTCGGTGTCGAGGATCGGGACGCCCGGCAATACCTGCGTAAAGACACACGGACCGCCGGCATTTTGCGCAACAGTGCAGGACAGACCGCACTGGTGAGAACTGACCTCGAGGGCAGGCTTTTGCGGCTTCAGCTGCTCAATAAGCTGGATGCCTGGATCGTCGAGCGGACCGGTGAAGGGCAATTCACGACCCGCACTGCGCGACTGGGGTCCGAGATGCGTATCGAGCACCGCTCAGTGCAGGTGGGCCGATCCTTTTACGGCGCGATGGACGAGGCCGGCGTGCCAGAAGCCATCACCGAGCAGGTCGTGACCTTATTTGAATCGGATCTTGATTTCCGCCGGCAGGTGAGTTCGGGCGACATCGTGCGCGTGATCTATGAAAACCAGCTGGTCGGAGGCCGCGATATCGGTGCCTTCAAGCTCCTGGCCGTCCGATTTGAGGCGGGCCAGAAGACCTATGAGGCCCTTTATTTCGAACACCCCGAAACCCGCAAGGGCAACTACTACGATGCCCAGGGCCGCTCGGTCAAACGCGGATTTCTCGCCGAGCCGCTGCGCTACACACGGATGTCATCGGGATTCACGACCTATCGCCTGCATCCGCTTTTTGGTGACCCGCGGGCCCACCGCGGCGTTGACTATGCCGCGCCCTATGGCACGCCAGTGCGCAGTGTGGCCGATGGTGTTGTGGTGTCTAAGGGCTGGAGCACCGGCTATGGCAACACGGTTGAAATCAAACACAATGAACGTTACTCCACGCTTTATGCCCACCTGAGCGATTACGCGCCCAAGATGGTGCGGGGTAAAAACGTCAACATGGGTGAAGTGATCGGATTTGTCGGCACCACTGGCTGGGCCACCGGCCCCCATCTTCATTATGAATTTCGAGTCAATGGCCGGCATGTGGATCCGAGCCGCATCATCGCAGAAAATCCGCAGGTGCCGAGCCTCACCGGCAGCGCATTGAAAAGTTTTGAAGTGGCGGCAACCGATCTGCGTGGCCGGTTATCGCTTCTTGATAACGTGAATACGGCCCGGGCCCAGTAGGCGATGAAACTCATCGCAGGCGTGATGACAGGCACCAGCATGGATGCCATTGACATCGCGGTGCTGCAGATGGGCGAGACGGTAACGCTGGGCCAGGTTCGGCAAGACATTTCGCTGCGTGGATTTTTTTCTCGGCCGATTGATGCGGCCCTTCGAGAGGCGCTTTTTGAATTACAGCAGCGCGGCGACGATGAACTGCATCGTAGCGCGCTGGTAGCCAATAGTTTGGCTGATGCGATCAGCCGCACAGTACTGGAGTGCCTGGTCCATCTCGAACTCTCCCGCCGGGATGTCATTGCACTCGGCGTGCATGGCCAGACCCTGCGGCACCAGCCGCGGCTCGGATACTCGATCCAGCTGAATGCGCCCGCCCGCATCGCCGAGACGACCGGCATCACGGTGGTCTCCGATTTCCGTAGCCGGGACATTGCAGCGGCAGGCCAAGGCGCGCCATTGGTACCCGCCTTTCATCAGGCCCTGTTTGCGGACCCGAAAGTGCTGCGTGCTGTGGTCAATATTGGTGGCATCGCCAATATCACCTGGCTGGGCCCCATGCTCTTGGGCTATGACACTGGGCCGGGCAATCTCTTGATGGATGCATGGACAGAGCGTCATCTGGGCCAGGCCTTTGATACCAATGGGCAGTGGGCCCAGAGTGGCCAGGCCCACAAGCTGCTGCTCAAAGCCATGCTGGGTGATCCATTTTTTGCGTATGCGCCACCCCGCAGCACCGGCCGTGAGCTATTCAATGCGGCATGGATTGATAGTTTTTTATGTCAGTCGGCATTTGCAGGTATTGCTGCACAGGATATACAGGCGACACTGCTTGCATTGACAGCCGATAGCATCGCCAATGAAATCGCGCGGCTCGAGCAGCTTGCCAAAAATGAACGGCAGCCCTTGTGTGATCAGGTCCTGATTTGTGGTGGTGGCGCGCGCAATTCTGCGCTGATGCAGCGGCTCTCGGAATCGATCCGAAAGGCCGTGGGCCGTGATCTACCCGTCCAATCCACCGAAGCGATGGGCTGGTCACCGCAGGCCATCGAGGCCGCAGCGTTTGCCTGGCTTGCCAGTCGCACCCTCGCCGGACAGCCGGGCAACTGCCCCAGTGTCACGGGGGCGATCGGCCCCCGCATACTCGGCAGCATTACGCCGGCTTAGACTTCAGCCGCTCGTCGATCCACTCCAGCCAATGGCGCACTGGAATCTTGGTGCCCGACTCAAGATGGGTAATACAGCCGATATTGGCCGAGAGAATCACTTCAGGCCGGCTGGCCGTCAAGGCTGTCAATTTGCGGGCCTTTAATTCTTGAGACAGCTGTGGCTGCAAGACCGAGTAGGTTCCAGCCGAACCACAGCAGAGATGGCTGTCTGCCACCGGCACCAGTTGCGCGCCCAAGGCAGTTAAGAGCCGCTCGACCGCGCCTTTAATCTTTTGGCCGTGCTGCAGCGTGCAGGGCGGATGAAATGCAACGCGCTGCGCCGGCAGACTCGGCGTCAATGCTGACTGAAGTCTTGTACTGAGGGCATCGAGTAATTCAATTGGATCTTTCGCAAGACGGCTAATGTGCTCTGCCCGCTGCGCATAGTCGGGATCATGGGCCAAAAGATGGCCGTAGTCTTTCACCATCACGCCACAGCCTGAGGCATTCACAACGATGGCCTCAATCTGGCCAGCACTCACCTGCGGCCACCATGCATCAATATTGCGACGCGCATCCGCCAGGCCGCCCGCCGCATCCGCGAGATGATGGCGAATGGCCCCGCAGCAGCCCGAGCCGGGCACGATCTGCGATGAAAACTCAAGGGCATCTAAGACACGCTGTGTGGCTGCATCAATGGCGGGAATCATTGCCGGCTGCACGCAGCCTTTTAACAAAATGACTTTGCGCGCATGTTGACGATGGGGGATAGGTCCCGGCGGCCGATAGGCAGGAACTTTTGCTTTCAGTGATGCCGGCAGCAGGCCGCGGACCTGCTGGCCAAGCCGCATGGCGGGCCCAAACCAGGAAGACGTGAGCCCTGCCTTTAAGATCTGCCGCATCCAGCGCTCACTCCGCGGACGCTGCAGACGATCTTCAATCCATTCACGGCCAATATCAACAAGCTTGCCGTACTCCACGCCCGAAGGGCAGGTGGTCTCGCAGTTTCGACAGGTCAGACAGCGATCGAGATGGACCTGGGTCTCGCGGCCAACATCGGCACCCTCGGCGATTTGTTTGATGAGATAGATCCGGCCGCGGGGGCCATCGCGCTCATCGCCAAGAATCTGATAAGTCGGGCAGGTCGCGGTGCAAAATCCGCAGTGCACGCAACGCCGAAGAATCTCCTGGGCGGTGAGGCCTTGCGGCGATTGGGCATAGCGAGGAGCAAGCGTCGTTTCCATGACAACAAAATTCCTTAGAGCCCGGGATAGAGCCGATCTGGATTAAAAATTCTCTGATGGTCTAATTCTTGTTTCAGTCGCTGATGAATTTTCATCAGCGCCGCATCGGGTGCTGTCAAGCTGCCCTGCTGCCGAATGGTGTCGGAGGCCGCACGAAAACATGTCGCATGGCCACCCTGCGCTGACGCCCAGGCCCGCAGCGCGGCCGCGGATGCGCGGGTCTTGATCCATCGCAATGCGCCGCCCCACTCAATCCACTGGGGATCCGTCACGCCATCAAAGTGTGGGGCCGTCGATGGCACAGAGAGACGCCAGAGATGATGATCCGGCGCGGCCGAATTCACCGAGAAAAAATCATGATCATGATCGCGAAGCCTGGCCCAAAAATCACGGGCCCCAGGCTCAGGCATCGACTCGCCGCCGAGCTTTTCTCGGGCCGCCCGAACCGCGGCTGCTGCGCCCGCGAGCCTGAGGTGAAGACGGCCATCGCACCAGCAGGTCGCAACAATCGGCAGCGGCTGGCCCGCCCAGGTATTGGTCCAAGTGATGGACTCCTGCGCTGCCACCTCAAAGATTAAGGTGGCCTGCGCCGGTGGCACGGGCAAAACCTTTAATGAGACATCCACAATCAGGCCAAGTGTGCCCATCGCACCGGTGTGCAGCCGGGACATGTCATAGCCGGCAACGTTTTTCATCACTGTGCCGCCGAAACGCAGGGCCTGCGCCTGTGCATCCAGTATCGTCATGCCCAATACAAAATCTTTTGCAGCACCTGCAGAGACCCGGCGTGGGCCCGACAGGCCCGAAGCAATCATGCCGCCGACCGTTCCGCGGCCGCCAAAACGCGGCGGCTCAAAGGCCAGCATCTGCTGAGACTTGGCCAGGACCGATTCGAGCTCTTGAATGGGCGTGCCGCAACGGGCCACCACCACCAGCTCCGCCGGGTCGTAGTCGACAACGCCTGTGTGCGGCAATGTCGTGAGGACAGGATGATTGGCCGCCGGCAGGCCACCATAAAAATCCTTCGAGCCATGGCCACGAATGGTCAGCGACTGGCCCAGCCGGCCGGCCTGAAGAATCATTTCGCAGGACTGGCGCAGCCAGTCCGGATCAAACGGTGTGGGAGGTGACATCAGAGGCGGGGCAGATCCGGAAACTTTAATGCGCCGCGGTGCACATGCATCTTGCCGTATTCCGCACAGCGCGACAGCGTGGGGATCGCCTTGCCCGGATTCAGCAGGCCCGCAGGATCAAAGCCGCGCTTGACTGCAAAAAATGCGATCCGCTCCTGGGGTGAGAACTGAACACACATGCTGTTGATCTTTTCTAGGCCCACACCATGCTCGCCCGTTACCGTGCCCCCATACTCCACACAGGCCTCGAGAATTTCAGCACCAAAAAGTTCAGCGCGATGAAATTCGCCCGGCTTTGATGCATCAAATAAGATCAAGGGATGCAGATTGCCATCGCCTGCATGAAAAACATTTAAACAACCCAGGCCATAACGGGCCTCCATTTCGGCAATGCGATTGAGCATCTCGCCGAGCTTGGCCCGCGGAATGGTCCCATCCATGCAGTAATAGTCCGCAGCGACGCGGCCGGCGGCCGGAAAAGCATTTTTTCTTCCGGACCAAAAGCGCAGCCGTTGTTCTTCGGATTCAGAGACCTTGAGATCGGTGGCGCCACTGGAGCGCAGCACTTCCTTCATGCGGCCGATTTCTTCTTCGACTTCCTCCGGGGTGCCGTCCGACTCACACAACAAGATGGCCTTGGCCTGCAGATCGTATCCAGCATGCACAAACTGCTCGACGGCTGCTGCCATTTTCTGATCCATCATTTCTAGGCCCGCAGGAATAATTCCTGATGCAATCAGGCGGGCCACTGCCTGGCCTGACTTTTCCACATCATCAAACGAGGCCATGATGACCCGTGCCAGCTGCGGCCGCGGAATCAGACGCACGGTGATTTCAGTGGCCACGGCCAGCATGCCCTCAGAGCCAATCACCACCGATAAGAGATCAAGGCCCGGCGCATCCAAGGCCTCGCTTCCCAGTTCGATAATCTCGCCTTCCATCGTGACTGCCCGGACACGCAGCACGTTGTGAACCGTCAGGCCATATTTCAAGCAGTGCACGCCACCGGAATTCTCCGCGACGTTGCCGCCAATTGAGCAGGCGATCTGCGACGACGGATCCGGCGCGTAATACAGGCCAAAGGGGGCTGCTGCTTCAGAGATTGCCGCATTGCGCACGCCCGGCTGCACACGGGCCGTTCGGGCCATGGGATCAATACTGATGAGCGCATTTAAACGGGCGAGCGACAGCACGACGCCACCCCGATGCGGTGTTGCGCCCCCGGATAGTCCAGTGCCCGCACCCCGCGCGACCACTGGCACATCCATCTGATGGCAGATCCGAAGGATTTCGACCACCTGTGATTCCTGGGTGGGCAGCACCACCACCGATGGCATCTGCCGATAGCCCGCCAGACCATCGCATTCATATGGCTTGAGGGCCTCATCGGTACAGAGCAGATCCTTTGCGGGGACCACCTGCCCGAGCGCACGAATCAGGCCGTCGCGCTTGGCAGGCGCCATTGGCTGGGTGAAGTCTGCGAAACGCAACTCGCCAAGGTGGAGTTCTCTGGGGGCATTCATTTTTTAATGGGGCCACTGCATTTGAACGCAGTGGTTGTTCGATAGAATCCGATCATTTTAGAACAAGCGCAAGCCCGTTACCCCCATATGGCCAATCGTCTCTCCGCAATTACCACTCGCACTGGCGACGATGGCACCACGGGCCTGGGTGATGGAAGCCGTATTTCCAAAGACCACGCACGCATCAATGCAATCGGTGATGTTGATGAGCTCAATAGCACCATCGGCGTGCTGCTGACCGAGGACCTGCCCGCCGAGGTCCGCGAGGTGCTGATTGAGATCCAGCACGATCTCTTTGATGTCGGCGGTGAACTCTCGATTCCGGGTTTTGAGCTGCTGCGTGAGGCCCGCATTGCGGGCCTTGATGAAACCCTTCAATCCTGGAATACCGAATTACCGCGGCTGGCCGAATTTATTTTGCCAGGAGGATGCCGGGCTTCTGCACTGGCCCATGTCTGCCGCACCGTCGCCCGACGCGCAGAGCGCAGTGCGGTCCACCTCAGAACCGCCTCTCCGGTCCGCAATGAAATCATTCAGTATCTCAATCGACTATCCGATCTGCTGTTTGTCACAGCGCGTCGACTGAATCGCAGCCCGCAATGCCAGGGACCAGGAAACGATGTGCTCTGGCGTCGCGATCGCGATGCCAGCAGTGACAGCGCCGCCTAAGCGGCAGCAAGTCGAAGCCGGCGGGCCCGCACGGCCTGACTGAGGTTCTCCAGAATCGAGAGGCTGCCCTCCCAATCAATACAGCCATCGGTGATGCTCTGCCCGTAAGTCAGCGGCTTTCCGGGCACGAGGTCCTGCCGTCCGCCAACGAGATGGCTTTCCACCATCACGCCAAAGATGCGGCGCTCGCCGGACGACAGCTGATCGGCGATGTCTTGGGCCACATGCAGTTGATTCTCGGGTTTCTTGCTGCTGTTGGCATGGCTCATGTCGATCATCAGTCGGCAGGCCATGTTGACTGCCGCCGAGTCTTTGCAGGCAGATTCCACGCTCGCGGCATCATAGTTCGGTGCCTTGCCGCCACGCAAAATGACATGGCAGTCTTCATTGCCGCCCGTGGAGACAATGGCGGAGTGGCCCGCCTTGGTCACGGAAAGAAAATGATGCGGATGGGCCGCTGCCTTGATTGCATCCAGCGCGATTCGCAGATTGCCATCCGTGCCATTTTTAAATCCCACAGGGCATGACAGGCCCGAGGCGAGTTCACGATGGACCTGCGACTCAGTCGTGCGGGCGCCAATTGCGCCCCAGGCCACCAGATCAGCGATGTACTGCGGCGAAATCATGTCAAGAAATTCGGTGCCCGCCGGCACGCCCAATTCATTGATGCGCAGCAAGACCTCGCGTGCGGTGCGCAGGCCGAGGTTGATGTCGTAGCTGCCATCTAGCCTCGGGTCATTGATCAGGCCCTTCCAGCCGACCGTTGTCCGCGGCTTCTCGAAGTAGACCCGCATGACAATCTCAAGATCAGCCGCATAACGCTTGCGCTGTTCAAGCAATCGGCCGGCATATTCCAGGGCGGCCTTGGGATCATGAATCGAACAAGGGCCGATGATGACCAAGAGCCGATCCTCCATTTCGTGAAGGATCCGATGAATCGCCTGACGCGTCGTGCTGACCAGCTGTGCTGCCGATGTGGATACCGGAAACTCACGCAGCAGATGCGATGGCGGGGCGACTTCCTTGATCTCACGAATGCGGAGATCGTCGGTGCGCGGCGTGGCGGTATCAGTCGTGAATGAGGTCATGCCGCTATTTTAGCCGGCGGTACCCCCAACCGTCAGAGACTCAATCCGCAGCGTTGGCTGGCCGACGCCGACGGGAACACTCTGGCCTTCTTTGCCACAGGTGCCAACGCCTGAATCCAGCTCAAGATCTCGGCCGATCATGGTGACCCGTGTCAGCGCATCGGGCCCATTGCCGATGATGGTGGCGCCTTTGACCGGATACTGAATTTTTCCGCCCTCAACCCAGTAGGCCTCGGAGGCCGAAAAAACGAACTTCCCGCTGGTGATATCCACCTGTCCGCCGCCGAAATTCACCGCATACAGGCCGCGATCTAAGGAGGCCACAATGCTCTGGGGATCTTCTTTGCCGGCCAGCATATAGGTGTTGGTCATGCGTGGCATGGGCAGGTGGGCATACGACTCGCGCCGCCCATTTCCGGTGGGCGCCACCTTCATCAGGCGGGCATTTAATGAATCCTGAATATACCCACGCAAGATGCCATCTTCGATCAGGACATTGCATTGTGTTGCGTGGCCTTCATCATCGACATTCAGAGACCCACGCCGATCTTTCAGGGTGCCGTCATCGACGACGGTAACCCCCTTGGCCGCAACCTGCTGGCCGATTCGGCCCGCAAAGGCCGATGAGCCGCGTCGATTAAAGTCGCCTTCAAGTCCGTGGCCCACGGCCTCGTGCAGCAATACGCCTGGCCATCCCGGCCCCAGCACGACAGGCATCGTGCCTGCCGGCGCAGGCCGTGCATCGAGATTCACAATGGCCTGGCGGACTGCATCCTCAACATAGTGCTCAATTAAGGCATCGGTGAACATGCTGAGATCACGCCGGGCGCCGCCGCCACTGCTGCCCTGCTCGCGCCGGCCATTGTGTTCGACAATCACCGTTACCGACAGCCGCACCAATGGCCGAACATCAGCAGCCATCAATCCATCACTGCGCAAGACCATCACTACATCGTATTCACCGGCAAGCGATGCCATTACCTGAATAACACGCGGATCGCGGCTGCGGGCCAGAGACTCCACACGGCCGAGCAGATCCACCTTCTGCTGGGCAGTCAGTGCAGCGATCGGATCCGCATCGCCATAAAGACACTGCGGCGGTATGGCCAACGCTGTCGAGGATGCCAGCTTGGTTTTTGCGGAACGGCCCGAGCGCGCAATCGCGCGCGTCGTGATGGCGGCCTCATACAAGGCCTCGGGGCTCAGGACATCAGAATATGCAAAGGCAGTCTTCTCGCCACTTACCGCCCGCACACCCACACCCTGATCGATGGAGAAGCTGCCGCTTTTGACGATGCCTTCATCCAGGCTCCAGGCCTCAGACCGTGTGTATTGAAAATACAGATCCGCAAAATCAACGCGGTGGGCAAAAATCTCTGATAAGGCGCGGTGCAGATGATGCTCGTTGAGGCCATAGGGCTCAAGCAGGAGTTCACGGGCTGTGGCCAGTGAGGCAATCGCGAGTTCTGCAGGCTTCATAGCGTCTTCTTTAAGTCGAAAGGTTTTCATTCACCGCACGATGAACCATCACGCGATGCTCAAGGGCAGGCAAGTTTAGGCGAATCTCGGCCAGGCGGCCTGCATCCAAATCCCCCATCACCAGGCCCTCGCCTTCGGGCAGGCAGTCCAGGATTTCTCCCCAGGGATCAATCAGCATGCTGTGGCCCCATGTTCGGCGGCCATTCTCATGCTGTCCGCCCTGCGCACTGGCCAGCAGGTAACACTGATTCTCGACTGCCCGGGTCCGCAGCAGCAGCTCCCAGTGGGCCCGGCCCGTGGTGTAAGTAAATGCCGCCGGCACGACAATCAAATCCAAAACACCCAGAGCCCGATACAACTCAGGAAAGCGTAGGTCGTAGCAGACCGATAACGCAGTGCGGCCGGCAATCGTCTGGCAGGCCACCGGCTCACTTCCCGGCTCAATGGTGACGGACTCGTCATACGACTCACTGCCTTTTTTAAAGGCAAACAAATGAATCTTGTCGTAACGCGATCGCTCTTTGCCATCGGGCCCAAAGACCAGCACCGAGTTGCGGACTCGATTGGGCGTAGCCGCAGCCAGGGGCACCGTGCCGCCCAGCAGCCAAACCTGATGATCGGCAGCGGCCTGTGCAAGGGCCTGCTGAATCGGCGCGGCAGGGCCGGCGCCGTGGGGCTCACGCAGCCTGACCTTATCGGTTTCAGCGCCCATGACGCAGAAATACTCGGGCAAGAGCACCAGCTGCGCACCACGAGAGGCCGCCTGGGCAACCCAATGCCGCATGCGCTCGAGATTCTCTTGCACTCGCGGGGTGCTCACCATTTGTATCGCCGCCACTCTCACCATGTCAGCAGTCCGTTATCGATGCGGACCCACCCTGGGCCGCTGGCTTATTTTGCCTTGATCTCAGGCGTATTCGAGCGCAGTTCACGGCGGGCCGACTCCACCACGGGGTCTTCCCAGCTGCCCGTGACACGGTATTCATAAGACAAGAGCTCGCGCACAGGATTTCTCAGAATGTATTGCGCCACAAAAGCACCCAGGCCAACCGCGGGGTTCACCAAGGCGGCATAGCCGAGTGAGGCCAAGCCTGCATTGAATTCAGGCAGCACCAGTACCCGCAGGTCCTGTGTCTCACGACGAATATCGGCGGTGCCCTCCAGCATGACCGAGGCCTGAACACCGATGATGCGAAGATTCTGGGTGCTGGCCTGGCCATTAAGAAACTGCAGGTCGCCTCGGAGTCGTTCGTAGGTAAAGCCCTCCGAGAAAATATCGCGAAAATCCAGTTTGATTCGCCGCGGCAGGGACTGCAGATTCACCACGCTAACCAGACGCGCAAGGCCCGGATCGGCTTTCAAGAACTGGCCCTGCTCAAGATTCAAGCTGAGATTGCCATTCAAAGTAGCACCCGAAAAATCAAGGGGTGAGCCGGGCCAATGCAGCCGGCCCTCGATCTTGCCCTTGGTATCGCGAATCACTTTCGGATAGCCCGATCGCGCCAGCAGCGCGCCGCCATTGCTGACCCGCAGCTCAAGATTTAGGGAAGTCCTGGATCGCCGCTGGCGGCCCTGGGTCAGCATCGCCCACTGGCCCTGGCCGGAGAGCTCTGCATCCGGGTTGAGAACCGAAAACCGTAAGATCTCCCAGCTTCGTGTGGCCGCCACTGGCGAGGCCTGAACCTCAAGCCGGCCCCAGGCCCGCTCACCCACACGAAAATCATCCACCACCAAATCAACGGTCGGCCACTCCTGTGCAATCGCATCGGACGTCTCATCTTGCGGAGCTGCATCCTCAGTACTTGGTGCATCCAGCCAGAGTCGCGCAAGCCGGGCCTGTAATAAGGGCTGAGTCCGCACGCCTTTTGCTGCTTTTGCTGCGGCCACCGCAGGGGTCCAGCGGAACTGGCCGGCCAGCTGGCGTGAGTCGATATCAATCACGGCCTCTCGTCGGGCTGTCAGGCTGCGTTGAATGCGCGCATTGAGCCGCTGCTGATTGCTGCTGATCGTCCAGGTCTGACTTGGCGCTGCCGATGCTCCGGGGCGTGGCTCCTGGTGCAGCACATCGATACGCAGGCCCCAGTCATCCTGGGCCCGTTTACGAAATGATCCCGCAAGCGTGCTGCCCAGGCCCTCCAGCGAGCTGCGAATCACGGTCCGAATTGTTGTGTCTTGCAGCTCCAGCGTGGCGCTGTAACGCGTGCTACCTGTCAAGGTGTTTTTGATCGATAAGCCAATGGCTTCTTCCGTCCAGCGCTCGAGCGCCGGGCCAGCAGCCTGGCCCTCGACTGAAATGGTCAGGGGCACAGCCGGCCCTGAGGGACTGCGCTCAGCAGGCTTTGAACTCACCCGCAGCGGTCCGCCAAGGGCCTGACCCTGCAGACTAAACGCAGTGATGCCGGATTGGTTAAATCCGACGTCGGCGACGGCAATCGAAATTTCAGGCAGGCCCTGCGCGACACGAAATACGCTTTTTGCAGTCGATAACTTTCCATTAATCTGGCTGCGATCGGCTACTGAGAGATCTAATCGCAGGCCAAGCGCGAGGCTGGCCTGGCCCTTGGCCCGCATGTCGACCGTTGTTTCTTTCAGCATCGCCTTAACAGGCGATTGATTCGCAGTATCGATGAAGGCCTGAAGATCGCCCGAGATCACGCCATCGACCAGCAAAATAGGATCGTTGGCCTCCAGATCATCAATGCGGGCACTGATCTCTGATAAGCCCAGCGGGCCCATTCGCGCGCCCTTGGCAGCGGTGCGGAATTGATGCCGATCGAAAACCACCTGGGCCCGAATATTGTTAATCAGCGGCCAGCCCGCCGTTGGCCGCATCACCGCCGCCTCGGTCTGTGCATTCACGATGAACTTGCCCTCTGATGCATCACGAAACGGAAAGCGCTCCAGCGGACCACGCAGCTCAAAGCTGGCACTTGTATTTTTGGCGCTGATCAGATGCTGCTTAAGCCAGGCACGGGTCTCGCTGCCAACTGTCTTCGGAACGTAGTCCACGATTTTGTTGAACTCGGCCCGCATTACTTTTCCAGACAGATCTGCCTCGCCGAGACTGCCACTGCGCCAGCGATAGGCGCCCGAGGCCTCCAGTGCGAGATCAGGATTTGAAACCGCCAGCCGACGAATCGTGACCTCTGCGCTTGTCTGCTGGCCATCGGCTGCTGCCAACAGATTTTTTGTTGACCAGCCGAGCTGCGCATCAAGCCGATCAAAATTCAGAGCGGCAGATTCAAATATTCCCGGAAAACTCAGGCTGCCTGAGCGGCTCGCCAGCATGAGTTCGCCCGACTGATCATTGGCCTTCACACTGCCCGAGGCCCGCGAAAACCCAGGCCGCTTGCCCAACGGGGCCAGCGAAAGATTCTCAAAGCCTGAGTCAATTGAAAACCGCTTTGCGACATCGCCCTCTTCTTCCCAGGCCAGTCGAAGATCAATCAGGCTGCCCGAAGGCTGCAGTCCCGCTAATGATGACCGCCAGTCCTGCGGCAACGGAATATGCTCTAAAAGCCACATGGCAGCTGACAAATCAATTGTTTTTGCTGAGATCTGGGCAGATAGGTTTCCCGCTCCGGGTTTTTGCTTCAGGGTCAGTGCCGCCGATGGAATCTGGGCAGATGTTTTCAGCTGGCTTGACTCAAGGCGTACATTGGTCAGGCTGACCTGCTGCTCGCGGTCCGCAAGCCGTGTCTGAACCCGGCCGGTGAGTCGCTTTAACAACATCGGCCGCTTTGGCGTTCCCCACTGCAGCGATGCATCCGATAAATCAAGATCCACCGTAAGGTCTTCCAGCGTCCCTGCGTCTAATTTGATCCATGCCCGCAGTGCGCCCTGGCCCGAATTGACCCGCAGTGGCGCGGCCTGCGGCAGATGCACGAACTGTGTCAGTTCCGATAGATTCACGCGATCGAATTGAATGAATGCCTCACCGATCCAGTCGCGAAGATCTGCAGGACTGCCGCCAAGGGCGTGACGAAAATCACCCTGCACAACAAATCCCTCGCCCAGAGTGGCAGGCGGCGTTGCCTTTAAGGCCCAGGCGTGATTCACGCCAAAGTTGTTCATTGCAAAGGTAAGGTCCCGAAGCCGGGCGGATCGATTACGCGCCAGATCTCGCCAAATCATCTCGCCACCATCAACCCGAAGCCGGCCCTGACGCAAGAGCCAATTCATCATCTCGGGATCCGACTGATCTCCCGCCAGCGGAATGCCCGCGATGATGATTTCACCTTTCGCATCACGCTCTGCGTAAAGCTGCGGATCCTGCAGTCGGATCTCCGAGAATACGGGTGCCCAATGCAGCAGTGAGGCCAGTGAACGCGGCCCCAAAACCGCCTGAATCTCTCCAATGGCCAGCACACGATCACCATTGGGGCGGGCAATTTCAAGCTGAGTGACGCGAATCCTTGGTCTAAACCAGGTCTCCCAGTCCGCTGTCAGGCCCCCCACCGCAACAGACAGGCCCCGCTGCGACATCTGGGCCTGAAACTGCGAAAACCATGCCGACTGCCGATCGGACATGGCAGGCCAGATCCAGAAATGCAGGGCAATCAAGGCGGCAGCGGCCAGGGCGGCCAGAGTGGCTACGACAGCCGCCGATGCCTGAATCAACAGCCATGCGAGATGTCGAATGCGGCCCGGCGCTTGCGCTAGCATGGACGGGATTCTTGCACAGGACCCATGTCTTCTCACCTCGTCCCATGCGCCTGTCGGACAATTCCAGCATGACACCGTCCCATTCGATTGATCCCTGCCCCGCTGAGGCCAGCAGCTACGCGGCCGCCTGGCATCACTCGGCCTTCGCGCGCCGGGCGCTGCCCGGCGTGATCAGCCGGGGACAGCTGCTCGATGTGCGGGCAGCGATCACGCCCGATGTGCTCAATGCGCATTTCCAGCACTTCTGGGCGGACGTGCTGCCTGCGCCCTCGCCCGAGGCGATGACCATTGCCCTTCGGCAGTTTCGCAACAGCGCACTGCTGGCCATCATGGCCCGCGACCTCGCTGGGACTGCAGATTTAAACGAGAGCCTGGAATCAATTACCGCCTTGGCTGACATGACGATCAATGCCGCCTATGCCAGCGCAATGGCAGTAGCGATTGCCCAGCACGGCATCCCCCGTGATCACCAGGGCCAGCCCCAAGACATGATGATTATCGGCATGGGCAAGCTCGGTGGCCGCGAGCTGAATGCCTCCTCGGACGTGGATCTGATTTATGTCTTTCCCGATGACGGCGAGACCGATGCCACGACCACCAATAGCCGGCCCATCGATGCGGCCTCATTTTTTATCAAAGTCGGCCGACGCATTGCAGCCCTTCTTGGGGAGGTCACCGCCGATGGGATCGTGTTTCGTGTCGATCTACGGCTGCGGCCCAATGGCGACTCGGGCCCGCTTGCAGTCAGCCTGGGCATGCTTGAGCAGTATTTCATCGTCCAAGGCCGGGAGTGGGAACGCTATGCCTGGATCAAGGCCCGGGTGGTCAACCAGCCGGTAGCCCAAACGCCATCTGCATTTCAACAAGCGATTAGCGGGCTGCACGATATTGTTCGGCCCTTTGTATTTCGACGCTATCTTGACTTCAATGTCATGGCAGCCTTGCGCGAATTGCACGGACAAATCCGCGAAGAGGCACAGCGGCGGCAGTCCAATCGTGAATCCCATATGGCCGGCGAACATGCGCCAGTCGATGTCAAGCTTGGGCCGGGTGGCATTCGCGAGATCGAATTCATTGCCCAGCTGTTTCAGCTGATTCGCGGCGGCAAAGAAGAGCCCCTACGGGCGCGCAGCACCCGCGAGATCTACCATTATCTGGAGCGCTCGCGCCGGCTGGAACCACAAGAAGTCAAAATGCTGCTCAACGCCTATGAATTCTGGCGACGTCTTGAGCATCGATTGCAATATCTTGACGATGCCCAGACCCATGTCATGCCCGGAAAGCTTGCAACGATTGCCCATCTGGCGCAGTCCATGTCGTATGAATCTGCCGAGGCATTTCTGCAGGCGCTTGAGCAGACGCAACGCCAGGTCCAGCAGTCTTTTGAGCGGCTCTTTACGGCCGAGCCCGCTGGCCCAACCCCTGCTGAACCGGGCAAGCCAGCCGCCGAGACGCGGCTTGAACGGCTCAAAGCCCAGGCCCAGCGGTTCGCATCCGAGACGGCAAACCCCGAGCAGACCTTAACGCGGCTGCACCAGCTGCTGGAATCCATCGGTCGGCGGGCCTCGTATCTCGCACTCTTTGATGAGTATCCGAATGCATTTCTGCGCGTTGCCCATCTGGTCAGCGCCTCCGCCTGGGCAGCAGACTATCTTCGTCAGCATCCGATTGTGCTGGATGAGTTGCTGGATGTGCGTGCGGCCGAAGATCCTCCGGATCAGCAGGCCTTTATTGATGAGCTCCGGACCCGCGTTGCGGAGGCCGTTCACAACGGCGTGCCTGATATTGAGCAGCAGATGGATGCCTTGCGCGAGACGCATCATGCCGCCCTGTTTCGATTGTTGGTGCAGGATCTTGATGGACGCTGGAGTGTTGAAACACTCTCTGATCATCTCTCGGCCATGGCCGACAGCGTTTTGCAGGTCACACTTGAAACGGTCTGGCCAACGCTGACACGTCGGCATCGCGACACGCCACAATTTGCGGTGATTGCCTATGGCCGTCTTGGCGGCAAAGAGCTGGGCTACGCCTCGGATCTGGATCTCATTTTTCTCTACGATGATTCGCATGAGTCGGCCAGTGAAATCTATGCCCGCTATGCGCAGCGTATCAATGTCTGGCTCTCGACTGCGACTGCGGCCGGCACACTCTTTGATATTGATCTTCGGCTGCGGCCGAACGGCAATGCAGGCCTGCTGGTGACTTCGGTAGAGGGATTTTTAGACTATCAGCATCGGCATGCCTGGGTCTGGGAACACCAGGCCCTGACGCGGGCACGCTTTTGCGCGGGCGATCGCGATATCGGCCAGCGTTTCGAGGCAGAACGGGAGCGTCTGCTACGCCTGGCACGGCCCACCGAGGGGCTCCTGGAAGAAGTGCTGGCCATGCGTCAGAAAATGCATGATGGCCATCCCAATCCCTCCGCACAGTTTGATATCAAACACGACCGTGGCGGCATGGTCGATATCGAATTCATTGTCCAGACACTGGTGCTGCGGCACAGCCATGCCCATCCGACCTTGACCGGCAACCTTGGAAACATTGCACTGCTGCGAATCGCTGGTGAATTGGGCTTAATCGATGCGGGGCTGGCGGCCCAGGTGGGAGATGCCTACCGCAGTTATCGCAAGCGACAGCATGCGGAGCGGCTCTCGGGCGCGGCCTCGGCGCGCGTTGATGCACATGAATTTCAAGCCCAGCAGGCGGCCGTCATCACACTATGGGAGGCTGTGTTTCGCGAGGCGCCCGCCACGATTCGTTCGCTGCAAGCGCTGCACCAGTCCGCTTCGGGCTCAGCCTAAACGCAAGCGCGCGGTGGTCTTAAAGGGCCAGCATGCCCAGGGCATAGACCACGATGCCAGCGGTCAGGCAGACTGACATCTGTCGTGAAATCCACCAGCCCAACAGGCAGGCAAATGCCGATAACGGCCGCGGATCGAGCAGGCCAATCACATCACCCTGGGGCGACCAGATCAGGCTCGGCAGAATCACCGCGGCAATTGCGGCCATTGGCGCGAAACGCAAGGCCCGCTGAAGACGCGGTGGAAGATGAATCGGGCCAGGCCAGACCACAATGCCCGAGCGTGTCAGCAGGGTCATGACCATCATGCCAATCAGCCCAAGCCAAATCGTGGCATCACTCATGATGCGGTTCCTTCTGGGCCTCGGGAATCCACATTGCGGCGATCACGCCGGCAAGCATCGCCACCAAAATCCCAAGCTTTAGCGGCATCCATGCGCTGAGCACGGCAGCAATGCTTGCGACCACAACGCACAGGAGCTCAGCGCGGCCAGTAATCATGGGCAGCAGCAAGGCAATCAGGGCAAGGGTTCCGATGAAATCCAGGCCCCACGCGGCAGGAATCCACTGGGCCAGAAGAATTCCCACAACTGAACTCGCAGTCCAGACTGCCCAGATCGTTAACGCGGCGGATTTGAAATATCGAATCGCGCTCTGTAAAAACCCCGGGGGATGCTCACTGACAAGGCTTGCGGTCTTTAAGCGTGTGGGATCAAACCGTCGCAAAAACTCGGCCGACAACACATCAACATTGCCAAAACCAAAGAGCAGCCGACGCGGCCACGAGAAGCCTTGAAAAAATGGTTTCACTGCAACGCCATACAAGACGAATCGCAGATTCACAATCAAGGCGCTTGCCCAAATGATGGGCAGCGGTGCGGCAGCTGCAAACAGTGGCAGGCTGGTGAGCTGTGCACTGCCGGCATAGACCATCAGCGTCATGCCCAGGGCCTGGCCAGTCGAGAGGCCTGATTGCACCATCGCCACGCCGGTCACAATGCCCCAGGCCACCATCGCCACCATGGCAGGCACCATATCGCGAACACCCATCGCGGCAGAGGGGTCGGAAAGCCATCGTGAGCGCGAACCGGGATCTTGCATGGCGTGGATTGTAGAGGGGCGGCTCCGCTAGAATGGGCAGCCAAGAAACTTAACGAGGGGCAAGACATGTCGATGGCCGACCGTGATGGCTGGATCTGGATGGATGGGCAGTTTGTGCCCTGGCGCGATGCCAAGATCCACGTGCTCACGCACTCCTTGCATTACGGCATGGCGGTCTTCGAGGGTGTCCGGGCCTACAAGACCGGCTCAGGCTCGGGAATTTTCCGCCTTCGGGAACACACCCAGCGGCTGATGAACTCAGCAAAAATCTTCCAGATGAAGGTGCCTTTCGATGCGGCTACCCTGGAGCAGGTGCAAAAAGACATCGTGAAACGCAACAGCCTCGAGTCCTGCTATATCCGTCCGATCATCTGGGTAGGATCCGAGAAGCTCGGCATCGCCGCCCGCGATAACACGATTCACGTCTCGGTCTCGGCCTGGCCCTGGGGCGCCTATCTCGGAGAAGAAGGCATCACCAAAGGCATTCGCGTGAAGACTTCTTCGTTTTCGCGCCACCATGTCAATGTCTCGCTGGTGCGTGCCAAGGCCAGTGGCTATTACATCAACTCGATTCTGGCTAACCAGGAAGTCGGTGCCCATGGCTACGATGAGGCCCTGCTGCTGGACACCGAAGGCTATGTCTCCGAAGGCTCAGGCGAAAACGTGTTTATCGTGAAGCAGGGCCGACTCTATACGCCCGATCTTGCTTCTTGCTTAGACGGCATTACGCGGGATGCGGTGATGACCATTGCCCGCGATCTCGGCATTGAGGTGATCGAAAAACGCATCACCCGCGATGAGATGTACTGCGCTGATGAAGCATTTTTCACCGGAACCGCTGCCGAGATTACGCCGATTCGAGAGCTTGATGATCGTGAAATCGGCAATGGCAGCCGCGGGCCAATTACACAACGCCTGCAGGAAGTCTTCTTTGATGCGGTGGCGGGCAAATCGGCCCGCTATGCCCACTGGGTTCATTCCGTCTGAATTCCGCAATGGCCGCCGCCCCGAATTCTCCCGCCGTCGCCATCGTGCAGCTGAAGGCCGACGATCTGCCTGCGTTTTGCCCGAATCCGAAAATGCCGCTGTGGAATCACCATCCGCGGGTCTTTCTTGATGTCCGCCACGATGGCAAGGCACGATGCCCCTACTGCGGCACCGAATATCAGCTTGAGCCCGGCACGGTCCTCCACGGCCACTGAATCCCGCCGCACGCTCATCATCGCTTCGCAATGGGTGGGAGATGCAATTCTCTCTCTGCCATTGCTTGCCGATCTTCAACGCGCAGGCCGAACGCTGGATGTTTTAGCGCTGCCCTCGGTCGCTGCGGTCTATCGATGCAGCCCCAGTGTCCAGACAGTGCATGAAGTGGCCTTTGCCCGCGGCCAATTGCAGTGGCGTTTAAGACGACGCATTGCGAAAGATCTGCGCGGCCAATATGAAATGGCAGTGGTGCTGCCCAATTCACTTAAATCCGCACTGATTCCGTGGCTTGCCGGCATTCCCCTGCGTCGCGGCATGATCGGTGAGTCCCGCTATGGACTGATCAACGATCGTCGAAGGCAGCCCGCCCTGCCGATTCAGAGTTCAGCGCATTCGGGTCAGGCACAACGGGCCCCGATGATGTCCCACTATCTCCAGCTTGCCGATCATCCGCGGCCGCCCACCGATATCGATCCGCTGGGCAATGATCGGCCGCGACTTGTACTCCCGACCAGCCTTGTGCTGCCGCTGGCCAGCGGCCCGCTGCTGGCCCTCTGCCCCGGTGCCGAATACGGACCCGCAAAGCAATGGCCAGCGGAATATTTCGCGCAGACGGCGGCCCATTGGTTATCGCGAAGCCCGCAACACCAAGTCGTCGTGCTGGGCAGTCCAAAAGAGCAGGCGCTCTGTGACGCGGTTCGCCAGCAGGCACTTGTCATGATGCAGTCCATAGCCACCGCAGGCAGTGGGCCGATTGCCGAAGGGGCTGCTGACGGCAAACGAATTTCTAGCCTTGCTGGGCAGACGACACTCCTGGATGCTTTTGGGTGGATTGCGATCGCGAATCGTGTCATCAGCAATGACTCGGGATTGATGCATGCCGCCGCCGCCTTAGATACGCCTGTCATCGCGCTTTTTGGCTCTACCGACCCCATGCACACGCCACCCCACTCCGATCGGGCGGAGATCCTGCACCTCGGCCTGTCCTGCAGCCCCTGCTTTCAGCGCGACTGCCCCTTGGGCACAACGGCCTGCCTGCGCGAACTCATGCCCGAGCAGGTGATCACACGAATTTAGTTTCGGCCGCCCGACTGCTGCCGCTCAATCTGATCGCGCCGCAATGCCGCCCGCAGCGATGTCAGGCGTGAATCGATTCGAGACAGTGTCACAAAATCCGCATCGGCCGCCGTCCGCGCAAGCGTGAGCTGTTCAATTGCCGCAGCGGTAGCCCCGGCCAGTGCATATTGCTCAGCAAGCGCGGCATGCTGGGCTGTTTTTCTTCCGCGGGCACTCTCAGCACGGGCCAATAGCGCCCAGACCTGCGGATCATTGGGCCACTGCTGTGCAGCGTTGCGGGCAAGCGCCGCACTCTCATCGCCACTTATGCCTGCAGTCAGTCGTGCAAGAACTGCCAGACGCATTACTGCCCGCGATCGGGGATGGCGGGCTGCCATCTCGCCGGCCAGCTGATCTAACTCTTTTTTCTGTTCAGCGGTCTCCGTGGCTGCCAAAAGAATCTGCAGCTGAAGATGGTCCAGTAAGGGCTGTGCCAGCGGCTCAGAACGGTGGCCACGAATCCTGGCCTGGGCTTGCGCGCGGTGGTCCGAGGCAGCGGTGAAATCCCGCTGCTGCAGGCTCACCCATGACAGGCCGAAATGGGTCGCCGATTGCAGCTGGGCAGAGGAAAACTTCGGGTCCTTCAGCTGCAGCACCAATCGGCTACGGGCGTTACGCAGGCCATCCACGCGGCTATCGGCAAGCGCGGCAAGCTTGGCCCGAAGCCAATCAAATTCAAGGCTATTGTCACTGCCTGCCAGTCGGCCAAGGCCCGGCTCATTTTGAAGTCGAGACTGAATATCGGCGATCCGGTCAGTCGTCAGCGGGTGGGTGCGCAAATAGGTCGGCGCGTTGTTGTCGTAAAGCCGGCCGGCCTGGCCCAGCCGCTCAAACATCGACGACATTGCACGCGGATCAAATCCTGACTCGGCAAGAATCTGCAATCCCACACGATCCGCTTCGCGCTCAGCATCACGCGAAAACGCGAGCTGCTCACGCAGGGCGACGGTCTGCCCGAGCGACAGCATGCCCATCGCGGCATCCGGGCTTGAGCGGGCGGCCAGTGCCGCCAAGACGGCGGCCGCAATCATCACCGCTGAGCCCTGCCGCTGCTGGCCAAACATTCGGGCGATATGCCGCTGTGTCACATGGCCAATCTCGTGGGCCACCACCGACATGACCTCGGCCTCACGATCCGATGCAGTAATCAGACCGGTATGGATGCCGATGTAACCACCCGGCATCGCAAAGGCATTGATCGTGGCATCTTTCACTAGAAAAAAACGAAAGGGCCGATCCTCGCTGCTGTGGCCCAGCTGCCGCGAGGCTGCCAAAAGCCGCTGAGATTGACGGGCCATGACATCGGTGGCCTCCGGATCATCATGGACAACACCCACACGCAGCAGTTCTTGAAAAATCTGATCGCCCAGCCGCTGCTCCGCCGCAGGACTCAGCTCATCGACCGCCGCCTCGCCGAGGGCGGGCAAATGGTCCACGCCTCGGGAGCGGTCCTGCGCATGCAGCCCGGGCGGCTGGCTGAGCGCAAGACTCAGGGCAAGCGCCGATGTCATAAGACGCCGCGACCAGGGGGCTGCCAGGATACTCATACGCTCTATCATAGGGTTTATGACCCAGTTCACTCACTTTGATTCCGCAGGCCAGGCCCATATGGTGGATGTGGCCGACAAGGCCGACACCCGGCGGATCGCCATTGCCAGCGGCCAAATCCTGATGCAGCCCGAGACCCTGCGACTGATTCGGGAGGGCGATGCCAAAAAAGGTGATGTCATCGGGATCGCAAGAATCGCTGCAATACAGGCCGCAAAGAAAACTTCCGAGCTGATTCCGCTGTGCCATCCTCTGATGCTGTCGCGGGTTGCGGTGGACTTCGAACTCATCGATCTGGCGAGTCACGACACTTCAGCAGAGCCACCGTCGCGGGCGGCGATCGCCTGCACTGCAACTGTCGAGGTCACCGGCAAGACCGGCGTGGAAATGGAAGCCCTGACCGCGGTGCAGGTTGGACTGCTCACAATTTACGATATGTGCAAGGCCGTTGATCGCGGCATGACCATGACCGGCATTCAGCTCATGGAGAAACATGGCGGCAAGAGTGGCTCCTATCGTCGTCGCTAAATCATGATGCCGATGTCACTGCAAGGCGTGCGGGTCCTCGACCTGACCCGTATTCTTGCCGGGCCCTCTGCAACACAGCTGCTCGGAGATCTGGGCGCTGATGTTGTGAAAGTTGAAAAACCTGCAGAAGGAGATGACACCCGAACCTGGGGCCCGCCATTCGTACCGGGCAAAGATGGCCAGCCCACCTCGGAGAGTGCCTACTATCTGTGCGCCAATCGCAATAAACGATCGATTGAGATTGATTTGGCAAGCGCAGAAGGCCAGGCCCTGGTGCTACGGCTGCTGGCCAATGCAGACGTACTGATTGAAAACTATAAGGTTGGGGGACTCGCCGCCTACGGCCTGTCGTATGCGCAGCTCAAAGATAAATTTCCGCGATTAATTTACTGCTCGATCACCGGATTCGGCCAGACAGGTCCCTATGCCAGCCGCGCAGGATACGATTTTCTGATTCAGGGCATGGGCGGCATCATGAGCCTTACCGGAACACCCGATGGTGAGCCGATGAGAATCGGCGTTGCCTTGGCCGACGTCATGGCCGGCATGTATGCCAGCGTTGGCATTCTCGCTGCCTTACGGCATCGGGATCAGACAGGCCAAGGCCAGTACATTGATATTTCACTTCTGGATACACAGGTTGCTTTACTGATCAATACCGCAACCAATTTTTTTACGACTCAAAAAGATCCTCAACGCTGGGGCAATGGCCACCCCAATATCGTGCCCTATCAAGTCTTTCCCACCGCTGACGATCCCATCATTGTTGCAGTAGGTAACGACAGCCAATTTCGAAAACTCTGCGAGACCATCGGCCGGCCGGAGATTGCCAGTAATCCCAATTACGCCACCAATGCAGGCCGGGTCCAGCACCGGCAGCAGGTTGTTGCAGCCCTGGAGGCCGCCCTGCGCACCGAGGGCCGACATCATTGGATTGCAGCCCTCGGCGCTGTGGGCGTTCCCTGTGGTCCGGTGAACACGCTATCGCAGGTCTTTGAAGATCCGCAGGTCAAGCATCGCGAAATGGTCGTGACCATGCCGCATGCGAAGGCCGCAGACGGCGTTGTCAATGTACTTGCCAATCCGATTCGATTCTCAGAAACACCCATCCAATACCGCATTACACCACCCATGCGCAATGAACATGCCCAAGAGATTCTGCGCGACTGGCTGGGCGAAACCGGCTGAAGTCAACTGCTGCAATCACCGCGATGGATGACGCCACGCTGCGACTTGGAATTGATCTGGGCGGCACCAAAATTGAGGCAGCAATTCTCGATTCAGCGGGCGCGATACGATGGAAAAAGCGTATCGCATCACCTCAGCATCACTATCCAGCCACGCTGTCGGCCTTAATCGGCTTAATTGCAGAGGCCCGGCATGATGTTCCAGCGGCCAATCAGTGTGCCGTCGGAATTGGCATCCCGGGGTCGCTTTCGCCCCACGATGGCCGCGTGCGCAATGCCAACTCAACCTGGCTCAATGGGCAGCGCCTTCAGCAGGATCTCGAAGCGCGACTCGGCCAGCCGATTCGCATCGCCAACGATGCCAACTGTCTGGCGCTCTCGGAATTCACCGACGGCGCTGCACAGGGGGCCGAGTCCGTCTTTGCCATTATTCTCGGCACCGGCGTTGGCGGGGCCCATGTCGTCAATGGCGCACTCGCAGGCGGCGCAAACCGGCTTGCGGGTGAATGGGGCCATGTGCCACTTCCGTGGATGACATCACAGGAATTGAATGCGCCAGCATGCTGGTGTGGCCGCAAGGGATGTGTGGAGACCTTTCTCAGCGGGCCTGCCCTGGTGAAAGCCTTTCATGCAGCCGCCCAGTCGGGCAGCGGCCCCGCGGTGACATGTGTCGAAGAAATCGTGCTTCGCAGCGCGGCCGGCGATGTGGCTGCGATCTCCGTGATGGGCCGTTTTCATGACCAGCTCGCCCGCGCACTGGCCATGATCATCAATATCGTTGATCCTGAAATCATTGTGGTGGGTGGTGGGCTCTCCAAAATCGGCCAGATCTACGCTGAAGTGCCGAGCCGCTGGGGCCAGTGGATATTTTCAGATACGGCAGTCCGCACGCGGCTGCTGCCAGCGCAGCATGGCGATGCCTCGGGAGTCAGGGGGGCAGCATGGCTTTAAATCAACGGCTGCTGCTGGGCAGCTGGGCTGAACTCGGAGCACGGGCAACACCGATTCGATTCATGGTCTTTGTTCAGGAGCAGCAGGTGCCCGAGGCTTTAGAACTTGATGGCCGGGATGCCAATTGCATTCATGCGCTGATCGAAGTCGATGGCCAGGCGGTGGCCACCGGTCGGCTATCTACCGACGGGCGCATTGGCCGAATGGCGGTGCTTGCGTCTTATCGGGGCCAAGGCCTGGGCGGCAATCTACTCGCAGGCCTTGTTGCCGAAGCAGATCGTCGTGGCCAGCATGAGACCTATCTAAACGCCCAGATGCATGCAATCGGATTTTATGAGCGCTATGGCTTTGTTGCCGAGGGACCGGAATTTGATGATGCAGGCATCGCCCATCGACTCATGCGGCGCACTGCCTGATCAGGGGGCCTCGTTTTCCTCGGGGCCCGATTCAAGAAACGACTGCGGGCCAGCATCGGCCACTGGCAATGCCTGCACATCCTGCAGCCTGCGCTGAATGGCACGGGTCCGCACGCCGACGGTCTGGAATTTATTGGCGGCCTCCTGCAGTTTCTTTTCAGTCTCAGCGATGACGCCGCCAAACTTTTCGAATTCGGTCTTCACGCCGCCCAGCAGTGCCCAGACCTCAGATGAGCGCTTCTCGATAGCCAAGGTGCGAAATCCCATCTGCAGGCTGTTGAGCATAGCGGCCGTATTGGTGGGGCCGGTCACCACCACTCGGTAATCGCGCTGTAGGCTCTCGGCCAAGCCGGTACGCCGCAGCACCTCGGCGTATAGGCCCTCGGTGGGCAGGTACATCACTGCAAAGTCGGTTGTATGCGGCGGCTCGATATATTTTTCCTTGATCTTTTTGGCCTCGCCTCGGATACGTACTTCCAGCGCCTTTGCGGCCTCCTCGACCATGGCGTTATCCGACTGATCGTGGGCATCTAAGAGCCGCTGATAGTCCTCGATCGGAAACTTCGCATCGATGGGCAGCCAGACCGGCTGATCATCTGCGCGGCCAGGCAGACGAATAGCAATCTCCACACGCTCGGCTGCACCCGGCCGGGTTGCCATATTTTTCTCATACTGATCCCGGGTGAAGATCTGTTCAATCAGTGCCTCAAGCTGGAATTCGCCCCAGGTGCCGCGGGTCTTCACATTGGTGAGCACGCGTTTTAAGTCGCCCACCCCAGAGGCCAGGCTCTGCATCTCCCCCAGGCCACGCTGCACGAGTTCAAGCCGCTCTGAAACCAGCTTAAATGATTGACCCAGACGTTCTTCTAAAGTGGCGTGGAGTTTTTCATCCACCGTCTTGCGCATCTGCTCGAGTTTCTCAGCGTTGTCTTTCTGGATCGAGGCAAGCTGCTCATTTAAGACATTACGGACCCGCTCCGCGCTTTGCTCGGCCGTCTGGCCCATCTGGGTCAGCCGCTCACCCATATCTTTTTTCACAGAGTCCAACGTCAGCTGAATTTGGGTTGCCAACGACTCCAGCCGTTTTTCCTGAATACCTGATACGGCATTGGCCACTTCTTTTAGGGCGTTGACCTCTTTGCCCAATGACTCCACGCGGCCCACCAGCTCGAGCAGGCGCGGATCATCGCTGCTGGCACCCGAGCGGCGCAGCAGCATCACGGCCAGCGCACCGACGACCATCACGGCGAGCAGTGTCAGGATTAGAAGAAGATCGGTCATAAATTCTGTTCCAGTAGGTCAATAAGCCCCCCGTAAAAAACCTAGAGCTAAAGTCCGATTGTCCGGGGAGAGGCAAATATTAAAACTCTTGTCTTCCCAGACAGGGCCCCTTATGATACATACCGTTGATATATACCAAGTTAAAACACTCCTCATGGACACGGCAAAAATTTTTCAGACTGGCCGAAGCCAGGCGGTGAGACTTCCGAAGGCCTATCGATTTTCGGGTCAAGAGGTTTTTATTAAGAAAACCAAGCAGGGCGTTCTCCTCATCCCCAAAGATGACGCTTGGGCGCTGGTGCGACAGGCGTTAACTCAGTTTGAACCGGGGCTTGAGCTTGAGCGTGATCAGCCCGCACAACAGATGCGCCCAGAGTTGGTCAAATGAAAATTTTAGATACCAACATCTGCATCTACCTGATCAACAAAAATCCAGAGACTGTATTGAATCGGCTCAGCCAGCACGCTGTCGAGGAGATTGCGCTGTCGAGCATCACAGTTGCCGAGTTGGTCTTTGGTATCGAAAAGTCCCAGTCCAAGAAAAATCGGAGTGCCCTGGAGCAGTTCCTGATGCCGTTCCAGATTCTGGATTTCGATTACCGATCCGCCTGGACTTACGGAAAAATCCGGCATGCCCTCAACATCAAGGGGGCAGGAGTAGGCCCCATGGATCAGCTGATCGCCAGCCAGGCCATCACACTAAATGCCACGCTCGTGACCAACAACGAGCAAGAATTCAGACGAATTCCTGATCTAAAAATTGAAAACTGGGCACGCTAAGCAAAAAACAGCGTCGCCAGCCCCAGGAAAATAAAGAAACCCATCGAGTCCGTGCTAAAGGTCAGCAGCACGGATGAGCCAAGCGCCGGATCCCGGCCAATCCGATCCAGCACATAGGGCACCAATAGGCCAATCAGGGCGCCGATCAATAAATTCAGCAGCATGGCCAGCATCATGGTGAGCCCAAGAACCACTCCCTGATCCGTATCGCTATAGAGCCACCAGGCAAATAGGCCTGCAATCGATCCCCAGACCAGGCCATTGAGCATTGCGATCGAGAGCTCTTTGGCAAATAGACGCGGGGCATTTTTCGCATTGACCTGGCCCAAGGCGATGGAGCGAATAAACAGGGTCATGGTCTGATTGCCAGAGTTGCCTGCAATACCCGCCACAATCGGCATCAGGGCGGCCAGCGCCACCACCCGCTCAATGGTGCCTTCAAATGCGCCGATCACGCGCGAGGCAAAAAACGCAGTACACAGATTCAACGCCAGCCAAAGCCAGCGGTTTTTTGCAGACGCCCATACCGATGCAAAAAGATCTTCCTCTTCGCGCAGGCCGGCCTGGGCCAGCACATCCTGTTCACTTTCTTCACGAATCACATCCACCACTTCATCGACCGTCAGCCGGCCAATGATCCTGCCCTGTGGATCCACCACCGGCGCTGAGACCAGGTCGTAACGCTCAAATGCGAGCGCCGCATCACCCGCTTCATCCAGCGGCTCAAGCCGCATGACATCGGCCATCATCAGCTCGCGGACCAGGGTCTCCGGCTCATGGACCAGAAGCCGGCCAATCGGCAGGCTGCCCTGCAGCCGATCCTCGCGATCCACCACAAACACCTGATCCGTATTGCTGGGCAGCTCATCAAAGCGCCGCAGATAACGCAGCACGACCTCAAGACTCACGTCATCGCGAATCGTGACCATCTCAAAATCCATGCGTGCGCCAACGCTGCCCTCGGGATACGACATCGCGGCCCGAAGCTGCTCGCGCTCTTCAATCGAGAGGCCCTCGCTCACTTCCTCAACCACCTCTTCCGGAAGGTCGGGGGCCAGTGCAGCGAGATCATCAGGCTCCAGTGTTTCGGCAGCAGCAACCAGCTCCTCGCGGTCCATCGACGCGATCAGGGTCTCGCGGACCGCATCCGAGACCTCGACAAGAATTTCTCCGTCGCGCTCGGCCCGCACCAGCTCCCAGATGATCAGCCGCTCTTCGCGCGGCAGGGCCTCCAAGATGTACGCAATGTCTGCCGGGTGCAGCCGATCAAGCCGCGACTGCAATGCGGCCTGATGCTGTTTCAGCAAGAGTTGTTCAACCAGAGATTGGCGGTCTGCGGCAATTGGATGCTGCTCACGATGGACAAGATCACTCTCGAGACGCTGACGCGCGAGGATCTCCTGGACCTCGGCCAAGGCCAGCTGCGCGGCCTCAGGGTCGCGAATAGAAGAGGAGTGATCGATTGTCTCGGTCATAGGCCTGGAACCGGCCACCGCAAAGCAGTCTGCAGTTCGGTGGCGTCGGCTAAGAGGGTGGCGCTAACTGTAAACGCAATTCGGCCAATACCGAAGCTGTTTCCGGCCGAACACCCCGCCACAGGAAAAATGCCTCGGCCGCCTGCTCCACCAACATGCCCAGGCCATCGGCGACCCGGGCGGCACCGGCCTGCTGGGCCTGCTGCATGAATACGGTGGGCGCTGGCCCATACATCATGTCCACCGCAGCCCGCGCTCGAGACAACACGCTGGGATGAATGACAAGCTGCTGCTCGGCCAGGCTTGCTGAAGTCGCGTTGATCACCAGCTCAGGCCCGGCCGCAGTCCACGGCTCAGCCAGTAACTCCAGTGGCGCCACCGATAGCCAATCGGCTGCAGTCGCATCCAGGCTCTGCCATCGGGCCGCGACCTCCTGGGCCTTTTGCAGATTGCGATTCACCAGCAGCAGGCTTCGAATCCCCGACTCACGAAGCGGGCCCACAATGCCCTGGGCCGCGCCACCTGCGCCAATCACGACAACACTCGCATCCTGCAAGGCGCCCGCTGCGCCCAGCAGACGCTCCAAATCTCTGACCAAGCCAATGCCATCCGTGTTGTCTGCGAAAACCTGATGGCCATCAAATCGCAAGGTATTCACGGCGCACGCCGATAAGGCCCGCGCAGAGATTTCCCAGTCGGCGGCTCGGGCCAGCCCGAAGGCATGCTCCTTAAGCGGCACTGTGAGATTCACGCCGCCCCAGCCGTTGGCAATGAGGCGTTCAATCTCAGCAGCAAGTTCGGCAGGCGCCACTTGAATCGCCTGATATTCCAGATCCTCACCCGTCTGCTGCGCGAACATGGCATGAATCACCGGAGACTTGCTGTGCGCAATTGGACTTCCCAGCACGGCATAGTGTCTGGGCAACATGATCGAATCCTCCTCGGTCTCCGGCTGCATCGACAACACCTGCACGAATCTTGCCTGAAGGCTGAGCTCTAATGCATCTGCGGCGAGAATATCCAA
Organism: uncultured Bordetella sp.; assembly: GCA_964440375.1. Classification (GTDB taxonomy): domain Bacteria; phylum Pseudomonadota; class Gammaproteobacteria; order Burkholderiales; family Burkholderiaceae_A; genus Lacustribacter. Next base: position 34,876 of record CAYTRY010000007.1, on the reverse strand, counting down.
CTCGACTTCCACGCCCGGCGTTAATTCAGGCGCATCGGCGCAGCGGCAAATCAGTGGTGCCCGACGCAGCCGAAATCCGCCTCCCCGCAATGCGATCGCTGGCTCGCGCAGTGGGATGCCTGCGCCAGTTGTCGTCCATGACTCATGATTTTCAAGTCCGTGCGCCATGGCCAGCCAACGCTGGGCCCAATAGAACTCCATGGTCTGCTGAAAATCAGCGTAGTGGTTATAGGCCTCATCGAACTGGGTCACGCTCGAAAATAAATCGGCCTCGTTGCCACGATAGACCGGCTGACGGTGGCCCAACACCGCCAGCATCTGCCACTGATTCAGCAAATCACTGAAGCGTCTGAGCGGCGAGGTCGACCAGGCATAGTTCTGAACACCCAGTCCCTGATGTGGACCCGGCTGCGTTTGCATTCGCACACGGCCCAGCGTCTGGACCCGATAGACCGCAGGCAGTCGGGCCAGTGCGAGTGCATCGCCCCAGGTGGTGTTGGCCAGAATCATGAACTCCGAGACCAGTACATCCACTGCGGAGCCACGACGCCGCTCAATGATTTGCGGCTGGCCGTCACCGACCAACAAGGCCTGTGGATTAGCGGCATTCCATTGCACATAAAAATTAAAGTCGGGCCGGCCCGCTGCCTCCGGCCGGCCGCGCACCCGCTCTCTGGCCTGACGCAGGCGCCTTGCCAGCATCAGCAATGGCTTTAGGCCCGCCCACGGCAAGTCTGCTGATGCAATCTGCTCGTCAGGAAATTCAAGGGCCCGCTCCCAGTCACCGAGCCGAATGTTTTGTTGAATCTGCACACGCTCAAGGCGCGACTGGCTCGCGACTCGTTCGCCTTCTGAGTTGAAGTCCACATACAGGGAGAGTGCCGGCCGGGCCCGTCCTTCATCTAGCGAATACGCCGCAATCACTGCCTCGGGCAGCATGGTGATTTTCTCGCCTGGGAAATACACCGTCGAGGCCCGCTCGCGGGCCGACTGGCCCAGCGCACTCTCGGGTCCAATGGCTGCTGCTGGCGCAGCGATATGTATGCCAACCCGCCAGCCGCCCTCGGCCAACTCCTGCAGCGAAAAGGCGTCGTCGATCTCAGTGGTGGTCGCATCATCAATCGAATAGGCTGGGCTCGGCGCCTGCGGCAATGAGAGCCGCTCGGACTGTCGCACCATCAAATCGATTTCATCAGCGGGAACATCAATGGCGGTGCCCGCAGGAAAACACTGCTGCAGAAAGCGGGCCCGATGCAGGCTGTAAGCGCTTGGTAATGCGCCACGCGAGAGCAGCAGCCGCGCCGGTGCCATCTGTAAGGCCTGGGCTGCGGACTCTAAGGCCTTAAACGCCACCGACTGCTTATCAGGCCGCACCAAGAGCATCAGCGCCCGCTCTTTGATTTCAGTGGGCATCTCACCAGCGACGATGGCCTCGTGCAGCCGTTGCTGCTCGAGTGCCGCCTGACGTTTACGCTCCGCTCCGGCCAGGGCGGCCTTCAATGCGTCCTCCGGCGCCGCCCGATAGCGGCCGCGGCCCTTGCGATAAAAATACATTGGCGACTGATGCAGCACCATGAGCAGGCCCGCCGACTCATCACTGCGCGGCGTATTTGAAAAGACCTCACGGGCAAAGTCGGTAAAGCTGAATTCATCTTGCGGGGCGCACTCCCAGAGAAACTGGGGATCCAGGCCCTGGGCGATCTCTTGGGCAGCGGGCATCAGCGCATCACGGCCCGGCTGCTCAAACATCAGCAGCACAGCAGTGCGTTTGATCTTGGACCGCTTGCCCGAGGCCATCTCTACCTGAAGACTTGCATCACTCTCGGAAAAGAGTGTGCCGACTTTAAAGGCGCCGTCTTCTTCAAACAGTACAAACATGGCCAAAAACCCGCCTGTCCTCGGCTTAAGCCAACGCAGCGAGCAGGCGCTCGTGAATGCCGCCAAAGCCGCCGTTACTCATCACAACGATCCGATCGCCCGGCCTTGCCGCCTGCGCAACTGCCGCGACCAACGTCTGCAGATCAGCATGGGCCTGGGCTTTGGGGCCAAGCGGATCGAGGGCCGCAGTTAAATCCCAATCCAGGCCGCCCGAATATCCAAACACGACATCGGCCGATTCAAGGCTAGATGCAAGCCGCGATGACATCACGCCCAGCTTCATGGTGTTTGAACGCGGCTCCAATACAGCAATCAGGCGGCCCGAAGCCTGAAGACGCTGCATTTGTGCGCGCAATCCATCTAGCGTTGTGGCGATTGCGGTGGGATGGTGGGCAAAATCATCCAGCACCTGAATGCCGCGGACCTCGCCGCGCAGCTGCATCCGACGCTTTACGCCGCGAAAGCCAGAAATCGCGGCACAGGCCTGATCAGCCGCTACGCCATAGGCGTGGGCTGCGGCCACTGCGGCCAGAATATTGCTGCGATTGTGCGCACCGAGTAAGGGTGAAGCGACCCGGCCCTGCAGCGCACCCTTCCAAAAAACCTCAAAGACCTCTTGATCCTGGCCGCCCTGAACAGGGCCAATCGACCAGTGTTCAGGATGCTGAAAAAATTCGATGGGTGTCCAGGCGCCGCGATCGATCACCCGGGCCAATGCGGGCTCACGGCCATTCACGATCAGCCGGCCCGCTGCTGGAAGCGTTCGGATCCAATGGTGAAACTGGGTCTCAATTGCGGCGAGATCGGGAAAAATATCCGCGTGATCAAATTCCAGATTATTCAAAACGGCGATCTCGGCCCGGTAATGCAGAAACTTTGACCGCTTATCGAAAAAGGCCGTGTCATATTCATCGGCCTCAATCACAAACGGCACAGTGCGATCACCGTCAACGTCTGCTGCGGCCAGTGGCACTGTGAGCGACGGGCTTAGCCGCGCTGAGACTCCAAAGTTTTCCGGCACACCCCCAATCAAAAACGATGGCCGGTGGCCGGACGCTTCCAGAATCCAGGCAAGCAGCGCGCTGGTGGTCGTCTTGCCATGAGTGCCAGAGACCGCGAGTACCCGATGCCGCGGCAATAACACCTGGCCGAGCCATTGCGGACCCGAAATCATCGGGGCGTTGCGATTGAGCAAGGCCTCAATTAACGGCATGCCGCGGCGGGCCACATTACCGACCACCCAGACATCGGCAGCAAGCCCCAGCTGATCGGCCTCAAAGCCCTGGATCACTTCAATGCCTGCCTGGGCCAGCTGTGTACTCATCGGGGGATAGACATTGGCATCACATCCCGTCACCCGAAAGCCGCAGGACCGGGCCAGCTGGGCCAAGCCCCCCATAAAGGTGCCGCAGATCCCGATCACATGTAGATGCATGGCCGGCATTGTAGCGATGGGCATAATGCCGACCATGATTTTTGAAAACACAGGTGACCTCTTTTCGACAGGCAGCACGCTGCGGGCTGAAATCGCGGCAGCGGCCGCCAGCCTCATCGCCGAGGAGGGCCTGGACTATGCCAACGCAAAACGTAAAGCAATCGAGCGCATTGCCGGCAAAAAACATCACCGTTTACAGCGCGAGATCCTGCCTTCCAATGAAGAAATCGAGGAGGCCGTCCGTCAGTATCAGAAAATTTTCCAATCCGATTCCCAGCCGCTGCGGCTGCAGGCGCTGCGCGAAAAGGCGCTGGCCTTAATGCAGCTCTTGGCGGACTTTTCTCCGATGCTGACCGGGGCCGTGGCCAATGGGACCGCCAGTGAACACAGCGATATCCATCTGCATTGTTTTGCGCCAAGCGCCAAAGAGCTGGGCATCTTTCTGATGAATCAGGGCTTTGACAGTGAAGCCGACAGCCTTGCACCGCAGCGGCCCGGCGGCGATGCCATCGAGGCCCTGGCGATCCAGTGGCAGGGGGAGCTGGCGACCATCGCGGTCTATCCCGAGAGCGAGCAGCGCAGCAGCCCGCGGATTGAAGCCAAACGAAAACACATTCGGCTGGACATCAAATCGGTTGAGAAACTGCTGCGCGATAACCCAGTCCAAGAGGCGCCATGAGCCTGAGCAAAAAATCAAAGTGGAGTCTGCTGGCCGCTGTCGGCCTGATCCTGCTGATTGCAGGAATCGCTGTGGGCATGCTGCGGCTCAGTCCATCCAAGGTGCCGGCTGCCGACTGGGTATTTGAGCTCTCTTTTCCAAACCCCAAGGGAGAAGCCATCAGCCTTCAGGATGTCCGAGGCCGGCTGACGGTGGTGAACTTCTGGGCGACCTGGTGCCCGCCCTGCGTCGAGGAGATGCCGGAGCTGTCCAGAATTCACGAAGAAATGTCGCCAAAAGACGTTAAAGTGCTTGGATTAGCCATCGATTCACCATCTAATGTCCGGGAATTCCTAAAAACCCGTAGTTTTAGTTATCCCCTTCTGGTGACCGGCGGATCAGGCAGTGAGCTGGCCAAACGACTCGGGAATTCGATCGAAGCCCTGCCATATACAGTGCTAATCGATGCAAATGGCAGGGTTTTAAAGCAAAAACTCGGCAGAATAAAAGAAGAAGAGCTCAGAAACTGGATCGCCGAAGTGCGCTAGAATAGGTTCCAGTGAATTCCGCTGGAGCGGTCAAATGTCGTTATCTCCGCTAATTTGGGTGCTACATGGCCCAAATTTGAATCGATTGGGTGCCCGAGAGCCAGAAATCTATGGCGCTACGACCCTCGAGCAAATCAATCAGATGGTCGCCGGCCGGGCCAAGGACCTGGAAGTGGGCATCGATTGCTTTCAGTCCAACCACGAGGGGGCGCTCATTGAGCGCATCCACCATGCCACATCCGCCTCAGTGAAATTCATGGTGATCAACCCCGCCGGATTCACCCATACCAGCGTTGCCTTGCGCGACGCGATGGCCTCAGTCGCAATACCGTTTGTTGAGGTGCACCTATCAAACGTGCACCGGCGCGAACCCTTTCGTCATCACTCTTATTTTTCCGACCTCGCAGAGGCGGTGATCTGCGGCCTTGGGCCGCAGGGCTATTTGGCCGCCATTGAATTCGCCGCGCAGAGGCTAGCCCAACACCGTGGCTGAAGACCGTCAGAAATCCAAGGAGCGCACCTCGATGGACCTGAGAAAACTCAAGACCCTGATTGATCTCGTCGCCGAGTCCGGCATCTCGGAGCTCGAAATTACCGAAGGCGATGACAAAGTCAGAATCGTTAAATCCTCCTCTGCGCCATTGGCACCTGCTGTAAGCCATGTCATTGCAGCAGCACCTGCAGCCGTGGCCGCACCAGCAGCACCCGGCCCGGCTGAGGTCCCCGCCGCATCGGGACTGGCCACAGGCGGACCGGCAGAGCCAGAAGGAAAAGTTGTGAAGTCTCCAATGGTGGGGACCTTCTATCGGTCCTCCGCCCCAGGGGCCGATCCCTTCGTTTCGGTGGGCAGCAGCGTGGCCGAGGGCCAGACCCTCTGTGTGATTGAGGCCATGAAACTGATGAATGAAATTCCCGCAGACTGCTCCGGCGTTGTGAAGGAAATTCTTGTCGAAAACGGCCAGCCGGTTGAATTTGGCCAGCCGCTTTTCGTCCTGGCCTAGCCGACAAGCGCCCCCCGATCCATGGCCGCGTTGTTTGAAAAAGTACTGATTGCCAATCGTGGCGAAATTGCCCTGCGCATTCAGCGGGCCTGCCGTGAGCTCGGCATCAAGACCGTGGTCGTGCACTCTGAGGCCGACACCGATGCGAAATACGTCAAGCTTGCCGATGAATCCGTCTGTATTGGGCCGCCGCCTTCGCGGCAGAGCTATCTCAATGTGCCGGCGATTATCGCCGCCGCCGAGGTCACAGACGCCGAGGCCATCCATCCTGGTTATGGGTTTTTATCCGAGAACGCCGACTTCGCTGAACGCGTCGAGCGCAGCGGATTTAAATTTATCGGACCCACTGCCGATGTGATCCGCATGATGGGCGATAAGGTGGCCGCAAAGCGGGCCATGATCGCTGCGGGTGTGCCCTGCGTGCCGGGATCAGAAGGCGCCCTGCCAGAAGACCCAAAAGAAATCGTCAAGATCGCCCGCAGCGTGGGCTATCCGGTCATCATCAAGGCGGCCGGCGGTGGCGGTGGCCGCGGCATGCGGGTCGTGCATACCGAGGCAGCGCTTATTAATGCCGTGCAGACCACCCGGGCTGAGGCGGCGGCGGCCTTTAACAATCCCGAGGTCTACATGGAAAAGTTCCTTGAGAATCCTCGGCATATTGAGATCCAGATTCTCGCGGACCACTTCGGCAACGTGGTCCACCTCGGTGAGCGCGATTGCTCCATGCAGCGACGTCACCAGAAAGTTCTCGAAGAGGCGCCCGCCCCAAAACTGACTGCGCGACTGCGCGAAAAAATCGGTGATCGTTGTGCCGATGCCTGCCGACGGATTGGCTACCGGGGCGCAGGCACCATTGAGTTTCTCTTTGAGGACAACGAGTTTTATTTCATTGAGATGAATACCCGCGTCCAGGTGGAGCACCCGGTAACCGAGCTGATCACTGGCATCGATATCGTGCAGGAGCAGATCCGCGTGGCCAGCGGCCAGCGGCTGCGTCTCAAGCAAAAGGATGTGGTGTTCAAAGGCCATGCCATCGAGTGCCGCATCAATGCCGAGGATCCTTATAAATTCACGCCCTCGCCGGGAAAAATTCAGACCTGGCATGCGCCTGGCGGCCCCGGCGTGCGGGTCGATTCCCACGCCTACAGCGGCTATGTTGTTCCGCCCCACTATGACTCCATGATCGCCAAGCTGATCGTGTATGGGGATACCCGGGCCCAGGCAATCGCCCGCATGAAGATTGCCCTCTCCGAGACCATCGTCGAAGGTATCCAGACCAATGTCCCGCTGCATCGGGAGCTGATGCGCGACACCCATTTCATTGATGGCGGCACCTCGATTCACTATCTCGAGCACATGCTGGCCGCCCGCGAGCGGGACCGTTAAATTCCTGGCCACGGATTGGCGTTGCAGTGATGCATGAGATCGTTTTCGAGACGAGCCTATCGGATACCGATGCGATCTCCGATAGCCTCATTGCGCTCGGCGCCTTATCGGTTGCAGTGGAAGATGCACTGGCCAGTCGTGATGGCGAGACTCCAATTTTTGGTGAGCCCGGGATGCCAACGGCGGTGCAGGCCTGGCCGACCTCGCGATTTGTGGTCCTCGTCGATATTGGCACTGCGCCCTCTGCCTTCTGGGCCGAATTCTGCGGGCAGGATGATCGATTTTTTCAGCTGCCTTACGAGATCCGCGCCATCCAAGATCAGGACTGGGTCGCCGAGACGCAGCGCCAATTCAGCCCCTTTGTCTTTCGAGATCGGCTCTGGGTGGGGCCCCACTGGCATGCGCCGCCCGCGGACTTTGAGCGGCAGGGGATCGTCATTCGCCTGGATCCCGGCATGGCATTTGGAACCGCAAGTCATGCCACCACGCAGCTCTGTCTGGAGCAGCTCACGCAGCAGCTCACTGCGGTGCGGCCGAATCTTCGTGTGCTGGATGTCGGCTGCGGCTCAGGCATTCTGGCCATTGCCGCAGCGAAACTCGGGGCCAGCGATGTCCATGCAATCGATATCGATCCGATTGCGGTGCAGGCCACCGAGCAAAATGCAGCCGCTAATGGCGTGACGATCTCGGTGGCACTCGCCGATGAATCCCTGTCCGAATCATTCGATGTTGTAGTGGCCAATATCCTGTCGCAGCCGCTAAAGGTGCTCGCACCCATGCTGTCGGCCCGAACCCGGCCCGGCGGCAGGCTCTTGCTTTCGGGCATACTCGATCGACAGGCCGAGGAGATCTGCGAGGCCTATCAGCCCTTTATCGGACACCTTGGCCGCCTTGCCGTTTTGGATCAGCGCGACGGCTGGGTCTGTATCGGAAACCCCTCTTCTTGACCCCAATGCAAAGGAATCCCTCATGACGGTCCAAATCAGCGGCTCCATTGCCTTTGACACCATCATGGTGTTTGAAGGCCGCTTTAAAGACCACATCCTTCCCGAGCAGACGCATATGCTCAATGTGGCCTTCCTCGCGCCGCAGATGCGGCAGGAATACGGTGGATGCGCTGCCAACATTGCCTACACACTGCGCGGCCTGGGCCAAGAGTGCGGCCTGCTGGGTGCCATCGGACGCGATGGCGGCGATTATCTCGAACGGCTCGCGGGGCTTGGCATTGATACCTCGCGTGTACTCTCAGCCGAAGACTGCTATAGCGCCCAGGCCTTCATCACAACGGACCTTGATGACAACCAGATCACTGCCTTTCATCCGGGCGCGATGAATCGTGCGGGTGAGGTGGGCCTTGGCGATGCGCAGGCCAGCCTGGGCATCGTGTCGCCCAATGGCCGTGAGGCCATGATTCGGCATGCCCGTGAGTTTTCAGAGCGCAGCATTCGATTCATCTTTGATCCCGGCCAGGCTATGCCCATATTTGGCCGAGAAGATCTCGAAGGATTTGTCAGCCAGGCGACCTGGGTCGCCGTTAATGACTATGAGGGCCACATGCTTGCCGAGAAACTCAATACTTCCATTGCACAGCTTGCCAGCCGGCTTCCCGGCGGCCTGATTGTGACGCGCGGCGCAGAAGGCGTGGAGATCATGCAGCGTAACGAGCCCGCCATCCCGGTGCAGGGCATTGATGTGCAGCAGCTTTTCGGCCTGCCTGCAGCCGACCCGACCGGATGCGGTGATGCATTTCGTGGCGGGCTGCTCTATGGCCTTGCCCGTGGCGCCTCACTGCTCGATAGCGTGCGCCTTGGAAATCTAATGGGCGCCCTGAAGGTCATTCATCGTGGCGGCCAAAACCACGCCGTGCGGCCGCCCGAGGTCGCCCGCTTTCTTCAGAATTTGTATCCCGACACGGCGGCCCGGCTTGCGGGCCACCTGCATGCCTGAACGCCCCAACGGAGCCTGATCACCATGAAATTCCAGCCAATTGTTAAAACATTGCCGCCACTCGGCCGCGCGGGCGTGCGCCTGATCACACTGTCTGCATTTGCAGCCTTGGCGCTGTCAGGCTGCGCCACGCAGAGCAGTTCATCAGCAGTCTATAAGGCCAGTGAAACCCAGCGCGAGCAGACCGTCCGCATGGCCACTGTCGAAGCAGTGAGAAAGGTCATGATTCAACGCGACAGCAAGGGCATCGGCACAATCGGTGGCGCAGTCGTAGGCGGCATCGCTGGCAGCAGCGTCGGCCAGGGCAAGGGCTCAGATATCGGTACGGTACTCGGTGCCATCGGGGGCATGGTCGCAGGCCAGGCCATCGAGCAGCAGGCCAATCAGCGTGAGGGCCTGGAAATCACCATCAAGTATGACAATGGCGATCGGCGGGTCATTGTCCAAGAGGCCGACCTGGATGTGAAAGTCGGCGACCGGGTTCGAATCGTGAGCGGTGCAGGCGTGATTCGGGTCTCAAAATAAATGCCGCAATACCGACATCTCAAGCTCCGCCACCACGGCCGCCGCGATCTGAAGCAATAAAAAAGCAGCAATCGGGGATAAGTCAAAGCCTCCGCCAGCGCCGGATCGCTCAATGGGGTTGCGGCGCCTGCCCATCAGCCTGCGAAATGGCTCCAAAAGCGGAGCACTCAGCAGATCAAAGACCGGTTTTAGGGGATGCATCGGCGCAAGCCAAGACATCAGGACACCCACAATCAGAATCACCACACCAAGCTGAAGACACCACTGCAAGGTCCACAGCACAGCCAGGGCTACCAGCCAGCCAAAGGGCCTGACCGGCTTCTGAGAGGGGCCCGCATCAGTCATTAGCCCCCAGGACATCAGAAAGTAAAACATCACCACCAGCACAACCGATAGCAGCAAGGCCGACAGAAGGCTCGCCCAATCCACCCCGCCAAATCCGGGCAGCAGCCGACGCATTGGCCGCACAATCCAATCGGTCATTTGGAAAGTCAGCCGGGAGAGCGGATTCTGCGCGTGCAGCCGCACCACCTGGAGATAGGCCCTCAGGGCACAGGCCACAACGAACAGGCTGCCCAGGGTTTTCAGCGTGAGCCAAAGAATCGTCATCGCCGCATCATAAAAAAAGTCCCGCCAAGGCGGGACTTTTAGTGTCACAAATCAGATAACTCTGATGTCGAGACTTACGGACGGCTGCCCGTGGGGAAAGGCCAGGTGCTGGACAGCGTCGCAGCAGCGGCAGGAGCAGCAGCGGCTTTCTTAGCGCGCTTCTTGCCAGCCTTACGCTTTTTACCGCCAGCTTTTTTAGCAGCTTTTTTCTTGCCGCCGGCTTTCTTGGCCGCACGCTTCTTGCCACCAGCTTTCTTGGCAGCTTTTTTCTTGCCGCCGGCTTTCTTAGCAGCCTTGCGCTTTTTACCGCCAGCTTTCTTGGCAGCTTTTTTCGCGCCAGTCTTGCGTGCAACGCGCTTCTTCGCTGCTTTCTTAGCCGGCTTTTTCGCTGCAGCTTTTTTCTTTGCTGCGGGCTTCTTCTTTGCAGCGGTCTTGCGCTTAGCAGCGGGCTTCTTCTTTGCTTTCTTCTTTGCTTCTTCAGCCATGGAACACTCCTTCAAGCTTGAACAAAAGGGGATTCGCACCGGATGGCCCGAACCATTCATTCGCGCAAGAGGACCATCCCCCAACGCTAATGAATTCTGTATGGCGCAGGCCCCGGCTCACCTTTTGGCTCACTCCCAGGACAACGCGCCACCCGTCTGATACTCGATCACACGGGTCTCAAAGAAATTTCTTTCCTTCTTCAGGTCGACCATTTCGGCCATCCAGGGGAAGGGATTCTCTTCGTTGCCAAAAAACGGCTCCAGGCCGATCTGCTGGCAACGACGGTTTGCGATGTAACGCAGGTAGGACTTGAACATGGAGGCGTTCAGCCCCAGCACGCCACGCGGCATGGTGTCTTCGGCGTAGCGGTACTCCAGCTCCACTGCTTTCTGGAACAGGACCTTGAGTTCCTCGCGGAACTCCGGCGTCCAGAGGTGGGGGTTCTCCAGCTTGATGGTATTGATCAGGTCAATGCCGAAATTACAGTGCATGGACTCATCCCGCAGGATGTACTGGTATTGCTCGGCCGCGCCGGTCATCTTGTTCTGCCGGCCCAGGGCCAGGATCTGAACAAAGCCGACATAAAAGAACAGGCCCTCCATGAGGCAGGCAAAGACGATCAGGGACTTTAAGAGCTGCTGATCAGCCTGGGGGGTTCCGGTCTTGAAGTCAGGGTCGGTCAGGGTATCGATGAAAGGAATCAGGAATTCATCTTTATCCCGAATCGATGGAATCTCGTGATAGGCATTAAAGATCTCGCCCTCATCCAGGCCGAGGGACTCCACGATGTACTGATAGGCGTGGGTATGAATGGCCTCTTCGAAGGCCTGGCGCAGCAGGTACTGGCGGCACTCCGGAGCGGTGATATGGCGATAGGTGCCCAGCACAATATTGTTGGCCGCTAGTGAATCCGCAGTCACAAAGAATCCGAGATTGCGCCGAATCAGTCGGCGCTCATCCTCGGTCAGGCCATTGGGGTCTTTCCAGGTCGCGATGTCACGCGACATATTGATTTCCTGGGGCATCCAATGGTTGGCACAGCCGGCCAGATACTTCTCCCAGGCCCACTTGTATTTGAAGGGCACGAGCTGATTGACATCCGTGCCCGCATTGATGACCCGCTTGTCTTCGACCCGGACCCGGCGCATCTCCTGATCGGCTGCGGCCGACGCATTCAGGCTGCCCTGCGACATGAACGGCGGAACCGCCGACGTGCCAGCAGCTGCAAGGCCTGCGGCCACCGATGGGGGCGGCATGGCCTGTGCCGGCGAGACCGCCGGTGCCATATTCAGTGCTGCAGATCCCGCTACGGGGGGCTGTGCAACGGTGTTGGAACTATCTTCCCAGTTCAGCATTTCGACTCTCACTTTGCTTTCATTCCCTCTTTTCGAGGGGTTTGACGATCAGGCGGTGTGCCCGTTGACTCGATCAATGACTGCAACGTGAGATTCGGTTGTTGTACACAGCGCGAATAATGCAAGAACATTTTTCACGTTGCAATCATTTTTTTCAAAAATTTTTAAATTCAAGAATGCGACATCGGTGATGTCGCATTCTTGCCACGAGGTTTGCTTCAATCGATTTACTGGCAGGCCTCGCATTCCGGGTCGTCGATGGAGCAGAACTTCACATCACTTCCTGCGACCGTCGACTCCTGCGTGCCGGATTGAACTGCAGCTGCCGATGCTGCCGCCTCCAAGCCGCCCGACACCGGAACCGCGTTGAGCTGTCCGGTGCTGATGGTCGACTTCTCAGCCGATGTCGCACCCATCGTGCGCAGGTAATACGTGGTCTTCAGTCCGCGCAGCCAGGCAAGCTTGTAGGTCTCGTCAAGCTTTTTGCCGGATGCGCCCGCCATGTAGATGTTCAGCGACTGGGCCTGATCGATCCATTTCTGACGCCGGGCCGCACACTCCACGGTCCAGCGCGTATCGACTTCAAAGGCAGTGGCATAGAGGCTGCGCAGCTCGGCTGGCACCCGATCGATCTTGGCCAGGCTGCCATCGAAGTACTTCAGGTCCGCCACCATGACCTCATCCCAGAGGCCAAGCTTTTTCAAATCCTGGACCAGATACTCGTTGACCACCGTGAATTCGCCCGAGAGGTTCGATTTCACATATAGGTTCTGGTAGGTGGGCTCAATGGAGGCGGAGATACCCACGATGTTGGAGATGGTGGCCGTGGGCGCAATCGCCACGCAGTTGGAGTTGCGCATGCCGTGGGCCTTGATCCGCGAACGCAGCGCTTCCCAATCGAGTGTGGAGGACATGTCCACTTCGACATAGCCGCCGCGCTCCTCGGCCAGAATCTTCAAGGTGTCCAACGGCAGAATGCCCTGGTCCCAGAGAGAGCCGCGGAACGATGAGTAGGCGCCCCGCTCCTCGGCCAGTTCGGTTGATGCCCAGTAGGCGTTGTAGCAGACGGCCTCCATTGAGCGATCGGCAAAGTCCACTGCATCCTGGCTGGCGTAGGACACGCGCATCGCATGCAGGGCCTCCTGAAATCCCATAATGCCCAGGCCGACCGGCCGGTGGCGGATATTGGAATTGCGGGCCTTGGCTACAGCGTAGTAGTTGATATCAATCACGTTATCCAGCATGCGCATGGCCGTGCGGATTGTCCTGTGCAGCTTTTCGTGATCCAGCTCCAGGCCCCCACGGGATGCCGGCTTGAGATGGTTCACCAGATTGACCGAGCCGAGGTTACAGACGGCGATCTCCGAGTCATTGGTATTCAGGGTGATCTCGGTGCACAGATTCGAGGAGTGGACTACCCCAACATGCTGCTGCGGGCTGCGGATATTGCAGGGATCTTTAAAGGTGATCCAGGGATGGCCGGTCTCAAACAGCATGGTCAGCATCTTGCGCCAGAGCGAAAGGGCCGGAATCCGCTTGAAATGTTTAATCTCGCCGCTGTCGGCCTTTGCTTCGTAGGCGGTATAGGCCTGCTCGAATGCGCGGCCCACCTTGTCGTGCAGATCCGGCACGTCGGAGGGTGAGAACAGGGTCCACTGGCTGCCTTCCATGACCCGCTTCATAAAGAGATCAGGAATCCAGTTGGCCGTGTTCATATCGTGGGTACGGCGGCGGTCGTCGCCCGTGTTCTTACGGAGCTCGAGAAATTCCTCGACATCCAAATGCCAGCTCTCTAGGTAGGTACAGACTGCGCCTTTGCGCTTGCCCCCCTGATTGACGGCCACGGCGGTATCGTTGACCACCTTCAGAAACGGCACCACACCCTGGCTCTTGCCATTGGTGCCCTTGATGTAGCTGCCCAAGGCACGCACCGGCGTCCAATCATTGCCCAGTCCGCCGGCGTATTTGGCCAGCAGCGCATTTTCTTTGATCGCTTCGTAGATGCCATCCAGATCATCGGCGACGGTCGAGAGATAGCAGGAAGAAAGCTGTGAGTGTGTCGTGCCCGAATTAAACAATGTGGGCGTTGAGCTCATGAAATCAAAGCTCGACAGCAGGTTGTAAAACTCGATCGCACGTGCCTCACGATTCAATTCATTCATCGCAAGGCCCATTGCCACCCGCATGAAAAACGCCTGAGGCATTTCGATACGACGGCCCTCGCCAGAGAAAGGATCGTTGCGATCAATTAGAAAGTAGCGGTCATAGAGGGTCTGCAGGCCGAGATAATCGAACTGCAGATCCCGTTTCGGATCGATGGCCTGGGCCAGCTTTTGAAGATCAAAGCGCGAGAGCTCTTCGTTTAGCAGGCCAATCTCGATGCCCTTCTTGATGAATCGCGGGAAGTAGTCAGGATAGCGACGCTCCATCTCGGCCTGCGAAACCTCCGACTGCAGCATTTCCTTGCGAATCGTGTGCAGCAGCAGACGGGCACTGACTTTGGCATAGGCGGGATCCTTTTCAATGAGCGCGCGGGCCGCCAAGATGGCGGATTTAAAAACCTCTTCAAGCGGCACACCGTCATAAAGATTTTTGACGGTGTCTTGCATCACGGCATCGACGCTGACGGCCTCACCGAGGTCGGTGCAGGCAGCGGCAATGATGTCGCGCAGCCAGGCCTCGCTGAGCGGCTGAGCATTGCCATCGACCAGCATATGCAGTGACGATTGAATCGGGGCGGTCGTGGGCTGCTTGGCGGCCCGCTCCTGTGAGCGGCGCTCCCGATAAAGCACGTAGGCCCGGGCGACTTCATGCTCGCCAGAGCGCATCAGGGCGAGCTCGACCTGATCCTGAATGTCTTCAATGTGCATCGTGCCGCCAGCAGGCAGCCGGCGCATCAGCGCCATGACCACCGACTGGGTCAGGGCCTCGGTGATCTCGCGGACCCGGGCCGATGCGGCCCCCTGATTGCCGCCCACGGCCAGAAATGCCTTGGTCATCGCAATCTGAATCTTGCTGGGCTCAAAGCCGACGACTGCGCCATTACGACGAATCACTTTGATGTCGGCTGCAACGGCCTGCGGCGACAGCACGGAAGGTGCTGTCGTTGACGGGCCAGACGGTGCCAGGCCCGAGGTAACTGTGGCGTTTTGTGATTGTGCTTCTGCGCCCCACTGCATCATGAAACTCTCCCTAAAAATTCTTTAAAAAAAATGTTGTAAACGCTTGAAAATATGGGCAAAAGAGGGTTCGTTGTGGGAGGTGGCGTCTCCCCCTGAAAACACTAGATGTAGTACTTTTTTTGTCCGGAGGACCTAATTCTAGTAGTCCAAGGGATCCTGGGGCAAGGGGCTTGCTCAGGGCAAACCCGTGTGTGCGGTGCACATGACGCAGCCAGCCAGGCCCAGCGCGAAAAGAAAATCTTGGCGCCGATTTGACGCGGGTTCTAGACCAGAATCATTCGGCGAGGGCCGAAAAATCAGGGGTAGGGCCGTGTAAGTAAACACCCACGCCCATTGAGCAATCTGAGCATCTCTGGCCATGAAAAGGCAGGCCCGGGATCTGTCTTACGACCCGGCGCGAGATCACAGTGCCCGGCAATCCACTTCAAATTTGGCAGCACGTTGCAGGCGCCTGCCAGCACATCGGCTGCCGCATGCATCTGAGGATCAGGGTACGGCGTATCGTCTGCGCCCTCGAGTTCAAGCCCAATTGAAAAATCATTGCAGCCGGGCCGGCCGAGAAATTCAGAAACGCCAGCATGCCAGGCGCGATCTTGAAGGCCAACAAACTGAATGACCTCGCCCGTGCGCCGAACGAAAAAGTGGGCGGATACCCGCAGGCCCGCGAGCGCTGAAAAACTCGGATGCCGATTGCAATCCAGCCGGCCAAGAAAGAGGTCTTCAACGGCGCTGCCTTCAAAACAGCCTGCTGGCAGGCTGATGTTGTGAATCACAGCAAGCGTGATTTCGGCATCGTTTGGCCGCGCATCGTAATGTGGTGAGGCCGATCGGCGCGCACCCGAAATCAGCCAGCCTTGGGCATCAAACTCAAGCGCACCCATTAGCCCTTCGGTCCAAGATGCCGATGGGTCATGCTGCAATAGGCCTGCCCATCCTTCCAGACCGCATCCGTGGCGGGCAGGCGGGCACTGCAGTGGGCACACTGAATGAGTTTCGATTGGGCGGCTGAGTCCGAAGAAGACTGCGGATCTTTTGCGCTGCTGCGCTTAGAAAATGCACGCTTTAAGAGCCATAGGCCTGCAATCACTGCCAGGGAAATAATCACAACACGGAGCAGCATCTCAGCGATCCAATACGACTTCTAAAACAAAACGGGTGCCCACATAGGCCATCAATAGCGTTGCAAATCCTGCAAGTGTCCAGCGGGCGGCAACGCGGCCCCGCCAGCCCCACCATTTATGGCCCACCAATAATGTCAGCGACAGGGCCCATGAGGCCAAGGTAAACACAGTTTTATGATCAAACCGAAGCAGCCCCCGCCCCAGCTCAGCGCCCACCACCATGCCGGAGCCCAGGGTAAGCGTCACCAGAATAAATCCTGCAAACACCATGTGCACCAGCATCTGATCCAGGCCGATTAATGGCGGCAGGCCCTGCCACCATCCACCCGAATCAAATCGCATGCGGCGCGTGCTGTGCAGCGCCCGCTCCATCGCCAGCATCAGCAGGGCGCTGGCCGCCGCCAGCGTAAAGGTGCTGTAGGCCAGCATCGCAAGCAGCATGTGCAGACGAAAGCTGATGTCCAGCGTGGTGGTCAGTGGCCGGCCGGGAAAAATCAGCGGTAACGCCGTGGCAATCGCTGCGACAATAAAAACACCTTGCGTAATGGGCGGCAGCCGCTGAAACCAGGATTCGATCCACAGCAGCAGCACCGCAAGCCAGAGGGTCCATGAGATCGAGGTCGCAAAGCCGAAATAAAGGCCCTCACGTGAAAACCAATTCGGCAACAAGGACAGGCCGTGGACGGCGATGACGGCCAGCAGCAGGGCCTGGCCTGAGCGCGAGGCCAGTGGCATGGTCGCTGCTGCAGTGCCGGCCCGGTGGGCCCAGGCCAGGCCCGCATAGCCTGCGGCCGCCACCAGCGATACGGCGCCGTAGAATGAAGCATCCATAACGAAGGCAGTGTAGCGCAGCATGCTTGAAAATCTGACTGAACGGCTCGCGCGGGTCGTTAAAACCATCAAGGGTGAGGCCCGGCTGACGGAATCCAACACGCAGGACATGCTGCGTGAGGTCCGGCTTGCCCTGCTTGATGCGGATGTGGCCCTGCATGTCGTCAAAGATTTCATTGCCAAGGTCAAAGAAAAGGCATTGGGCCAAGAGGTCCAAGCCAGTCTGAGTCCCGGCCAGGCCATGGTGGGCGTGGTGCACCGAGAGCTGATTCATCTCATGGCGGGAGAGGACGCATCGGCCCTTGGCCGAATGCAGCTCAATCTCGCGGTGGCGCCGCCTGCGGCCGTGCTGATGGCCGGACTGCAAGGCGCTGGTAAAACTACAACCGTCGGCAAGCTGGCGAAATGGCTTGCTGAATCGCAGAAAAAACGGGTACTTACCGTCTCGTGTGATGTCTATCGGCCGGCAGCCATTGATCAGCTTCGGCTGGTCAGCGCACAGGCGGGTGTTGAATTTTTTCCAACCCCAGAAGGTGCGAGCCCCGTAGCGATTGCGCAGCAGGCCCTGGATCATGCCCGACGGCATCTCCACGATGTAGTGCTGATCGATACCGCGGGACGGCTTGCCATTGATGAAGAAATGATGCGCGAGATCGCGCAGCTTCACAGCGCAGTCAAGCCGATTGAGACGCTCTTTACGGTCGATGCGATGCAGGGCCAGGATGCGGTGCGCACTGCGGCTGCATTTAAAGCGGCCCTTCCCCTGACGGGTGTCGTGCTCACCAAGATGGATGGCGATTCACGGGGCGGCGCTGTGTTATCGGTACGGGCCGTGACGGGCTGCCCAATCAAATTTGTCGGCACCTCAGAAAAGATTGATGGCCTTGAGGCCTTTGATGCC
Organism: uncultured Bordetella sp.; assembly: GCA_964440375.1. Classification (GTDB taxonomy): domain Bacteria; phylum Pseudomonadota; class Gammaproteobacteria; order Burkholderiales; family Burkholderiaceae_A; genus Lacustribacter. The sequence goes on along the minus strand of CAYTRY010000007.1, from coordinate 17,013 downwards.
GAACGGATGGCCAATCGCGTTCTGGGGATGGGCGATATTCTGGCCATCGTTGAGCAGGCCCAAAAGACTGTTGATCTCAAAGCGGCCGAAAAGATGGCCGAGAAATTTAAGACAGGTGGCCGCTTTGATCTGAATGACTTCAAAATGCAAATCGGGCAGATGCGCAATATGGGCGGCTTATCCTCGTTGGTCGATAAGCTGCCGGCCCAGATGCAGCAAGCTGCCAAAGGCACTGATCTGTCCGCAGCCGAAAAATCCATACCGCGCATGGAGGGCATCATCAACTCCATGACGCCCAAAGAGCGGCAGCATCCCGACCTCTTAAAGGCAAGCCGCAAGCGGCGAATTGCAGCGGGCGCGGGCGTCTCGGTTCAGGAAGTCAACCGCCTGCTGAATCAGTTCGAACAGATGCAAGAGATGATGAAAAAAATGCAGAAAGGCGGCCTCGCGAAAATGATGCGGGCCGTTGGTGCCATGAAAGGCATGGGCGGAATTCCGGGAATGGGCGGGTTTGGGAAACGCTAAACCGATGGCCTGGTACCGCCGTGCAGACGATACCATTGGGGCCTGGCTACTTGCAGCGCTGCTCGTCATCACGCTGGTCAATGTGTTTGTGCGCTACTTCACCGACCAGTCATTCGCATGGACAGAGGAACTCTCCAGCTTTCTGATGCTCGTGATGTGCCTGGCGGGCAGCGCATCTGCGATTACACGCGACAGCCATATCCGAATTGAATTTTTCTTCGAGGCCGCAGACCCAGGCCGAAGGGCTTATTTTGAAAAATTCTCGGCCCTTGCCAATGCGCTATTTTTCTTTGGCCTCGGCCTGTTGTCTGCAATGATGGCCTGGGATGAGTTCAGGTTCGGAGACACATCACCTGCAATTGGTCTGCCGAAATGGTGGTACTCGATCTGGCTGCCGATTTTCTGCGCGATTCTCTGCACACGATCACTGCAACGCTTTCAACAGGTCCAACGCCTAAATGGCCAGGTCACTGAAAAGGATGCCGCATGATCGCGGCCGTACTTTTTATCCTGTTCATCGCACTGATGCTGGCAGGAGTGCCGATTGGGATTGCACTGGGACTCGGTGCAACCGCCGCCATCGCCATGGCAAATCTTGACACCGCAAATTTTGGGCTCCTGGCAGTGCCCCAAAATTTCTACGCGACGCTGACAAAATACCCATTGCTGGCTCTGCCCATGTTTGTCTTAGTGGGATCGATCTTTGACCGTTCGGGCGTAGCCCAGCGCCTGATCAATCTTGCCATTGCCTTGGTTGGGCGCGGCCCCGGAATGCTGCCCGTGGTTGCCATCGCCGTAGCGATGTTTCTGGGCGGCATCTCCGGATCAGGTCCTGCGAACGCGGCAGCCGTTGGCGGCGTCATGATCGCGGCAATGGCCCGCGCGGGATACCCGACCTCGTTTTCTGCATCGGTCATCGGCGCGGCAGCCTCGACCGACATTCTCATTCCGCCATCTATTGCCCTCATTATCTACAGCGTGCTGACGCCGGGGGCTTCGGTGCCCGCCCTATTCGCAGCAGGCATGCTGCCGGGCGTGCTCATTGGACTCGCACTGATGATCCCAGCTGTGTGGTTATCGCGGCGCCATGGACTCGGCGCCCACGAGGCAGGGCAGCCCAGACCCGCCCTGCTGATCAGTCTACGCGAGGCCTTCTGGGGTCTTACTGCGCCCATTTTGATACTCGGCGGCATGCGGCTGGGCTGGTTTACCCCCACCGAAGCAGCAGCAGTCGCGGTGGGCTATGGACTACTCATCGGGATGGCCATTCACAAGACCATCGGCGTACGAGATCTACTGCCAATTTTTCGTGAGGCCGCAGAACTGTCTGCAGTCATCCTGATGGTGATTGGACTCGCATCAATCTTTGCCTATGCCTTGTCGACTCTATCGATCATTGACCCGATTGCCAAGGCAATTCTGAGCAGCGGGATTAGCAGTGGCGCGGCCATCGCATGCATTGTCATTTTGCTGCTAATTGTCGGAATGTTTCTCGATGGAATTTCAATCTTTCTGATCTTTGTGCCACTGCTGACGCCATTCATGCGCGCCTTTCAATGGGACCCGGTATGGTTTGGTATTCTTATGACCATGATGGTGGCAGTCGGACAGTTCACACCGCCAATAGCCGTCAACCTAATGGTGTCGTGCAAAATGGCAAAAGTTCCGATAGACCAGACATTCCAGTGGGTCTGGTGGTTTGTACTTGCCGCGCTGATCGCGGTGACTGCCGTTGCCATCTTCCCAGGACTTGCCCTCTGGCTGCCCAAGGCCCTAGGCTACTAGAACCATCTTCATCATCTCAACAAGGAGCTACTCGTATGACTCTCATTACGCAATTACGGGCCTTTGCCCTGACCCTCTGCGGACTCGGCATCGCGCTGAGTTCGGGGGCGGTCCAGGCCCAGCAACAGGCCCTGCCGCCCGGCTATAAGGCCGAATACAAGCTTTCCACTGTGCTGGGGAACGCCTTTCCTTGGGGTAAAGGCGGCGACATCTGGGCAGACCTCGTGCGCGAGCGTACGAAGGGCCGCATCAACATCAAGATGTACCCCGGCACCTCACTGGTAGGCGGTGATCAGACCCGCGAGTTCACCGCAATTCGCCAGGGGGTGATCGATATGGCGATCGGGTCCTCCATCAACTGGTCGCCGCAGGTGAAAGAACTCAACCTATTCTCGCTGCCGTTTCTGATCAAGGATTTCAAATCAATTGATGCGATCACCGGCGGCGAAGTCGGCAGAGATATTTTCGCTATTCTGGATAAGGCGGGTGTAGTGCCACTGGCCTGGGGCGAGAACGGTTTTCGGGAGCTTTCAAACTCCAAGCGTGAGATCAAGACACCTGCTGACCTCAAAGGCATGAAAATCCGGGTGGTCGGGTCGCCGCTCTTTATCGACATGTTCACAGCCCTGGGGGCTAATCCCGTGCAGATGAGCTGGGCTGATACCCAGCCTGCACTATCTTCAGGAGCCGTCGATGGCCAGGAAAATCCGCTGACGATTTTCACGGCCGCAAAGCTTCATACCGTAGCCCAGAAACACCTAACCATGTGGGGCTACATGGTGGATCCACTGATTTTCGTTGTGAACAAAGAGGTCTGGAATAGCTGGACCGCCGAGGACCGGGAGATCGTGCGTAAGGCTGCAATCGATGCAGGAAGACAAGAGATTGAAATCGCGAGAACCGGATTGGTGGAGCCCGGCAAGCCGCTTTTGAAAACCATCGAGGGCCTTGGCGTAACCGTATCTACCCCCAGTGCGGCCAATCGAGAGGAATTTGTGAAAGCGACCCGTGCGGTCTACAACAAATGGAAAGCCCAGATCGGTGCCCCGTTGGTAGATAAGGCTGAAAAAACCCTGGCTGCAGTGAAATAAAGTAGCAGTCAGCTCCCGGGGCCTGACTGGCCCCATTGCAGCCCATTACAGGCCCGGAGAACCCGGGCCTTTTTGTTTCTTGGGCAACGACTTTCTAGATATGTTTCCACTGCGGCGCGCGTTTTGTCAGAAACGCATCAATGCCCTCCGCAGTATCCGCAAGGCCCATATTGCATGTCATGGTTTCGCCTGTGACCGAATAGGCGCCGGCAAGGCCCATCTCGATTTGCTGATAGAAGGTTGTTTTACCCATCGCGACCGCGGCTGCACTCTTGGTCTTGATCAGCTCCGCAAGCCGCCGGACCTCTGCATCGAGCTGTGCTGTGGGCACCACCCGATTCACCAGGCCCCATTGCAGCGCGGTCGATGCATCAATCATCTCACCCGTAAGCAGCATCTCCATGGCCCGTTTGCGGCCGATATTGCGTGCTACTCCCACGGCCGGCGTTGAGCAGAATAGGCCGATATTGACCCCGGGAAGTGCGAACCGGCTATCGGCGCTCGCAACCGCGAGATCACACATTGAGGTGAGCTGACAGCCCGCCGCGGTTGCAATGCCGTGGACCTTGGCGATCACAGGCTGCGGCATTTGCGTGATGCGCATCATCAATTCACTGCACGAGCGAAACAGCTCGGCAATCCATGCGGAATCCTGGGCATGGTTCTGCATCTCTTTGAGATCATGGCCGGCACAAAATCCTCGGCCATTGCCCTGGAGCACCACCACCCGAACCAATGTGTCCTGGGCGATCGCATCAAATGTTTGGCATAACGCCAAGATCATTTCGGAGGACAGGGGATTAAACCGCTCGCCACGATTCATGGTGATGGTGGCGAGTCCATCCTGATCCTCACGCAAGACATAGAGCTGCTCGGGGGCGTTCATGATGTTGTCTCCTTCGTTTTAAACTCGGCGAGCTCGGGGCCTAGCGCTGGCGCTTCCTCTCGAGTGTTTTTCTCACAACAATGCTCGAACAGCATCAAGCATATCCTTGCGCTCACACGTCGATGCCGCCATACCGGCGCGCTTGAGCAACTCCAGTTTGCCTTCCTTGAGCGACCGCTCACCGATGGTCACCCGAACCGGCACACCAATCAACTCCCAGTCGGCAAACATGGCGCCGGGACGCTCATCGCGATCATCGAGCGCGACATCGATTCCGGCTGCAATCAACTCCTGATAGATGGCCTCGGCCTCGGCCTTGACCAGGTCAGATTTGGCTGCGCCCACCGGGCAGATCACGACTTCAAAGGGCGCAATTGCCGCAGGCCAGATGATGCCTTTCGCGTCGTGGCCCTGCTCAATCGCAGCGCCCAGAATCCGGGTCACGCCGATGCCATAGCAGCCCATCTCCATAAGTGCGGGCTTACCGTTCTCATCGAGATAGCTGGCCTTCATTGCCTCTGAGTACTTGGTGCCCAAATAAAACACATGGCCGACCTCGATGCCACGCTGTATTGACAGGCTGCCTTTGCCATCGGGAGAAGGATCCCCCTCCACGACGTTGCGGATATCGGCCACCTGATCGGGCTCTGGCAGATCGCGGCCCCAATTGACACCACAGAGGTGGTGGTCCCACTGGTTCGCCCCCGTAATGAAGTCGCTCATCCGCGCGACGGTGCGATCTGCAATCACCGTGATAGGCCCAAGGGGCGCAACCGGGCCCAGGTAGCCTGGCTTACAGCCGAAGTGGGACTCAATCTCCTGAACCGTCGCAAAACGAAACCCCTGGTCAAGGCCCTCGAGTTTGCCTGCCTTCACTTCGTTGAGATCATGATCACCCCGCAGCAGCAAAAGCCAGATCCTTGTCGCCGCCACGGCGCCCTTTTCATCGCGCGCATCCGTGGCCAACACAATTGATTTCACCGTCTGCTGTATCGGCAGGCCAAGAAGCGCGGCCACGTCAGCACAGGTGGATTTGCCAGGCGTGGGCGTTAAAGTCATGGGCTGCGCGGCCGGCTTGCGATCCGACAGCAACGCGACCGCCTCAGCAAGCTCCATATTGGCGGCGTAATCGGATTGGGGGCAGTGGACGATCGCATCTTCTCCCGTGTCTGCGATCACCTGAAACTCGTGGGAACGCGAGCCCCCGATGGCCCCAGTATCGGCAGCCACCGAGCGATACCGCAGGCCAAGCCGATCAAAAATCCGGCAGTAGCAATCAAACATGTTGTCGTAGCTTTTTTCAGCGCCGGCGACATCTCGATCAAAAGAGTAGGCGTCCTTCATGGTGAATTCACGGCCCCGCATCACGCCGAATCGCGGCCGCCGTTCATCGCGGAATTTGGTCTGAATGTGATAGAAATTCTTCGGCAGCTGCCGCCAGCTTTTCAGCTCCTGGCGGGCAATGTCCGTAATCACCTCTTCTGAGGTTGGCTGAATCGCGAAATCCCGTCCGTGCCGATCCTTCACGCGAAGTAATTCCGGCCCCATCTTCTCCCAGCGGCCGGTCTCCATCCAGAGCTCAGCGGGCTGCACCAGCGGCATCAAGAGCTCAATGGCACCCGAACGGTCCATCTCTTCACGAATAATGCGCTCCACCTTGCGGATCACCCGCAGGCCCAGCGGCATGTAGTTATAAATTCCCGCACCCAGCCGACGAATCATGGCGGCCCGGAGCATCAGGCGATGGCTGACCACCTCAGCATCAGCGGGATCTTCCTTTAAGGTCTGGAAGTGGAAATGGGAAATTCGCATGATGGCCCTCTTATAATCGATGCCATTCTATGACCAATTCTTTTGAGCTCGCGGCCACCCCATCACGCCATCATGCTTGACGAAAACGGATACCGCCCGAATGTCGGCATCATCCTGATCAACAGTCAGCGCCAGGTCTTCTGGGGCAAGCGGGTGCGCGAACACGCCTGGCAGTTCCCCCAGGGCGGCATCAAATCCGGCGAGGCGCCAGAGCAGGCGATGTTCCGAGAACTCGAAGAAGAGACCGGACTCAAACCCCATCATGTCGAAATCATCGGCCGGACCCGCGATTGGCTGCACTACGACGTGCCCGAACGCTGGGTGCGTCGTGAATGGCGGGGCCACTATCGGGGTCAGAAACAGATCTGGTTTCTGCTGAAAATGCTCGGCCGCGACTGTGATGTCAGCCTGCGCAATAACCTGGAGAAACCCGAATTCGATGCCTGGCGTTGGCACGATTACTGGATTCCATTGGAGTCGGTGATTGAATTTAAGCGCAACGTGTATCGCTGCGCGCTCAATGAACTCTCAGGCTTGATTTTTTCTCAGGAAGAACTGCTGCACCGGCCCGAGCAGGCCGAGGCAGCTAGCCTCGGCCGAGCACAATAAGGTTGTCGCGGTGGATGAGCTCAGGCTCCTCCACAAAGCCGAGAATTGATTCAATCTCACTTGAGGGCCGGCGCACGATGCGTCGGGCATCGCTGGCGCCATAGTTCACCAGGCCCCGCGCAATTTCCTGGCCCTGCGGCGAATGGCAGCTGACCAGATCGCCGCGCTCAAACTCGCCTTGGACCTGCGTCACGCCGATCGGCAGCAGGCTTTTGCCCTGCTCAAGCAGCACCCGAACAGCGCCCTCATCCAGCGTGATGACGCCACGGGTCTGCAGCTGATCGGCAAGCCATTGCTTACGGGCCGCAATCGGAGCAAGTTCCGCCACAAGGCAGGTGCCCAGAGATTCACCTGCCGCAAGCCGCGACAAAATCTCATGCTCTCGTCCGCTGGCGATCACGGTGGCGGCGCCGCTGCGGGCGGCGCGCTGCGCCGCCCTTACCTTGGTGGCCATGCCGCCCTTGCCGAATCCCGTTCCCGCGCCGCCCGCCATTGCCTCGAAGGCTGAATCGGCCGCCTTGCCCCAGGCAATCAATGTCGCACTCGGGTCATTGCGCGGATCAGCAGTAAAGAGACCCGCCTGGTCCGTCAGAATGACCAGAACATCCGCCTCAATCAGATTGGTCACCATCGCCGCCAGCGTGTCGTTGTCGCCGAGCTTGATCTCATCGGTCACCACCGTATCGTTTTCATTAATGATCGGAATGACCCCATAGCCCAGCAGCGTGGAAATGGTGGCGCGTGCATTCAGATAGCGACGGCGATCTGCAATATCTTCATGGGTCAAAAGAATCTGCGCGGTTTTTAGGTTCCAGCGCGAAAAGCCCGACTCATAGGCCTGGGCCAGGCCCATCTGGCCAACGGCTGCGGCGGCCTGAAGTTCATGAATCTCGTGCGGGCGGGTCATCCATCCCAGCCGCTTCGTGCCCTCGGCAATGGCGCCACTGGAGACCAGCACCACCTCACGGCCCTGGCCCCGCAGCGCTGCAATTTGCGCGGCCCAGACTGCAATGGCCTCAGGATCAATGCCACGGCCCTCATTGGTCACCAGGCTTGAGCCGACCTTCACCACCCAACGCTGGGCCCGCCGCACGACCTGACGCTGACTGGCCGCGTTACTGGACACTTGCGCCCTCCTCGGAAGACGTGAAACGCACATCGGGTTTTGTCGAGCCGATCTCTGCGATCCGCTGCGCATCTAGCCAATGCTGGAGTTCCTGCATCAGGGCTTCACAGCCCGCACGGCTGGCAGCGCTGACGCAATAGGCGGAGGATCGGAAGCGTAATTTCTTTTTCAGTGCCACAAGAAACTCTTGGCCAAGCGCATCCCCCACTACATCCACTTTATTCAGAATAATCCAGCGGGGCTTGCGGGCAAGCTTTGGGTCATAACGCTTTAACTCCGCGACCAGGCCACGAATCTCTGCGGCAAGACGATCAACCAACTCACGCCGATCTGCCTCGGACTCAATTCGACTTCCCGGCGGACAGACATCAACAATATGCAGCAGCAGCCGTGTGCGCTGCAGATGCCGAAGGAACTGATGGCCCAGGCCGGCGCCTTCAGCAGCCCCTTCGATCAGGCCCGGGATATCCGCCATGACAAAACTCTTGGCGGGCCCGGTCCGCACCACGCCGAGATTCGGATGCAAAGTGGTGAAGGGATAGTCGGCGATCTTCGGCCGGGCGTTTGAGCAAGCCGCAATCAAGGTGGATTTTCCCGCGTTCGGCAGGCCCAGCAGGCCGACATCGGCAAGCACCTTGAGTTCAAGACGAATGCGGCGATGTTCGCCCTCGGTGCCCTTGGTCGCCTGCCGAGGCGCACGGTTCGTGCTCGACTTAAAGTGCAGATTGCCCAAACCACCGCGGCCGCCTTTGGCCAGAATCGCCTGCTCACCATCGAGGGCCAAATCCGCAATCACTGCGCCACTCTCGGCATCGGTGATCACCGTGCCAACGGGCATTCGCAAAACGATGTCTTCAGCGGCAGCGCCGTATCGATCTGAGCCCTGGCCGTGCTCACCACCGCGTGCCCGATGGACTCGGGCATAGCGATAGTCAATCAGCGTATTGATATTGCGATCGGCCACCGCGATGACCGAACCGCCGCGGCCACCGTCACCCCCGCTCGGGCCACCTTTAGGGATGAACTTCTCGCGACGAAATGCAACGATGCCATTTCCGCCGTTCCCGGCATGGACTTCGATGGTGGCTTCATCAATAAATTTCATCGGTGACTCAGAAATAAAAAGCCCCGCATCGCGGCGGGGCTCTCAGATCAACAGTGCTTGAGGGGCCTATTCCGCCACGACACTAACTGTAGAACGATTCAGTGGGCCGCGGACCGCAAACTTCACTCTGCCAGGTGAAAGCGCAAACAGGGTGTGATCTTTGCCCATGCCAACATTCTCGCCTGCATGAAACTGTGTGCCCCGCTGGCGCACGATGATGCTGCCTGCAGCAATCTGCTCACCACCGAAGACTTTAACGCCGAGCCGTTTTGCTTCCGAATCCCGGCCATTTCGCGTACTGCCGCCGCCTTTTTTCTGTGCCATGTCTGTTCCTCAATCATCCGCGCTGCCCCCGGCTGGGGATCAGCGGCCGGACTTATTTTTTAATCTCAACAATATTTAATTCGGTGTAATTCTGCCGGTGGCCCTGACTCTTCGCGTAGTGCTTACGGCGGCGGTGCTTGAAAATCCGGACCTTGTCGTGGCGGCCATGGGCTACCACCGTCGCCTGCACGGTTGCGCCCTGAACCCGCGGCGCGCCCACCACAACCGACTCGCCCTCGCCCACTGCGAGGACCTGATCCAATACCACCTGGCTGCCCACCTCGGCGGCCAAGGATTCCACTTTCAGGTTCATGCCGGCGGTCACGCGATATTGCTTGCCCCCGGTCTTAATTACTGCGTACATGGCAGACCTTCTTGCTTTGAATTTCGGAAACCCGCCAATTTAGCCGTAAGTGACTGTTTCGTCAAATGATTTTCAGCCGCTTGGCCCTGTTTTGCCGACAAAAACGGGCAAATTCAGGGTGTCATAATGCCGCCGTGAACGCCGTCATTAGCCCCATTTCTGCCGCCACTGCGGCCCCCCAGGCCGGTCCGCAGGCCATCGTCAGCGCCGAGATGGCGGCTGTCGACAGGCTCATTCGCCATCGGCTGTCCTCCGAAGTGCCCTTGATCGGCCAGGTCGCTGAGTACATCATCCAAAGCGGCGGCAAACGGGTCCGGCCCTCTTTGCTGCTGATGATTTCCGGGGCAATGAGCGCTCACTTACAAGCATCCGGCTCCAGCAAAGCACTGCTCAACCCAGAGCGCGCCCAGATGATGGCCGCCGTTGTCGAGTTTATTCACACCGCGACCCTGCTCCACGATGACGTGGTCGACGAGTCCGCACTGCGTCGCGGCCAGGCCACCGCAAATGTGCTATTCGGAAATGCCGCCAGCGTGCTGGTGGGCGACTTTTTATACTCCCGCGCCTTTCAGATGATGGTCGAAGTCGGGTCCTCTGAGGTCATGGCCGTCATGGCCGAGAGCACCAATGTGATCTCCGAAGGCGAGGTCCTGCAGCTCATGAATTGCCATGATCCCGATGTAACCGAGGACCGCTATCTGACGGTGATTCGTTATAAGACCGCCAAACTGTTTGAGGCGGCCGCAAAAGTGCCGGCCGTTCTTGCCAACGCAGATCCGGCCTTAGTCGAAGACTGTGCGGCCTTTGGTCGGCACCTTGGAACCGCGTTTCAGCTCATCGACGATGCCCTGGATTACGACGGCAATGAGCAGGAAATTGGTAAATGTGTGGGCGATGACCTCCGCGAGGGCAAGCCCACCCTGCCACTGATTACCGTAATGGCAAGGGGCACCGAGCAGGAAAAACAGATGGTCCGGGCTGCGATCGAGCATCCTGATCAGGCAGATTTTGAGCAGGTCGTGCGGGCGATTCAGCGCACTGGCGCCCTGGCGGCCACGCTGGATTCGGCCCAAAAGGAATGCAGCCTGGCCCGCGCAGCACTGTCGAGACTTGCCGCCTCGGAATACAAAACCGGCTTACTCCAGCTGCTGGATCAGCTCGCACAGCGTCGCGCTTAAGACCAGGAATTTCAGCCAAAAATCGGTTCCCTGCTAGACTTCGGCCTTCGTTTCGGGGTGTAGCTCAGCCTGGTAGAGTACTGCGTTCGGGACGCAGGAGTCGGAGGTTCGAATCCTCTCACCCCGACCAAACACACGGCCTTGGTTCTCCGATAGTCTTACGCCGTACCCACCACCGGCCCAGGCCTAAAAAGCCAACCGCCATCGGTTGTTTTGAACGAACTGCCCTTCTGGACTCACCTGACCGCGATCCTGGTCTTACTCATGATCTCGGGCTTCTTTTCAATTTCTGAAACGAGCATGATGGCGGTCAACCGCTACCGGCTGCGCCACCTGGCCCAGCAGGGAAAGGGCGGTGCAAGACGCGTGCTGGCCCTGCTCAACCAGACAGATCGGCTGCTGGCGACCATTCTGCTGGGCAATAACCTGGTCAATGCCGCGCTCACCGCGCTGGTGACGGCCCTGGCCATTCAATCTTTTGGCAATAACGACAGTGTGCTGGCGACTGCCACCGGATTAGTTGCGCTCGCCATCATCATCTTCGCGGAGATCACACCAAAAATATTAGGCGCAAGTCGGCCCGAGCCCATCGCGATGGCAACGAGTCTGGTCCTTGCGCCCCTGGTGCGATACGGCTATCCGCTGGTTGTGATTGTCAACGGCATGGTCTCGGGCCTGATTCGTGTGATGGGACTTCGAAAACTGACTGAGTCACCACAGCAGCAGGCGATGTCACCACAAGAATTGCGAACTGCGATTCTTGAGTCGACCCGACTGATTCCCGCCAAGCATCGCAGCATCATGCTGAATCTCTTTGATATTGAGGACCTCACGGTCAACGATGTCATGGTGCCCAGGAGCCGCATTGAAGCACTCGATCTCGAATCCGAGCGTGCCGCCTTAGTCGATCAGCTCACCACCTGCTTTCACAATAAGCTGCCGGTTTTCGAGGGGGATCTGCATAACATTGTCGGCATTTTGCATGTCCGTAAGGCCATGGCCCTGCTCTCCCGCAATGAGTTTGACCATGCGTCACTCCGAGAGGCCTTAATCGAGCCCTATTTTGTGCCCAGTGGTACCCCGCTATTTACTCAGCTGCAATATTTCCAGGAAAACAAGCAACGCATTGGCCTGGTGGTTGACGAATACGGTGAGATTGATGGCCTCGTTACGCTGGAAGACATTATTGAAGAGCTCGTCGGAGAATTTACAACCCAGGCTCCGGGCGATCAGTCCTCAGGTCTGCACTGGGAAGAAGACGGCAGCATTATTGTTGACGGAACCGCGCCGATCCGGGAATTAAATCGTCGGCTCGGCCTGCAGCTGCCAATCGATGGCGCCCGGACCCTGAATGGATTACTGCTTGAAACACTCGAAGATCTTCCCGATGCACATGTCTCTGTAAAAATTGCAGAGGTGCCAATGGAGATTTTGCAGACCCAGGGCCGATTGATTCGTCGCGTTCGGCTAAGCCGTCCGCGCGTCGCACCCAGCCCATAAAAGGTGATGCCGTCTCATGCAATCACTGACAATCTTGGGCCCACTGCGGCCACGCTACTCTGCATGGCCGTTGCCCTGATGGCGCTTGTACCGCTGTCGCGGATCGCTAATCGCAGCATCGCCCAATGGATTGATGGCCAGACGCTGCACAGGCTGCATCGGATTTCTATTGCATGGTGGCTGCTTGCAGCCACAGTGGCATTCGTACTGTTCTCGGCGGCAAGCCCTGCACCTGATGATCAGCGGCCCGCCACCGCCGCGCTGGCGGCCCTATGGATCGGACTGCTGTCAGCACTACTGGTGCTGCTGATAAAAATTGATGCCCAGTGTCGTCTGCTGCCTGATCCACTCACGGGGCTCTTGGTGGCAACAGGCCTGACTGCCCACGGGCTGGGCCTGCCGCCACAGGCCGTCTCATTGGCCGATGCAATTGCGGGCTGCATCGCAGGCTATGGGCTGCTGTGGCTTCTCGCAAAAATTTTTCACAGACTTAAGCATGATCAGGCCATGGGCCGCGGCGATTTTGCGATGAGTGCTGGCCTTGGTGCATGGCTGGGCTGGCAATCAATTGCCATGGTCTGGCTGATCGCCAGTCTCTGCGGCCTTGCAATGGCAGGGCTGCGTTCTCTCAGATGGCGCTTCGTGCGCCGACAAGACCTTGCGCCTCCTCCAGAGTCAGTCGCTTTTTTAAAACAACAGATTGCCTTTGGTCCAGCATTGGCACTCGGCGGCATCATCACCTGGATTTATCTTGGCTAAACGCGTCATCGTGCTCACAGGCGGCATCGGCTCGGGCAAAAGTCTTGCGGCGGATCACTTCGCCGCCAAAGGCATCACGGTCGTCGATGCCGATGCCTTGTCTCGACAGCTGACCGCACCGGGGGGCGCGGCCCTTGCCGCCATACGGTCTGCCTTGGGTCCGCAATGGTTTGCGCAAGATGGCGGGCTGGACCGCGACCGGGTGCGGGCCCTGGTCTTTGCCGACCCATCGGCACGCCGGCAGCTCGAGGCAATCCTTCACCCCATGATCCGGCGCGCGGCGCAGGCCGCCCTGGCCTTGGCCCCCGATCCCTATGCCATTTATATGGTTCCGTTATGGATCGAGACCCATCGCAGTCCCACGCAGCCCGGCCCGACAGAAGAGCCAGTCGAAGGGGTCATTGTGGTGGACTGCGCTCAAGAAACGCAGATCCAACGGGTTATGCAGCGCAGTGGGCTGACGCGCGAGGATGTATTGGCCATTATGGCAACGCAGGCAAGCCGCGAGGAGCGTCGAGAAAAAGCGACCCATCTGCTCAATAACGATGGTGGAATTGAGCAGCTCGCCCAGCAGGTCGACGCCCTGCATGAGCAATTAATTCATTCATAATTCGAGGATGAGCGATCCCACTCTGCCCGCCGTGGCGGCCCCTCCGGGCTGGATGACCTTCGAATTTCCCTGCAACGAGCGGATCCGCTCCCTGCTCCGAATCGAGAGCCTGTTTAGGCGTTGCCAGGAATTCAATCGGTACCCCAGCGCATTCGGCCATCAGGCAGCCCTCTGGTCAGTCTTTGAGCTCTTTGATCTGGTGGGTGGGCGTGGCGATATCAAATCCGAATTGCTCCAGGAGCTCGATCGCCAGCGGGCCCGCCTCAATCAATTCGCGGGAAAACCGGGTGTCTCGCAAGAGGCCCTCGATGATTTGCTGAATCGAATTCAAACCATTTTTAATGCCCTGTCCGCATCCAACACCCGCCTGGGCCAGCACATTCCAGAACATGAATGGCTACAGCTGCTCAAAGGCCGATTCGGAATCCCCGGCGGCATCTGTGAATTCGATATCCCCTCATTACATGTCTGGCTGCATCGGCCGATTGAGATTCGGCAAGCGATGCTGAATGCCTGGGTCAACTCGCTGCTGCCAGTCTACGAGGGTGTCGAGATAGTCTTGAAACTGTTGCGTGAAGGCACACGGCCCGAATCGTACCTGGCAACACGCGGCTATTTTGAGCTCTCGATGGATGGCCGACAGATTCAAATCATTCGTGTTGCGGTCCCCAAGCAGCCTGAGGTTGTGGCCGAGATTAGCGCCAACAAATACGTGGTGTCCGTAAGATTCCGGCAGCTTGAGTCCACCATGCACCTAAAAGGCATCGAGCAAGAAATTCCGTTTGAGCTCACGCTTTGTAATTTCTGATTCGCGGCAGTAGCGGATTGGTCGCTGGCAGAATGGGATAGGGCCAGGCCTCATCGGCCGCCACCCACAGCAGCTGCTGGCCCTCAATCGGCCGTGGCATCCCACTCCACTCCGTTACCCAGTAAAAATGCAAGGCCACTTCGGCATGCGGGTATGCGTGGCCAATTGTCCATGCAAATGCGAGCCTTAACACCTGAATGCCAATTTCTTCCTGACATTCACGGATCAGCGCCTGCTCAGGTGTCTCGTGGGGCTCAATTTTTCCGCCAGGAAACTCCCACCAGCCCTCATAGGCCTTGCCTGGTGGGCGCGTCGACAGCAGCACCGCGCCTTCGGGTCTGCGCAACATCGCCACAACAACCTGTAAGGGCGCTTGAACGGACGCAGCACTACTGCGGGGTGGTGTCCGAGCCAAACGAAATGAATTGCAGCAGATTAATGTCGGCCCGCCCAATCGCGGGCGAAATGCAATGCGACTCGGCCGGATCGCGAGCCACGCTCCAGCGCCCATTGCAGGGCAGGCTGACGGGCCTCTTGAATGAGCGCGGCCGCGCAGCCGTAATGCCTGAGCCAGTGGGCCACGATGTCAAGATAGTCCTGCTGACTAAAACTGTAAAACGAAACCCAGAGGCCAAAGCGCTCCGATAAGGAGATTTTTTCCTCGACCGTCTCGCCGGGATGAATCTCGCCCGTGGCCTCGTAGCGGGTTTCAAGATTTTCACTCATGTGCTCTGGCATCAGATGCCGGCGATTCGAGGTCGCATAGATCAGCAGATTGTCAGACTGGGCCGAGACCGATCCGTCGAGCACCGACTTCAACGCCTTATAGCCTGCATCACCCGATTCAAACGAGAGGTCATCACAAAAAATAATAAATCGATAAGGCGCATCGGCAACCGCCTCGACCAGCCGCGGCAGATCCATTAAATCTTGTTTTTCAACCTCAATGACACGCAGGCCCTGGCCATGAAACTCAGTCAGACAGGCCCGCACCAATGAGGACTTTCCTGTGCCGCGGGCGCCGGTCATCAGCACATTATTTGCGGGCCTTCGGGACAAGAACTGCCGTGTATTTTGTTCGACCAGCTGACGCTGACGATCGATATGCTGCAAATCAGAAAAATGGATCTCTGCAAATTGAGTCACCGGCTCAAGATACGACACATGGCCCAGCAGGGTCGGCCGACGATTCCAGCGCATCGCTTTGACGGACGCAAAATCGGGCCTGGCCGGAATTCGCGGCAAGAGTTGATTCAGCTTGTCGATTAAATCGTGGGTGGGTGTGGTCACAGGTAGGCCTAAGATCGGTAATCTGCATTAATCGAAACATAGTCATGCGAAAGATCGCAGGTGTAGACCGATGCCTCGTGATGTCCGCGATTCAGTTTCACCGACACAGTGATCTCAGACTGCTGCATCACCCGCTGGCCGTCCGACTCGGTGTACGCGGCAGCCCGGCCGCCATGCTCGGCGACCAAGACATCATTGAGAAATACCTGGAGCCGATTCACATCAAGGCCCGGTACACCACTGTAGCCGATTGCAGCCAGAATTCGGCCAAGATTGGGATCGCTTGCAAAAAACGCTGTCTTGACGAGGGGGGAGTGGGCAATCGCGTAGCCGACCTGACGGGCTTCCTCGCGCGATGCGGCCTGCTGCACCTGGATCGTGATGAACTTCGTTGCTCCCTCGCCATCCCGTACGATCGCCTGGGCGAGCGCCCGACAGACATCGATAAAGGCCCGGCGAAACTCGCTCCAGCCCGCATCTTGCTCGGAGTCCAGCCGCAGGCCACCAGCCCCCGTGGCCGCGACAACAAATGAATCATTGGTTGAGGTATCTCCGTCAATCGTGATCGCATTAAATGATTCATCGGCAGCCTGCTGCACCAGCCGCTGTAAAAGCTGACGCTCGATGGCGGCATCGGTCGCGACATATCCCAGCATCGTTGCCATATTGGGCCGAATCATGCCGGCGCCCTTTGAGATGCCAGTAATCGTGACGGACTGTCCATTGATCATCTGGCGCGAGGAAAACGCCTTCGGCTGTGTATCAGTGGTCATAATCGCCTGCGCAGCCTCTAGCCAATTGGCCTGGCCGAGGCCCGCACATGCGGCTTTAACACCCGGCAGCAGGCGGTCCATTGGCAGATGTTCCAGAATGACGCCGGTGGAAAACGGCAAGATCTGCATCGGCTTGAGCTTTAATTCAGCGGCAAGAAATTCAACTGTCGTTCTCGCATTCATCAGGCCCTGCTCGCCCGTGCCCGCATTCGCGCATCCCGTATTGACGACCCAGGCGCGCGTGCCGCCCTCAGGGCCTGCAGCCAGATGGGACTGGCAGACCTGGACGGGCGCTGCACAAAATGCATTTCGAGTAAACACGCCAGCCACCGCAGACCCTTCGGCAAGGGCAATGACCAGCACATCGCGTCGGCCCCCTTTACGAATTCCCGCACTGGCCACACCCAGCTGCACACCGGCTACCGGATGAAGGTCTGCGGGATTGGGAAGCGGAAGGTTGACCGGCAT
>CAYTRY010000006.1:0-79568 GCA_964440375.1 uncultured Bordetella sp. | reverse complement strand
GCCCAATCACAGCGATCAGAAAATCAAAGCCCTTGAGCAATTCGGTCTGGCCGAAAGTCAGCCGCAGTGTCCCCGTCACCGAATCTTGGCCGACTGCTGCCAGGCCAAAGCCCAGCATCATGGAGGCGATAGTTTTAAACGGCGGATCGTGGCTCATGCCGACAAAAGCGCAGAAGGTCAGTAGGCAGACGGCAAAATATTCGGGCGGCCCGAACTTCAATGCAAAGCCCGCCACCACGGGTGATAAGAAAGTCAGCACCAAGGTGGCCACAAAGGCGCCGATAAACGATGAGGTAAACGCGGCGGTGAGCGCCTCGCCCGCACGGTTTTTCTGCGCTAGCGGATAACCATCAAAGGTGGTGGCCACTGACCAGGGCTCACCGGGAATATTGAACAGAATCGAGGTGATCGCCCCACCAAAGAGTGCCCCCCAGTAGATGGAAGACAGCATGATGATGGCCGAAGTCGGCGGCATGCTGAAGGTCAGCGGCAAGAGAATCGCAACCCCGTTGGCGCCTCCAAGTCCGGGCAGCACGCCGATGAGCACGCCCAGCACGATGCCAATCAGCATCAAGAGCAGGTTGTAGGCAGACAGTGCGACGCCAAAGCCGCCGATCAGGGATTGAATTTCTTGCATAGGGGCCTAGGCCACGCCGAAGAGTTGTTCCAGAGGGCCTTTAGGCAGCGGCATCTTGAACCAGATTTCGAAGAGGGCGAAAAGCACTGCAGGAATACCGATGGCGATCGGCGCAGTGCGGGCGAGATTAAATTTTCCGAGCCGGACCATAAACCAGCCGATCAGCAGCGCCGAGGCGACATAGATGCCGATAAAGCCGATCACGATCACAAAAACGGTGGTGGGAATCAGTAGCGACATGACCATGGAGGCCTGATGCCGCGTCAGAAAGGATTCGGTGGCGGTCTCTGGATCGCGGATTGCATGCCAGAAATTGATGAGGCTGGAGAGGCACAGAAAGATGCCGATATAAAACGGAAAATAGCCCGACTGGGGGCCATCCATATTCCAGCCGGCACCGATACGCAGGCTGTCGGCGATCACCACCGCACCCAGAGCAAACAGGATGGCGGCAGTGACGACCTCGAGACTTCGAACCGAGGCAGCTGACCGATGGTCACCTGCCTCGTTGTTTTCTGGTGCGCTCATTTGGCGATGAAGCCGGCTTCCTGCATCAGCTGGCGATGGCGGCCTTCTTCTTTTTCCACCCATTTGCGATAGTTTTCACCGGTCATGGTGGTGGTATTAAAGGCGCCACGCCTCATAAAATCTTTCCACTCGGGTGTCTCGCGGACCTTGGCCATTAAGTCAACGTAGTACTTGGTCTGGTCAGCGGTCACGCCACCGGCCATGAAAATGCCACGCAGCATCAGGTAATCGACATCGACACCGCTTTGTTTGCAGGAGGGAATGTCATTCCAGGACATATCGGTGGTGACTTTGTCTTTCAGCGGGATACGCTCGTCATCAAACACACATAGGGGCCGCAGCTTGCCGCCGCGCCAGTGTTCAACGGCCTCAATCGGATTGTTCACGGAGGCATCAATGTGCTTACCCACCAGCTGGACTGCGATTTCACCGCCTCCTTTATAAGGGATGTAGGTGAACTTGGTGCCGGTCTGTTTTTCGAGCGCCACCGTGATGATCTGATCTTCCTGACGCGATCCCGTGCCGCCCATCTTCATCTTGCCTGGGCCTGCTGCTTTGACGGCGGCGATAAAGTCTTTCGGCGTTTTGTAAGGTGCTTCGGCATTTACCCAGAGCACGAACTGATCCAGGGCCATCATGGAGACTGGTGTCAGATCCCGGTAGCTAAAGGGCACCCCAGTTGCCAGCGGTGTGGTGAATAAATTCGACAGGGTGATGATGATTTTGTGAGGATCGCCCTTGGCGCCTTTGACCTCTAAAAACCCCTCGGCGCCAGAGCCACCACTTTTATTGACGACCACCATGGACTGCTTCATGAGGTTGTTCTTGGCAATGATGTTTTGAATCAGCCGGGCCATCTGGTCAGCGCCGCCGCCAGTGCCCGCAGGCACGACAAACTCCACTGTCTTGGTGGGCTCCCAGGCCTGGGCCGATACAGCGGCGCCTAAAAAGCCTAGTGCGAGTGTGGATTGGACAAACAGTTTCTTTAAGGCGGTGAGGGCCATATTGAGTCTCCGGAAAAGCGTGCAGAATAGGGGACTGAAATTTCTCTTGTAATGCGCAGTGCAGGCTAGCACGACTTCCTGACTGTCTTGGACAATAGTGAATAAAAATATGAAGCGATGGTTTAGATTTTCTGAACTGAACGATGATCGGCACGAAATCAAAGTCGGCTGCCAAATGGATGGATCTCATTCCATACAAGTTTATTCAGGCAGCAGCATCATCGACCCGCAAGCCGCGACAGGCCGTGAGGTGACCCTGGATTCGGTGCGGCTGCTCCATCCCGTGCTGCCCTCTAAGTTTCTCTGTCTGTGGAATAACTTCCACGAGATGGCCGCCAAGCTTGGCCATTCCGCTCCCGCCAATCCTCTGGTGTTTCAGAAGTCGGCTAACAGTTTTGCCCATCCGGGTGACGCGATCCGAAAACCAGTCTCATATGACGGAAAGGTCGTCTACGAGGGTGAGCTCGGAATCGTGATCGGCGCCACATGCAGCAACGTGTCGGTCGATGCGGCGGAGTCAATGATTTTTGGGTTTACCTGCGTCAATGATGTGACGGCCTTGGATTTGGTGAATGCCGACCCGACGTTCCAGCAATGGTCTCGTGCCAAGAGCTGTGATGGGTTTGGCCCCTTTGGGCCGGCGGTTACCCAGGGCCTGGATTGGCGATCCGCCCGGGTACGGACGGTGATCTCAGGCCGCGAGCGGCAAAACTATCCTGTGGCCGACATGATTTTTTCGCCGCCGGAGATTGTGAGTTTCATCTCTCGAGAAATCACGCTCATGCCAGGCGATATGATTTCCTGCGGCACATCGCTCGGCGTGTTGCCGATGCGGCCGGGGACCACAGTGGAAGTGAGCGTTGAGGGTATCGGAACCCTGATCAATACCTATGAGCCGACATAACAAGCGGCTCGCCGCGAGGCGGTTGTTCTGAAAAAGGTGAAGTGATGAGAATCTGTGTGATTGGAGCGGGTGCAATCGGCGGCCTTTTAGGGGCCCGGCTCGCCAAGGCGGGCGAGGCGGTCACGCTGGTCGCGCGCGGCCCCCACCTTGAGGCCTTAAAAGCCAACGGCCTTCGTTTTATCGAAGAAGATGGCAGCGAATTTGTCGTGCAGCCCAAGGTCGTGACCAATGTCCGTGAGGCCGGCCCGCAGGATGTCATTGTGCTGGGCATGAAGGCCCACCAGGTTGCAGCGGTTGTTGATGATCTCGCGGCCGCCTTCACCGATGACACGATGGTGTTGACGGCACAAAACGGCATTCCGTATTGGTACTTTATGAAGCTGGGCGGCCCCCACGATGGCCGGGTTGTGGAAAGTGTTGATCCCGGCGGCATGGTGGCCCGGGGTATTCCCATTGATCGGGTGATTGGCAGTGTCGTGTATCCGGCAGCGGAGATCATTGCGCCGGGTGTGCTCAAACACATTGAGGGCAATCGGTTTTCGATCTCGGAGATCGACGGCGCGGACACGCCGCGTGTGCGTCAGCTCTCTGAGACGCTGCGAAATGCCGGCTTTAAAGCGCCAGTGACATCCGATATTCGTAGCGAAATCTGGACCAAGCTCTGGGGCAACTTGAGTTTTAACCCGATCAGCGCGCTGACCCATGCGACGCTGGTGGATATCTGCCAATTCCCAATGACGCGGGAGCTTGCGGCCAAGATGATGACCGAGGCCCAGCAGGTGGGGGAGGCCCTGGGAATCGCTTTTCGGGTCTCACTCGAGAAGCGTATTGCGGGCGCTGAAGCAGTCGGCAAACACAAGACCAGCATGCTGCAAGACATCGAGCAGGGCCGAGCACCCGAGATCGCCGCCCTGGTGGGTTCGATTATTGAGTTGGGCCAGGTGGCCGGTGTGGCCACGCCCCATATTCAGGCGGTGTATGCCCTGGTGAGTCTATTGGCCAAAACCCTTGCCGAGCAAAAAGGAAAATTAAAAATCGCGTAGTGAAGTTTTGCTGCCATACGACGGATATTGATCCATAAGGAAAATCATGAAACGCTCCTCTACCCTCGTTGAATTGCTCTCGGCTGGCGCTGATGCCGCCCCAGTATTTGGCGCCCCTGCGACTGCCGATTTAAGTTACGGCCAGCTGCGGCAACTGATTATCAATACGGTGACCCAGCTCAATGGCTGGGGCATTGGCCGCAACGATCGGGTGGCGATCGTTTTGAAAAATGGCCCTGAAATGGCCGCCTCGTTTCTTGCTGTTGCCTGTGGCACAACCTCGGCACCCCTGAATCCTGCCTACCGTGCCGATGAGTTCGAGTTTTATCTCTCGGACCTTAAGGCCAAGGCGTTGATTGTTGAAAAAGGCAGCGACACGCCGGCCATTGAGGTGGCGAAAAAGCTTGGCGTCACGCTGCTGGAGCTGGTGCCAACGCCGGCCCAGGGTGCCGGCAGCTTTACGCTGGAAAACCAGTCGGCGAAAAAGATGCGTCTTCAGCAGGGCGGCTGGGCCCAGCCCGATGATGTTGCGCTGATTCTTCACACCTCAGGGACAACCTCGCGGCCCAAGATTGTTCCCCTGTCACATCGCAATGTGGCGGTCTCCGCTGGCAATATTGCGCAGACGTTGGCGTTTACTCGGCAAGACCGTGGCTTAAACATCATGCCTTTATTTCATATTCATGGCCTGATCGCCGCGACCCTGGCACCACTATCAGCAGGCGGCTATTTATTTTGTACGCCCGGATTTA
This sequence comes from uncultured Bordetella sp., assembly GCA_964440375.1. Lineage (GTDB taxonomy): Bacteria > Pseudomonadota > Gammaproteobacteria > Burkholderiales > Burkholderiaceae_A > Lacustribacter. The sequence continues at coordinate 74,700 of CAYTRY010000006.1, read as the reverse complement.
ATGCGCTGAAGTTTTTCGGCTGGATGGAAGAATGTAAGCCCAATTGGTATACAGCCGTGCCGACCATGCACCAGGCCATTCTCTCGCGTGCGGCGCAAAATAAAGCGACGATTGAAAAATATCCGCTGCGCTTTATACGTTCCTCTTCCTCGTCCTTGCCCACTCAGGTGATTCGCGAGATCGAAGAAGTCTTTAAAGCGCCAATGATTGAGGCCTACGGCATGACCGAAGCCTCGCACCAGATGTGCAGCAACCCGCTGCCGCCTAAGGTGCGAAAGCCCGGATCGGTCGGACTGGCCGCTGGGCCTGAGGTGGGCATCATGGATGAACACGGCAAGCTGCTGGCAAAAGGCAGCACCGGCGAAATTGTGATTCGCGGCGATAACGTGACTGCAGGCTACGAAAATAACCCCAAGGCCAATGCGTCGGCATTCACGAAGGGCTGGTTTCGTACCGGTGATCAGGGCGTGATGGATTCGGAAGGCTACGTCACACTGACGGGCCGTCTTAAAGAGATCATCAATCGCGGTGGTGAAAAAATTTCACCGGTCGAGGTCGATGAAGTCTTGATGGATCATCCCGCAGTCATGCAGGTCGTGACCTTTGCCGTGCCCCATGACAAACTCGGCGAGGAAGTTGGCGCTGCAGTGGTCCTGCGCGAGGGCATGACCGCAACCGAGCAGGAGATTCGTGCTTTTGCTGCCACCAAACTCGCAGACTTTAAAGTGCCGCGACGATTGGTGATCGTTCCCGAGATCCCCAAGGGCGCAACCGGCAAGCTTCAGCGTATTGGCATGGCTCAAAAGCTTGGCCTGGCCTGAAGCATCACTGAGCCAAAGATCCCGACACGTGGCGCAGCCGCAACTTAAAGTCTCTGTCCAGACCCAGTATCTTGCTGAGCAGTCCTCGGCAGAAGATGGGGTCTACACATTTGCCTATTTCGTCACCATCGAAAACACCGGCGAAATCGCCGCACAGGTGATTGCGCGGCACTGGATTATTGAAGATGCCAGTGGCGCACGGCAGGAAGTGAAAGGCCTGGGCATTGTGGGCCAGCAGCCACTGATTCAGCCCGGCGCATCGTTTTCCTATAACAGCGGCACCCGGATCGCCAGCCCCGTCGGCAGCATGCACGGCACGTATTTCTGTGTTGCCGATGACACCACTTTTTTTGAGGCAGAGATTCCGGTGTTTGTCCTCAAGGCCGAGGGCCCGGAGGCCACGGTGGGCGCCTCGAGCATGCTGCACTAGCCAGGCCAGTGCTTTAGCGATCGGATGCCGGTCGTGAGATCGGTGGGGCCTGATTCAGTAGCAGTCGAATCTCAGGAATCAATTCGCCAGCAGTAATTCCAATCATTCCGCCAAGGCGTTTTGTTAAACGCTCGGCCGCCTCACCATGTAGGCGACAGCCTGTTAGCGCCGCCTGCATGGGGCTGCAGCCCTGTGCAATCAGTGCGCCGATGAGGCCCGCAAGTACATCTCCGGTTCCTCCGCAGGCCAATGCGGCATTGCCAGTTGTGTTCTCGTGGGCCAGTACACCATCTGCGCCGGCAATCAATGTCCGGTGGCCCTTTAAAACGGTGATGGCATTCAGCTGCCGAGAGAGATGGGCGGCGCTGGCGGCCCGATTCGCCTGAATATGCTGGGCGGAACTGCCAAGGAGTCGGCCCGCCTCACCGGGATGGGGTGTGATCACTGTGGGCGCGCTTCGCCGCGCACATTGGCGCTGAAGTGCGGGATCCTGCGCCATCAAATTCAGTGCGTCCGCATCAAGTACGACTGGCAGATCGCAGGACATGAGGCCCCGGAGTGTCTGTGCCGCCTCATCCGAAGTGCCCAGGCCCGGACCCATCAGCCATGTGGTGATCGGCCGGCTGGCATGTGCATTGACATCGATCACCATGATCTCGGGCTGGACAGCATCGAGCACAAATCCATCGGCCAGGCTGAGTCGAACGATGACCACACGGCCGGTGCCGCTAAAGAGCGCGCAGCGCGCGCTTAAAACGGCAGCCCCGACCATGCCTGGGCTGCCGCCCAGAATGGCCAGTGTTCCATGGTCCCCTTTATTGGATTCGGGGTCGCGCTGAATCAGAGACACGAAGCAATGATCTGCCGCTGATTGTCGGATGTCTGCACACCCTGTGGCGGCTTTAGGATTTCAGCGCCGCTTTGATCTGCTCGAGTGCTGTGGGATCTTCTAGTGTTGTCAGATCACCGGAGTCACGGCCTTCTGCCAGGGCCTGCATGGATCGCCGCAGCAGTTTTCCCGAGCGTGTCTTGGGCAGCAGGGTAACGAAATGCACGCGGGAGGGTCGGGCAATTGCGCCGAGCTCTTTGTCCACGGTCGCCATGATGGCCTTTTCCTCTGCCTTGCGTCCATCGGCGGTCTGAATGGGTCCTTGATTTTTGAGCACACAAAACGCCAGCGGCATTTGGCCTTTGAGCTGATCCGCCACGCCGACTACAGCGACCTCGGCGACATTGGGATGGACCTGAATGGCTTCCTCGATTTCGCGGGTGCCGAGCCGATGGCCAGCCACATTGATGACATCATCGGTGCGCCCCAGAATGAAGTAGTAGCCATCCTCATCGCGCGTTGCGTAATCAAAGGTGGAATAGTATTTTTTTCCAGGCACTGCAGTGAAATAGGTTTTCACAAACCGCTCATCATCCCCCCAGATGGTCTGCAGGCACCCCGGAGGAAGCGGGGGCACCGCGCAGAGCATGCCTTTTTCATTAGCGCCAACTTCCTCAAAGGTGGATTCATGAATCAATCGCAGGTCATAGCCGTAGCAGGCAAAGCTGGGGCTGCCAAACTTTGTTGGTGTGTTTTCGATGCCGTGCTGGGCCGCCATAATTGGCCAGCCGGTCTCGGTCTGCCAATAGTTGTCGATAATTTTCGCGCCACCCAAGGCATCAGAGATCCACTTGGCGGTCGGCTCATCCAGCGGCTCGCCTGCTAAAAATAGACGCCGCAGCGACTTGGTGTTGTGCTGGGTCATGTATTTCGGATCTTGTTTTTTCAGCACCCGTGCTGCGGTGGGCGATGAGAACATCGTGCTGACACCAAAGCGCTCGACGATGCTCCACCAGATGCCCGGATCGGGTACGGTCGGCATGCCCTCATAGACGATTGTGGTCGAGCCATTGATCAGCGGCCCATAGACGATGTAAGAATGGCCCACCACCCAGCCAATATCAGACGTGCAGAAGAAAACCTCGCCTGGCTTGGTGTCAAAGATGGCCTTCATTGAGGTCGCGAGCGCGACTGCGTAGCCGGCTGTATCCCGCTGCACGCCCTTAGGCTTTCCGGTGGTGCCGGAGGTATACAGAATGTAAGAGGGGTCAGTCGCCAGCATGGCCTCACAGGGCACGGTGGCACTGAGATGCTCCTTGCGAAGGGCAGCATAGTCGACATCACGGCCCTGGACATTGGTCATGGGCGCAAGCCCGCGGTTCATCAGCAGGACTTTGGCCGGCGGCTTTTCAGCGAGCCGGCAGGCCTCGTCAACCAGATGTTTATAGGGCACCTCTTTTCCGTTACGCATGCCCGCATCGGCAGAGATCATGACCAGGGGCTGGGCATCATCGATGCGTGCCGCCAGCGACGGCGCAGCAAATCCGCCGAAGACGACTGAGTGAATCGCACCGATGCGTGCACAGGCGAGCATGGAGAAAATCGCCTCAGCAATCATGGGCATGTAAATCAAAACGCGATCACCGCGCTTTACGCCCAGCGATTTGAGAATCGAGGCCATCGCCTGCACCTCCTGGTGCAGTTCTTTATAGCTATAGGTCTTTTCTTGCTGGGTCTCGGTCGAGATGTAGACCAGGGCCGGCTGGTCTGCGCGGCTTGCCAAGTGCCGGTCGACTGCGTTGTGGCAGAGGTTGGTCTTGCCGCCGACATACCAGCGGGCAAATGGCGGGTTGGAGAAATCAAGAATCTTTTCAGGCTTTGCGAACCAGTCGATATTGGCGGCCTGTTCGGCCCAGAAGGCCTCGCGCTCTTCGATGGAACGCCGGTGAAATGCGGCAACTTGAGTGGTCATGATGCTCTCCTTTTGAGTGCTGAGCCGGGGACATGAATCCAGCCGTGCATAAGAATGCGTGCGCTGCGGCTCATGATGGCCTTGGTGACGGTCCATTGGCCGTTGATGAGTTCGGCCTGCGCGCCGACCCGCAGGGTTCCGGAAGGATGGCCAAATCGAACGGCTTCACGGCTGCCGCCGCCAGCTGCCAAATTCACAAGCGTGCCCGGAATCGCCGCTGCCGTAGCGATGGCGACCGAGGCGGTTCCCATCATGGCGTGATGGAGTTTGCCCATCGAGAGTGCACGCACCAGTAGATCAATCGCTGTGGCCGGCACACGCTTGCCGCTTGAGGCGGTGTACTCCTGAGGCGGCGCGACAAAGGCGATTTTTGGGGTGTGCTGCCGGCCTGCGGCTTCCGTGAGGTCACCGATGAGGCCCATGCGCATGGCGCCATGGGCACGCAGGGCCTCGAACATGGCAAGCGCCTTTGGATCATTGTTGATCTGATCCTGCAGCTCGGTGCCGGTGTAGCCGACATCTTTTGCATTGACAAAAATTGTTGGTATGCCTGCATTAATCATGGTGGCCGGAAGCGGCCCGAGGCCCGGCACTGTGAGCTGATCGATCAGGTTTCCGGTGGGAAACATGGCGCCACCGCTGGCATCGTCGCCCTCATCGGCAGGGTCAATGAACTCAAGCTGCACTTCCGCTGCCGGGAAGGTGACGCCATCCAATTCAAAGTCACCGGTCTCTTGGACTTCGCCAGCAACGATCGGCACGTGGGCAATGATGGTTTTGTTGATATTGACTTGCCAGATTCGCACGGTGGCGATGCCATCGTGTGGCACGCGGCTGGAATCAAGGAATCCATTGCGAATGGCAAAAGGCCCGACTGCGGCAGAGAGATTTCCACAGTTTCCGCTCCAGTCGACAAACGCTTTATCGATGGCGACCTGGCCAAAAAGGTAGTCCACGTCGTGATCCGGCCGCTGGCTCTTGGAGAGGATTACCGACTTGCTGGTGCTCGAGGAACCATTGCCCATGCCATCGATTTGTTTGCCATAGGGATCCGGGCTGCCGATGGCCCGCAACAAAATCGCATCGCGCTCCGGGCCCGGCACCTGCGCGGCCGCAGGAAGGTCGGTCAGCGAGAAAAAGACCCCCTTGCTTGTGCCGCCGCGCATGTAGGTTGCGGGAATTTTGATTTGCGGGGGTGGATGCATTGCAAAGACGCGGGGGCTGTATTGATGAAAAGGCCGGCGGGCCGCTTAGGCCGCTTTTTTGGCCTCAAGAAAATCCTGCGCAAAGCGTTGCAGCACACCGCCAGCCTCATAAATCGAGACCTCTTCGGCGGTATCGAGCCGGCAGGTGACGGGTACTTCCAGGCGTTCACCATCTCGACGATGGATGACCAGGGTCAGTGTGGCCCTCGGCTTACGTTCGCCGATGACATCGAAGGTTTCGGTGCCATCAATGGCCAGCGTGTGCCGTGTGGTGCCGGATTCGAATTCCAGCGGCAGCACGCCCATGCCGACGAGATTGGTCCGATGAATGCGTTCGAAGCCCTCGGCGACGATGGCTTCGACGCCGGCAAGCCGCACGCCTTTGGCCGCCCAGTCCCGCGAGGATCCCTGGCCATAGTCGGCCCCCGCAATAATGATCAGGGGCTGCTTGCGATTCATGTAGGTTTCAATGGCCTCCCACATCCGCATGATTTTTCCCTCCGGCTCAACACGGGCGAGTGAGCCCTGCTTGACTTCGCCATTCACGACCACCATTTCATTGATGAGTTTCGGATTGGCAAAGGTGGCCCGCTGGGCAGTGAGGTGATCGCCACGGTGGGTCGCATAGGAATTGAAATCTTCTTCTGGCAGGCCCATCTTGGCCAGATATTCACCAGCAGCGCTATCGGGCAGGATGGCGTTCGATGGGGAGAGGTGATCGGTGGTGATGTTATCGGGCAGCACCGCCAATGGCCGCATGGCCTTGAGCGTGCGGACCCCGGCGAGCGCACCCTCCCAATACGGCGGCCGACGAATATAGGTGCTCTTGGGCCGCCAGTGATACAGCGGGCTGACGGGCTGTGTGGATTCTGTTCGAATCGCAAACATGGGCTCGTAGACGCGACGAAATTGTTCTGGCTTGACGCTCGCGGTGACGACTGCATCGATTTCGGCATCACTCGGCCAGAGGTCTGCCAGTCGAATGGGCCGGCCCGATGAATCGGTTCCAAGCACATCTTTTTCAATATCAAAGCGCACTGAGCCCGCAATTGCGTATGCCACCACCAGTGGCGGTGAGGCCAGGAATGCCTGCTTGGCATAGGGATGAATACGGCCATCGAAATTACGATTTCCCGAGAGCACGGCAGTCGCATAGAGATCCCGATCCACGATCTCTTGTTGAATCTTGGGATCCAGTGCGCCACTCATGCCGTTGCAGGTGGTGCAGGCGAAGGCGACCACGCCAAAGCCCAGCTTCTCAAGTTCAGAAAGCAGACCGGCCTCTTCGAGGTAGAGCGCGACGGCCTTTGAGCCCGGTGCCAGCGAGGTCTTCACCCAGGGCCTGCGCAGCAGGCCGGCCCGGTTTGCATTTCGTGCCAGCAGTCCAGCAGCAATCATATTGCGCGGGTTATTGGTGTTGGTGCAACTGGTGATTGCGGCGATGATCACCGCGCCATCCGGCATCTCGCCTGCGGTTTCCTGGTACGGTGCCGCGATGCCTTTTGCTGCGAGATCGGCGGTGGCAACCCGTTTATGCGGATTTGAGGGGCCGGCAATGTTGCGGACCACCGCGCCAAGGTCAAACGATAAAACCCGTTCGTACTGGGCTGCCTGCATCTGGTCGGCCCAGAGGCCTGTCTGGCGTGCGTATGTCTCGACCAGCCGGACTAAGGCCTCGTCACGGCCGGTGAGCCGTAGGTAGCGGAGGGTCTGCTCATCGATATAAAACATCGCTGCAGTGGCGCCAAACTCAGGGGCCATATTTGAGATGGTGGCGCGATCACCGAGGGTGAGATTGGCTGCGCCATCGCCGAAAAATTCCAGATAAGCCGAGACCACACGTTCTTTGCGTAAAAACTCAGTCAGCGCGAGCACGATATCGGTCGCGGTGATACCGGCTGCTGGCCGGCCCGAGAGTTTGACGCCGACAATTTCCGGCAGCCGCATCCAGGAGGCGCGTCCGAGCATGACGCTTTCAGCCTCAAGGCCGCCAACGCCGATTGCGATGACGCCGAGTGCGTCCACCATGGGCGTATGGCTGTCGGTTCCGACCAGTGTGTCGGGATAGGCAACGCCGTCTTGGACCTGAATCACCGGCGACATCCGCTCAAGATTGATCTGATGCAGGATGCCGTTACCAGGTGGGATGACATCGACATTTTGAAACGCGCGCTTGGTCCACTCGATAAAGTGAAAGCGGTCCTCGTTGCGGCGATCTTCAATGGCGCGATTTTTCGCAAATGCATCGGGATCAAACCCGCCACACTCGACTGCCAGTGAGTGGTCCACGACCAACTGGGTTGGCACCACGGGATTGATCATGGCGGGATCGCCGCCTTTTTCTGCGATCGCATCGCGCAGGCCAGCGAGGTCCACCAGGGCGGTCTGGCCAAGAATGTCATGGCAGACGACACGGGCAGGAAACCACGGAAAATCCCGGTCGCGGCGGTTTTCTGCAATCTGCCGCAGGCAGTCATTCAGGATCGCTGGATCACAGCGTCGCACGAGATTTTCAGCATGGACCTTGGCGGTGTACGACAGCCGCGCATAGGCACCCGGGGCAATGGCCTCGATGGCTGACTCGGTATCAAAATAAGACAGTGCGGTGCCCGGCAGGGGCTTGCGAAAAGCGGTGTTCATTTTTACTTGCGCTTATCCAGGGGGACAAATTTCTGATCTTCGGGCCCGGTGTAGTTGGCGCTTGGCCGGATGATCTTGCCATCCTGCCGCTGCTCAATCACATGGGCGCTCCAGCCCGAGGTCCGCGAGATGACAAAAAGTGGTGTGAACATTGCGGTGGGCACGCCCATCATGTGATAACTCACGGCCGAGAACCAATCGAGATTGGGAAACATTTTTTTGGCGTCCCACATGACTGTCTCGAGCCGCTCGGCGATGTTGAACATCTTCATGTCATTGGCCATGCGTGAGAGCTTGCGGGCCACTTCTTTGATGACCTTATTGCGTGGATCGCCGATGGTGTAAACCGGATGGCCAAAGCCGATGATGACTTCTTTGTTCTCCACCCGGCGTCGGATATCGGCCTCGGCCTCATCGGGCGCGTTGTAGCGCTTCTGGGTCTCGAAGGCCACCTCATTGGCCCCGCCATGCTTGGGCCCGCGCAGGGCACCGATGGCGCCGGTGATGCAGGAGTAAAAATCAGCGCCGGTGCCGGCGATGACACGGGCAGCAAATGTCGAGGCATTGAATTCATGCTCTGCATACAGAATCAATGAGGTATGCATCGCCTGGACCCAGTCTTGTGGCGGCCGACGCCCGTGCAGCAGATGCAGGAAGTGGCCGCCGATGGAGTCATCATCGGTCTCCACATCGATGGCCCGGCCGTTATGGCTGTAGTGATACCAGTAAAGCAGCATGGAGCCTAAGGAGGCCATGAGCCGATCCGCGATATCGCGGGCACCGGGGGCGCTGTGGTCTTCTTTTTCTGGAATATTGCAGCCAAGGGCAGAGACACCGGTACGCATCACATCCATTGGATGGCTGGATGCAGGCAGGGCCTCGAGGGTGGCCATCACATTGGCGGGAAGGCCCCGGAGCGCACGCAGTTTGTTTTTGTAGCCGATTAACTCAGGCCGGTTGGGCAGTTTTCCGTGGACCAGCAGGTAGGCAATTTCTTCGAATTCGCAGACATCAGCGAGATCCAGAATGTCGTAGCCGCGATAGGCCAGATCATTGCCCGTGCGGCCGACCGTACACAGCGCGGTATTGCCTGCAGTGATGCCAGAAAGCGCAACCGATTTTTTTGCTTTTGGGGCGGCGGCTTCGGCGGCCGCAGCGGCGGGGGATTTAGAGGTGGGTGACATAGCAGTTTGAATAGACAGAGGTGAAATAAAAAAGGGCAGAAGCTATTGAAATTATTTTTTAGAAAATAAGGCATCAAGCTTATTTTCGAAATCCCAGTAGCCGATTGAGTCGTAGAGTTCCTCGCGGGTTTGCATCATGGCCACCACCTGGCGCTGGGTCCCATCGCGCCGAACGGCCTCATAGACGGTCTGCGCTGCCTTATTCATTGCCCGAAAGGCCGATAGTGGATACAACACGATCGCAACTCCGGTTGCCTTGAGCTCATCTGCGGAGTAAAGCGGCGTCGCGCCAAACTCAGTAATGTTGGCCAGCACTGGCACCTTCACCGCCCCAACAAACTGTTGGTACATGGCCAGTTCGGTCATGGCTTCCGGAAAGATTGCATCGGCGCCGGCCTCGACGCAGGCGCAGGCCCGATCGATTGCGGATTGAAGGCCTTCGACGGCCAGGGCATCGGTGCGGGCCATGATCAAAAAATTCGAATCGGTGCGGGCATCGACTGCGGCCTTGACCCGATCGACCATTTCCTCGGTGCTCACAATGGCCTTGCCCGGCCGATGGCCGCAGCGTTTAGCGCCGACCTGATCCTCGATGTGCATGCCGGCCGCCCCTGCCTTGATCATGGATTGGGTGGTCCGCGCAATGTTGAAGGCCGAGGCGCCAAATCCCGTATCGACATCCACCAAGAGCGGTGTATCGCAGACGTCGGTGATCCGGCGCACATCAATCAGCACATCTTCAAGTCCCGAGATGCCCAGATCGGGCAGGCCAAGAGAGCCAGCGGCCACGCCGCCGCCGGACAAATAGATTGCCTTGAAGCCAGCGCGCTTGGCCAGCAAGGCATGGTTCGCATTGATCGCGCCAATAATTTGTAATGGTTTTTCTTGCGCTAGCGCGTCGCGAAGGCGACGGCCGGCGGTCGCGCCTGGCTGCGTCATGCTGTTCTCCCTGAACGGTGCCACTTGTTATGGATGTTAAGGCTACGCCCTTCGAAGGCGCCTGAGAATGCGTGAATTCGGCCCAAGCCTTCGTAATTTGCGAAGGCTCGTCGGGTTCGTTAGAGTGGCCGGATGTGGGATGCATTTACGACCTCGGTCTTGGCGGTGGCGATTGGCGAGATTGGCGATAAGACCCAGCTGCTGAGTCTGGTGCTGGCGGCCCGGTTTCCAAGGGCGTTGCCGATTCTTGCCGGAATTGTGGTGGCCACGCTGGCCAACCATGCCTTCGCCGTGGCCCTTGGCAGCTGGGGCGCATCCTGGCTGACGCCCGACGTCTTGCGTTGGCTGCTGGGCCTGTCGTTTGTCGCGCTCGCCATCTGGGCATTGTTTCCCGATCGGCTCGATGAGGGCGAGGTCAAGCTCTGGGAGACCGCCTTCATTGCAACGGTGATTGCTTTTTTCATCGCCGAGATGGGTGATAAGACCCAGGTGGCCACCGCCTTGCTGGCGGCCAAGCATGCATCGGCACCGATTGCGGTCATTCTGGGCAGCACCCTGGGGATGGTCTTGGCCAATGCGCCGGTGATCTGGCTTGGCGAGCATGTCTTAAAGCGTGTGCCGCTGCGGGCCGTCAGGATCGCTGCGGCAGTGATCTTTGGCCTGCTGGGCACTGGCGTGTTGCTGTTCGGCCTGCCACAGTTTTAGTGCAAGCGATTTCTGATGTTCACTCCGAGCAAAGATGATGTCAGGCGTTTTTTCTGCGAGGCCTGGGCCAAGCAACGTGCTGGCAGTCCACTGACTCCGCTAGAGGGCCTGGCGGTGGATTGGATAACGCAGCATCCCGAGTACCACCCTGATCTCCAGGATCTTGAGCAGGCCCTGGGCCGTGATTATCCGCCTGAGCAAGGCCGCAGCAATCCGTTTTTGCATCTCTCGATGCATCTGTCGATTGAGGAGCAGATTTCCATTGATCAGCCGCCGGGGATTCGCGCGGCGTTTTTAGCACTCGCTCAGCGCCACGACAGCCGGCACGAGGCCATGCATATCGTGATGGAGTGTTTGGGCGAGGTCCTCTGGCGGTCGCAGCGTGATGGCACGCCGATTGATGGGCAGGCCTACATCGATGCGATTCATCGAAAGGCGGCCCAGTGATCAATCCGCAGCGTGTTGATTTTATGACCCTGAGATTGCTGTTGGCAGTGGCCTCAACCGGCTCCATCACCAAGGCGGCCCAATCCCTGCATCTGGCGCTGGGGGCTGCCAGCACACGCATTCGTGATCTCGAGGACCGCATGGGCCTGCCGCTTTTGGCGCGGCATGCACGGGGCGTGCGCTTTACCGAGGCCGGAAACGCGGTCCTGCATCATGCCCGCTCCATTGAGCGCGAGCTTGCGCAGATGGAATTCGAGGTGGGTGAGTTCGCCTCGGGTGTGACGGGCCATGTCCGGGTTGTGGCCAACGCGAGTTCGATTGCAACCGTGTTACCGCGTGATCTGACTGGATTTCTAAAAGACCATCCGCGGGTCAGAATTGATTTGGCCGAGCACACCAGCCGCGAGATTCAGCATTTGGTCGCCGAGGGTGAGGCCGATATCGGAATTTTTGCAGGCTCATTGCGGCAAGAGGGCCTCACGGTGATGGCCTATCACCAGGACACCCTGGTGGCGATGGTGCCGAATCAGGGCCCATGGAAAAAAGAGCGTGCTGCTGCGATTGGCCGGCTACTGCTTGAGGATTTCATTTTGCTGCAAGAGGGCGGCTCGATTCAGGAGTGGCTATCTCTGGCGGCGCGCCGCGAGGGCATTCAGCCGAGGATTCGGGTGCAGGTGAAGGGCTTTGATGCGATTTCGCAGCTGGTCGCAGCAGGCCTGGGCATCACCGTGTTGCCCGAAATTGTCGCGCGGCGCTTCAGCAAGCTGCTGGGACTGCGCATTCTGAAAATCACCGGCGTTGACACTGCCCGCGCCTTATCCATCTGTCATGCGGATGCCCGGCAGCTCTCGCCTGCCGCCAATGATCTTCTGGAGTTCTTTAGTCGGGCGGCAGCGTCTTTGTCCGGAACTCGCAGAGGTCGTTGATCGGGCAGCGCCAGCACTCGGGCTTTCTTGCTTTACAGATGTAGCGGCCATGCAGAATCAGCCAGTGGTGGGCATTGCGCTTATAGGGACCCGGCACAAGGCGCTCAAGACGCTTTTCGACCTCCATCACCGTTTTTCCGGGCCCGATTTTGGTGCGATTTGCGACACGAAAGATATGGGTATCGACAGCAATCGAGTCCCAGCCGAATGCGGTATTGAGCACCACATTGGCAGTCTTTCGGCCGACACCCGGAAGCGCCTGAAGTGCTTCACGATGTTCGGGCACCGCGCCGCCATGATGGGCAATGAGCAGCTCACAGGTCTTGACCAAGTGCTTGGCCTTGGTCCGATAAAGGCCGATGGTTCTAATGAACGGCGTAACGCCTGCAACACCAAGCTTTGCAATTTTTTGTGGTGTATTGGCCTTGGGGAAGAGCTTACGTGTGGCGGCATTGACCGACACATCGGTTGCCTGCGCGGAGAGCAGCACGGCGACAAGCAGCTCAAACGGCGTGCGGTATTCGAGCTCGGTGGTGGGATTGGGATTGATCGCCTGCAGGCGGCGAAAAATTTCAGCCCGTTTTTCGGCATTCATTCGACAGGCTCGGCGCCGCGATCGGATAAGCGGGAGCGGGCCCGTTGGCGTGCGCGCTCCAGCACGTTCGCAAGCCGATCGGACTTCTGCGTTGCGTTTTGCTGGGCCTGCGATTGGCCTTGGCGCCTTCGCTCGCGGGCGATAAAGCGTGCTTTCGCGGTCGCGGCATCCTCTGGGGCCCAGGCCAGCGGTGCAATCGGTGTCACCAACTCAATACAGTTCACGGGGCAGGGTGCGACACAGAGCTCACAGCCCGTGCATTGATCTGCCAAGACCGTGTGCATGAACTTAAAGCCGCCGACAATCGCATCTACCGGGCAGGCCTTGATACAGAGGGTGCAGCCAATGCAGCGGGATTCATCAATCCAGGCCAGCTGCCGCGGGCCCTCCTGGCCATGGGCGGGGTTTAAGGGCAGCGCGGGCAGGCCCGTGAGGAGACTGAGTTTTTGAATTCCAGCCTGGCCTCCCGGGGGGCATTGATTGATATTGGCCCGGCCGATGGCGATGGCGTCGGCATAATCATGACAGCAGGGATAGCCGCAACGCGTGCACTGCGTCTGCGGCAAAACGGCGTCAATGGCTTCGGATGAAATCCGCGATCTTGGGGGCAACCTGCTCACGCCAGCGTCGTCCACTGAAGATGCCGTAATGGCCGGCCTGGGCCACCACAAGATCTTCCTGTCGGTGGGCCGGAATTCCGGTGCAGAGATTGTGGGCGGCCTGGGTCTGGCCCGCACCGGAGATGTCGTCGAGCTCACCCTCGATGGTCAGCAATGCAGTTTTCGTGATGTCCTGCGGCCGTACAGGCTTTCCGCGCACTGTCCACTGGCCCTTTGGCAGCAGATGGTCTTGAAAGACCACGCGAATCGTATCCAGGTAGAACTCGGCAGCGAGATCCAGCACGGCGTTGTATTCGTCGTAGAAGGCCCGATGAGAATCGGCGCTCTCGCCATCGCCCTTAATCAGCTGGAGATAGTAGTCGTAGTGGGATGTCAGGTGCCGCCCCGGATTCATCGCGACAAAGCCGGCATGCTGAAGAAATCCGGGGTAGACCTTGCGCAGATAGCCTGGATATTTGTATGGCACGTTATAGATGACATGATTTTCAAACCAGTGCAGTGGTTTTTCAACGGCCAGATCATTGACAGACGTCGGGCTTTTGCGCGCATCGATCGGGCCACCCATCATGATGATGGTTCGTGGCGATGCGGGGTCGTTGGCGCTGGCCATCAGCGATACCGCAGCCAGCACCGGCACGGTTGGCTGACAGACCGAAATGACATTTAAATCAGGCGATAGCAGGCGGATGAATTCGCAAACGTATTCCACATAGTCATCGAGATGAAAGGGCCCCATGTTGAACGGCACCATGCGGGCATCAATCCAGTCGGTAATAAAGACCTCATGATTGGGCAGCAGGGCACGGACCGTATCCCGCAGCAGGGTCGCATGATGGCCCGACATGGGCGCAACCAGCAGGATTTTCGGGTCTGCGGCACGGCGCGGACTGTCGACAAACTGACGCTCAAAGTGAATCAGCTTACAAAACGGCTTTTCGGCAACGACGCGCTCGGTGACCGCCACCTCATGACCATCCACCGATGTTGTTTGCAGGCCGAATGCAGGTTTTTCGTAGTCCTTACCTAGCCGATGCACCAGGTCGAAGGTCGCTGCGAGCCGCCGCGAAAACGGCGTGTACGACAGCGGGCTGTAGGGATTGGTATACAGATGCGCACCGGCACTGGCCAGGTGGCTGATGGGGTGGAGGATCGAGCGCTGTAATTCGTGGAGCTGGTAGAGCACGTGAGGGGAGCCCTCCTTCTGACCGGCGAGTTTACCAATAATTCTCCACGGCAATCTGTCCAGGGCTCGATTGCCGGCTTGTCTTAAATCCCCGTTTCTTTAAAACCTGGCGGGTCTGGTCCACCATCTCCGGATTGCCACAGAGCATGATGCGGGAGTTGTCCAAGTCAAGCTTAAGTCCGGCGGCCTGCTCGAGCGCGCCGTTTTCAATCAAGGTGGTGATGCGCGCATTCAGAAGCCCTGGAACCTGCTGCCGCGTAATCACGGGGATATAGGTGAGCCGGTGGGCCAGGGGGCCGAAGATCTCATGGCTGGGAAGGCTGCGAAGGGCCGCTTCGTAGGCCAGCTCATCGGGTGTCCGAACACTGTGAACCAGCACAATGCGGCCATAGGCCTGCCATGCATCAGGATCGCAAAGAATCGATAGAAATGGCGCAATGCCCGTGCCGGTTGAGAGGAGCCAGAGATCGGTTCCGCCCGAAAATCGCGACAGCGTGAGAAAGCCGTGGTTTTGCTTATCAATAAAAATCGGATCCCCAACACGCAACCGCGCGAGTTCGGTGGTGAATTCCCCGCCCGGAACGACGATGGAATAAAACTCCAGATGGTCATCATAAGGACCCGAGACCATTGAGTAGGCCCGCCAGGCGATCGTGCCATCGGCTTTTTGCACGCCGAGGCGTGCGAATTGTCCTGCGGTGAAACGGAAGCTGCGGGGCCGGGATGTCTTAAACGAAAACAGATGCGGCGTCCAAGGATGGATCCAGGTGATGGACTCGCACGTGAATTTTTCCTCGGCGGGACTGCTCACCGCTCAAGTAGTCCGCGCTTATCCTTTACGTCAGCCCATTGGTCAGCATCGGGAAAGTGCGGCTCCATGCGGGTAATGGTGGGCCAGTTCTGGCAGAGCTCGACGTTGAGCGCAATAAAATCCCGCTGGTCATCCGGCACATCTTCTTCGGCGTAGATGGCATTGACGGGGCATTCCGGGATGCAGACCGCACAGTCAATGCACTCATCGGGATCAATGACCAGAAAATTAGGGCCCTTACGGAAGCAGTCGACCGGGCAGACATCGACGCAGTCGGTGTAGCGGCACTTGATGCAGGATTCGGTGACAACGTGGGTCATGGTGGATCTATCGTTTGAACGTTACACTTTGCATTCTAGCGAAGTTCATTCAGGGTAAGCCCTTGTTTCAGGTCAAAAGGACGCCATTTCCATGTCGGATAAATTGCCTTTAGAGGGCCTGGACACCCAGGCATCGCGCAAGAGAATTCTCTCCAGAATCCGTGCGGCCCAGGGCCGGCCTGCCCAGGCCAAAGACCGCGAGGAGGAACTGAATATCAACTACGTGGCCCAGAAGCCGATCGGGCCACAGCCCGAGGTGGGAAGCGATCTGCTGGCGCGTTTTGTTGCCCAGTCGGAGAAGCTTCAGTCATCGGTTGATCAAGTTGCAAAGATGTCCGATGTAGCGCCGGCCGTAGCGCGTTATCTGCAGGCCCGCGGCCTTGAGATGCAGGCGGTGATCTGGCCCGCGCTGGCCAATTTGAAATGGAAGGCCGCCGGCATTGCCGTGCAGGCCCGCGCGCCCGTTCGCGACGATCCGGCGCCAGATCTTGTGGGCATTACCGGCTGCTTTGCCGCGATTGCCGAAACCGGCACGCTGGCCTTGCTTTCCGGTCCCGAGACACCTGCCTCAATGGCACTTCTGCCTGAAACCCACATCGCCGTGGTGCCGCGCTCAAGAATCGTTGCCCACATGGAAGATGTTTTTGCGTTGATGCGTCATGAGCGTGGCGGGCCTCCGCGGGCCTTGAACTTTATTTCAGGGCCATCACGTACGGGTGACATTGAGCAGACGATTGTGCTGGGGGCCCACGGCCCGTATCGCGTTCATCTGGTGATTGTGGAAGGAGTCTAAAAGCGATGGCACGGCCCGGACTGGTCATTACTCGCCGAATCTATCAAGAGGTGGTCGCGTCGCTGCAGACGGAGTTCGACATCCTTGCCGACAATCAAGCCACTGATCAGCCTTGGGATCTTCAGACCTTGCAGCAACGCATAGCGCAGGCCGATTACATGCTCTGCTCGGTAGCAGACAAAATTGATGCATCTGTGATTGCGGCAGCCGCCCGGCTGAAGGTGATTGCCACAGGCGCAGTTGGTTTTAACAATATCGATGTCGCGGCCTGTAAGGCGCGGGGCATCCGCCTGACCAACACTCCTGATGTGCTGACGCAGACCACGGCCGATTTTGGCTTTGCGCTCATGATGGCCACGGCGCGTCGGATATCTGAGTCGGAGCGCTACGCGCGTGCAGGCCAGTGGAGCGGCTGGGCCTTTGATCAATTTGCGGGCCGTGATCTGCATCATGCGACCCTGGGCATTATCGGCATGGGCCGAATTGGAAGTGCGATTGCGCGCCGCGCTGCAGGCTTTGAGATGCGGGTGCTCTATCACAATCGCACACCAAGTCAGGAGCCGATTGCAGCCACCTGGGTTGAAAAGGCCCAGCTGCTTCAGGAATCTGATTTCGTGATGCTGGTGGTGCCGTACTCGGCCGCGACACACCACCTGATCGGCGCCGCTGAGCTTGCCCTGATGAAGCCTTCGGCGACCCTAATTAACATTGCGCGCGGCGGCGTTGTGGATGATCAGGCCTTGATCGCCGCCTTAAAAGAAAAGCGGATTGCGGCGGCCGGCTTGGATGTCTTTGAAAACGAGCCGAAATTTGATCCTGCATTTTTGCAGTTCGAAAACGTGGTCATCACCCCCCATATTGCAAGCTCCTCCCGGGCAACCCGGGGCGCGATGATGCAGCTGGCCGCAGACAACCTGCTGGCCCATGCCCGGGGCCTGCCCCTGCTGACCCCGGTGGCCTAGGCCCGACTCTTGCCGTAAGTCCTTGTTTCTGCTAGAGTTTCGACTCCCTTGCCACACGCCTTAAGCCCGAGAAAGAGGGCTCTGCCAGCGGGTGCTGGCCCAACTTTTGGGCGGTGGCTTTAACCAGAAGGAGAAATCGTGCGTCACTACGAGATCGTTTTTATCGTCCATCCCGACCAGAGCGAGCAGGTTCCTGCGATGGTCGAGCGCTACAGCAGCATCGTCACCGCCAAAGGCGGCAAGGTCCATCGGACCGAAGACTGGGGCCGTCGTCAGCTGGCCTATCCCATTGAAAAAGTTGCCAAGGCCCACTATGTCTTGATGAACATCGAGTGCGGCCAGTCGGAGATGGATGAACTTGACCATGCATTCCGTTTCAATGACGCGGTATTGCGTCACCTGGTGGTTGCGATGAAAAAAGCCGAGACGGGCCCATCGCCAATGATCAAGGTGATTCAGCGCGAGGAGGCCCGCAAAGCCGCGGCCGAGATGCCCGCAGCCGCCTAATGGCTGGCCCGGCTGATCGACTGAATCAGGTTCGTCTTTCCGTAACGCTGAGCGAAAAAAAAGCCAAGCGTTTCACTCCCGGCGGTCTGCCGGTGCTCGAGGTGGCCGTGTCGTATAGCGGCGAGGTCCGAGAGGCAGGAAGCGAACGACAGATTCAGCTGACAGCCAAGGCCAAGGCGGTAGGCCAGGTTGCTGAGCGCATTGATGCAATCCCACTGGGAACTGAACTCTGCGCATTAGGCTTTCTGGCCCCCGCCCGACTCAATAGCAGACAACTTATTTTTCACATCACCGATTTCGAACTGGAGTAAAAACATGGCGTTTAACAAGAAATTTGACAAAAACAAGCGGCCCCGCCGCCCGACCCAATCGGCCCTTTTCAAGCGCAAGCGGGTCTGCCGCTTCACGGCTGAAGGCGTTGAGCAGATTGATTACAAAGACATCGACACCCTGCGTGATTTCGTCACCGAGACGGGCAAGATCATTCCGGCCCGCATCACGGGCACCAACGCCCGCTATCAGCGTCAGCTCACCACGGCCATTAAGCGTGCTCGCTTTCTCGCCCTGCTGACGTTTACCGATAACCATTAAACGGCCGACACCGATCGAAGGAACTCCCTATGCAAGTCATTTTGTTAGAGAAAGTCGTCAACCTGGGCAAGCTCGGCGATGTGGTCCGAGTGAAAGACGGTTTCGCGCGTAATTTTCTGATTCCCCAGGGCATGGCCCGCCGCGCTACGGACACTGCGATTGCCGATTTCGAGGCCCGTCGCGCTGAGCTGGAGAAGGTGCAGGCGGAAAAACTGGCTGCTGCCCAAACCCTCGGCCAGAAGATGTCGGGCCTGGTGCTGGAGATCACCCAGAAGGCGGGCGTGGATGGCCGGCTGTTTGGCTCGGTCACCAATTTTGATGTGGCCGAAGCCCTGAAAACCAAGGGCCTTGAAGTCGCCAAAGCCTGCGTTCGGATGCCCAATGGGCCATTAAAGACCGTGGGTGATCATTCCATTCAGGTTGCGCCGCATACCGATGTGGTGGTGGATGTGTCGGTGCGCGTGATCGGCGAAGCCGCCTAACACGATGCCCAGCATCGTGATGATGGCCAGCGCGTAATGCCTTGGGGCCAGTGGAGCACCGTCCATGAATAAGCCGGCGGAAAACCAGGCCCTTGCATTGCGTGTGCCACCGCACTCGGTTGAAGCAGAGGCCTCCATTCTTGGAGGCCTTTTGCTTGATAACGCTGCATGGGAGCGCATTGCCGATGTGGTCCGTGCCGAAGATTTTTATCGGGCGGACCATCGCATCGTCTTTGAGGTCATCGCACGGCTCATCGATGCCAGTAAGCCGGCCGATGTGGTGACGGTGTTTGAGGCCCTTGAAGGCCTTGGCCGGGCCAATGAGGTGGGCGGCATCGCCTATCTGAATACCTTGGCCCAGGAGACGCCCTCTGCGGCCAATATCGTGCGCTATGCAGAGATCGTGCGCGATCGCGCAATTCTGCGGTTCCTCGTATCGGTCAGTGATCAGATCGCCACTCAGGCGCTCAATCCTGCAGGCAAGGAGACCCGGCAGATTCTGGATGAGGCCGAAAGCCAGATCTTTCAGATTGGCGAGCAGGGCGCCCGCCGTTCGGCAGGCTTTCAAAATTTTCATGATGTCTTGGCCCGGGTGGTGGAGCGGGTGGATGACCTCTATCAGAATCCGAATCCCTCTGATGTCACGGGTGTGCCTTCCGGATTTTTTGATCTTGATCAGAAAACGGCTGGCATGCATGCGGGCGATCTTCTGATCATTGCGGGCCGGCCCAGCATGGGCAAGACTTCTTTAGCGCTCAACATCGCGGAGTACGTTGCGATCACTGAGAGATTGCCGGTTGCCATCTTCAGTATGGAGATGGGCGCAGAGCAGCTTGCAATGCGGGTGCTTTGCTCCGTGGGCCGTCTCGATGCGCAGCGGGTCCGGACGGGCCGCCTGAACGAAGACGACTGGGGCCGACTGACGCAGGCCATGGCGCTGACCAAGGAAGCTCAGATTCACATTGATGAAACACCCGCGCTCAATCCCTTGGAGCTGCGCTCGCGTGCCCGGCGGCTATCGCGCCAATACGGCAAGCTCGGGCTGATCGTGGTGGACTATCTTCAGCTGATGAGTGCATCGAGTACCGGAGAGAATCGGACCACCGAGATCTCTGAAATCACGCGATCACTGAAGGGCCTGGCCAAAGAACTCGGCTGCCCTGTGCTGGCCTTATCGCAGCTGAATCGAACGGTTGAGCAGCGCACTGATAAACGGCCGGTGATGAGTGATCTCCGTGAATCCGGCGCCATCGAGCAGGATGCCGATCTGATTCTGTTTATCTATCGCGATGAGGTCTACCGGCCCGACACGCCCGATAAGGGTGTTGCTGAGATCATTATTGCCAAGCAACGTAATGGTCCGATTGGCACCGTGCGGCTGACGTTCCTGGGCCAGTTCACCAAATTTGAAAACTTTGCAGCACCTGCCCCCACCGGTTTTTCATCGGAGTACTAGACATGCAGCCTTTGCCGATTGTTGCGCCCGTTACCCTTGCAATTCAGGGCGCGGATCAGCGTTTTGCGGTCCACCGCGTGTATTGCGTTGGCCGCAACTATGCCGACCATGCCAAGGAGATGGGCGCCTCAGGCCGTGAGCCGCCATTTTTTTTCTTCAAGCCCGCTGATGCACTCTTTGAGGTGGGTCATGGCAAAAGCCGTGACTGGCCCTATCCGAGTCTGACCCAGGATCTGCACTATGAAGTTGAGCTGGTCGTGGCCATCGGCCGTGGTGGAAAAAATATCGCGCTGGATCAGGCCGCACACCATATCTGGGGATATGCCGCAGGCCTCGATATGACGCGCCGCGATCTGCAGGCCGCCATGAAGAAAGAATCAAAGCCCTGGTGTATTGGCAAGGGCTTTGACTGGAGCGCCCCGATTGGGCCCATCGTTCCGATCGAGACAACGGGAGAGCTGTCCGCAGGTGAAATTACGCTTGCCGTCAATGGTGAAATTCGCCAGCGCGGCGATTTTTCTCAGATGATTTGGAATGTCCGCGAGGTCATCGCCCATATCTCGCAGGCCTGGGAGCTCAAAGCCGGGGATTTAATTTTTACCGGAACCCCCGCCGGCGTCGGCCAGGTGCGTCGTGGCGATGTGATGCAGGTTTCAGCAGAAGGCGTTGGCAGTTTTTCGGTCAACGTTGTGTAGTTGAAGCGCGTCGCCCTCTGGGTCGCATTGGCCCATGGTCTGGTGATTGCCGCGCTGCTGCAGGCGGTTCAGCATGATGTGGAGTCGCCCCCTCGGCCCTTGCCGATACAGCTGCAGCTGCAATCATCGTCGGTTC
Source organism: uncultured Bordetella sp. (assembly GCA_964440375.1). Lineage (GTDB taxonomy): Bacteria > Pseudomonadota > Gammaproteobacteria > Burkholderiales > Burkholderiaceae_A > Lacustribacter. The sequence goes on along the minus strand of CAYTRY010000006.1, from coordinate 53,451 downwards.
AGGCCAGTGCGGCTAAGTTGGCTGCACCGAGTAAGCGGGCTGTGGATCCAGTCGCACCCCAGCCGCAGCGCGATCTGTTGGCCCAGCAGTCAAAGGACACGCCGCCATCAGCAATTGCCGCGCCAACCGCTTCGGTGACACCGGCCCCAACGCGTGCGGCATCAATGCCATCAAATGCATCCGGCTCCCCCGCCGATCCCACACAATCATCGGCAGCCGAGGAGCGTCAGCCGACAGTGGATGCAAGTTTTCGTGGCAACCGAATTCCTGACTATCCACAGATATCGCGACGACTTGGTGAGCAGGGGGCGGTCGTGCTGCGGGTCATGATTTCGCCAGATGGCCGGGCTGGAGAGATTCAGCTCTTAAAAGGCAGCGGCCATGCCCGGCTGGATCGTGCTGCAATTGAAGCGGTACGTGAGTGGCGGTTCGTGCCCGCCCTAAAAGGCGGCCGGCCAATCGCCGCCTGGTATGAGTGGCGCTGGGAGTTTCGGCTCGAAAACTGAGCGGATTTTTGCCACATAATGCGGCAAGCCAAGAGGATGATCTCATCATGAATGCCACTTCAAACCCAACGTTGGGCTTAGCCCACATGCTGTCAAATGCCGATGCGGTGATTTGGCTGACTGCCATTGTGCTGCTGGTGATGTCGGTGATTTCATGGACGTTGATCATCGCCAAGGGCAGGGCATCACAGCGACTGCGCAAACAGATCGCTGCCGATGCAGAGCGGTTTTGGCAGGCATCTTCGCTGGACAATGGACTGCAGCAGCTGCAGTCGTCTGAGAGTGCGGCCGTGTTGGCTCCAATGGCGCATGCGGCAGCGGAGATGCAGCGTGCAGGACAGGCGGCGAGCCTGGATGGCCAGTCGGACTGGGAAGATCGTGTGACGCGTCGACTGCGGTCGGCCTTGCATGCCTGCACAGGCCGACTCGAGACCGGCCTTGTGACACTGGCCTCAATCGGTGCCACATCACCCTTTGTGGGATTGTTTGGCACCGTCTGGAGTATTTATCAGGCCCTAATCAGCATTTCCGGAAGCGGCCAGATCATGATTGAGCAGGTCGCAGGCCCGGTGGGCGAGGCCCTGATCATGACTGCCTTCGGCCTGGCGGTCGCGATTCCGGCAGTGCTTGCGTACAACGCGCTCACCCGAAGCAACCGCATCACCCTGGCGGAGCTGGATGCCTTTGCCAATGATCTGCGGGCTTATTTGGTGAAACGGCAGGGCCGCCCGGCATAAGGAGCATTCATATGGCGATGGGAAATTTTGAGCCGCCAGGAAGCGGTCAGCCACTCTCCGAGATCAACACAACGCCGCTTGTGGATGTGATGCTGGTGCTCTTGGTGATTTTTATCATTACCGCGCCACTCATGACTCGGGCGATTGATCTAGATTTGCCAAAGTCTGATGCACCGGCAGTCAGCAGCGCGAAAGACACCTTAAACATCAGCATCACTGCAAAAGGTGAACTCTTTCTTGATCGTAAGCCGATTACGCGTGAGGCGCTCACCGCCACGCTTGCGCAGGCGGCCAGTCGGTCGCGCCAGACCCCAATTCATTTGCGGGCCGAACGCGATACCCGCTATGAGTCAGTCGTCGAAGTGATGGCAATGGCCAATCGGCTGGGCCTAAGTCAGCTGGCGTTTGTGACAGACCTGCCGACCAAGTAACACTTCTTAGTGTTTATGGCCGTGTCCAGCACGGGCCTTTACGACCTCCACCTCGACGTCGAGCGCTCCGGCCTGCTGAAAGATCAGGGTCATCGGAAAGCGCTCTCCATCGGCCAGCGGCCGAGTCAGATTCATCAGCATCAGGTGGTAGCCCTCTTTTGCGCCGCGATCCATGGAGACCTGGCCCTTGGCGGGAATCTCGATGCCGGGAATCTCACGCATCTTCATGACATTTTGATCCATCACCATCTGGTGGACCTCAACCGATTTGGAGACGGCGGCTTTACCGCCGACCAGACGGTCTGAGGTGCCCGCTTTGTTTTTTAGCTGTTTGATGAACACCGCACCGTGCGGCTGGCCGGGCGCGGTTGCGGTGGCATAGATGTGTTCGATTTCAAGCCCAGCTTTTCGGAATTCTTTTCCGTGGGCAAGGGCGGCGGGCCCGTGATGGCCAAGTACCATCGCAGCCGCCAGGCTGAGTGCCGCAAGCACTTTGCGGCGCATGTGGGAGACGGTGAAGGGATTCAAAAGCGAGGCTCCTTTTTCAGTAAACGATGGAATTGTGATTGATCAGCGCACTGATCGGCGCGGCTGTGCGGGCTGCGCCTGACGTGCTGGGCGGCAGCTGGGGCAGCGGCCATACAGAATGACCTCATGATCATCGACCGCGAAGCCTTTCGGGGCGAGCTGAGAAATGGCGCTTGAGCAGGCATGAATGTCGAAGACCTTGTCGCATTTTCGACAGTGAAAGTGGTGATGGTGGTGGCCGGCAATTTCGAATCGGGTGGGCTGTCCAGGCAGATGAACAGCGGCGACGAGTTGTTCCTGAATCAGCAGATTGAGATTGCGATAGATGGTGGCCAGATTCAGATTGGGGACGGATTGCTGGGCATCAGAAAGGATTTCTGGCGGCAATAACGGCCGGGCCGCGCGGCGCAGGGCCTCGGCAATCGCAGCGCGCTGCTTGGTTGATCTTGGCATCTTTTGAGTTTACCCGGCCTTCGATAATATTGCTATTGCAAATGCATTTGCAATAGAATAGTGATGTCCCCGCCTCAAAGGAGTCACTCATGACTGCTCGATCTATGTATTGCCAATTGCTGCTACTTCCCGGTTTGGTCGCGCTTGCGGCCAGCGCCACCGCACACGATTCTGGGCGGCAGTACCCCAACTCATCGTGGGAGTTCGGTGCAGTACTCGACGCTGCCCACACCTCCAAAAAGCTCGAGCTTGGCTATCGAGACAAGAATCTCGGACTTGGCCATAGCGACCTGATGATCCGCGGCCCACTTGGCGCCGCGTTTACTGCCGAGGGAATTTTCGCAGCGCATACAGTTGACGACAGACTCGAAACTCATACTGAGCGTTTCGTGTTGAGATCTCGCAACCTGCCAGGTGGCCTATCGCTTGCCGTCGGCCGGTTTGCCTCGCAGATTGGATATCTGAATGAGCAGCATCCGCATGCAGATGATTTTTCGGAGCGACCGCTTTTGTACAGAGGCTTTCTAGGGAACCACTGGTTTGACGACGGATTAAGGCTAAACTGGACAGCACCGACGCCGTTTTACCTTCGCTTTGGGGCGGAGGCGTTTTCAGGCAAACAACTGATTAAAGAGGCCGAAACTAAGCCGAAGATTGGCACAAGTACCGTTTCCCTAAAGACAGGCGGTGACCTTAATCAAAACAATAGCTGGCAGCTCGGGCTCTCCTATCTTAATAACCGTCGGCAGGCAGAAGTCCATACGCACAGCGAAGGAGAGTCTGCACATGAGCACCTTCATGGAGCATCCTTTAGCGGCCGACGTATGTGGATGACCGACCTTGTTTACAAGTGGGCGCCTGATGGAAATCCAAAAAACCAACAAATTCGATTGATCTGGGAGCAGGCGAGTGTCGCCAGAATTCACCCTGATGCTGCCGCGTCGCTTCGCCACTCAGCAACGGCACTGGCCGCAGTTTGGCGGTTTCGTCCGGCGTGGGAGCTTGGCGCAAAGACTGATTGGTTAAGGGTAAATAAACCAGAGCGGGAGGAGGATGGTGATCCCATTGAATTTGGCGCTGCGCGACTGCGTGAGCATGCGATGATGATCGCTTACAAGCCGAGCCATATGCAGACCTACCGACTTCAGTTCAGCCGACAACGGGCCGATGGCGCAGATGCTGCCGAAGTCTTTGCGAACCCTGTGCGTAATGTCGTTATGTTTCAGGTGGTTCTTGGCTTTGGAGCGCACGGTGCGCATAGCTATTAAGTCGGTCTTTGCCGCGCTCGCCATCGGTGGTGCGGGTGCGGCGCAGGCATTCTCGGTATTCGTTTGCGAGCCGGAGTGGGGCGCTCTGGTAAAAGCCTTACATCCCGCTGCCCAGGTGTTTTCTGCAACCACGCACCTGCAGGACCCTCACCATATTGAAGCACGTCCCTCACTCATTGCGCGGCTAAGGGGGGCTGATCTGGCGGTCTGCACGGGGGCCAGCCTAGAGGTTGGCTGGCTGCCGATGCTCCAGGAGCGATCGGGTAACGCTAAAGTACAAGATGGTCAGCCCGGTATGTTCTATACAGCACAGTTCGTAAAGCTCATCGGGCAATATGAAGGCGTGATCACTCCGTTCTCTGGTGATGTTCACTCCGAGGGCAACCCACACTTTCACGCCGACCCACGCCGCCTATTACAAGTGGCCGCCGCGCTGCGCGATCGATTGATTCAGTTAAATCCTGGACAGGCGAGTAGCATTACGGCGCAACATGCCCAATTCTCCAAAGCGTTATCCGATCGAATCTCAGGCTGGGAAGCCAAAGCAGCGAGACTAAAAGGAAAGTCTGTCTTGACCCAGCATGCAACCTTTGGGTATCTCTGGGAATGGCTGGGCATCAAGTCTGTTGGCGATCTAGAGCCGAAGCCTGGGATGCCGCCGACCCTAGGGCATTTGGAACGCCTACGCGCGCAAATGAGCCAGTCTGCAGCCCAGGCGATCATCATTGCCCAGCATCACGATCGAAGGCCCGCTGAGTGGCTGACTCGACAGCCTGAAGGCCGGGCCTTACCACTTATCGTGCTTTCGGCCACCGTCTCGGAGATGAGTCCTACGGGGATTTTTGATTGGCTAGACGGATTAGTTATGACTTTGCAACAGCAGATTCGACATTAGCAAATGGCTGAGCCCTGGTTTGCATTTCCGCTCCTCGTGCTGTTTGGCGCTTTATTGACGCTCGGGCCTCTTGGGGTACGAGTGTTGGAGCGTGGCGTGGTCTTTGTTGATCTCGCAGTCGCACAGGCCGCAGCGGCAGCCACCCTTTGCTTTCAGTTTTGGTTTCACACGCATGATCGGTTGGTAATTTCGACAGTATCTGCGATCGGGGCGATAATTTGCGCGATCCTCGTCGCGCAAGTCTCGAACCGATGGCCGCAACGCCGAGAGGCCCTCATTGGGCTGATCTATGTCGCAAGCGCAATGGTGGCGATGGTTGCGGCCCAAGCAAGCCCTCATGGCCGCGAAGATATGCAGGCGCTTCTCGCGGCGGATGTATTGTGGACTAATGCTGAAGATTCGCTTGTGGCGATTGCTTGTGGCAGCCTGATTTTTGGAGCACATCGATTTCGTAGTCAATGGCTTGAGCGAACGCTCGTATTTTATGTGGCGTTCGCCCTGACGGCGAGTCTCCTCGTACAGATTCTTGGGGTATTTCTAGTTTTTTCTCTGTTAATTGCCCCAGCTTTGCTCGCAGAGCGTTTTGGTTGGCGTCGAGCTTTCGGCCTCTCGACATTGGCCATCGCTTCGGGTCTTGTATTGTCCTGGCAGACAGATATGTCGAGTGGTGTCTGCGTTAGCATGATGTTGGTGATGACGGGCTTCTTGGGCATGCGCTCCCCGAGCAACCCGTCAGAGTCAAAATCGGGATGACCAATCAAGCCGGTCAACAGAGGGGATGGATATGAGGCAAGCAAAGCAGCTGTGGCTGCCCCTGTGTTCTTACTTAACGGCGTTGATGCTGCCCGTGGGTGCCGCTGCCCACGGGCCCCATGTGCATGGCAAGGGTGAGCTCGAAATCACCATTCAAGGTGCTGCGATTCGGGGCGCCTTTCGCACCCCGATGGAAAGCCTGCTGGGTTTTGAGCACCTGCCGAAAAATGATGCTCAGCGCAAGGCCCTGGAGGGCCTGCGTCAACAGCTGGCCCTGGCATCTGCAGTGGTACTGCCCAATGCCGAGGCGGCATGTCAGCCGCGGATGGCTGAGGCGACCTCATCACTTTTTACGGGCATGGCCAAGGGTGAGCATAGTGATCTTGAGTTTCGATTCTCTTTTGAATGTGGCATGCCGGATCGACTCACCAGCCTCGAAGTAGTTGCCCTGAATCAGTTTCGTAGGCTGTCTGAGGTCCGCGCCGTGCTGGTCACGGCCAAGGGCCAGCGGTCTTTTGCGGTCAAGAAAAAAGATCCGAAGATCTCAGTAGCGCCCTGACACCACCCGGCTTAGGCGCCGAGCCCAACTGGCCGACCGGGGTCGCTGCACCATTCGCTCCAGGAGCCCGCATACAGCGCACTTCCGGCAAGGCCTGCGATTTCCATTGCCAGAATATTGTGGCAGCCGGTTACGCCGGATCCGCACATATGAACAACATCCATCGGATCCTGCTCGCCAATCAAGGCAAGAAATTCATCGCGCAATTGCTGGGCCGATTTAAAGCAGCCGGTGCTGTCGAGATTTTCAATAAAGGCGCGGTTTGTTGCACCCGGGATGTGGCCGGCGACCGGATCAAGAGGCTCGGTCTCACCACGAAAGCGCTCGGGTGCGCGGGCATCCAGCAGTGTTGCAATTGCGCGGGTTGAGCCCGCGTCGACCCAGGCCTGAACATGTTCGACAGTCCAGAGCGGCGCAAGCGAGGGCCGCACTGAAATCCTGCCTTTGGATTTCGCTTTAAAGGGCTCAGTGGACAGCGGGCCGTCATTCGCGATCCAGTGCTGCAGGCCGCCATCGAGCACGCCGCACTTGAGGTGGCCGATCCATCGGCACATCCACCAGAGTCGGGAAGCGAACATCCCGCCGGACGCATCGTAAGCAATGATCAAGGTGTTTTCATTGGCACCCAGCGACGCCAGACAGGCCGCGAAGGTTTCGGGCGAAGGCAGCGGATGCCGGCCGTTAGCGCCGTTTTTTGATGCCGCGAGATCGTGATCGATGCTCAGAAACGCTGCCCCCGGCAGATGCCCCTCGCGATAGGCCTGTGCGCCCGCATCCGGATTCATCAGATCATGCCGGCAGTCCACGAGCAAGACGGGCTCGCGAAGCCCGACCAGCTCTTTGACGGAAACAATTGGATTAATAGCGGACCTGCCGACGAAGATATTCGTGAAAGTGCAGCATGCCGTCTTCCATCGGCGACTGATAGGGGCCGACTTCGTTATCGCCACGGACCATTAGGGCATTGCGTCCGCGGTCCATCCGCTTTGCAATCTCATCATCCTCAATCATGGTCTCGCGATAGGCCGCCTGGTGGGCCTCGACAAACTCAGGCTCAAAAAGCGCGATTTCCTCGGGGTAGTAAAACTCAATCACATTATTGGTGGATTGTGGCCCCCGGGGATGCAGGGTGCTGACCACCAACACCTTGGGATACCACTCCACCATGGTGTTGGGATAAATCGTCATCCAGATTGCGCCGTAGGGCGGCAGGCCTTCGGGATGCATGCGCAAGACCTGCTCATGCCAGCGCTGATAGACCGGTGTCGATGGCTGCTTCAGATCGGTGATGCCAACTGCCTGTACGGAAAAATGTTCGCCGTAGTGCCAGTGGAGTTTGGTGCAGTCAACGAAATGGCCCAGGCCCGGATGAAATGGCACCACGTGATAGTCATCCAGGTAGACCTCGATAAAGCTCTTCCAGTTGTAGTCGCAGGCGTGCTCTTCGATGCGATTGAGCACATAGCCTGAAAAATCAAGCTGCTCCATAAATGGCGTGGTGTGCAGGTCCCGAACAATTTCGGCGGGCCCCTCAAAGAGCAGTCCATTCCATCGCGATAAGGCCGTCGACTTTAAGTGTCGGCAGGGATCCTCGGGGAAGTGGGGCGCACCAATCAATGCACCGTTGAGGTCGTAGGTCCAGCGGTGCAGCGGACAGACAATCGAATCGGCCTGGCCCTGGCCCTCCAGCATGACGGCCTGCCGGTGGCGGCAGATGTTCGAGAGCAACTCAATTCCTCGGGAGTTGCGCACCAGCACCCGGCCGTGGTCCTCGTGGGCCAGCGTGGCGTAATGGCCGACCTCCGGCACCATGGCCTCATGGCCAACGTAGCCTGCGCCCAGGCGAAACAGGCTGGCGAGTTCCTGCTGCAAGACCGCAGTCTCAAAATACGAATGCACCGGCAACTGCGCCGCGCTAGGGGCGAGCCGAGAAAGGTTTCCGACATCCGACATCGAGGACCCCCCCAAAAAACACTGGCCAAAAAAGAAGGGCGAGTATACCCCCGCCGAAGAGGCTAAGTTCTTGATTCGTTTCAATTAAAATCGGCTTATGGAAAAAAAGCACACGGCCAAGGCGGCATCTGCTGCGGGGGCCTCGGCCGGGGTGGAGGGCGGCCTGCCACAGGGCGCCGCCACGGCCGGCCCTGGCCCGCTGCCGGCTGATATTGCGGCCCTGAATTTTGAGCAGGCGATGGCCGAACTGGAGCAGGTCACGCGGCGTTTAGAGCAGGGCGATGTTCCGATTGCCGAGGCACTGGCGGCCTATCAGCGCGGGGCGTCCCTGATGCGGCATGCCCAGTCGATTCTCAATCATGTTCAGACCGAGATTGAAGTCATTGAGGCTGGCCAGGAGCGCAGCGCAGATCGTTCTGCACTGATCTCACAAATCAAGGAATAAGCTCCTTGGAATTTTCCCAGTGGGCGCTCGCGGCCCGACAAGACGTTGAAGCGGCACTGCGCCAGGCCTTAGAGGCTCGGGCCCCCGCCATTCGCATGCGCGGTGATCAGCGATTACACGAGGCCATGGCCTATGGCGTGTTGGGCGGCGGCAAGCGTATTCGGGCGCTCCTGGCCGTCGCAGCCGGAGAGGCTGCCTCAGCAAGTCGACAGGATTGCATTCAAGTGGGCGCCGCCATTGAATGTATTCACGCGTTCTCCTTGGTCCATGACGATATGCCCTGCATGGATGACGATGCCCTTCGGCGTGGACAGCCCACCGTGCATGTGAAATTTGGCCAGGCCCAGGCGCTTTTGGTGGGCGATGCATTGCAGACCTTGGGATTCGAGTTATTGACCAGACTCTCCGTGTCGGCTCAGCAGGCCATTGATCTGGTTCGGGTGATGGCCCGGGCCACAGGCTTACAGGGCATGGCGGGCGGCCAGGCGGTCGACATTGAGGCGGTTGGCCAGGAGATGTCGCAGGAGGCCCTACAGGCCATGCATGCGTTAAAGACCGGCGCACTGATCTCTGCCGCAGTCGAGATGGGCGCCCTCTGCGGATCGATCTCTGAGCAGGAACGCAGCGCCCTGGGCCGTTTTGCGGCCCGGGTTGGTCTTGGATTTCAGGTTGCCGATGATGTCCTGGATGTCTCGGCCGATGCCCAAACGCTGGGCAAGACGCCCGGCAAGGATGCTGCTGCAGGCAAGCCCACCTTTGTGGCCTTGCTTGGCTTAGCGGGCGCACAGGACTACGCTAGAGGGCTGCACCAAAGCGCGATTGCGGAGTTGGCCGCCTTCGGGCCGCGGGCAGATCGGCTGCGTGAGGTGGCCCAGGCCCTGCTTGGGCGTACCCATTAAATAAAGGATGTCGAGGGAGAAGCGGTTTTGCGAGAAACAGTTAATACGGAGTCAGTGGGCCGACTGCTGGAATCCGTCAATGCACCGGCCGATGTTCGAGCGCTGAGCCGTCGACAGCTGCATCAGCTTGCTGATGAGCTGCGTCAGTTTTTGTTGGATTCCGTCTCGGCAACCGGCGGCCATCTGTCTTCCAATCTCGGCACGGTTGAATTAACGATTGCGCTTCATCATGTCTTTCAGCTGCCCTATGACCGACTCATCTGGGATGTCGGCCATCAGAGCTATCCCCACAAAATTCTGACCGGCCGGCGTGAGCAGATGCCAACGCTGCGTCAACTCAATGGCCTGTCGGGCTTTCCGAAGCGCGCAGAAAGTGAGTTCGATGCCTTTGGTACTGCCCACTCATCGACTTCGATTTCTGCAGCCCTTGGCATGGCCGTGGCCACCAAGGTCAAGGGTGAGCATGTCGGCCCCCAGCGGCGCCGTCATATCGCGGTGATTGGTGATGGCGCACTGTCTGGCGGCATGGCCTTTGAAGCATTAAACAACGGCGGCATCGACACCGAGCTTGATCTGCTGGTGATTCTCAACGACAACGACATGTCGATCTCGCGGCCAGTGGGTGCCCTATCGAATTACCTGACACGGCTGTTATCGGGCCGTTTTTATCGCTCCGCCCGCGAGTTCAGCAAGCAGGTCCTGGGCGCCATTCCGCCGGTGCGGGAGTTTGCAAAACGCTTTGAGGGCCATGCCAAGGGCATGATCATGCCGAGCACCCTGTTTGAAGAGCTCGGCTTTAATTATGTGGGCCCGATTGATGGCCATGATCTTGATGCCCTGGTGCCGACGCTGCACAACCTGCGGGAGCTCAAGGGGGCACATTTCTTACATGTGATTACCCGCAAGGGCCAGGGCTATCAGCAGGCCGAGGCCGACCCGATTCTGTATCACGGTCCAGGAAAGTTCGATCCCCAGGTCGGCATCACACCCGGTGCGGCGGTGACCAAGCCCACCTATTCCCAGGTCTTTGGCCGCTGGCTATGCGATCTTGCTGAGCGCGATTCCCGGCTGATGGCAGTGACGCCGGCAATGTGCGAAGGCTCGGGCATGCAGGAATTCGCAAAGCGTTTTCCGGAGCGTTATTTTGATGTGGGAATCGCGGAGCAGCATGCGGTGACATTTGCGGCCGGCATTGCCTGTGAAGGCCAGCGTCCCGTATTGGCGATCTACTCGACTTTCTTGCAACGGGGCTATGACCAGCTGATTCACGATGTTGCCCTACAGAATCTGCCGGTGCTGTTTGCAATCGACCGTGCAGGCTTGGTCGGTGCCGATGGCGCCACCCATGCAGGCGTATTTGATTACGCCTATCTGCGTTGTGTGCCCAATATGGTGGTCATGGCACCCAAGGATGAGCGTGAGTGTCGCCAGATGCTGAATACGGGCTTGGCGATTGATGGCCCGAGCGCCGTCCGTTATCCGCGCGGGGCGGGAACCGGTGTCGATGCATCGGGCTGCTTTGATGCGCTGGAAGTGGGCAAGGCGGAATGCCTTCGCGACATTCGAAAGCCAGTGTCCGGCGCACGCATTGCCATTCTTGCCTTTGGCTCAATGGTCACGCCCGCTCTGGCGGCGGCGGAGGCGCTCGATGCGACCGTGGTCAATATGCGCTTTGTGAAGCCGCTGGATATGGCGATGATTGAAAAGATCGCCAACACCCATGACATGATCGTCACGGTCGAGGAACACGTGGTCTCCGGCGGGGCCGGCTCGGCCTGTGCGGAGGCCCTCGTCGCGCTTGGAGATCGCATCCCCATGGTGCCGATTGTCCACTTGGGGCTACCGGATCGGTTTATCGATCAGGGCGATCATCAGAAACTCTTGGCCCTTGAGGGGCTCGATGCGAAGGGGATTGAGGCCTTTATTCGCGGCAAAATGTCGCTCCCGCTTCCGCTGAAGGCCGTCTCTTAATTAGAAAGCAGGCGCTATGAATTTTCCTGATATCAAATCTGTCGCCCAACGTGGGCTGATGCCGGACATTCAAGGCACGCGCGATCATCGCGAGCTGCCGATTGATCAGGTGGGCGTCCGTGGCGTGCGCTATCCGGTGCTGCTCAAGCTGCAAGATGGCAGCAGCCAGCCCTCGGTGGGCGATTTCAGCTTAAGCGTGGGCCTGCCGGCTGAGCAAAAGGGCACCCACATGTCGCGCTTTGTGGAGTTGCTGGAGTCACTCAATCAGCAGGGGATTGCACTTTCAGCCGCATCGTTACGCACGACGCTTGCCGATATGCTGGGCCGGTTATCGGCCGAGACCGGCTGCATCGAAGTTGCTCTGCCGTTTTTCATCATGAAGGCCGCACCCGTCAGCGGTGTGCAAAGCCTGATGGACTACCGCTGCAAGTGGACCATCGAACAGACGCGGACATCTTCGGGCCTAGCCCAGCAGCTCAGTTGCGAGGTGAAGGTGCCCGTAAAAAGCCTCTGCCCCTGCTCCAAAGAGATCTCGGAATATGGCGCCCACAATCAGCGCTCTGAGGTGACGGTGAAGGTCACGCTTGCGGCATCCGCAGAGCTCTCCGTTGAGGATCTGGTGCGGGCCATCGAAGCCCAGGCCTCATGCGAGCTCTGGGGCTTACTGAAGCGGCCCGATGAGAAATATGTCACCGAGCGGGCTTATGACAACCCTAAATTTGTCGAGGACCTCGTGCGTGATGTTGCCGTTTCGGTTCGCAGTCTGCCGGGTGTCCAGGGCTACGCCGTGGAGGCCGAAAACTTCGAGTCCATTCACAACCACTCGGCCTGGGCCAGAATCGTCGGCTAGTCGCGAAAGTTGCCGAACGTTAACGGCAGCTCGGTGATCTCTTTTTTGAGCAGCGCGATGGCCGCCTGAAGGTCATCCCGTTTTGCTCCAGTGATGCGGACCGCATCACCCTGGATGGCCGCCTGGACTTTCATTTTGCTGTCTTTGATGATGCGGACAATTTTTTTAGCGTCATCGCCAGCAATGCCGTGGCGGATTTTGATGAGCTGCTTGATTTTATCGCCACCGATTTTTTCAGGGCTGCCCAAGTCCAGAAAGCGCACATCAACACCGCGTTTGGCACATTTTCCGATCAGCACATCGCGGACCTGTCCGATTTGAAATTCGCTATCGGCATAAACCGTCAGCTCCCGATCTTTTTGCTCGACTTTGGCACTCGTGCCCTTGAAGTCAAAGCGGGTCGCAATTTCTTTTGAGGCCTGGTCCACTGCATTGCGCAGCTCGGTCATATTGGCTTCGAGGGATGCGTCAAACGATGGCATATCACTTCCTCTTGGTTGCAGCGATGCGCATGCGCAGGGCATTGAGCTTAATGAAGCCGCCGGCATCCGCCTGGTTGTAGGCGCCGCCGTCATCATCGAAGGTGGAGATCCGCGCATCAAAAAGCGAATGCTTGGATTGGCGTCCAATCACGGTGACGGTGCCTTTGTAGAGCTTTAACCGAACCCGGCCGTGGACCTGGGCCTGGGTGTGATCAATCAGGGTCTGCAGTGCAATGCGCTCGGGTGACCACCAGTAGCCGTTGTAGACCAGACTGGCATAGCGCGGCATCAGGTCATCTTTGAGGTGGGCGACTTCGCGATCTAGGGTCAGCGATTCAATGGCCCGATGGGCCCGCAGCAGAATCGTGCCGCCGGGTGTTTCGTAACAGCCGCGGCTTTTCATGCCGACATAACGGTTCTCGACCAGATCCAGCCGGCCAATGCCATGACGGCCGCCCATGGTGTTCAGGGTGGCGAGCAGCTCATGGGCCTTCATCTTTTTACCGTTGATCGCCACCAGATCGCCGCGTTCGAAATCCAGCTCGATTACCTCAGGCTTATTGGGCGCTTTCTCCAGCGGCACCGTGAGGCGCCACATGCCTTGTGCGGGCGGTTCACGGTCCGGATCTTCGAGCACGCCACCTTCGTAAGAAATATGCAGCAGATTGGCATCCATTGAAAAGGGTGCCTCGCCTTTACGTTTTTTGTAATCGACCGGGATGCCATGACGATCGGCATAGGCCAGCAGCTTATCCCGTGACAGCAGGTCCCACTCGCGCCAGGGCGCGATGATCTTGATATTGGGCATCAATGCGTAGGCCCCCAGCTCAAATCGGACCTGGTCATTGCCCTTGCCGGTAGCGCCATGTGAAATCGCATCTGCTTTTTCTTTTTTGGCGATCTCAATGAGCTGCTTGGCGATTAAGGGCCGGGCAATCGAGGTGCCCAGCAGGTATTCACCCTCGTAGACGGTATTGGCGCGAAACATGGGGAACACAAAGTCGCGCACAAACTCTTCACGAAGATCCTGGATATAGATTTTTTTGATGCCGAATTGCTGGGCTTTTTTTCGTGCGGGCTCAAGCTCTTCGCCTTGGCCGATATCTGCGGTGAACGTGATCACCTCGCAGTCGTATTCATCCTGCAGCCACTTCAAGATGACCGAAGTATCCAGCCCGCCCGAGTAGGCCAGCACGACTTTTTTGATTTTGGGTTTAGAGGAAGCGGTTTTCTTCATGCCAGTTCAAGATCAGGAGTGGGTCGGCAGGCGGAAACAGTGTCCCGCCAGTTGCTGAGTCGCAGAGTCTAAGGGATTAGTCCTTCAGCCGGCCGAGTAAGAGAAATTCCATCAGGGCCTTCTGGGCGTGAAGCCGATTTTCGGCCTCATCCCAGACCACGCTCTGCGGCCCATCAATCACGCCGGCAGCGACTTCTTCGCCCCGATGGGCCGGCAGGCAATGCATGAAGAGCGCCTTGGGGTCGGCCTGCCGCATCATGTCTTCATCGACCATCCAGTCGGCAAAGGCCTTGGCCCGGGCCTCGTTCTCGGCCTCAAATCCCATTGAGGTCCAGACATCGGTCGTGACAAGGTCCGCACCCTTGGCGGCCTGCATCGGATCGGCGAATTGCTCGAAGTGGCCCTGCGAGTGCAGGCCAGCCCGCTCGGGCTCGACCTCATAGCCGGGCGGAGTGGAGACCCGGACCTGAAAGTCCAAGACTTCGGCCGCCTGCAGCCAGGTATTGCAGACGTTATTGGAGTCGCCGATCCAGGCCACGGTTTTGCCGCGGATGGAGCCGCGATGCTCGATAAACGTGAAGATATCCGCCAGGATTTGGCAGGGATGGTATTCGTTGGTCAGGCCGTTGATCACGGGCACGCGGGAGTTCGCCGCAAAGCGCTCCACAATGGTCTGCTCGAAGGTCCGGATCATCACCAGATCGCACATCCGCGAGATCACCTGGGCAGCATCTTCGACGGGTTCGCCGCGGCCAAGCTGAGTGTCGCGGGTGTTGAGATAGATTGCTGCCCCGCCGAGCTGATGCATGCCGGCTTCAAAGGAGAGCCGGGTGCGGGTCGAGGCCTTCTCGAAGATCATCACCAGCGTGCGGTCCAGTAGCGGCATATGCCGCACATAGCGTTTGAACCGATCTTTGATGATGCGTGTGCGCGCAAACAGATAGTCGATGTCATCGCGCGAGAGATCATTGAATTGCAGAAAGTGGCGCAGCTTATTCATGATGATCGCGCCCCGAGAAACTGCCGAATAATGGGTACCAAGATTCCAACAATCTGCTGGGCTTCTGCCGAATTGATAATCAATGCCGGCAGCAGCCGAATCACGCTCTCCGCTGTGACATTGATCAGCAGGCCTGCCTCGCGGGCCTGGCCAACCAGCTCAGGGCAGGGCCGATCCAGCTCAATGCCGATCATCAGGCCCTGGCCGCGAATCTCGCGAATGCCCTGGCAGTCGGCAAGCGAGGCCCGAAATCCATCCAGCATTTGCCGGCCCCGGGCAGCGGCGTTTTCCAGCAGGCCCTCGGACTCAACGGCAGCGATGGTTTCCAATCCAGCCCGCATGGCCAGCGGGTTTCCGCCGAAGGTCGTGCCGTGGTTACCAGGCTCAAAGACGTCGGCGGCCGGCCCGTGGGCAACGACAGCGCCGATGGGCACACCCGAGCCGAGGCCTTTGGCAAGCGGCATGACATCGGGGATGACATCGGCCCACTGGTGGGCGAACCACTTGCCCGTTCGTCCAATTCCGCACTGGACCTCATCGAGCATGAGCAGCCATTTTTTTTGTGTGCACAGCTGGCGCAGGGATTGAAGAAATTCGATTTGTGAGGGCCGAATGCCGCCCTCGCCCTGAATGGTTTCAAGAAACACGGCACTGATCTCGGGATGGGCGAGGCCCGCCTGTTCGATCGCCGCAATGTCATTGAGAGGAACACGGACGAAACCTTCCACCAGCGGCTCAAAGCCTTTTTGGACTTTCTCATTGCCGGTGGCGGAGAGCGTTGCCAAAGAGCGTCCATGAAAGGCCCGCTCAAAGACAATCGTTTTTGGCGCGGCAAAGCCGAGACGGTGGCCGTGTTTGCGGGCCAGCTTGAGTGCGGTCTCGTTAGCCTCAAGGCCCGAGTTACAAAAAAAGACATTGGTCATGCCCGAGAGCCGAACCAGGGTCTCAGCCAGCTGTGACTGCAGCGGCACCTCGTAGAGGTTCGAGGTGTGAATGAGTCGACCGACTTGATCGCGCAGGCCTGCGACCAGCCGCGGATGGTGATGGCCCAAGGTGTTGACCGCAATGCCGGAGAGACCATCGAGATAACGCCGGCCCTGGGCATCCCACATCCACACGCCCTGGCCATGGGTAAAGCCCACGGGCTGTCGGTTATAGGTGTTCATCAAGGCATTCATGGTGATGGTCCAGCCGGTGCGTTCGCGCAGTGTCACAAAATGAGTCCGATAGAATACCCGTTTCGCTCAGGGACATCTTCCAAGCGCATCTGCCGGATTGTTGTTGTGCCCGCCAAAAAGTTTCTCATCAAAGGCATTACCCACACAGGCAAAGTTTTTCGTCCCAGCGACTGGGCCGAACGACTCTGCGGCGTGATGTCGGCCTTTCGGCCCCCCGGCCAGCAGCAGCTGGCGGGCCATCTGCAGTACTCGCCCTATGTGGTGCCGACAACCATTGGCAATCTGAAGTGTGTGATCGTGGATCAGCGGCTTGAAGGGCTGGAGCCCATGGCCATGGACTTCGTGATCAGCTTTGCGCGCGATAACGAGTTGCCGTTTGAGGAGCTCTCCGAGGACTCCTCAGGTCATGCGCCAAAAGCGTAAGGCGCGCCGCTAAACCTTGAGCGCCTCCAGCACACGCTGCGTAATGGCATCGACGCTGCCGACGCCGGCAACCGTCACAAAGTGTGGCGCCCGTCGATCTCCCGTCGCGGCCCAATCCTGATAAAACTTCACCAGCGGCTTGGTCTGGCTGTGATACACCTCAAGACGCTTGCGCACGGTGGATTCCTGGTCGTCATCGCGCTGAATCAGCGGCTCGCCGGTGACGTCATCCTTGCCCTCGGACTTGGGTGGATTGAATTTCACATGGTAAGTGCGGCCGCTGGCCACATGGACCCGCCTTCCGCTCATACGATCAATGATGTCCTCATCGGGAACCGTGATCTCGAGCACCGCATCTAGAGCAACTTCTGCATCCTTCATCGCCTGGGCCTGCGGAATCGTGCGGGGGAATCCATCGAACAGATATCCCGATACGCAGTCTGACTGTGTGAGCCGCTCTTTGACGAGGTTGATGATGATTTCATCACCCACCAGTCCGCCGGAGTCCATTATTTTTTTTGCAGCGACCCCGAGTGGTGTGCCCGCCTTGACTGCCGCCCGCAGCATGTCGCCTGTGGAGACCTGGGGGATGCCATAACGCTTGGTGATAAAGCCGGCCTGTGTCCCTTTGCCAGCGCCCGGGGGCCCAAGAAGGATGATGCGCATGGTGGTCTCCAGAATAATGTTGTTGTCGAGGTCCGATTATAGGGACCCCATCCGCTTTTAAGGCCGATGTTGCTCTGCCCACAGCTGCCGAATTCGTTGAAGATCCTCTGGCGTATCGACACCAGGGGCGGGGGCCATTTCGGCATGATGGACCGCGATGCGATGGCCGTGCCACAGCCAGCGCAGCTGTTCGAGCTGCTCGGCCTGCTCAAGTGGGCAGACCGGCCAGCCGACAAATTCACAGAGCGCATTTACACGAAACGCATAGATTCCGATGTGCCGATAGGCGATGGGCTGACCATCGGCGGGACGGGGCAGATGGACCTGCGTGAGTGCGGGCCAGAGATTGCGCTGATAAGGAATTGGCGCGCGAGAGAAGTAAAGCGCAAGGCCCTCAGCATCGCAGACCACTTTCACAATATGCGGGCTTTGCAGATGCTCGGAATCCAGCACCGCTGTGGCAGCGGTGGCCACAGTGGCAGCGGGATGCAGTGTCAGTGTTTGGGCAACCTCACGAATCAGGGCTGGTGCAATCAGGGGCTCGTCGCCCTGAACATTGACGATGCATTGTGTTGGCAAGGCCTGCAGACGTTGCACCACTTCAGCGATGCGATCGGTGCCGCTTTGATGATCGGCCCGTGTGAAGATGGCTTCAACGCCATGCGCGGCGCAGGCATCATGAATCTCTTGATCATCGGTGGCAACAATCACGCGGCTTGCGCCACTTGCCTGTGCGCGCTCTGCCACACGGACCACCATAGGCCTGCCGCCAATATCGGCCAGCGGCTTATCCGGCAGGCGCGTCGAAGCACGCCGTGCCGGAATGATGGTCCAGAAGTCCATTAATTGGGCTTATCCGTAGCGGGGCTGTGATCCGGCGCTGCAAGATCAGCAGTCGTGATGTCTTGCAGGGCAATTGCACTGGACTCCAATAGATGCGGAATGCCATCGATGATGGGGTAGGCGATACGCTCAGCTTCGCAGATCAGGTAGCGGCCACCCTTGCCCAGCGTAAGCGGCTGTTTGGAGCGCGGGCAGGCCAGAATTTCAAGAAGCTTTGAATCCATGGATCATGTTCGTTTCAAGGTTGGGCAGAAAACGGATCGATTGGCGCAGCGCCCATGCGTGGCGACTGACTTCAAGATCCTTGCGAAAAAACTTTACCGCATCTTTTTCGGTCATCAGAACGCGATGGTAGCCGCCCGAGTGCCAGCGCTGCTGGACCCGCTCGGCCAGCCCGGGATCGTGGTCCGCGAGCGGCAGGGCATCGAAGGCCAGGCCCATTGCCGAGAGCTCATTGAAAAATCGCTCGGGCCGCGCAACGCCGGCGACTGCCAAGAGCCGCTGCGTTTTCAGCTGCGTTGCAGCCGAGATCAAGTCGTAGGTCTGCAGGCCCTGCAGCTGGCCGCGAGACAGCGGACTGATGTCGATCCAGTGATCGGGCCGAATCAGAATTTCTTGTTCGCGGTGCAGGACCCAATCAAAACGAATCAGATCTCCGATGGGCTCGCGCAGCGGCCCATAGGGCAGAAGATGTCCATTGCCAAAGCCCCGCTCATCGATGATCAGCACACGGGTATCGGCGGCAAGCCAGCGCTGCTGCAGCCCATCATCCAGGAGGGCGACCTGCAGCCCAGGCACTTCCTGTAAAAGACGCTTGAGGCCCTCGGCCCGCTGCTTGCCCACTGCAATTGGCAGGCCGGTTCTCCAGGCCAAAAGCCAGGCCTCATCGCCGATCTCTTCGGGCAGGGTCTGGGTGAGCGCCTCGGGAAGGATGACCCGGACTGGCCCATGCTCGGCTGCGGATCGATAGCCCCGCGAGATTAGTCCGCATTTAAGACCCTGTTTTGCGAGCATCTCGGCGATGGCCAGGGTGCAGGGGGTTTTTCCAGCGCCCCCAATAATGAGATTTCCGACCGCAATGACATGCACCCCGGGAATGCGCTGGGGCGGGCTGGAGAGCCTTATTTTCAGCCGGTAGACCAGTCTGCCCAGGTGATGAAGGCCCTCCAGCAGCAAAAGGCCCAGACGGATTCCAAGGCCAAACTCCGACCGCGGACCTGCGCCTGAAGACTCGAACCAGAAGGCCTGCAGCCGACTAGAAAAAGGGTTTTCCCTGACGCTCATCAGGCTGTGGATAAGGTTGTGGACACATGATCATGGCAGGCGAAGCGAGCTGCCACTATGGCAGATCGGCCCAAAAAAGGCGTCTGGCTGGATTTGGTTTTCACGTTAAATTATTAAATAAATCAATGGCTTAGTATTAAAAAATGGGCCCCTTCAGGGCGCCCTTGTGTCGCAACATGAAAAATGCCCTGCAGGCCTTATTCTGTGGACATCTTTCGATTCGGATAACGATTTCTAGCGGGTTTCACGCATGTTTCACGGCCAAAGCCAGGCCCCGTCTGGCGCAATCTCAGTATCAGAGCTTAACCGCTCGGTGGCGGGCTATCTGGAGCGCGGCTTTCCTATGGTCCGGGTTCGCGGGGAAATTGCCCAGCTCTCTCGGCCTGCCAGCGGCCATCTTTATTTTTCTCTAAGGGACGCGGCCGCAAGCGTGCGGGCCGTCATGTGGCGGGCCCGTCTTGCCGCGATGGACTGGCAGCCCAAAGAGGGCGACCAGGTCGAAGTGGCCGCGGTGGCCAGCCTCTACGAGCCCAGGGGCGATTTTCAGCTCAGGGTGGAGTCGATGGTCCGAAGCGGTCAGGGGGCCCTCTATGAGGCCTTTCTTGCCCGCAAGGCCAAGCTTGCGGGCCTGGGCCTTTTTGACGATGACCGCAAGCGACCGCTGCCGCAAGCCATTGCCACCGTGGCCTTGATTACCTCTTTGGGGGCGGCCGCACTGCGCGATGTGGTCGTCACACTCTCAAGGCTTGCGCCCCGCATTCGGGTTCGACTCTATCCCTGCCTGGTGCAGGGCCCTGAGGCACCTGGCCAGCTTCGCGCACAGCTCTTGGCCGCGGATCAGGATCCGCAGGCGGATGTGATTGTGATGGTGCGCGGTGGCGGCAGCCTTGAAGACCTCTGGGCCTTTAACGATGAGGCCCTTGCGATGGCCATCTCGGCATGTGCCCATCCGGTCATCGTTGGGGTTGGCCATGAGAGCGATGTGACCATCGCCGACCTGGTGGCGGATCTGCGGGCCGCCACTCCGACGGCGGCAGCCCAGCGGGTTGCACAGGCCGATCAGGCGCTTTTAGGCCGGCTTGCCGAGCTCAATCAGCGGCAGGCCACATCCATGCGCAGGCATTGGGCGGGGGCCCAGCAGCGTCTGGATTTGGCCGCTGGCCGTCTGCGTAGCCCCGCGGATCGGCTCAGGCAGCGTTGGGAGCGGCTTGCGCACGGCCAGGAGCTGCTGATTCGGGCCATTCGGGCGCGGCTGCAGCGGATCAATGCGCGGCTTGCCGCATGTCAATCACAGCTCACAGCATTGGATCCGCATGCGGTCTTAAATCGTGGTTATGCCTTGGTGCTTGACGAGCAGTCGCAGGTGGTGACCGATGCGCGTGGTGTGCAGCCTGATCAGTCCCTCTCGGTGCAGCTTGCAAAGGGCCTCTTGGATGTCCGGGTTCAGGCAGCGCATCCCTTCGGCAAGCCGGGATAAAATCGCGGCCTCGCGTTGTTGGCCCTCGGCCCGCGCCAGATTTTCCTCCCCCGACTAAAAAGGAATCATCGTCATGGAACACACCCTGCCGGCACTGCCTTATGCCATGGATGCACTGCAGCCGCATATTTCCAAAGAAACGCTGGAGTTTCACTACGGCAAACACCACCAGACCTATGTCACGAATTTGAATAACCTCATCAAGGGCACCGAATTCGAGAATGCATCGCTGGAGGACATCGTTAAAAAATCCTCAGGTGGCGTGTTTAACAATGCTGCCCAGATTTGGAATCACACTTTTTACTGGAATTCCTTATCGCCGAAAGGCGGCGGTAAGCCCGCTGGCGCGCTGGCGGCAGCCATTGATGCAAAGTGGGGATCGTTTGATGCCTTTAAGGAAGCCTTCACCAAGAGCGCCGTGGGTAACTTCGGATCCAGCTGGACATGGCTTGTCAAAAAAGCAGATGGCAGCCTGGATATTGTGAATACCAGTAACGCTGCCACGCCGGTGACAACTGCTGATAAGCCCCTGATGACCTGCGACCTCTGGGAGCATGCCTATTACATCGATTACCGCAACCGTCGTCCCGATTATCTCGGTGCGTTTTGGTCGTTGGTGAACTGGGACTTTGCGGCGAAGAATTTCAGCTAGACAGGCCTAACAGGTCTAACGGCCGGCGGCCGATGCCGCCGGCGCAATGCCCCGGATAATTTCGCCGGGCTGTATACCCCGTTTTGTAAACCATCCCTGCTCCATCTCCAGTGCGTAGCGCACTGGCGCTTGCGAGCAGTGTGTGGCCTCGGATAAGGGCTGCATGTCGGCCATGCTCGAGATACGGCCTTCG
The DNA here is from genome assembly GCA_964440375.1 of uncultured Bordetella sp. Classification (GTDB taxonomy): domain Bacteria; phylum Pseudomonadota; class Gammaproteobacteria; order Burkholderiales; family Burkholderiaceae_A; genus Lacustribacter. Next base: position 31,768 of record CAYTRY010000006.1, on the reverse strand, counting down.
TCATCGAGAAAAGCGATGGTCAGCGGCAGGGGTGTATTGCGCATCCAGAAGCATTGTTGCTGTGGCTGCTCGAAAATAAAGAGCATGCCGTGATTGGGGGGCAGCGACTGCCGGCCCATTAATCCGCGTGTGCGCAGCGCGGGCGTGTCGGCGACCTCTGCGGTGATCTGAAAAAAGCGCACCGTCAGGGTCGTGATGGAGGACTGGGTGCGGCCCGCAGGCGCCAGGGCCAGTAGCAGCGCGGCAGCGCAGGCCCAGATTGCGGCGAGACGAAAATAACGCTGTGTCATCTCAGCAGGACTCCAGTTCAGGTGCGGTCAGCTAGCGTTTCAAAATGCTGATGAGATTAATGTAGTCATCGGTAAACATGGGCACCCGCGGTGATTTTGCAACCGCCTGCGCGGCCGAGCGGATTGGCTCAGCCTGAAGGATCTTGGGATTGCGGGTCATGATGACTTGATCCGTCATGGACAGCCAATAGTCTGCACCCGAATCAAACTGTGGCGTATCGGAAATGAGCACGGCTGTGAGGCCGTGGGCATCGGCGAGATTGCGTGCCACCGGCAGCAGATCAACAAATCGATTGGTGGCCTGCAGCACAATCACGCCATCTGGCTTTAAGTGCTTCATGTAAATTTCCATCGCCTCTTTTGTGACGAGGTGCGACGGAATCGAGTCGCCGGAGAATGCATCGAGGGCCAGTACATCGAACTGCCGGGCAGGCTCACGCTCCAGTGCAAGCCGGCCGTCCCCCAAAACAACTTCGTGGCTGCCCTGCATTTTTTCCAGGAAGGTGAATTCAGCCCGGGCCGCCCGTACGACGGCCGGAGAGATTTCGTAAAACACCCAGTGGTCGCCTGGCCGCGCATACACCGCAAGCGCGCCAGCACCCAGTCCCACAATGCCAATGCGTTTGGGCCCGGCCGGCATGCTGGCAAAGAGCCGGCCATAGCCGCTGGTGGGGCCGAAGTAGCTCGAGGCGGTCATCTCAAGGCCTTCGTTGATCAGCTGGCCCCCATGCGAGATGGCGCCATGAATCATGCTGCGAAAGGTGACTTCGCTACGGACATCGCGTGTCCGCACCACGCCATAGAAGTCGCGCTCAATGAATCGAATATCGCGCCGGTAGTCGCGAATACTCTCCCAAGAGGTAGCACAGACGGCAGCGAGCACTGCGACGGCGCTTGTGCGAAATGCCCAACGGCCTGCCGAGGATCGGCCAATCTTTAGGCCGATCCCGATGACGGCAGCTGCAATTAAAGCGGCATAAAGCTCGTAGTAGCCATCGAAGATGAATGGCGCGATCACCGCCATGAGCAGTGAGCCCAGCGCACCGCCGACTGAAATGGAGAGATAAAAAACCGTGAGACGCGAAGGATGGGGCTTTAAACGCGCAAGCTCTCCATGGCAGACCATACACACAACGAAAAGGCCTGCTGCATAGACGGGGGTCACCATTGCCAACTCGAGCGAGTCCGACAGCCAGGCCATCAGTGGCACAAGGACTGCCGCGAAAGGAAGAAAGAGCGGACGCAGATACCAGCGGGGATGGTCAAAGCTGATGATGAATGTCACCAGATAAAGCGATAGCGGCACCACCCACAGCAGTGGTGCTGAGGAAATATTTTGTGTCAGGTGACTGCTAACACCGAGCAGCATGGCCGAGCCCAGGGCAGATAGGCCAATCCAAAATAGCCAGTCAGGCAGGGCATGTTCTGGGCGTTCAATAAAGAGATGGCCCGCAGCCGGCTGGGGCTCAGCATCCAACCGCTCTGCGGTAAAGGTGCGCTGCGCATGGCGCACGGTGGACCAGCCCAGTGTGGCGCAGAGCACCGCGAACACGACAAAAAGCCCCGACCACAGCAGCGCGATCTCGCGATTGCCGATCCAGGGTTCCATCAACAAGGGAAATCCCAGCAAGGCCAGCAGCGATGCGAAATTCGACAGCGCAAAGAGCCGATAGGGCGCTGACTGCTGGTAGCGACGCCAATACCAGGAGCCGACCAGCGGTGTCGTGGTGGCCAAAAGAAAGTACGGCAGGCCAATGGTGGCAATGAGCAGGCCAATGATGCGCGAGATGGGCTCTTCCTCACCGCTGGGCCGCCAGTGTTCGGCAGCGATGATGGGCATGGTCAGTGCCGCCAGAAGAAGAAGCGCGGTGTGCAGGATGACCTGCCGACGAATCGTGAGCCAGCGGTTGACGGCATCCGCGTAGGCGTAGCCGGCAAGCAATGCGGTCTGGAAAAACAGCAGGCAGGTGCCCCATACGGCAGCCGAGCCACCAAACCAGGGAAGGATCTGTTTTGCGATAAGCGGCTGGACTAAAAAAATCAGAAAAGCCGAGATGAAGATGACGAGACCGTAGAACATGGCTTGGGGCAGGCAGAGCAAAAGAGTGGGGCGTTCAGCGCCAGGATAAAAGAAAAGGCAGGATGGCCTGCCTTTTCAGGACCCGTGTTACCGGGCCTTGCCAATCCTGAGACTTCAAGACTGGCGATGACATCAAGAAGGATTTACTTCTTCTTTTCGTCTTTCTTAGCTTCTGCTTTGGGGGCAGCTTTCGGCTCTTCTTTCTTGGCCTGGGCCATAGCAACGAAAGAGGTGGAAGCGATAGCACCAGCGATAACGGCAGCAACGATCTTCTTCATACAAGTCCCTTATGGATAGGAGTTAAACAGACCGGCGGGGTTTAGCCACCGGCGGGTAAGGCGAGATGCCCCCCTGAGGTGTAAAACGCAAGACCCACATGAGACGTTGACGTTTTAACCGCCCTGAAGGATAGCAGGGTTTTCCGGGGAACTTTTCCGGAAACCTAAGGCAAATCAAGGCCTTGGCCGGGCGCTGTGGCTTTGGCGAGACGCAATGGAGCCGGTCTGGACCCCTGGACAGCATGGTCTGGGCCCAAATAAAAAACCCCGGCTCAACCAGCGAGACGGGGTTTTTGGGGTTCAGCCGCGCGGTTTAGGCGATCGGCGTGATATTCGAGGCCTGCTTACCTTTGGGGCCCTGCACGATATCGAATTGAACCTTTTGGCCTTCTTTCAGCGAACGAAAGCCGCTTGTGGCGATCGCAGAGAAGTGGGCGAAAACGTCCTCTCCACCTTCATCGGGGGTGATAAACCCAAAACCCTTAGCGTCGTTAAACCACTTGACTGTACCCGTAGACATCAGATCTTCCTTTTATAAACCGCGCATCCTGCAGCCCCCAGCCCTATGCCGGGACACTCCATCAGCGACATCAGAGCGTCTCGCTTTTCCCTGGGCGCAGGACATCCGCGCTCCAGAAAGCCTCCCGAATATAGGGAAAAGCCTCTGCTTTGTCTACCCTCGCCAAACCGGGGGTCAGCCCTTAGAATCGACCGCATATGAATGAGGCCAGCCCCTCTCTTTCCCCGGAATTTTCAGTCCTGACAAGGTTGGGCGGTGGAAAGACCGCCCGGCCCGCCCGGGCTGGCGATGAGCGGGACGAGCCATTGCGGCTGCCCGACCGCAGCTCCACCGCCCTGCTGGAGCGTCAGGAGGTACGCACCAAGCCACCCCCTTTGTATCAGGTGTTGTTGCTAAACGACGACTTCACCCCGATGGAATTTGTGGTTGTTGTGCTGCAAAAATTCTTCATGATGGACCTGGAGAAAGCCACCCAAGTCATGTTGCGTGTGCATCGCGAGGGCCGCGGCGTTTGCGGCGTGTATACCCGCGATATCGCGGCGACCAAGGTAGAGTTAGTCAGCAGTTTCGCCCGGATGCACCAGCATCCTTTGCAGTGTGTGATGGAGGAAGCATGATCTCTCAGGAACTCGAAGTCAGTTTACATATGGCCTTCGTTGAGGCCCGACAGCAACGGCACGAGTTCATTACGGTGGAGCATCTGCTGCTTGCGCTGCTCGATAACCCCTCGGCCGCCGAGATCTTAAAGGCCTGCGCGGCCAACATGGATGACCTGCGCAAATCGCTCACCCAATTTATTGCGGATAACACGCCAATCATCCAGGGGCCCGATGATGTCGATACCCAGCCCACACTTGGTTTTCAGCGGGTCATTCAGCGGGCCATCATGCATGTGCAGTCGACTTCAAATGGAAAAAAAGAAGTCACCGGTGCCAATGTTTTGGTCGCGATCTTTGGTGAAAAGGATTCGCATGCGGTTTATTTCCTGCATCAGCAGGGCATCACACGCTTAGATGTTGTGAACTTTATCGCCCACGGTATTACCAAGGCCCCGCAGGCCTCGCCCGCCCAGGAAGAGGCCGCCGCTGCCGAGCAGTCGGAGTCCTCCGGCGGACAGTCTGCCCAGCCGCAGCAGCCCACCGCGCTGGATCAGTACACCAGCAACATCAATGAGCTTGCGAAAAAAGGAAAAATCGACCCTCTGATTGGCCGCGAACCCGAGGTGGAGCGGGTCATCCAGGTGTTATGCCGGCGTCGGAAAAATAATCCGCTCCTGGTGGGTGAGGCCGGCGTGGGCAAGACCGCGATCGCAGAAGGCCTGGCCCGGCGAATTATTGAAAAAGATATTCCCGAGGTTCTGGAACACGCCACGGTCTATGCCCTGGATATGGGTGCGCTGCTGGCAGGAACCAAATACCGAGGTGATTTTGAGCAGCGGCTGAAGGCGGTGTTAAAGCAGCTGAAAAGCGATCCGCATGCCGTGCTGTTCATCGATGAGATTCACACCCTAATTGGTGCCGGATCGGCCTCGGGCGGCACGCTGGATGCCTCGAATCTGCTCAAGCCCGCCCTGTCGTCGGGGGCCCTGCGCTGCATTGGCGCCACCACCTATAACGAATACCGCGGCATCTTTGAAAAAGACCATGCGCTGTCGCGTCGATTCCAGAAAATTGATGTGACCGAGCCCAGTGTGGAGCAGACGGTACAGATTCTTCGCGGCCTGAAATCGCGCTTTGAAGAGCACCACGGTGTGAAATATTCTGCCGCTGCGCTGTCAACGGCTGCTGAGCTTTCTGCGAAATACATCAATGACCGTCACCTGCCGGATAAGGCCATTGATGTCATCGACGAGGCCGGCGCTGCCCAGCGGATCCTGCCCAAGAGCAAACAAAAACGCACGATCGGCAAGACCGAGATCGAAGAGATCGTGTCAAAAATTGCACGTATTCCGCCGGCCACCGTCAATACCGATGATCGTCAGGTGCTCGCGCGGCTGGATAAAAACCTGAAGAGCGTTGTCTTTGGCCAGGATCCTGCGATTGAGGCCTTATCGGCGGCCATCAAGATGTCGCGCTCTGGACTCGGCAAGATCGATAAGCCAATTGGCTCGTTTTTATTCTCGGGCCCGACCGGGGTCGGCAAGACCGAGGTCGCCAAGCAGCTGGCCTACGTGCTGGGCATTGAGTTGATTCGTTTCGATATGTCGGAATATATGGAGCGGCATGCTGTGTCGCGCCTCATTGGCGCGCCCCCGGGATATGTCGGCTTTGATCAGGGCGGACTGCTGACTGAGGCGATCACCAAAAAGCCGCACAGCGTGCTCTTGCTGGATGAAATTGAGAAAGCCCACCCGGATATTTTCAATGTGCTGCTTCAGGTGATGGACCATGGCACGCTGACCGACAACAATGGCCGAAAGGCGGACTTCCGTAATGTGATCATCATCATGACCACCAATGCGGGCGCCGAGACCTTGAATCGCCGTGCGATCGGATTTTCCAACGCCCGCGAGGCAGGCGATGAAATGGCCGATATCAAGCGCATGTTCACGCCCGAGTTTCGTAATCGACTGGACGCAATCGTGTCCTTCAAGTCGCTGGATACCGATGTGATCATGCGGGTGGTGGATAAGTTCTTAATTGCGCTGGAGCAGCAGCTGGCCGAGAAGAAAGTTGAAATCTCCTACTCCGAGTCGCTGCGGACCTACCTCGCCAAGAAGGGCTTTGACCCCCAGATGGGCGCCCGGCCAATGCAGCGCCTGATCCAGGACACCATTCGCAAGGCCCTGGCCGATGAGCTGCTCTTTGGCCGGCTGGTCAATGGCGGCCGTGTGCATGTCGCGATCGATGCCGAGCAGGGGGATCAGGTGGTGCTGGAGTTCCCCAAAGACGAAGACTCCAAGCCGCCCGCAGTGAATCGCCGCAAAGACAACCCCGAGTTGATCGTCTAAGCCTGCAACAACCCCGAATTGTTGGAGCGTTTGACTTGGGTTTTCCCTGAGCAGGCCCGGCGAGGGCCATGCTTTCTGACACAATTTAATAGCTTTTTAGAACAACCACTCAGGAGGAAAACTATGCGCCTAAAACTCGGTCTCGCGACTGCGATTGGGGCGGCATTGATTGCTGCTCAGGCTCCCGCCATGGCTCAGGATCTCAGCAAGATCCGTTATCTCGCAGCGAACTGCGCGAACTGTCACGGCACCGATGGCAACAGTGTGGGCGGCATGGTGTCGCTTGCGGGTTATGACCGTGCGACCTTCATTAAAAATATGAATGCGTTTCGCAGCGGTGAGCGTCCCGCCACACTGATGCATCAAATCGCGAAGGGCTACTCAGATCAACAAATTGCAGATCTGGCAGCCTATTTTTCCGCACAGAAAAAGAAATAAACGGCATCAGGGAAAAGGAGAACACCATGTCAAAGGATTTTGAAAATCGCCGCGGACTGCTCAAGGCGGGCGCAGCGGGTGCGGCGCTTGCCGCGACTGGCCTGGCCGGCTGTGCCGCCGTTGATGAGGCACCGGCCCCCGTGAAGAAAATTGGCCGCGTGATTGTGATCGGCGGCGGCTATGGCGGCGCCACCGCAGCCAAGTACATCAACCATTGGTCACGCGGCGCCATCGAGGTTTATTTGATCGAGCGCGAGCGCAACTTTGTGTCCTGCCCGATCTCCAACCTGGTCTTGGGCGGAAGCCAGAAGATGGAGACCATCACCCACAGCTACATGGGCCTGCGTGAGCGCGGCGTGATCGTGCTCAATGATGAGGTGCTCTCGATCAATCCTGCGAAAAAGACCATCTCGCTGCGCAAGATCGCGGATCTATCCTACGACCGCCTTGTGGTTTCGCCGGGCATTGACTTTAACTTCAATGCAATCCAAGGCCTCAACGACGAAGCCCAAAAGACCATCCTGCACTCATGGCGTGCCGGCCCGCAGACCGTGGCACTGAAGGCCCAGCTGGATGCGGTGCCCAATGGCGGGGTCTATGTGCTGTCGATTCCGAAGGCGCCTTATCGCTGCCCGCCGGGACCTTATGAGCGTGCCTGCCAGGTGGCCCATCTGTTTAAGTCCAAAGGCAACACCCGCAGCAAAGTCATCATCATGGATGGCAATCCGGATATCGTGTCCAAGAAGGCACTCTTTATGAAGGCCTGGGCAGATCTCTATCCCGGCATGGTTGAATACCGGCCCAATATGGTGGTCACCGAGGTGGATGTGAAGGGCCGTCGGCTCACCACTGAAACGGGCGATCGTGTGACGGGTGATGTGCTCAACGTCGTGCCGCCGCATCGGGCGGGTGACATCGCGATGAAGTCCGGCCTGGTGAATGTCAACAACCTCTGGTGTGGCGTGGACTGGATCACCATGGAGTCCCTGGTACACAAGAATATCCACGTTCTGGGGGATGCCACCTTCTCCGCTCCGGCAATGCCGAAATCGGGCCATATGGCCAATCAGCATGGCAAGACCGCAGCGGCTGCGATTGTTGAGCTGATGAATGGCCGGGCTCCCATGGCGAGCATGATGGCCAACACCTGCTACAGCTTTGTGGACGCCAAGAATGTCGTGCACGTTGCCAGCGTTCATGCCTACGACGAGAAGGACAAGACCATGAAGACCGTTCCGGGCTCGGGAGGCTTAAGCACCGGCCCGACCGAGCTGGAGGGTAACTATGCGATGGGCTGGGCCCGTAACATCTGGTCAGACATGCTGACCTAACGCTGGTCCTGTGGTGGGCATCGGGGCCCGCATCTGGCCCCGGTGCCTTGTAAATTCGGGCATGATTCGGATTCTCCGGGCCATGCCCGATTTTTTTATGCCTTTGAGATGCGACCCTCCGAAGCCGAAACCCCTCCGAATGCCCTGGAGGCCCTAAAACGCTTCACCACGGTAGTGGCCGACACCGGCAGCTTTGAGTCCATGCGGGCCTATCAGCCGCAGGACGCAACGACCAACCCCACGCTGATCGTGCGCGCCCTGGAGCAGCCGCAATACGCGAGCATCGTGGAGCAGGTGAAAGCACAGACCAAAAGCACGAAGGTTGCCGACCGCAGCCGCGAGGTGCTGGTGGCATTCGGCTGCGAAATTCTAAAGATCGTGCCGGGCCGTGTTTCGACCGAGGTGGATGCGCGGCTTTCCTTTGATACCGCCGCCATGGTGGCTGAGGCAGAAAAAATTATCGCTGCCTATGCAGCCCGCGGCGTTGATCGCGCACGTATTCTGATTAAAATCGCCGCCACCTGGGAGGGGCTTCGGGCAGTACGTGAGCTCGAACAAAAATCGATTGCCTGTAATGTCACACTGATCTTCAGTCTGGTGCAGGCAGCGGCTGCGGCGGACTCTGGCGCCCGACTGATCTCGCCGTTTGTGGGCCGGATCAGCGATTGGCATAAAAAAAATGGACAGCAATGGGATTCCCCGGATCAGGATCCTGGGGTCATCTCGGTGAAGCGCATTTACAACTACCTAAAGCAGCATCGCTTTCATACCGAGGTGATGGGCGCAAGCTTTCGTTCGGTTGATCAGGTCTTGGCCCTTGCGGGCTGCGATCTCTTGACCGTAAGCCCTGAGCTTTTGCAGCAGCTGCAGGCCATGGATCAGGATGCGACACTGAATCGTGTGCTGGATCCTGAGGAGGCCCGGCAGACCCAGGCCGGGGCGACTCTCAATACCAGCGAGGCTTTATTTCGGTTTGTGCTCAATGAAGACGCCATGGCCAGCGAGAAGCTCGCTGAGGGCATTCGAAGCTTTGTTGCCGATGGCCGGCGACTGGACGCAAGGCTGATCTGATGCTGCTGTTTGCGCTGACGGTGCTGGTCTCCAGCATTCTGCTGTTCATGGTCCAGCCGATCATCGCCAAACAGATCGTGCCCTGGTTTGGGGGCTCGGCCGGCGTCTGGACCACTTGCCTGACTTTTTTTCAGCTGGTGCTGCTGGCGGGCTACGCCTATTCCGATCTTGTTCAGCGGTTTTCTGCCAAGCGTCAGTCGATGCTACATGCGGTACTTCTTATTGCCAGTCTGACGGCACTGCCAATTGTGGCGGGGGTGCATTGGAAGCCTACCGGTGACGAAGAGCCTTTATGGCGAATCCTGGGGCTACTGACCGTCACGATTGGCCTGCCGTATTTCATGCTCTCCACCACAGGGCCGCTGATTCAGTCTTGGTTTGCGCGTGAGCAACTCAGTCCCGCAGTGGCCCAGCGGGCCTATCGCTTATTTGCCTTATCGAATTTCGGATCACTGCTGGGCCTTTTGGCTTACCCCTTTGCCATTGAGACCTGGGTTGCGACCCAGCATCAGGCAATTGCCTGGAGCCTGCTGTATGGCGTTTTCGTGGTGCTCGGATTAACGGTTGCCTTGCGTTCAGCCCGCCAGGCGCAGCGGCCAACACTTAAAAAAGAAAGCCCATCGCAGGCCCTCGATGTCGCGACCGAGAGTGCCGCATCGGATGCCGCACCACCATCACCGCCAGGGGCTGCAGAGGTGCTGCAGTGGTTTGGCCTGGCCGCCCTTGCCACCATGCTGTTGCTCTCGGTATCCAGCCACATTACCCAGAACATTGCGTCAATCCCCTTTCTCTGGGTGCTGCCGCTGTCGCTGTATCTGCTGACCTTTGTCATTGCCTTTGAGGGCCGTGGGGGCAGGGGCTGGTATCTGCGCAACAACATGATGCTGCCAGCGATGGTGTTGGCGGCATTCATGGCCTGGGGCCTGACCACGGATCAGGGCATTCTGGATATTGATGTCGCCATTCCGCTGTATTTGCTGGGCCTATTTTTAATCTGCCTGTTTTGCCATGGCGAGCTTGCACATTCCAAGCCCGCGGCCCGCTATCTGACCCGTTTCTATTTCATGATTGCACTGGGCGGCGCTGTTGGCGGCCTGCTGGTGTCGACGGTTGCGCCAAGAATTTTCTCTTACTACTGGGAGCTGCCGCTTGCGCTGATGCTGGTGGGCGTGGCGGGCGCCTGGATTGGCCTGCGAAATGGCAAAGGGCCGCTGCGGATTGTCTTTATCGGCGGCAGCCTGGTGAGTCTGGCGGTCTGCAGCTTCTACACGCGGCTGCATTTTGAAGAGCGGACCTATGACAGCATTTATGGCGCGCGAAATTTCTACGGCACGCTGCGCATTACCGAGCGGGCTACAGCCGGGGCCGAGGCTCCGATTCGCCGGCTCGTGCATGGTGTGATCTTGCATGGGCTGCAGGACACGAGCACTGCCCATCGCCAGGAGCCCACCACCTACTACGGGCCCAATTCCGGCGTTGGAATCACCATCAAAGAGATGGGCCAGCAGTCTTTGCAAGGCATCCGTGTGGGCGTGATTGGTTTGGGTGTCGGCACGCTGGCCGCCTATGGCCGCAAGGGCGACCACTATCGGATGTATGAGATCAACCCGCAGGTCATCGATATTGCCAAGCGGGAGTTCACCTACATTCAGGATTCGCCGGCTGACGTGAGCTTTGCACTCGGTGATGCGCGGCTGGTGTTGGAGCGTGAACCGGCCAACGGTTTTGATGTCTTGGTGATTGATGCATTTTCAAGTGACTCAATCCCGATTCATCTGATGACCCGTGAGGCCCTTGGGGTCTACCTGCGGCATTTAAAGGCCGAGGGGGTGATCGCCTTTCATGTCACCAACCGCTATCTCAACCTTGCGCCGGTGGTGCGCCGGATCGCTGAAGAGGCGGGCTACCAGGCCGTATTGCTTGAGGACGAACCGGCCGACGACACCCGCGGTGTCTTGGCCCTCTCCGACTGGGTGTTGGTCACCAAAAACCAAAAGCTCTTAGCCTCGCGGGCAGTGCGCGATAAGGCCGTGGAGATTGCGCCAATTGTTGGACTGCGTTCCTGGACCGATGACTTCAATAATTTATTTCAGGTCTTAAAGTAGGCCTTAACTGCGGCCGGTACTGCCAAAGCCGCCCTGGCCCCGATCGGTTGATGTGAATTCATCGACCACATGAAATTCCACCTGCTTTACCGGCACGATCACCAGCTGGGCAAGCCGCTCCATTGGATTGAGCGTAAAGGCGACAGTGCCCCGATTCCAGGCCGAGACCATGAGCGGCCCCTGATAATCGGCGTCAATTAAGCCAACAAGATTTCCCAGGACAATGCCGTGCTTATGGCCGAGCCCCGATCTTGGCAGGATCATTCCCGCATAGCCTGGATCGGCAATGTAGATGGCGAGTCCAGTCGGAATTAATTCGGCCTGCCCTGGCGTAAGCACAAGGGGCGCGGCGATACAGGCCCGAAGATCCAAACCGGCCGAGGCCGCAGTGGCATAGCTGGGCAGTTGATCTCGGAGTCGCGGATCAAGAATTTTGACGTCGATTTTCATCTGGAGTGGTTTCGCAGGGTCGCGATATGGGTCAATAAATGATGTGCAAGTTCAAGTTTGCGTGCGGGCGGCAGTAGCGTGATGCCATTGGCATCACAAAGCATGATTTGGTTGGTGTCTTCACCAAAGGTCTTGTCACCGATATTGCCAATCAGCAGGGGAACCTGCTTGCGTTCACGCTTGGCAGGCAGCAATGCGCGGAGATCATCAAGGCTTCCGCTTTCCGCGGCAAAGCCAACGCAGATCGGTGCCGGCTGCCGGCGGGCAACCGCAGCGAGAATATCGGGATTCTCGACCCAGTGAATGTCGTGCAGGCTGCCTGAACTTTTTTTGATTTTTCCTGCCTGTGTCGTCTCGGGCCGCCAGTCCGCAACAGCCGCAACACCGATAAAAATCTCGGCCGTGGTCTTTTCAATGCAGTCCATCACCGCCTGATGCATCTGCTCTGCGGTCTGAACATCAATGCGGGCGACACCTTCGGGGGTCGCAAGATGCACAGGGCCTGCAATCAGCGTCACGCGGGCACCCGCCCGGGCTGCGGCCTGCGCTATCGCAAAGCCCATCTTGCCCGATGAGCGATTGGTAATGCCGCGCACCGGATCAATCGGCTCAAATGTGGGCCCCGCCGTGATCACGACGGATGCATCTTGCAAGATGCCGCGAATGTTGGGGAATTGAGCGGCTTGACGGGCGCCGGAGTCTGGCCCGAAGTGATCCACCAAGTGCTGCAGCAGTTCGGCGGGCTCCAGCATGCGTCCATCACCGATTTCTCCGCAGGCCTGGTCACCGCTGCCCGGCCCGAGGATTGCAGCCCCATCTGACCGCAGGGTGGCGATATTGCGCTGAGTAGCCGCGTTTTGCCACATCTGCCGATTCATGGCGGGCGCAATCAGCAGTGGAATTTCACGCGCAAGACAGAGTGTGGCCAGCAGGCTCTCGGTCTGGCCGTTGGCCAGCTGCGCAATGAAATCAGCGCTTGCAGGCGCAATCAGAATGCCATCGGCCTCGCGCGAGAGATCAATATGGGGCATGCCATTGGCGGGCCCACTGCCGCTGGGGCTTGTCCAGGCATCGGTATAAACCGGCCGGCCCGAAAGCGCCTGAAAGGTGAGGGCGGAGACAAATCGGCTGCCGGCCTCGGTCATGATGACCTGCACAGTCGCCCCCTCGTCTTGAAGCCGTCGGACCAGCTCGCAGGTCTTATAGGCTGCAATCCCGCCGGTAACTCCAATGATGAAATGACGATGCAAAAGCCGCATGGCTCATCCTCGCCGAACGCGTGAAAGCTCGTCAAGCACCAGCACGATGGCGCCGATCGTGATGTAGCTGTCTGCAAAATTAAACGCAGGCCAGTGCCAGCCCCCGGCATGCCAGTCAATAAAGTCCACCACATAGCCCCAGGTCGCCCGATCAATGGTGTTGCCGATGGCGCCAGAAATGATCAGGGCGGCAGCGGCCGCAAAGCCCCGCTGGCCAGCATGTCGCACCATGAGAATGCCGAGTGTGATTACGGCGACCACACCCAGCCCGATAAAAAACCAGCGCTGCCAGCCGCCTGCATCGGCCAGGAAACTGAAGGCGGCGCCCGTGTTGTGGACGCGAACGATATTGAACCAGCCTGTAAGGCTGGTCTGTTCTCCGAGTGCGTAGCTATTGACGATCACCAGCTTACTGAGCTGATCCAGCCCCACCAGCAGCAGGATCAGCAGCGTCCAGCGGCCTGCCGCTGAATTCAGACCGCGGCGTTTAAGCGATGGCACGGCGCTCACCTTCGCCGAAGAGATTGCTGACACAGCGGCTACAGAGTTGGGGATGGGCCGGGTCTTGGCCGACTTCGGGCCGCAGATGCCAGCAGCGGCTGCACTTGGGGTCTGACAGCGCACTCACGCGTACAGAGACCGCGTCGGCAGCAAGCTGTGGATCAATCACGATATGGGCCGCAGAGGTGATCATGACGAATTTCAGGCCCTCGCCTAAGTCATTGAGCAGCGCCCCGGTGCCTTGGCCTGCACGAATTTCCACTGCGGCCTGAAGCGATGAGCCTACAGCGCCCGCCTCGCGTTGAATCTCAATTGCCTTAAGTACTTCAGCCCGCGCGGCCCGAAGCGATGACCATTTGGCGAGCAAGCCTGCCGCATGGGGCACCTCGATGATGTTGTGGGCGGCCTCCTCGAAGATCGTGGCCTGAGGATCTAAGCCGCTGGACTGATGCAGACTCTGCCAGGCCTCATTGGCGGTGAACGACAGATAGGGTGACATCAGACGGGTCATCATCTCCGTGATCTGCCACAACGCAGTCTGCGCCGATCGGCGGGCCCGCGAGTTGCGGCCGCTGGTGTAGAGCCGATCTTTCAGGATATCGAGGTAAAAAGCGCCTAGGTCTTCGGAGCAAAAACTCACCAGTCGTGCGACTGCGGGATGAAACGCATAGCGGCTGAAATCCTCAAGGGTCTGCCGCTGCATGTCGGCGGCGAGTGCCAGCGCATATTGGTCAATCTCTGCCAATTCTGCTGCCGGCACGCTGTCGCGTGCGGGATCAAAGTCGCTGAGATTGCCCAGTAGAAAACACAGCGTATTGCGAATCCTCCGATACGATTCCACGACGCGCTTCAGAATCGTGTCGGAGATGGAGAGCTCACCCGAGTAGTCGGTGCTGGCCACCCAGAGCCGCAGGATATCGGCGCCCATGGTGTCAGAGACCTTCTGCGGCGCGATCACATTGCCCACCGATTTACTCATCTTGCGGCCCTCACCGTCGACCACAAATCCGTGGGTCAGCAGTGCTTTGTACGGTGGAACACCATTGATCATGCAGCTGGTGAGCAGCGATGAATGAAACCAGCCGCGATGCTGGTCGCTGCCTTCGAGATACAAATCCGCAGGAAAGATTGATTCCTGGGCATGGGATCCGCGCAGCACGGTCTCGTGGGTTGTGCCCGAATCGAACCAGACATCCAATGTGTCAGAGTTTTTGACGTAGGAGGCCGCCTCATCGCCCAGCATTTCCTCTGCGGTAATGCTCTGCCAGACCTCAATACCTGAGGCCTCGACACGCTTTGCAATGGCCTCAAGCAGCTCGGCGGTGCGGGGATGGAGGGCGCCCGTTTCTTTATGAATAAAAAACGCCATCGGCACGCCCCACTGCCGCTGGCGCGATAGTGTCCAGTCAGGCCGATTGGCGATCATGGCATGCAGCCGCGCCTTGCCCCACTGGGGATAAAAGGCGGTGGACTCAATGCCGGCAAGGGCAAGCGCGCGCAGGCTCTTGCCACCACCGTGCGGCGCAATGTCCATGCCGGCGAACCACTGGTTGGTCGCCCGGTAAATCACGGGCGATTTGTGTCGCCAGCAGTGCATGTAGCTATGGGTGATGCGCTCGGAATGCATGAGCGTTCCGGCCTGCGCCAAGGCGGCAACAATTTTTGGATTGGCATCCCAAATCGTCAGGTCGCCAAAGAGCGGCAGTCCAGCCGCATAGCGCCCATCCCCCATGACCGGGGTCAGAATCTCTTCATCGGCCATGCCCGCGGATTTGCACGATAAAAAATCCTCAATGCCATAGGCGGGAGATGAATGCACGATGCCAGTGCCCGAATCAAGATTTACATATTGGGCCGTCAGAATCGGGCCGCTCCGGGCATAGCCGTCGTGGGCGCGTGACAGCGGGTGATGCAGCCGAATATTTTGCAGCTTCAGTCCAACGCAATGGCCTGCGATCTTGCCCGATAAGCCCCATGCCGCAAGGCAGGCCTGCACACGGTCTTGGGCCAGCAGCAGCCAGCGGTAGCGAAGATTCGGCGGGAATTTCCGGTGTCCTGCGGTCTCCGCGGGGCCGGTGATTTCAACCAGGGAATATTGGAATTCCGGATGGGCATTTAAGGCCTGATTGGCCGGAATCGTCCAAGGTGTGGTGGTCCAGATCACGGCGGCAATCTCGCCCTGAAGTGTTGCTGCCGGGACCCCAAAGGCCTGAGCGATTGCCTGCTTGGCATCCGAATCCGCCTCGAATGCAACATCGATGGCGGGATCGCCGCGGTCCGCATATTCCACTTCGGCCTCGGCCAGGGCAGAGCCGCAGTCGAAACACCAATTCACGGGCTTGAGACCACGAAAGACAAATCCCTTTTCCAGAATTTTCTTCAGGGCCCGCAACTCATCGGCCTCATTTTTTGGGGCCATCGTGGTGTAGGGCGCATCCCATTGGCCCAGCACGCCGAGTCGGATGAAATCTTTTTTCTGCCGCTCAATTTGTTCAGCGGCATAGGCCCGCGATTTCTGCTGGACTTCGCGGGTGGGCAGGGCCTTGCCGAATTGCTTTTCAATCTGAATCTCAATCGGCATGCCGTGGCAGTCCCATCCGGGCACATAGCGTGCATCAAAGCCCGCCAGGGTCTTCGATTTCACAATCATGTCTTTGAGAATCTTATTGACCGCATGGCCGATGTGAATATCGCCATTTGCGTAAGGCGGGCCATCGTGAAGCACAAAGAGAGGCCGGCCAGCGGTGCGGGCCCGGATCCGTCGATAGACGCCCGCGGCCTGCCACTGTGCGACCCACTGGGGCTCGCGCTTGGGCAGATCGCCGCGCATCGGAAAGCTGGTCTTCGGTAAGTTCAGAGTGCTGTCTTGCGATCCGGATTCAGCGGGAGAATTTTTTTCAGACATAGCGCGGGAATTAGTGGACATGTTGGCTGAAGTACTGCCGGGCCTGCTGGATATCAAGATGCATCTGCTCGGTCATGGACTGAAGGCTCTCAAAGCGGGCCTCGTCACGGAGTTTTTCATGAAAGGTGACCTGCACAATTTTTCCGTAGGCATCGCCAGACCAATCAAAGAGATGTACCTCCAAGAGCAGTCGGCCTGATTGTTCAATCGTCGGCCGGTGGCCCAGGCTGGCAACACCGGCAATTGGCGCATCCGCCAGGCCGCTCACACTGACCACGAAGACACCCGAGAGCAGCAGGCTGCGCGGCACTGGAATGTTAAGGGTCGGAACGCCAAGCTCTCGGCCGAGTTTTTTGCCGTGGATGACATGGCCGGAGAGAAAAACGGGATGGCCCATTAAGGCCTCAGCCTCGCGAATCTCGCCACGTGCAAGCAGTGCGCGCAGACGCGAGCTCGAGGCACGCTCGCCACCGGCATGCACTGCGTTGATGCAATGGACACGCCAGCCGAACTGGCCTGAGGCCTGCTGCAGTAACTCCAGGTTGCCGCGGCGCCGAGCGCCAAATCGAAAGTCATCGCCAATTACCAATTCTTTTGCCTGCAGTGATTCAAAAAGAAATTTCTGCATGAAGTCTTCTGCAGACATCGTGGCCAGGGACTGGCCAAAGCGCAGAATCCAGAGCTCATCAATGCCGAGGCCGGCCAATACGGCGGCCTTGGCCCGCAGGCCTTGAATTTTTCCCGGCGCACTCTGGGGGCTGAAATAGGCCCGGGGATGGGGCTCGAAGGTCACCAGCGCGCTCTTTAGACCCTGCTGTTGGGCCAGCGTCACAGTGCGATCAATCAGGGCCTGATGTCCGAGGTGAACACCATCGAAATTTCCGATCGTGACCGCGCGGCCCGAGGGCAGCCTGCGGCGAGGGGAAATTCCTTGAAAAATCAGCATGTTATGCGGGCTTTCCGGGCTAAGATGGAAACGGTGGATTATAGGGGGCCGCTAGAATTGAGGGCTTATGAAGCGGCTAGCGGTGCTGATCTCGGGACGCGGTTCCAATTTGGATGCACTGCTCGGTGCGATCCAGCGTCACGGCTGGCCGATTTCGGTGGCTGCCGTGATTTCCAATCGGCCGAACGCGCCCGGCCTTGAGATTGCCCGCGCCAAAGGGATTGCGACGGAGGTCCTCGACCATACTCAATTCCCCGATCGCAAGGCCTTTGACGCGGCGCTTGCCCAGAAGCTTGAGACCCATAGTCCAGACCTGGTGGTGTTGGCGGGATTCATGCGGCTGCTGACCGCCGAATTCTGCGCGCGATTTCGCAATCGGCTGGTCAATATTCATCCCTCCCTGCTTCCTGCGTTTAAGGGCCTGGAGACACATCAGCAGGCCCTTGATGCGGGGGTCAGAGTCCATGGCTGCACCGTGCACCTGGTGACGGCTGAGCTGGATCATGGGCCCATCCTTGCGCAGGCCGTTGTGCCGGTACATCGGGACGATACCGTCGAAGCGCTTGCCGCGCGTGTGCTGAAAATGGAGCATGAGATTTATCCAATGGCGATTGCGGCCTGGCTCTCTGGGCAGCTGATGATGCAAGAAGACCGGATCATCAATCGGGGTGAGGGCGCGTTTCCAACTGAATTTATGCCGTGCCGACTGCATCCCGATCTCGCGTAAGCCGAAAGCCTGCACCAGCAGGACGGCTGGCAACGCTGTCAGCGCTCATTGGCAATTTGCTGGAGTTCTCGGCGCCTGCCGATGGCACGATGTCGCGTTTTTTTAAGTCTCATCCTGAGATGGGCGCCCGCGATCGGCATTTTTATGCAGAAAGTGCCTGGGCGGTCCTGCGTAATCTCAGCTGGTTTGAGCATCTCGCCCATGCGACTGCGAAAGATCGGCTCCATTGGCGGCTTGCGATCTTAGGCGTGCTGCAGGCACAGGAGCCGCTTCCTCCGGAGGCCGATCGCGATTCAACCGATCGGATCTGGCGCGAGGGCCTGCCACAGGTGGAGTCGGCCGAGGTAGATCCGTTTCTGCGCGAGAGTATTCCGGCCTGGATCGCGCAGGCCCTGATTGCTGCGATCGGAGCGCAGGAGGCGCGTGCCTGTGCGCATGCACTTCGTCAGGCCGCGCCGCTGGATCTTCGCGTCAATACGATTCGGGCATCGGTGGCCGATGTGCAGGCGATGCTAAGTCGTGATGGCATTCAGGCGCAGCCCTTGGCAGCCCTCGATGGCGCATTGCGAATTGAGGGCAAGCCGGCGCTTCAGCGCAGTCGCGCGTTTCGCGAGGGATTTATTGAAGTCCAGGATTTGGGCAGCCAGATCATTGCGGCACTGGTCGCTGCGCGGCGCGGAGAGTTCATTGTTGATTTCTGCGCTGGCGCTGGCGGCAAGACTCTGGCCCTCGGCTCGGCAATGGACAACACAGGAAGGCTGTATGCACTCGATACTTCTGCGGCCCGCCTGGCGCGATTTAAGCCAAGGCTTGTGCGCAGCGGGCTATCGAATGTCTGGCCGATTGCGATCTCGGGCCTAAATGACGATCGCATTAAACGTCTGTCGTCAAAGGCCCATGCCGTCTTGGTGGATGCGCCTTGTAGTGGCCTGGGCACTCTGCGCAGAAATCCCGATTTAAAGTGGCGCATTGGGCCGGAGTCTGTCGCCACGCTTCAGCAGCAACAGGAAGTAATTCTTCGGGCAGCATCACGGCTGGTCAGACCAGGCGGCCGATTGATTTACGCCACCTGCAGCCTCTTGCCGCAGGAAAATGAAGCGCTGGTTGAGCGATTCTTATCGAGTTGTCCCGAATTCAGTCGGGTTCCCGCCGCCGAGGTCTTGGCGCGTCAGCGGATCAGAATTCCATCCGACTGGCAGCCTTTAAATGCCGCCGGCGATCTCATGCTGTGGCCCCATCGGGCGGGGTCTGATGGATTTTTCGCCGCTTGTATGGTCAGGGCTGGAAGTTGAGGCAGGGGGGTGGGATAATCCCGGGGTTTTCATAACAGAAGGCCCGTTTGCCGTGGATTTTTCGGCCCCGGGCATCGAGGGAGATCTTGTTGGACGCAATGACCGCATTTTTGGAACTGCCGGCTGTCGCTGTGCTGTGGGATTTTGTTCGCTACGGCCTCACAGGCTGGGGCGCTGGCGCAATCGTGCTCTTTACGCTGGCGGCGACCCATCTCACCATCATTGGGGTTACCGTCTATCTGCACCGCTGTCAGGCCCATCGCGCGCTGGAGCTGCATCCGTTGGTCTCGCACCCCTTGCGCTTCTGGCTCTGGATGACAACCGGAATGGTGACCAAGCAATGGGCGGCAATTCACCGCAAGCACCACGCCAAATGCGAGACCGAAGAAGATCCCCACAGCCCGCAGACCCGCGGCATTGATACCGTCTTATGGCGGGGTGCCGAGCTTTACCGTGTGGCGGCTGCGGATCGTGAGCTTGTGGAGCGCTATGGCCACGGCACGCCCGATGATTGGGTGGAACGCCATGTCTATTCTCAGCACAGCGTGCTCGGCGTATCGCTGATGTTGATTGTGAATGTGATGCTTTTCGGAGTGGTCGGCGCTGCTGTCTGGGCGGTGCAGATGGCCTGGATTCCGTTGCTGGCTGCAGGTGTCATCAATGGCATTGGACACTTCTGGGGCTATCGCAATTTCAAAAGCCCCGATACCAGCACCAATATTCTGCCCTGGGGCATTCTGATCGGCGGCGAAGAGCTGCATAACAATCACCACACATTTGCCACATCGCCAAAGCTGTCT
The DNA here is from genome assembly GCA_964440375.1 of uncultured Bordetella sp. Taxonomy (GTDB): domain Bacteria; phylum Pseudomonadota; class Gammaproteobacteria; order Burkholderiales; family Burkholderiaceae_A; genus Lacustribacter. The sequence continues at coordinate 11,825 of CAYTRY010000006.1, read as the reverse complement.
TCGAAGTGGTATGAGTTCGACATCGGCTGGCTCTATATCCGATGCCTGGCGATGCTCGGCCTGGCCAAACCACGGGCGCTGCCAGCCGAAATGTTTCTTGATCCCGCGCGCAACAAGATTGATGCTGACACGGTAGAGGCGGTGATTTCACACAAATATGAGCTGATGGCCATGCTTTCGAAATCATTTAAAAAGCATGCCCGTCGCGCCCAGTTTCAGCCGGCAGTGGTCGAGAAATGGACCGAGCTTCGAAAAGAGTTTGAGACCATGTGGAGCCTTCGGCATCTGTCGGTCGAGCAGGCAGTGGCGGGCCTGCAGTCGTGGTGCAATCGTGCCGAAGCCTCCGGCATTGCAGCCCTTGCGGATTTTTCGAAGCGGATTCGAATGGTGAGCCCGCGTCGCACAGCCATCGCCGTCTAGCGGGGGTCCGCGCGCCGGCGTAATGTGCGCTAGGAGCTTGCTCTTGTCTCAGAACTGCCCGGTGATTTCGCCGGGCTTTTCTTTTGTTCCGAGGATTTTTTCTTCTCTGGACTGGCTTTCTTCTTCTCAGGGTTCGCTTTTTTCTTTTCTGCGGCCTTACGCGGCGGTGCTTTTTTCGCGGCAGGCTCAGCTGGCGGAAGGTTGGACGCCTCGGCAGAAGACAGGACCGTGCGCTTGCCGCGCTCATCGGTCACCACGGTCTGGGTCCGGGCGGGCCGAATCAAAAGCCGCTGCCCAACAACAGGTTCGCCCTCGAGCTGATTGGTGGACTTCAGATCACTGGCAGTAACGCCATAGCGCTTTGCAATTTTCGCAAGGCTATCTTTCTTGGTGACCCGGTGATACACCGGCCCCAGAGTTTCTTTTTCAATCACACGCGATCCGGTAAAGCGCGCCAATGTGGTCTCGATGGCAGGCTCAGGACTATCGAGTGCCATGGGTGCCAGCAGCACCGTGCCGGGCAGCGGCCGCGCATTTTGCTTCAGGCTATTGGCGCGGATGAGATCCTGCGGCGCGATGCCGGCCCGCTTTGCCAAGGTCAGCAGGGTGTCATTTTCTTTGAGCGTGTAGGGCTTCCAGGTCACCAGGGGCAGGCCGCGGGCGATATGGTCCTGCAGCTGCTGCTGAAAGCCGGCCGCCCGATCCGCAGGCAAGATGATGCGATCGGTTCGGGTCACCGTGATGACCGGACGGTTCAGCGACGGATTGAGTTCGGTGAATTCCGCAATCGTCATGCTGGCAAAGCGGGCCGCCAACGATAAGTCGATGGACTGTTCCTTATCAATCACCACAAAAAATGGCCGATTCGGAATCGCAGGCAGCGTGAGTCCATGTTCATTGGCCCGTGAAAGCACATTGCGAAGGGCAATCAGCTTGGGCACATAGTTCTGTGTCTCTTTGGGCATTTTTAGGCTGGCGTAATCGGTGGGCCGGCCTGCCGCAGCATTTCGTTTGCGGGCCCGCAAGACGGCATTCTCGCCCCAGTTGTAGCTGGCCAAAGCAAGAAACCAGTCCTTGTCTTGCAGCTCATAGAGCCGCTGCAAATAATCAAGCGCTGCCCGGGTGGACTCGATAACATCGCGACGTTGGTCCATCCACCAGTTCTGCTCTAGGTCGTAGATGCGGCCAGTTGAGGGAATGAACTGCCAGAGGCCAGCCGCTTTTGCTTTGGAGAGCGCATTGGGCACAAACGCGCTCTCGACAATGGGCAGCAGCGCAAGCTCGGTCGGCATATTACGGGCCTCGAGCTCTTCGACAATGTGATACAGATATTTTCCGCCGCGCTCTAAGACACGCTTTAAGTATTCCGGATTCCGCAAAATCCAACGCTCGTGCTGCTCGACCAATGCCAGCTGCAAGGGCGGCATTGCAAACCCGGCAACGATGCGGTCGGTCAACACCTCATAGCGGGCGGTCTGAAGAATTGGCATTGCAGCAGTGCTGCCGCCCGCAGTCTGAGATGATTCATCACGGGGGGCTGATGCCACGGGTGCTGCGGCCCGCTCGGCTGGGCCGCGGGCCGACGGCGGCTTTTGGGCCGTGGCCGCCGAGGTCACCGGGGCTGAGCCGCCAGCAGGGGCGGGTCCCGGCGGTGCAACCACACAGCCAGAAAGCGCAAGCGAGACCGCCAAGAGGGTGAGAAGTCGCATTGGCCCCGATTATCCGCGAAAGCTGTCTTTTTGCTGCCGCAGTTCGGCAAATGCCTGCGCATCGGCGCACAGCAGAAACGGGTTGGTGCTGCGCTCGACTGCGATCGTGCTGGGCAGTGTGATGCGCTCTTGATCACGAAGCGATTTCACTTCGGCCAATCGATTCGCGATTGCAAGATGATGCGGATACGCAGCGCATGCAAAACGCAAATTGGCAAGGGTGTACTCATGGGCGCAATAGACCGCAGTCTGCTCGGGAAGGCTCGCAAGTTTTTGCAGTGACGTCCACATCTGTGCGGCGGACCCCTCAAAAAGCCGGCCACATCCGGCTGCAAAAAGCGTGTCTCCGCAAAAGAGCACCGGCGCAGCCTGATGTTGACCATAAAAGGCGATATGGCCCCGCGTGTGACCCGGAACCTCAATGACCTGCAATCTGCAGTCGAGCCCGTCGAGCACAATTGAATCGCCCTCACGCAGTGGATCGGTAATGTCGGGAATCGATTCAGCGGCCGGCCCATAAATCCGCAGCCCCTCTGGCATGGCGGCGCTCTGATGGGCAGCCTTTAGGCCAGCGATTCCGCCGGTGTGGTCGCCGTGGTGATGCGACACCAAAATGGCAGCAAGCCGCAGCCGATGGCGCTGAAGAAAGTCGAGCACTGGGCCGGCGTCACCGGGATCGACCACCGCCGCAAGGCCCTGTTGGTCATCGGTAATCGCCCAGATATAGTTATCGGCAAATGCCGCAATCGCCTGAATCACTGATCAATCCTTTTCAAGACTGGGGCCCATGGAGCGAGACCCCCTTGGGCCGGCGTCTCATCCAGGAGGAGCAGGCCTGGCTCGATGGCAGCCTGCAGGATGTGTTTGGATACAACGCGGTCCAGATCGGCCCACTGCCGCTGGACGCCCTGAGGGCGAATCGTATGTCATGCCGGGCCCGGATGGTATGGCCCAAAAGCGGTCAGTGCCCGCCGGCAGAGGATAACGATGATGCTGGCACGATCTCGGCGGTCGCGGGATCGGCCCATGATCTGCCCTTTCTCACGGAAAGCCTTGATCTATTGGTCCTGCCCCACACCCTGGAAATCGCCCATGATGCCCACCACCTGCTACGAGAGGCCCAGCGTGTGCTGATCCCCGAGGGCAGGATTGTGATCACCGGGTTTAATCCGATCAGCCCCTGGGCCCTGCGAAAGACCTCGCGCTCGGTGACACGCTTTCCACCCTCAGGCCACGCCTGGATTTCGTTGCCGCGGCTCAAAGATTGGCTGCGACTGCTCAATTTTGATCTTGGTGCAGGCGGTGCGAGTGCATTTGGCGCATATGTGCCGCCTTTTGAGTCGGAGCGATGGCTCAATCGAATGCAGTGGATGGATCCAGCGGGCCGCCGATGGTGGCCGATGGCTGGCGGCGTTTATTTTCTAATGGCCGTTAAACGCGTGCATCACATGCAGCTCATTGGCCCCAGCTGGCGTGATCGCAAGGCAGTCACGGGAGCCAAAGCGGCAACGGCTTCCTCGGTGCGGCTGCATCGGAGTGATTCATCCGATCAGGGTGCGGCATCCAATCAATGCAGGGGCGGCTAGCCATTGAGTAATTCCGCTGAAGTCGTAATCCATACCGATGGCGCCTGCAAGGGCAACCCCGGCCCTGGCGGCTGGGGTGCGCTGCTGGAGTATGGCAATCAAGAAAAAGAGATATTCGGTGGAGCGCCAAACACCACCAATAACCGGATGGAGCTGACTGCGGTCATCGAGGCCCTGCGCTGCCTGAATCGCTCCTGCAGGATTTTGATCGTGACGGACTCGCAGTATGTGCAAAAAGGCGTCCAATCCTGGATGGCCCAGTGGAAGCGCAAGCAGTGGAAAACCTCGGCCGGTAAGCCTGTCGCAAACAAGGAGCTCTGGGAGGCCTTAGACCATGAGCTCGCCCGCCATACGGTCTCCTGGGAGTGGGTCCGGGGCCATCAGGGCCATTTCGGCAACGAAAGGGCCGATGCGCTGGCCAATCGGGGCGTCGAATCCATTACCCTAGCGGCATTGGATCCCTCTGCTTTCGAGAAATAATGCCGACTCCTCAATCCGCTCGCCGCTGGGCCGTGCTCGCAATTGTTATTGCAGGCCTTGTCGCAGCAAGCCTGGCGGGCATCAAAATGAATAGCCAGAGTCAGGCCCCGGCACCCAAGGCCGCTGGCGGGCCTGTGGTGATTGAGGCCGAGCCGGTCCGGGTGGCCGAGCTGCTGGATGCGGTCACGGCCGTCGGAACGCTGCGTTCTGCAGAGTCGGTGGTGCTGAAATCCGAAATTCCGGGCCGAATCGCGCGGGTCATGTTTGCGGATGGCAGTCAGGTTGCCAAAGGCGATGCGCTGATTGTGTTTGATGCATCAGTGCAGCAGGCGCTGGTCAATCAGGCCCGGGCCGAGCGCGATCTTGCCGCCGCAAAACTAAAGCGCACAGAAGAACTCTTTCAGAAAAAATTTCTCTCAGCTGCGGCCCTTGATGATGCCAAGGCCACTGAAGAGATTGCTGCCGCCAAACTTGCGCTGGCCCAGGCCAATCTCGACAAGATGACGATTCGCGCACCCTTTGCGGGCCAGATCGGCATTCGGCAGGTCAGCGTTGGAGATTATTTGAAAGAAGGCGTTGAGCTGGTCAATCTTGAAGACCTCAGCTCAATGAAGGCAGATTTTCGCGTGCCCGAGCAGATTAGCGGCCGGCTCGCAGTGGGCCAGACCGTGCAGCTGCAGTCCGATGCATTTGCAGGCGCAAGCTTTCCGGCAAAGGTTGTTGCGATCGATCCGGCTGTTGATGCCTCAGGCCGATCGCTGCTGCTGCGGGCCGAGCTTCGTGATGTCTCGCGTCGGCTTAAGCCCGGCATGTTTGTTCGCGTGCGGCTGGTGCTGGAGTCGCGCCCGAATGCGATCGTGATCCCCGAGGAGGCTCTGGTCACCGCGCAGAATCGGCTCACCGTGTTTAAGGTCGTGGAAGGCAAGGCGGTCGCGACACCAGTAGTCACGGGGCTGCGCTCGCAGCTTGATCAGCGTGCTGTTGTCGAAGTGATCAAGGGCCTGGCCCCTGATGATGTGGTGGTCACTGCGGGCCAAATAAAAATTCGCGGCAACAATGTGCCTGTGAAAGTCGCAGAGCCTGCCCCAGCAAAAGGCCCCGGCGGCCCACCCGAAAAATCTCCGGCCAAGAAGGCCCCCTAAGGCGACTGACCGCGTCGCTGCCCGATGAAACTCTCTGAGATCTGTATTCAACGGCCCGTTTTCGCAACGGTGCTGTCGCTCATCATTGTTTTGATCGGTGCGGTCTCCTATACACGGCTGTCGGTTCGCGAATATCCGCGAATCGATACGCCCGTTGTGACCGTGGAGACCCGCTATCTCGGCGCGTCGGCCGAGGTTATTGAGACCCAGATCACCAAGCCCCTGGAAGATTCCTTAGCCGGTATCGATTCAATTGATGTGATTACATCGATCTCGCGGGCCGAGCAGTCCCAGATCACTGTGACCTTTCGGCTGGAAAAAGACGCCGATTCCGCTGCCGCAGATGTCCGCGATCGGGTCTCTCGTGTGCGGGCCAAGCTGCCCAAGTCCGTTGATGAGCCGGTGATTGCCAAAGTCGAGGCCGATGCCAATCCCATCATCTGGCTCTCGTTTTCAAGTCCGACCCGCTCAGCGCTTGAGGTCAGTGATATCGCAAACCGAGTGGTAAAGCCAAGGCTGCAGGTTCTGCCGGGGGCGGCTGATGTTCGCATCAATGGCGAGCGCAAATACGCGATGCGGATCTGGATTGACCGTGATCGATTGGCCGCCTATGGCCTGACACCTGCAGATGTCGAGTCTGCCATTGGCCAGCAGAATGTGGAGCTCCCGGCTGGCCGAGTCGAGAGCCAGCAGCGTGAATTCACCGTGACTGCCCGCACGGATCTGAATCGGCCTGATGAGTTTGGCGCAATCATTATTAAGCAGGTCCGCGGCTATCCGGTGCGACTGCGCGATGTCGGCCGGGTCGAGGTGGATGCAGCAAGTGTCAGAAGCAGCGTGCGTTTTAACGGTGAGAGTGCGGTTGCAATCGGCGTAATCCGGCAGGCCACCGCAAACCCGTTAACACTTGCTGAGGCGGTGCGCGATTCGGTTCCGATACTCAATGCCGAGCTGGCCGCTGAGGGTGTGCAGGTCAATGTCAGCTACGACTCCACGGTCTTTATTGACCGCTCCATTGAGGCAGTCTTTAAGACCATCGTTGAGGCAATCATTCTGGTGGCGGTGGTGATCTTCTTTTTCTTGCACTCGGCCCGGGCCTCAATGATTCCCTTGGTCACCATTCCCGTTTCACTGATCGGCACGTTCACCCTGATGCTCATTGCCGGCTTTTCGATCAACACGCTGACGCTGCTGGCGCTGGTCTTGGCAATCGGGCTGGTGGTCGATGACGCCATCGTGGTGCTGGAAAATATCTTTCGCCATATTGAAGAGGGCATGAAGCCGGTTGAGGCGGCCTTTCAGGGCATTCGCGAGATCGGCTTTGCGGTGGTCGCAATGACCTTAACGCTGGCGGCGGTGTATGCCCCCGTGGCATTTACAACGGGCCGTATCGGCAGGCTTTTCGTTGAATTCGCGCTGACTCTCGCAGGCGCCGTGATTGTTTCGGGCTTTGTGGCGCTGACGTTGTCGCCCATGATGTGTTCCCGACTGCTGCGACATGAAGAGCGTCGCGGCCCGATTACCTCGGCAATTGAGCGGTTTTTGGACCGGCTGACCGAAAACTACCGCAGGCTCTTGCAGTGGACGCTACGCCGTGGATTGCTGATTGGCGGGGTGTTTACAGCAGTCGCCGTGCTCTGTGGCCTGTTGTTTGTGAATATGAAGCAGGAGCTCTCGCCGATTGAGGATCGTGGCGTGATCTTTACCGTGATCAGCGGGCCCGACGGCGCCTCTCTGGAATACACCGAGAACTACGCCCGACGAATTGAGTCGATCGGCAAGACGCTGCCTGAGGTCGACCGGGTCTTTATTGTGGCGGGCAATCCGACCGTTGATCAGGCGGTGGCGTTCTTGCGGACTGTGGATTGGTCCGAGCGCGACCGCAAGACTGTGCAGATGATTCGACAGATTCAGCCGCAGATGGCATCGATTCCGGGAGTGCTGGCATTCCCGAACGCGCCGCCCTCATTGGGCCAGTCGATTCGCGATCGACCAGTGAGTTTTGTGGTGACCTCGTCGGATTCGTACGACGCAATGGGCAGAACCGTTGGCTTGATCGTGGCCGATGTGATGAAGAATCCGAATTTCCTTGGGGTCGATACCGACCTGCGATTGAATAAGCCGGAGCTGAACATCACCGTGAATCGTGAGCGGGCCGCCGATATGGGGGTCTCGGTGGAGGCCATCGGCCGGGCGATTGAGACCATGATGGGCGGCCGTCAGGTCACGCGTTTTAAGCGTGCGGGGGATCAATACGATGTGATTGTTCAGGTCGAGGCGGATGCCCGCAACACGCCCGATGACATCAATAAAATTTTTGTTCGCAATCAAGCCAATCAGATGGTGCCGCTCTCTTCCCTGGTGCGCGTGCAGGAGACGATTGGCCCCCGGCAGCTGAATCACTTTGGTCAGCGCCGCTCGATCACCATTAGCGCCAATCTCGCGCCAGGCTACACCCAGGGCGAAGCCCTCAAGCTGCTGGAGGAGTCGGCTGCCAAACACCTGACCGCCGGCTATGCCACGGATCTCTCGGGCTCGATGCGCGAGTTCGTTCGGGCCTCGGGCAGCCTTGGCATTACCTTTATGCTCGCCTTGCTGTTCATCTACCTTGTTTTGGCGGCCCAGTTCGAGTCTTTTAAAGATCCGGTGATGATCATGCTGACTGTGCCCTTGTCGATGCTCGGCGCGCTTGCGGCCCTGCAGGCCACGGGGGGCACGCTCAATGTCTACAGCCAGATCGGCCTCATCACGCTGGTCGGCCTCATCACCAAACACGGCATTTTGATTGTTGAGTTCACCAACCAACTCCGCGAACAAGGCCGCGAGATGCGCGATGCAGTCGTGGAGGCAGCGGTCTTGCGGCTGCGGCCGATTCTGATGACCACGGGTGCCATGGTGCTGGGGGCCGTGCCGCTGGCCCTGGCGCGCGGCGCCGGAGCAGAGAGCCGCTCACAAATCGGCTGGGTGATTGTGGGTGGGATGACACTGGGCACGCTGCTGACACTGTTTGTGTTGCCCTCGGTGATTTTGTTTTTCGATCGTCTTCGCAGCCGGAGGTCCCATGCGCTGGGTCATGCTTGATACTGAAACCACCGGCCTGCGCGTTGAAGAGGGCCATCGGCTCATTGAGATCGGCTGTATCGAATGTATTGATCGTCGGATTACCGATCGGTCCTTTCATGTTTTTATTAACCCGGAGCGTGAGATCGATGAGGGCGCTACCCAGGTCCATGGCATGACCTGGGATCAGCTCAGAGATAAGCCCTTATTTGCGGATGTCGCCCAGGGTCTGGTGGAGTTTGTGCAGGGTGCCGAGGTCGTGATTCATAACGCTGAGTTTGATCGCGGCTTTCTGGATGCCGAACTGAAGCGGGCTGGGCTTGAACCGTTCTCGAGCTACTGCAGCCGCCTTACCGACTCCTTGGGCCATGCCCGAGAGCTTCATCCTGGCCAGCGTAATTCCCTGGACGCGCTCTGCCAGCGGTATGGAATCTCAAATGAACACCGCGTGCTACACGGGGCACTGCTGGATGCCCGGCTGCTTGCCGAGGTCTATCTCGCGATGACCCGTGGCCAGGAGGCATTGTTAATTTCGTCGGAAGACGATGCGGATGCGCGAGAAGCTGGAATCGCATTGGATACCACCGGACTGATCGTGCGGCGCGCTAGCGACGAGGAGCTCCAGGCCCACGAAGCCATCATGCAGGAGATTGACCGCGTCAGCGGCGGCAAGCGCATCTGGCCGCATCAGGCATAATGGGCATCATTCAGGCGTCTTCTGTTTAGACGCTACGGCAGTGCTTCACTCAGTATCTTGATGTTATGTCGATACCGCAACTGATCCGCGAAGCCCGACTTGCCCAGCAGCTGGATATTGATGGCTTGTGTCGCAAGACCGGGGTTGCTAAAAACCACCTGCTGGATATCGAAGCCGGCAAGGGCTCTTCTTTTCATACTGTTGCCTACTGCAAGCGCGCCGTCATCACGGTGGCCGAGGCCCTCGGTATTCAGCAGCAGGTCGAGTCCCTCTGGCGCGATGAAGACTGGCAGGCCCTCACAATGCCGACCCGCCTGGCCAACTTAAGTGAGCCCTCCAACACGATGCTGCCCGCAGCAAAGGCCGACGGTGAGCCGGGCCGTCGCTGGCTGCCGATTGCTGGAATTCTCGTTTTACTTACTGCCGTTGGGATCGGATTGCATCGTATGGATGAGGCGGATGTCGAGCGGCCGGTGTCGAAGTCGGCGCGCTCAACACCGCCAGCGACGAAAGAGGGGGCGCCAGCCGCCGAGGCTGTCGGCCCGGGCTCGGGAGTCTCGTCGGCGCCGCAGGCCCCGGATCCCTCTCAGCTGCTGCGGGCCGATGTCGAGCGTGCGATGCAGGATTGGACCCGGCTCTGGAACGCCCGGAGTGCGCAGGACTATTCGGGCCTTTATTCACGGGAATTCGTCGGGGTTGAGGACCATCTTCGGGTCCGCTCGCAGCGGATGGAGCAGGCGAAATTCATCCAGGTCGAACTTACAGATCTGTCGTTCCGCGAGACCGGCCCTGGCGAGATCACGGTGCGATTTCGCCAGCGGTATCGGTCCGATAGCCACCAAAGCGAAGACCTCAAGGAGCTGGTCTGGCGCAAGACGCCGGCGGGAATTCGAATCTGGTCCGAACGCCGAGTAAACTAGCGGCCATGAAAACGAAGATGTGGGCTGCAAGCCTTGCGGTTTCCCTTGGATGTTGCAGTCTTTTACCGGCGCTGGCCTCTGAAAATCCCGAACTGCTTCGTGATCGTCAGCGTGCCGCCAGCGCACTGAAAGAAAAAAATCCCCAGCGTGCAATTAAGGTGCTTGAGCCGTGGATGAAAAAACGGCCTGACGATATCGAGCTGGCCAACGACTACGCTCTGGCCCTGGCGCAGATGGGCAAACTGGATCAGGCCCGCGAGGTACTAGAAGAAGCCTTAAACAAAAATCCTCAGACGGTTGCCGCATTTAATAACCTGCGCGAGATTCTTAGTCAGCAGGCTGCCGTCTCGTATGCAAAGGCCATGGGCAAAAAGCCGCCCAATACCCAACTCACACTGCGGGGCTCATTGCCCGCAGGCGGCGAGCCGCCGGTTGTCTTGGCCCAGGCCGAGCCAAGGCCGGGCGCGTCTGTCGAGCCGCCACCGAAGGCCATTGCTAAATCATCGGCTGGGGATGCCAAGGCAGAGGCAAAAGCGGAAGCCAAATCAGAAGCCAAGTCCGCGGCAGCACAGGATCGCCCGCAAGAGGCGAGAGATCAGCGTCCTGCTGCTAAATCCGAGTCTGCTGCTCGGCCGGCTGGTGATGCCAAGCTTGATGAGGCCGCGGTGGTCGCAGCAATCCAGCAGTGGGCTGCAGCCTGGGCGAGCAAAGACTTTAAGCGCTATGTGGCGGCCTACTCAGATCGATTCGAGCCGCAGCAGTTTCCATCGCGGGCAGCATGGGAGGCCCATCGTCGGCCCCGGGTCACACGGCCCGACCTGGAAGAGGTCAAAGTGAGCGAGATTCGGGTCAAGCTCTTGCCAGGCGGAGATGCTGAAGTTAAATTTCGGCAACGCTATGAGGCAGGGAACCTGAAATTGAACTCAGTGAAGACAGCGGTTATGACCCGCGAGGCGGGCGCATGGAAGATCCTTCGGGAGGAAGGTCGCTAATGCGGCTTTTGCTCGCCAGCCTTCTCGCCACTTGTCTTAGCCTACCCTCACTGTCCCCATCGCCGGCCCTGGCCGCCGATGCAGAACTGCGTAAGGCTGCTGAGGCCCTGGTGGCCGGGCGCCTGGATTCCAGCTCAGGCCTTGCTGGCGATGCACTGAAATCGGAGCCTAAATCTCGTCTTGCCCACTGGCTGCAGGCCCAGTCGATGATTGCGCTAGCCGGCAAGCCCGTGCAGTTAAACGGCGCAGACCGCGACCTGTTGGATGAGGCCCGCGTCCGTCTCGAGGTGACTCCCGAAGGCATGCTGCCAAAAAACCTGGTGGTCATGCCCCGCTCTGCAGATAAAAATATTCCGATTCTTTTGGCGGATGCAAGCCGATCGCGGCTCTATGTCTTTGTGAGTAAGCAAGGCCGGCCTGTATTGAAGGAAGAGTTTTACACCACCATTGGCTTATGGGGTGCCGACAAATTTCGTGAAGGCGACCAGAAGACACCCCTTGGTGTTTATCGCATCCAGTTTGAGATCCGCGATCCGCGTAAAGATGGTTTTCTCGGTAAATATGCAATGACGCTGGACTATCCGAATGCGTTTGATAACCACTCGGGCAGAACCGGTAGCGGCATCTGGATTCACGGCGTGCCAGATAGCCTGCATGTCCGCGCACCGCAGGCCTCTGATGGGTGCCTGGCGATTGCCAATCGGGATTTGAATCGGCTGCGCAAGCTTGTGCGTTATAACGAAAGCCAAATCGTGGTGGTGCCCCGAATCGAATGGGTCACGCCCGAGGTCTGGTCTGCCAATCAAGCGCAGGCGATGA
>CAYTRY010000005.1:0-85954 GCA_964440375.1 uncultured Bordetella sp. | reverse complement strand
CACCGGCTACCGGATGAAGGTCTGCGGGATTGGGAAGCGGAAGGTTGACCGGCATGGGAACTGAGTCAGGGCTCTAGGGGTTTCAGCGCGATGCCGTTATTCTACGGCCATCGACGGGCCGCAAGACGGTCAAACGTCCAACACATCGAAAGGTTCTTCTATGTCAGGCCGAATCGTTTTGCTTGTTGTTTCTTTTCTCGCACTCACTGCACCCCTAGCGGCCCAACAGCCGACGCGCATCATCGTTCCTTATGCGGCAGGCGGGCCGATTGACCTCACCGTTCGGGCCTTGGCGGAGCGCGCCCGCGAAGGACTCGGACCAATCATTATTGAGAACCGGCCAGGCGCAGGAGGAAATCTCGGCGTGAGTATGGTTGCCAAAGCAACGCCCGATGGACGAACACTGGGCATCGCTGCCACTGCGACCCACGCCATTAATCCTTGGCTATTTAACAAAATGCCTTTCGATGCGAGCAAAGACTTCGCGCCGATCACTCAGATGGTTCGAGTGCCCAACGTTGTCGTCATGAATACCGAGGCCGCAGACCGTCTGGGCATCAAATCAATCAGTGATTTCATTCGCTACGCAAAGGCCAATCCGGGCAAGCTTAATTACGGCTCTGGGGGCAATGGCAGCGCAGGCCACTTGGCCGGAGAGATGCTGAAACAATCAGCTGGCATCTTCGCAGTACATATCCCTTATAACGGCGGCGCACCCGCGCAGCTGGGGCTGCTGTCAGGGCAGGTGGATTTCAATATTGACAATCTGGCGACCGCTGCTGCGAACATTAAGTCTGGGCGGCTTCGGGCACTTGCAGTCACAAGCGCGCAACGCAGCCCCGTGCTGCCCGATGTTCCCCCAATGGCGGAAAGCCTGCCGGGCTTTGCGATCGACACATGGTGGGGCATCATCGCCCCAGCGGGAACCCCGACCGACACGGTGAATCGGCTTAATCAGATTTTTACTTCTGCATTGAATTCGCCGGAACTGCGCCAACGCTTTGCCGCACTGCTGGCTGAGCCAACACCAACCTCAGCAGAAACATTCGGCCGTTTTATGGCGCAAGAGCGGCAGCGCTACGAGCCTGTTGTCAAGGCAAGCGGCGCCCGGGTTGACTGAGTGACTCAAGAACAGAGGGTTATTGGCCTAGCCAAGTTTTCCGTGGCACTGCTTAAACTTCTTGCCTGAGCCGCAGGGGCAGGGGTCGTTTCGGCCAACCTTGGGCTCTGCCCGGCGGACCGGGCTGCCCGCGGAAGCGTCGGCGTTCTCTTCTGCCGTCTGCGCAGCACCGCTACCGGGTGACTGGGCCGCAAGAGCCAGGGATTCGGGATCTTGTAACGCCATCGCGGACTGGGCATCGAAGTCCGCATGCTGATACTGCACATCAGCAAGCCGCGGCGCCTCGGGCACTGACTGCGCAGCCTGCTCTGCGCTCTGGATCTCAACATTCATCAGAACACGCGTTACTTCAGTCCGGATCCGATCAAGCGTCTGTTCAAACAAAATAAATGCCTCGCGCTTGTATTCCTGCTTCGGATTTTTCTGGGCATAACCCCGCAGATGAATCCCCTGCCGCAGATGATCGAGCGCTGCCAAGTGCTCACGCCAGGTGGTGTCAATTGCCTGCAGCAGAATCGAGCGTTCAAATTGATTAAAAGCCTCACGGCCGACGGGCGCAACTTTTTCAGCATAGGCCTCATCGGCAGTCTGAGTGACCTTCTGCAGAATCTCTTCATCGGTGATCTGGTCGTTGCCGGCCACCCATGACTGCAGATCAATCTGCAGTCGCCACTCCGCCTGCAGCGTCTGCTGCAACCCTGCAAGATCCCACTGCTCTTCGACACTTTCTTCGGGCACATGGGCACGCACGATCTCTGACATCATGCCCTGACGCAGGCTGCCCACCAGTTCCGCCAAGTCCTCGCCCTCTAAAATCTCATTACGCTGGCGGTAGATGATTTTGCGCTGCTCATTGGCGACATCGTCGTACTCCAGAAGCTGCTTGCGCATATCGAAGTTTCGATTCTCGACTTTGCGTTGGGCTGACTCGATGGACCGCGAGACCATACCCGCCTCAATGGGCTCCCCGTGGGGCACCCCCAGACGATTCATGATCGCCTTCATTCGGTCGCCGGCAAAAATCCTCAGCAGCGGATCATCCATCGAGAGATAAAACCGCGATGAACCCGGATCCCCCTGGCGGCCAGAGCGGCCCCGCAGCTGATTATCGATACGGCGCGACTCATGCCGCTCTGTGCCGACGATGTGCAGACCGCCCGCCTGTATCACCTGGTCATGCAGCCCCTGCCACTGCTCACGCAACACGATCTCTTGCCGGGCCTTATCGGACTCAGATGGGCCTGGATCCGCGCGTAAGGCATCAATCTGCTTCTCGACATTGCCACCGAGCACGATATCGGTTCCGCGGCCTGCCATATTGGTCGCAATCGTGATCATGCCGGGACGGCCGGCCTGGGCAACAATCTCGGCCTCACGCTCGTGCTGCTTCGCATTTAAGACCTGGTGCGATAACTCGGCCTTGGCAAGCATTGCGGAGAGCAGCTCAGAGTTTTCAATTGATGTCGTACCCACAAGTACCGGCTGGCCGTTGGCATGCCGGGCCTGAATATCGGCAAGAATGGCGTCGTACTTTTCCTCTGCCGACTTAAAGACCTGATCCTGAAGGTCCAGACGGATCATCGGGCGATGGGTCGGAATCACCACGGTCTCTAAGTTATAAATTGACTGAAATTCAAAGGCCTCGGTGTCTGCAGTGCCGGTCATGCCCGAGAGCTTGTCGTACATGCGGAAATAATTCTGAAAGGTAATCGAGGCCAGCGTCTGATTCTCGGCTTCAATCTCAACGCTCTCTTTTGCCTCGACCGCCTGATGCAGCCCCTCCGACCAGCGCCGGCCGGGCATCAGCCGGCCAGTGAACTCATCGACAATGATGATCTTGCCGGACTGAACCACATAGTGCTGGTCTTTAAAAAACAATGTGTGGGCCCGAAGGGCTGAGGTCAGGTGATGCAGCAGCGAGATGCTCGCTGGATCATAGAGGCTTGCGCCCTCAGCAAGCAGGCCCATCGAGGCCAACAGCTGCTCTGATTTTTCAAACCCAGCCTCGGACAGATGGACCTGCCGAGATTTTTCATCGACCCAATAATCGCCGGGGCCTTCCTCGGTCGCCTGGGGCTTGAGCTGCCCGGGCACGACATTGAGCACGCGATACAAATCCGTCTGATCATCGGCATGGCCAGAAATAATCAGCGGCGTGCGGGCCTCGTCGATCAGGATCGAATCGACCTCATCGACAATGGCAAAACTCAGACTGCGCTGGACCCGATTGGCGCGATCGACCACCATGTTGTCGCGCAGATAATCAAATCCGAATTCGTTATTGGTGCCATACGTAATATCGGCCGCATAGGCGGCCTGCTTCTCGGCATGCTCCAACGATGTCAGGTTCACGCCAACCGTCAGGCCCAGGAATCGGTAGAGCTTTCCCATCCAGTTGGCATCCCGCTCGGCCAGATAGTCATTGACCGTCACGACATGCACGCCCTTGCCGGCCAGCGCATTCAGGTAGGCCGCCAAAGTCGCAACCAATGTCTTGCCCTCACCGGTCCGCATTTCGGCAATCTTGCCGTCGTGCAGAACCATTCCACCGATGAGCTGAACATCAAAGTGCCGCATGCCAAGCGCACGACGGCCGGCCTCGCGGCAGACCGCAAAGGCCTCCACCAGCAGCTGCTCAAGCGTTTCACCATCGGCTAACCGGCGGCGGAATTCAGCGGTCTTTTCCCGCAGGGCCTCGTCCGATAAGGCGGTCATGGCGGGCTCTAGCGCGTTGATCGCGGCGGCCCGCTGGCCGTAGCTTTTAACGAGTCGCTCGTTGCGACTTCCAAAAATTTTTTTGAGAAATTTGTCAATCATGGACGTTCGATCTTAGCATGCGGGTATGAGTAAGACCGCCTTCAGAGGGCTTGGCGAAGCCCTACGCACCTCCGCTGATTGGGCGGGAATTGATCGGGCATGGCGCGACAGTGAAGATCTAATGGCCAGCGTTCGGCGGGCCATTCCAGCATCACTGGCAAGCCTGGTGGTGCAGGTCCGTCGAGATGATCCGCCCAGAGGCATTCGGGGCAGCCAGGTCACCGTCATTGCCCGGCATGCAGCGGCAGCAGCCAAACTAAAACTCGCGCTTGCCGACTGGCCCACCGCGCTTCGGCAAGAAGGCTGGGGCATTCAGCATCTCAAGGTGATCGCGCAGCGGACGCAATCCTTGCAGCCTCCGACGGCAACTGTGCTTGCAAGAGAAAAAATCCCTGAGGCCGCACGCCAGCAGTTTCGTGAGCTGTCTGACAATCTCAGCAATGAGGCACTGCGCCGCGCACTAGCAAGAATCGCTCGGCCCCGTTAGGCCCAGCTCCACTGACGCGCCCAAGCAATTGGGGCATGCTGAAGATCTTCGAAGGTCGTCTCACGCCAGCTGCCCGGTGTCTGCATCAACTGCCGCAGCAGCAGATTGTTAAGCGCATGGCCCGATTTGAAAGCACAGTAGCTGGCCATCAGTGGGTTGCCTAAAAGATAGAGATCGCCAATCGCATCGAGGGCCTTATGCATCGCAAATTCGTTGGGCCGCCTGAGGCCTTCTGGATTCATGATGCGGACTTCATCCATCACGATGGCATTGCTGAGGCTTCCTCCCAGTGCAAGGCCCTTGGATCGGAGCGCATCCACATCCCCCATAAATCCAAATGTCCTGGCCCGGGCAATGTCATCCACGAAGGAAGCGTCTGCGAAATCAATCCGCACCTGCTGGCCAGTGGCATCTACCGCCGGATGACTAAAATCAATCGTGAACTCAAGACGAAATCCAAAAAATGGATCGAGTCGGGCCCACTTCTCACCCTCGCGGACCTCAACAGTCTGTAGGACCTCGATAAATCGTTTGGGGGCAGACTGCTCCTCGACCCCTGCGGACCGCAGCAGGTAGACGAAGGTCGCAGCACTGCCATCCATGATGGGAATCTCGGCGGCATCGACTTCGACGACTGCATTATCAATGCCCATCCCTGAGAACGCTGACATCAGGTGCTCGACGGTGGCCACCTTCAGCTCGCCATCTGAGAGTGTTGAAGCCATCCGGGTGTCGCCCACGGCGCCCGCCCGCGATCGGATCTCTCGCGGCGGATCCACATCGATACGCCGAAAGACAATGCCATGGTCCGCCGGTGCAGGCCGAAGCGTCAGCGCGACAGGCACGCCGCTATGCAGGCCAATGCCCCTCGCGGTGACCGTCTCAGCAAGTGTGCGTTGACGCAGCATCCGCCGAACGATCAGAGCTTGGCCAGTACCGCCTCTGCGCTACTGACATCAAAAGCACCCGGCGCTTCGACCGCGAGATGTTTGACGATGCCGTTCTCAACAATCATGGCGTAACGATTCGAGCGTAGGCCCAGGCCCCGGGCTGTGAGATCCAGGGTCAGATCGACCGCCTTGGAAAACTCAGCGTTGCCATCACCCATCATTCTGACTTTGCCTTTGGCGCCGAGCTCTCGGCCCCAAGAGCCCATCACAAAAGCATCGTTGACGCTGACGCACCAGACTTCATCAACGCCTTTAGATTTCAGCTTGTCATGGTGCGCGACAAAGCCCGGGACATGCTTAGCGGAACAAGTCGGGGTATAAGCGCCCGGCAGGCCAAAAATAACAATTTTCTTACCCTTGATCAGGTCAGAGACCTGCAGTGCATTGGGACCGATGCTGCAGCCACCCGTCTCTTCATCAAAGAATTCATAGAGGGTCGCGTTGGGAAGTGCTTGGCCGACTTGGATTGGCATAGGAGTCTCCTTTTCTAGAAACGCAAGACTATGCCAAAAAAAGAAAGGCCCGGGGGCATCGGGCCTTTCTCTGCAGTGGGGAAACCTAAAAAACGCTGATCAGTCCGCCTGCTTGCGCAAAAAGGCAGGGATATCGAGCCGATCCATGCCGCTTTCCTGCATTGCATCGACACGCGCAGCCGCCTGACTGCGGGGATCGCGCCAGACGGTTGGCTGATCGTATTTGCTGTAATCCACCGAGGGCACCGCGGGCGGCGCAGCCGATTGGCCAAGGCCGGATGCCGGGGACTGTCCCGGCACGAAGCCCGGAGCCATCGGGTTTTGCATGGCAAATCCGATGTTATCGGTACCGGTTTTCTGCATCACGGCCTGGGCACTGTTGTGGACCAGTGTCGGGGTCCGCTTGCGGCCAAGGCCGGTGGCCACCACGGTCACACGCAGCTGGTCATCGAGGCTGTCGTCATAGACCGTGCCCAGAATAATCGTGGCGTCCTCAGCGGCAAAGGTGCGAATGGTTTCCATTGCCACACGGGTCTCTTTGAGCTTCAGTGCACGGCTGGCGGTGATATTGACCAGGATGCCGCGGGCACCCGATAAATCAACGCCCTCAAGCAGCGGCGACTGGACCGCATTCTCGGCAGCAATACGGGCCCGATCGTCGCCCGCGGCGCAGGCCGTGCCCATCATGGCCTTGCCCTGCTCACTCATCACCGTCTTGACATCTTCAAAGTCAACGTTCACCAGCCCCTCGACATTGATGATCTCCGCGATGCCAGCGACCGCGTTATTGAGCACATCATCGGCAGCGGCAAAGGCTTCGATCTGGGTGACATCTTCTCCCAGCACCTCTTCGAGTTTCTCGTTCAACACAATGATCAACGAGTCGACGCGGCCCTCCAGCTCGCCCAGGCCCCGCTCGGCGGCGGCCTCACGGCGCACACCTTCAAAACTAAAGGGCTTGGTCACCACGGCAACCGTCAATGCTCCCATTTCTTTGGCAATTTCAGCAACCACCGGTGCTGCGCCAGTGCCCGTGCCGCCACCCATTCCGGCGGTAATAAAGACCATATGGGCGCCGCGTAATGCATCGGCAATGCGCTCGCGGTCCGCCTCAGCGGCGGCCTTGCCGGCATCCGGACGGGCGCCCGCGCCCAGTCCTGTGCCGCCGATCTGCAATGTATTGCTGGCTTTTGATTTGGCCAGCGCCTGGGCATCGGTATTGATGCAGATAAATTCCACACCCTGCACACCGCGGGAGACCATGTGATTGACTGCATTGCCGCCCGCACCGCCCACGCCCACCACCTTGATGATGGTGCCCTGAGTTTCCGTCTCGAACATTTCAAAATTCATTACTGCCTCCTGATCAGAAGTTAAAAGTTCCCCACAAACCACTGCTTCATCCGCGCAAGGGTGTCTTTAAACGAACCACTGCTAACGACCTCCTTGCGGCCCCGGATCCATTGCAATCGCGCCTCTTCCAGCAGCCCCATGGCGGTGGAAAAACGCGGATTGCTCACCACATCAGAAAGATTGCCGCGATAGGCGGGCACTCCGATGCGTACTTGTTTTAGAAAAACATCCTCACCAAGCTCCACCATGCCGGGCAGCATGGCGCTGCCCCCCGTGATGACGACACCTGAAGAGAGCAGCTCTTCGTAGCCGGATTCACGAATTACATGCTGGACTAAAGAAAACAGCTCCTCGATGCGCGGCTCAATCACCGCGGCAAGTGCCTGACGCGAAAGCTGCCGGGGCTGCCGATCTCCAAGGCCGGGCACCTCAAACCAGGCCTGCGGATCAGCCAATGCCTGTTTGGCAATTCCTTGACGAATCTTGATGGCCTCCGCCTCATGGGTCGGGGTCCGCAAGGCCATCGCAATGTCGTTGGTGATTTGATCACCTGCAATCGGAATCACTGCGGTATGCCGAATGGCACCGCCCGAGAAAATCGCGATATCAGTGGTGCCGCCACCAATATCCACGAGCGCCACACCCAGCTCTTTTTCATCCTTCGTTAAGACCGAATGGCTCGATGCCAGCGGCTGCAGAATCAGCTCATTGACCTCCAGTCCGCATCGGCGCACACACTTGATAATGTTTTGCGCCGCACTCACCGACCCGGTGACGATATGAACGCGAACCTCTAGCCGCACGCCGCTCATTCCGAGGGGCTGACGGACATCGTCTTGGCCATCGATCATGAATTCCTGCGGCAGCACATGCAGCACCTGCTGATCGGAGGGCACGCTGACCGCAGTGGCCGTCTCAATCACACGATCGACATCGGTCTGCGAAACTTCTTTTTCTTTGATGGCCACCATGCCGGTCGAGTTAAAGCTCCGAATATGGCTGCCTGCAATGCCAGTCCAGACGGCGGCGATCTTGCAATCGGCCATCAGCTCCGCATCTTCGAGCGATTTCTGAATCGACTGGACCGTTGCATCAATATTGACGACCACGCCTTTTTTAAGGCCCTCGCAATCGGCCTGGCCCAGCCCGATGACTTCAAGCCGGCCATCCTCAAGAATTTCCGCAACAATCGTGACGATCTTGGAAGTTCCAATATCCAGTCCGACGATTAAGTTTTTGGCTTCACGCGTCATTTGGTGTCCTCACAAAATTCTTTGGGCGCAAATTCATGTGTGCACTCCAATACAAAGCGGTGTTGGGTCCGCGCCACGAGATGGAATCTCGGCGCCAGCTGGCAGCGGCACGAAGGCGTAGCCGATGGCATAACGAAGGTCTGCCCGCGCCAGCCGCGGTGGTTCACCGGGCAGTCCCAGCCGCTGTGCCAGCCAGGGCTGGGTTTTGACAAACATACGAACGCGCTCCTCGACGGGCGTGGCAAGCGCATCGCGGCCAAGCTCCAGCACCAGGCCTCCGGTGAGCTCTGCCGTCCAGGCGTATTGCTCGGAAAGCGTCAGCCGCTGCAAATGCCGCTGGGTTGGCGCAATCCACTGGGCCAATAAGCGGGCCCGATCAAGCACCAGACGCTCACTGCCCGCAGGACCCGCCAAAGGAATGAGCCGGCAGTTTTCTTCATGATCCGCAGCCAGAGCTGCAAAAGACTCGCCGGCATCATTCACCAGCCGGCCATTGGGCCAGACGGCGACAGCGCGTTGCTCCTCAAGCCGTACCAGCAGACGATTGGGCCAAATGCGCCGAACCGTCACACTGCGAATCCACGGAATCGCCTGCAGTGATCGATGGACCTGAACCAAATCTGCCGATAACACAGTGCCGTTTAAGGCCTCTGCGACTGCGGCATGAATCTGTGGGGCCGATACATGTTTTAAATCACCCGCAACAGATTCCACAATCACCCGCTTCACGACAAAGGCAGGACGATTCGCCATCCAGAAAAAGAAAAGTCCAGCCAGCGCCAGGCCTGAGATTGCAACCAGCAGGCCCGAGAGGCGATTTAACCTTGAAGGCGAATTCCAGAAATCCCGCATCGGTGACGGCCTCATTGGACGGCCCCAATCTTCAGACTGGCCTGGGCCAGAATCCGCATTACCAATTCGTCATAGGAAATGCCTGCGGCCTGGGCGGCCATTGGCACCAACGAGTGATCCGTCATGCCTGGCGATGTATTGATCTCCAAAAGCATGGGATCATTTTTGCCATCCCACATGAGATCCGCCCGCGCCCAGCCTGCACACTGAATCGTCTCGAAGGCGTCCACCGATAAAGACTGGATCTGCTGCGTCAGCGCTGCATCAATCGGTGCCGGGCAGAGATAGCGTGTCGCATCTCCGAAATATTTATTCTGATAGTCGTAACGGCCTTCGGGAGCCTGGATCTCGATCACCGGCAGGGCCTGGGGCCGGCCCGATGCATCCTGTAAGACCGCACAGGTAAATTCACGGCCCGAGACAAACTGCTCTGCCATCACCGACTTATCGTATCGACGGGCCGCTCGATAGGCCGCCGCAAGATCCGACTGCCGATCCACGCGCGTAAAGCCAAGCGATGAGCCTTCCATCACGGGCTTGATTGCCATCGGCAGTCCGAGCCGCTTCACGACCCGATCGGCATCAAAGTCTTCGGAGAGCAATTCAAAATCTGGTGTTGGCAGCTGCGCCTGCTGCCAAATCCGTTTTGTAATGGCCTTATCCATGGCCACGCTGCTGGCCATCACACCGCTTCCTGTGTAAGGAATTTTCAATAATTCAAGCATGCCTTGTACGGTGCCGTCTTCACCAAATCGGCCATGCAAGGCAACAAATGCGCAATCCGCTGACGCATCCCTTAAGGCCTGCAAAGGCCGCTCGGCGGGATCAAAACCAAAGGCATTCACACCGCAACGCTGTAATGCAGCCAATACGCCGGTGCCGGATCGCAGAGAAATCTCGCGCTCGGCTGACTCGCCACCCAAGAGCACCGCAACACGTTGAAAGGCAGGCTTTGCGTGACCCCCAAGGTTCATCTGGTCTCCTGGGTTCTGAGTGTGGCGGCGACTGCACCGATGGAGCCTGCACCCATACACAGCACAACATCACCATCGCGCGCATGCGCGCGGATGCGGTCCGGCATCTCTTGAATCGATTCCACATAAATCGGCTCGACGCGGCCAGCAACCCGAATCGCCCGCGCAAGGGCCTTGCCGTCTGCCGCGGCAATCGCTGGCTCGCCTGCTGCATATACTGGGGCCAGTAAGAGCTGATCCGCCTCGCCCAACACACGCACAAAATCTTCAAATAAATCACGGGTGCGGCTGTATCGATGCGGCTGAAACGCGAGCAAAATTCGCCGGCCCGGATAAGCACCCCGGGCAGCGGCAAGCGTTGCAGCAAGCTCTGCAGGATGATGTCCGTAGTCATCAATCAATGCGAAGTGGCCACCGCCTGCAGCCGGCAGTGATGCATCCACCTGAAAACGTCTGCCCACACCACGAAAATCTCTGAGCGCAGCGACAATGGCTGTATCTTCAAGGCCGAGTTCAGTCGCAACCGCAATGGCCGCCAAGGCATTTTGTACGTTGTGCCGGCCCGGAAGATTTAAGGTGATCGGGCAGGCAGGCTCCGCCTCACGATGGACCACAAACCGCATGGCCGGCCCCTCGGCCTGAACTTCTGTCGCGCGCACCTGTGCATCTTCAGCGAAGCCATAGGTCACAACTGTTTTAGAAATCATTGGAATGATGTCCCGCACAAACGGGTCATCAACACAGACCACCGCCGTGCCATAAAACGGCAGGCGCTGCGTGAATGCAATGAAGGCCTGCTTTAATTTGGCAATGTCATGGTCATAGGTCTCCATGTGGTCTTCATCGATATTGGTGATGACCGCAATCATGGGCAGCAGATTTAAAAAAGAGCCGTCCGACTCATCCGCCTCGGCAACGATGTAGTCACCAAGTCCAAGCCGCGCGTTTGCGCCTGCGCTGTTTAAACGTCCGCCGATGACAAAGGTTGGATCGAGTCCCGCCTGGGCCAATACGCTGGCGACAAGACTCGTGGTGGTGGTCTTGCCATGAGTGCCGGCAATCGCAATGCCCTGCTTGAGCCGCATCAGCTCGCCGAGCATCAAGGCGCGTGGCACAACAGGAATGCGGCGCAGTCGTGCGGCGCGGACCTCGGGATTCTCCGGCCGGACCGCGCTTGAAATCACCACGGCATTGGCATGACCAAGGTGCTCGGCAGCATGATCATAAAAAATTGTGGCCCCAAGGCCGCTGAGCCGCTCCGTTGCAGCATTGCGGGCGACATCAGATCCCTGCACCCGATAGCCCAGTGTGAGCAGGACTTCCGCAATGCCGGACATGCCCGAGCCACCAATGCCGACAAAATGAATCGTCTCAATCTTGTGTCTCATCGGCTGCGCTCCATGAGTGACGATGGCGCAACGGATGTCACAATCTGCAGGGCCTGATGGGCCGCATCCTTCAGGCTCAATGACCGGGCCCGCACCGCCCGTTCAAGTAGCGTCTGCCGAGTGCAGGCCGCAAGCCAAGACACCATCTCAGCGGATGCCAGCTGGTCCTGGGGCATCATCCATGCAGCCTGCTGCTCCACGAGTACGCGGGCATTGGCCGACTGATGATCATCAATGGCGTGGGGCAGGGGCACGAACAGGGCAGCAACACCTGCAGCCGCGACCTCCGTCACCGTTGATGCACCGGCGCGGCAAATCACCAGATCTGACTCACCGTAGGCCGCCTGCATATTCTCAATAAATGCGCTGCACTGGGCCGCAATGCCCAGCCTTCGGTACTCAGCCATCACCATGTCGCGATCGGCCGGCCCGGTCTGATGACGAATCAAAAGCGGCTGGCCGGCAGCGATCACCTGCGCAAAATATGCTGGCAGCTGGCGATTAAAGGCCGATGCGCCGAGGCTGCCGCCGATCACCAAGAGCTGAAGCGGGCCATGGCGTTCTCGATAACGCGATCCAGGATCAGCGAGCTGATGAATCTCTTCGCGCACGGGATTGCCCACCAGAAGGGCGCGGGCCGGCGCATAACGGGTGCCTGGAAAGCTCACCATCACGCGAGAGGCGAGACGGGCAAGCCAGCGATTGGCCGTGCCCATGACCGCGTTTTGCTCATGCACGCACAGCGGGATGCGCCGCATCGAGGCCACCATACCGATCGGAAATGTCACATAGCCGCCAAAGGCGACTACCACCTCGGGCCGCGCCCGAGAAAAAATTGCAAAGGCATCGTGGACCGCACGAAAAAGCCGCAGCGGCAGACTCAGCCAGGCCATGGCCCCCCTGCCGCGCAGTCCGCTAAAGCGCAGAATATGTAAGCCAATGCCCGCCCCAGGGATGATCCGAGCCTCAAGTCCGCGGTCGGACCCAACCCACTCGGCATGCCAGCCCCGCTGCATCATGAGCCGCGCAACGGCAAGCGCAGGAAAGACATGGCCGCCAGTGCCGCCGGCCGCAATGAGAACGCGCGGCACCGTCATGCTTTTGCCCCTCGAACATGCTGCCGATTCTCTGCATCAATACGCAGCAGCGTGCCCATTGCGATGCAGACGGCAAGCATGGAGCTTCCACCATGACTGATAAACGGCAGCGTCAGGCCTTTGGTGGGCAGCAATCCGGTATTGACGCCGACATGAAT
The DNA here is from genome assembly GCA_964440375.1 of uncultured Bordetella sp. Lineage (GTDB taxonomy): Bacteria > Pseudomonadota > Gammaproteobacteria > Burkholderiales > Burkholderiaceae_A > Lacustribacter. The sequence continues at coordinate 73,032 of CAYTRY010000005.1, read as the reverse complement.
CAGCGTCTGCAGTCCGAGCCAGACACCGATGCCCTGGGCAACCAGGCCGGCAAACAGCCGCTCTTGTGACATGGCAGTGCGGCCGATTTCGATGGCCCGGCGGACGATAAACGCAAACGCCAGTATCACCAGCGTGACACCCACAAAGCCGATTTCCTCGCCCATCATGGCGAAGATAAAGTCGGTATGCGGCAGCGGCAGATGGCCCATTTTCGCAATGCCTGTGCCAAGGCCTGAACCAAAAAATCCGCCGCGCCCAAAAGCAATCAATGCGCCGCAGAGTTGAAAACCAGTGCTCTGGACCTGATCAGGATCGCAGGGCGAAAGATAAGAAATCAGCCGCATCAGGCGCCAGGGCGTCAGCCAGACCATCACCACAAAGACGGCCCCCAAGGCCAGCAGCAGGGGCACAAAAATTCTCAGGCTCATGCCGCCAAGAAATAGGATTGCCGCGGTAATCAGCGTGATCACCATGGTCGATCCCAGGTCGGGCTGATACAGCAAGAGCAGCATGACCAAGGACATTAAAAAACCAATTGGCAGCAGGCCGCGCACAAAGGTATGCATGCGATCCTGTCGACGGACAACATAAGCGGCCGCAAATAAGAGCGAGAAAAACTTCATCAGCTCGGCGGGCTGAAGGGTAAAAATGCCCAGCGGAATTGCCCGAACCGCACCATCTTTCAGAATCGCTGGGCCCAGCACAATCTTCATCGCTGCCACGATAAGCAGCAGCGCAATGCCGAGAAAAAACAACGGCGTTGAGAGGGCCTGAAGCATCGTGCTGGGAACACGCGTCATGATCAACAGCGCCGCCAGTCCGATCAGCAGATGAATCGGATGGCCCCGCATACTCCGCCAAAATACTGACTCTGCGTTATTGCTGGGCAGCGGCAGGTTGGCTGAATACACCATGACCAGTCCGACCAGCAGCAGGCCGACGAAGACGGAGACCAGAATTCGATCTGCTCCGATCCACGACGTAGAGGCCATCGGCTGCTGACTTAGCATGAGACTCCCTGCGCAGCGGCCATCTCCTGAACCGCTTCACAAAAATGATTTGCCCGCTCCACATAATTGGCATACATATCGAAACTGGCGCAGGCCGGCGATAGCAGCACCGCCGCATGCCCAAGCCCAAGTTGTTGGGCCAGGGCCACGGCCTGTTGCACTGCCTGGCCCATATCCTGAGCAGCGACGGTCGCGAGGCCCGCCTGCTGTGCAATCTGTCCAATCGCAGGGCCATCTCTGCCGATCGTGACAACCGCCTTCGTCGAGCCACGCATTGCATCAAGCAGCGGCGAAAAATCCTGGCCTTTTCCATCACCACCTGCGATCAGAATTACCGGCAGCGTCAACCCGTTTAATGCGGCAGCGGTTGCGCCAACATTGGTCCCTTTGCTGTCATCGATAAATTCAAGGCCCTGCAGATGCGCAATCCACTGCATGCGATGTGCACCGCCACGAAACTCCCGAAGCGCGTGCAGCAGCGGGGCCAAGGCGGGGGTGACCGCGCGGCAAAGTGCGAGGGCGGCCAATGCATTCATTGCATTGTGCCGGCCACGTACACGCAAGGCATCGGCGGGCATCAGACGATGCCGCCGTGCCTCGTCATGGATATCGGCCATCGTCATCCACGAGATGCCCTCTTCCTGCAGACCAAAATCGCCTGGGCGATTGGGCGGCTCAGTGCCGAACGTGCAGGTGTGGACATGCGGCGCCATCAGTGCCATGACCTGCGCATCCTGTCGGTAGCCGATGCAGAGTACATCCGAGCGGGCCGGATCGATTCCGATGCCGTAGACCCTTCCCTTTGCAGCGACGTAATCTTCGAAGTCCCGATGCCAATCAAGATGGTCTTCCGAAATATTCAGACAGACTGCCGCCGTCGGATGGAAATGCTGGGCATACGCCAGCTGAAAGCTCGACAGCTCCAAGACCCAGACCTCAGGAAATCGGCTCGCATCTTCACGGGCTATGACTGCATCGAGAAGCGATGGGCTGATGTTGCCGGCCTCCTGAGCATCAAAGCCAGCCCGTCGCAGCAGGGCGGCTGCCATCTGCGTTGTCGTGGTTTTTCCGTTCGTGCCCGTAATCGCAAGAATTTTCGGCAGCTCAAGCGGCAGCGCGAGATCGGGGGCTGCATCCCGCTGGCTGCTGGCATGGGCAGCATGATGGATAGCCCACTCGAATAAATCGAGCTCACCTACGACTCTGATGCCGCGCGCGCGCGCTGCTGCAAGCAGCGCATGGGCCGGGCCTGCATGCTCAGGATGGGGCGATAAGCCCGGGCTGGGGATGATCAGATCGACACCTTCACACCAGCTCGGATCAAATGGCGAGGCCAGGCCGAGATGCAGCGCGATCTGCTGCTGACCATCGAGGGCTTGCAGACGCTCCAGGCCGGGCGGTGCGGCCCGCGACTCCAAGACCGAGATCCGTGCGTTTTGACGCAGCAGCCAACGAATACAGGCCAGGCCCGATTCGCCACAGCCCAGCACCATGACATGGCAGGACGGCCAATCAAAGGCCATCGGAATGGCGGGGACGCGTTCGAGAGGAGATGCTGCGCTGACGGTCTTTGAAATTCCCATAAATCCTTTAGATCAATTGAGTTAACGCAGCTTGAGCGTTGATAGCCCAGCCAGCACGAGAATCATGGTGATGATCCAGAAGCGAACCACGACCTGAGTTTCTTTCCAGCCACCAACTTCAAAGTGATGATGCAAAGGCGCCATTCGAAGAATGCGTCGGCCTTCACCAAAACGCCGCTTCGTGTATTTGAAATAGCCCACCTGCAACATCACCGATAGGGTGTTCATCACAAATACCCCGCCCATGATGAACAACACGATTTCCTGTCGAACCACAACCGCCACAGTGCCAAGCGCACCGCCGAGTGCCAGCGCCCCGACATCTCCCATAAAGACCTGAGCGGGATAGGCGTTAAACCAAAGGAAGGCCAGGCCTGCGCCCACCAAGGCTGCGCAGAACACGGTGAGCTCGCCCGCGCCTGAGATATAGGGAATTAATAAATACTTTGCGAAAACCGCATTGCCGGAGGCATATGCAAATACGCCCAGTGCGCCCGCAACCAAGACCGTCGGCATGATGGCCAGGCCATCTAATCCGTCAGTGAGATTGACCGCATTGCTTGAGCCGACAATCACAAAATAGCTCAAGACCATGAAGCCGAAAACGCCCAGCGGATAGGCGACCTCCTTGAAAAAAGGAACAATCAAGTCTGCCCGCTGGGGCAAGTCAATCGAAAATCCATTGGCCATCCACTGCGTAAACAAATCCCAGGCCTGGGCATTGCTTTGGGCCGGCACAGAGAAGGCCAAATAGACAGCGGCCATGATTCCGATCACGGACTGCCAGAGATACTTCCATCGTGCAGGCAGGCCAACCGGGTCTTGATGAATGACCTTGCGATAGTCATCGACCCATCCAATTGCACCGAAGCCCAGCGTCACAATCAGGACCGCCCACACAAAACGGTTACTGAGATCTGCCCACAGCAGCGTCGTCACACCAATGGCCAACAGAATCAGTGCGCCACCCATCGTGGGCGTACCGCTTTTTGAGAGGTGGGTCTGAGGGCCGTCATCGCGCACGGCCTGGCCCACCTTCATCTCGGTCAGCCGACGAATCACAAAAGGCCCCAGCACCAGACCAATGCCCAGCGCCGTCAGGGCTGCCAGCACTGCTCGCAGCGTGATGTAGTTCAGGACGTTAAACGCCCGGATGTACTGTTCGAGCCAATCCGCGAGAATTAGCAGCATGCGGCCTGGCCCTCCTGCTGCCGCGCAATCGCCTGCACGACCCGCTCCATGCGCATAAAGCGCGAACCCTTAATCCACAGCGATGGCCGATGCTGTGCCTGCTGCTGCACGCTGATCCAGTGCGACACTGACGCGATCAGCGCAGAGACCTCATCAAAAAACTGGCCGACTCCGGTCTGACGATGGGCCAGCGCCATGGCCTCGCCATGCAGCCAGATGGCATCCAGCTGACGCTGGGCGGCGTAGTCAAGCACCTCGCGATGAAACTGCGGCCCTTGATCACCAACCTCGCCCATGTCGCCCAGCACCAGGGCACGCGGAACGCCCATGCGGGCCAAGGCATCAATCGCTGCTCGGACCGAATCGGGATTTGCGTTATACGTGTCGTCTACCAAGGTACCGCCTGCAGCGATTGCGATCGCACGGCCACGGCCCGCCACCGGCTCAAATGTATTGAGCGCCTGCTCGATGGCCTTCAGGCTAAGACCTGCAGCAAAAGCACAGGCAGCCGCGGCAATCATATTGAGCGCAAAGTGCAGGCCCAGGCCGCGGGGCTGAACGATGATGGACTGCTGATCTGGGAATTCAATTTGAAGAAGTGGCCCACCAGATTCGGTGGTGATCCACTGGCCCAGGACCTCATGTGCTACCGCCGGCGTTGCCGCAGCCATCTCACGCATTCCAAAACGAATCGCGGGATGCTTCAGATGCTGACTCTGCTTTTGCCAAATGACTTCATGCAAAGGATCCCGCGGATAAATAGCGATGCCCTCGGGCGGCAGGGCCCCAAAGACCGCGCCATTTTCGATTGCAACTGCCTGCACCGACTTCATAAACTCTTGATGCTCACGCTGGGCATTATTCACAAGTGCAACACGGGGCTGCGCGATCTCTGCAAGTGCTGCGATCTCATTGGGATGATTCATGCCAAGCTCAAACACTGCCATCTGGTGGACAGACCGCAGGCCCAACACCGAGTGCGGCACCCCGATGTGATTATTCAAATTGCCCGGAGTTGCCCAGACCTGCGGCGGCCCAAGATCAGCCTCTGCGATGGACTGAACCATCTGCTTGACCGTGGTCTTTCCATTGCTGCCCGTCACCGCAATCGCGCAGCCGGCCCACGTGCTGCGCCAATGGCGGGCCCACTGCTGTAAGGCGCTGAGCGCATCCGGTACCAGAATCAGGGGCAGGCGGACTCCCGATCGATGGGCGGCTGTCGCCGATAACACTGCTGCACATGCCCCGCGGTCTTGCGCGGCCTGAAGAAAAGCGGCGCCGTCAAATCGTGGGCCGCTTAAGCCAATAAAGATTGCGCCGGGCGACAGCGTCCGCGTATCCGTGCTGATGCCATCGAATTCTTTTTGCAAAACACTGGCCTGATTATTTTCCAGTCCATCGGGCATGACCAGCTGAGCGCCTGTCACGTGGGTGATGAATTCTTTAAGTTGCGGCATGTATCTCTCCTGCACGCAACGCAGACGTTGGCCCCACCCATGCCTCTAAAGCCTGCTGGGCATGGGCCTCATCACTAAACGGCAGCATGGATTCACCGATGATCTGATAACGCTCATGACCCTTTCCCGCAATGAGCACAACATCGTGGGCCCCAGCCATTGCGACGGCCGAGGCGATGGCGGCCCCACGGTCTGGCTGCATCTGAATCTTGTCCACGAGCGTGGCAGGCACCCCTGAGCGAATCGCTGCCATGATGCTCTGCGCCGTCTCATCGCGTGGATTGTCAGACGTCAGCATCACCCGATCCGCAAGCTGTGCTGAAATCGCTCCCATCGCGGGCCGCTTTTCAGCATCACGATTGCCACCACAGCCAAAAATACAAATCAGCTGGCCCAGGCGCGCCTGGGCCACAGGCCGCAGGGCCTCCAGCACACGGGCCAATGCATCTGGCGAGTGGGCGTAATCAATGCAGATCCAGGGCCGATTACTGCGCTTGATCATCTGAAGACGGCCACAAGGAAGATGGAAACGGGCCAGGCAGGCGCGAATGCGCTCAGCATCAATGCCCATCGCCACCATGCATCCGGCGACGATCAGTGCGTTATCAACGTTATGGCGGCCAAAAACCGGCAGCGTTACCGGCCCCGAGAGATCAGCGGCCTCACCCATCGCAATGACTGTGAATTGCCAGCCCGCATCAGTCGGCTGCAGATCTGCGCTGCGCATTGCGCCCTGGGCGTTCTCGGGCCAGTGTGCTCCGATCGCAATCCGCTCAATATGATGTTCGGTGGCGCCCCACATCAGGTGTCCATAGGCGTCATCTGTGTTCACGATCATGGTGCCCAGCGAAGGGGATGCAAACAGCAAGGCCTTGGCCTGTGCATAACGCTCCATCGTGCCGTGTACATCAAGATGGTCATGGCTCAGATTAGTAAATGCAGCCGCCTTGATTGCACAGCCTTGGAGCCTTCCCTGCTGCAGGCCAAATGAGGAGGCCTCTAGCGCAACGACCATGATCTGTCGCGAGCGAAGATCTGCCAGCAGCCGCTGCAAGTCCACCGCATCCGGCGTGGTCAGTCCAGCAGTCAGCTGTGGCTCCCAGTTCGGTTCGAATGACGGGCCGCAGTGTGCGGGAAACACGCCGACACCAAGCGTGCCGATCACCGCACAGGCAATACCGCACTCCGCGAGGGCATGGCCCAATGCTGCGGTCACGGTTGACTTGCCATTGGTGCCCGTCACAGCAATGACCTGCATGGTCATACTCGGCCGGCCGTAAAACGCTGAGGCCACCATGCCCATCCGGTGGCCCAGCTGCGGCACACCGAGCATCGGGACCTGGCCTGGCCGGTCTTCTAGTGCTGCAGCATCTGCAGTATCGATCAATATCGCGGCTGCTCCGGCCGCGATTGCGGCCGCAATATGCGCCTCTGCAGAAAACCGCTTGCCGCCTCTGGCCAAAAATCCATCACCGGGCGCAATCCTTCGGCTGTCCGCGCAGAGATTGGCCTGCCGCCCAAGCCGCTGCCGCAGCCATTGGGCGGCCTGATCCGAGTGCGCATCACGCAGGGCCATTGGGTGAGGCGGAAATACCGCTGTCATTATTCGGTTCCCTCACCGATGAGGGCAACTGCAGGAAGGATTCGCAGCGCTGGATTCGGTGACATCTGCAACCGGCGCAGGGCATCATTGGCAATCTGCGAAAAAATTGGTGCAGCGACCTCACCACCATAATGCTTGCCTGCGCTGGGCTCATCGACCATGACCGCAATCACAAATCGTGGCTGATCAGCGGGTGCAAATCCCACAAACGAGGCAACATATTTATTTTTTGCGTAACCCCCACGCTCAGGCTTATGGGCTGTGCCGGTTTTTCCAGCCACGCGAAAGCCTGCGATCTGGGCCTTGGGTGCGGTGCCTTGGGTGGTCGCCATCTCGAGCATCTTGCGAACAGCACGGGCGGTCTCTGGTGAAATCACCGGCACACCGGCGACGGGTCCGGGCTGCGGAACAAAGGAGATCGGCACCAGATCTCCATCGCGGGCAAATACAGTGTAGGCCCGCGCAAGCTGCAGCAGCGATACCGACACACCATGTCCATAGGAAATCGTGGCCTGATCAATCGGAACCCATTTCTCAGGCTGACGTAGCCGTCCCGCAGTCGCACCATTTAGGCCAACATCCGGCACCCGGCCAAAGCCTGCGGCAACATAGAGATCGTAGAGCTCCTTGGCCTGCAGCCGCTGCGTAATTCGAACCGTGCCGACGTTACTGGATTTCGCAAGGACCTCCTCAACGGTCAGCGTGCCATGAGGATGCGAATCACCGATGGTGCGATTGCCGATTGTGATCTTGCCCGGGGCTGTCTGTATCTCGGTTTTCGGGCCCACGCGGCCCAGCTCCAATGCCGCCGCAATCGAAAATGATTTCATCGTTGAGCCTGGCTCAAATGTATCGGTGACTGCCCGATTGCGGACACGATCGGGGTTGAGCTTTGTCCGGTTATTGGGATCAAACGAGGGCTCATTCACAAGGGCCAAGACCTCACCCGTCTGCGCATCAATCACTACTGCTGCTGCAGCTTTTGCACGATGCTCTGCGACCGCCGACTTCAGCGTTGAGTACACCATGCTTTGAATGCTGGCATCCAATGAGAGCTGCAGGTCTTTTCCGTGAAGCGCGTCCGCGATTGTTCTGCCCTCTACTGCCGATCCGCGTCGGTCAATGACAACACGCAGCTGGCCGGATGTGCCACGCAGCGCCTGATCATGTGTAGCCTCTAGGCCCTCCGCCCCCTGCTCATGGGCGTTGGTAAATCCCACGATGTGCGCGAACGCCTCTCCATAGGGGTAGTAGCGACGAAAGTCATTTTCAAGCTCAACACCCTCGAGGCGAAGCCCGCGAATTCGATCCGCCTGTTCAAGATTTAATCCGCGGGCAAGCCAGAAGAATTTTTTTGCGCCATAAATCTTTGTGCGGACCTCAGACGGCTTCATCTCCAAAATCGCAGCAAGCTCATCAAGCTTCTGGTCTTCGAGTTTCTTTTTTGCGGCCCGCTGCGCATCAACTTTCTTATCGCCTGTCGGCGCAAGATTGCCCACGAATCGCGTGGGCACAATGCCGAGCTGCTCCTCCTGAACACTGGAGGCAATCACCTCGCCATGCCGATCCAGCACGCGGCCACGGTTGGCCGGGATTTCTCTCGGCCGCTCAAAGCGTTTTTCGGCACGGGTCTGCCACTGATCGGCATTGACCAGCTGCAACGTAAAGGCACGGACAATGACAATGCAAAAACCGGCCATCAATAAAAACAATACGAAACGCGATCGGCCTTGCGTTGCCCGCCAGGTCAGCACCGGCACCGCCGAGCGGCCTGCCGCACGGGATTGAACACGGCCGGGCAATGCGCTGCTATGGCTATTCAACGCATGCCTCCCGCGCCACTGTTCGGCCGGTAATACATGGGCTCGGTCGGCCGCAGAGGAATCATTTTTAGATCACGCCGGGCGGCTGCATCGATACGGCCTGGATTGCGCAAGGCCGTGAGCTCCACCTGAAGGACCTCGATATCCGAGTCCAGTTTTAATCCGGCACGCTCTGTCCGATCCATCTGCGTGAAAAGCCGACGCTCGTGATACCGGGCGTTGACTAGAGATAGCGACGATGCCGTAATCAGCCCCACCAAAAACCACTGACGTCGTGTCATCTTGCAGGCTCCAGCGCTGTGCCACAGCGCTCCGCCACGCGAAGCATTGCTGACCGGGCCCGTGGGTTAGCGGCAATCTCCTCCTCGCGTGGGCGAATCCGTCCAATCACCCGAAGCCGGGAATCGGTGGCAGGCCGTCCCAGCCGATCCTGCAATCCAGAAAGCAGTGCCCGCTGGCTGCGGCTTATGCCGCGGTCTGGGGCAGGCGGTGCCGTGCGCGCGGCATCGCGAAAGAATTGCTTAACGAGCCGGTCTTCCAGCGAGTGAAAGCTGATGATCGCAAGGCGCCCAGACTCACGTAGCAGGCGGACGGCTGCCTCAAGCAGGGCCGTGAGCTCTTCCATTTCGCGATTGATGTGAATCCGTAAAGCCTGAAATGTTCGTGTCGCCGGATGCTGGCCTGGCTCACGACGTGCACGACACCGCCGAAGCGTTTGGACGACAAGTTCTGCCAGATCCTCGGTCCTCTGCAGGGGTTCAGCCTCTCCCCGAGCGGCTGACGCGCAGCGAGTCGCAATCGCGTTTGCAATCTGAACAGCAAACCGTTCTTCGCCATAGTCTTTAATCACTTTCTGAAGTTCATCTACCGAAGCCTTTGCAATCCAAGCCGATACGGGCTCACCACGGGTTGGATCCATCCGCATATCGAGCGGGCCCTGTAATCGAAAGCTAAAACCCCGCTGGGGATCATCGAGCTGCGGAGATGAGACGCCGAGATCGGCCAGCACGCCATCCACCTGATCAATGCCCTGCTCCGCAAGCCGCTGCGGTAATTCGCTAAAGGGTGCGTGAATGATTTGAAAGCGCTGATCGTGAATCTTTCTGCCTGCTGCCACTGCAGTGGGATCACGATCGAAAGCGATTAATCGGCCAGACGGGCCGAGCTGCTGAAGAATCAGTGCACTGTGGCCACCACGGCCGTAGGTGGCATCGACATAACTTCCTTGTGGAATCACATGCAGAGACTCGACCGCCTCTTGCAGCAAGACGGGACGATGGTCAAAGGCCTGCACATCAGGAGACGGTTGTTGAGAGTCGCCGCGCGCAACAGCTGCGGTCACATCGCACTCCCGCCGCGCTTACGCTGGCGGACAGCCTGCTTATGCAGCTCCAAGGCAGATGCATCCCAGATTTCGAACAGCTCTCCCACGCCAAGCAGAATCACATCGCGTTGAATATGAGCGCCCTCACGCAGCACAGGATTAATGAGCACCCGGCCCTGGGCATCCATCTCGGGGGTATCGCTTAATCCCATCCAGAACCGCCGCCGCTCGGCATCGCGATCATCGGAAGAGAACAGCGCCACCTTTTCTGCCCAGAGCGACTGGGCCATCAGCAGCAGGCAGCCGTCGTCACTCTCCACCAACGCGAGCGCGCCCTGAGAGCGCGCGAGCAGCTCATCCCGGTAGCGCGTCGGAATGGTCATCCGGCCTTTGACGTCTAGGCTGAGGGCCGAGACCCCGGAAAAGGCGAGTGATAGCGCCAAAAGAAAACCCCCACAAAAAACCACTTTTTTGCACGATTTCCCACTTTATGGAAATCAGTGTTACCGGTCAAGTCGAATGGGGATTTTTTCTTTCTAAAACAACAACTTAGGCCTTATTTCAAGAATGATTTTCAAACAAAAATTCAAATAAATCAATAGGATAAAAATCACTTATAAAGTGATTTATCAGGACAGCTGGGGAATTCGCTTGGCGTGGGGCAGAAAAACCGGCCCCGGAGGGGTAAAGCCGGGTCAATGCAGGGAGTTTTTGAGTAGTCCGGCAAAGGGGATCGGCACGATCGGCAGCCCCTCATCGGCCAGCTCCCGCGCCGTCTCAAGACTGGTGCTGCCGTGAATCGGCCGCAGCGGCGCCTCCTGGCGATGCATGGATCGGGCCTCCTGGGCGAAACGATCGCCCACATCTTCGCTGTGCTCCAGCAGCTGCCGCACGACTTTCAAGGCCTGCGCGAGTGTGGGCGATGACTTCGGATCAATCGCAGCCGATACCGGCGCCGGGAACTCAGCGGTGGCGGTAGGCTCTGGTGCCGGCGCCACCCCGGCCGCAGCCTCAGCCTGGGCCCCGGAGAGATTGAGTCGCGGTGCCGAGAGTGTTTTCTCAACGCTTCGGCTGTCGCAAAACGGGCAGGTCAAGAGGCCCCGGGAGCGCTGATCCTCGAAGGCGAGATGGCTTTTGAACCAGCCCTCAAACGGGTGGCCATGCTCGCACTTCAGGTTAAAGACTTTCATGCGTGGATTGTAGCGGCATCAGGCAGCAAGGCCCGCCCGCTCAATCAACTCAATTTTGTAACCGTCAGGATCTTGGACGAATGCAATCACGGTGGATCCGCCCTTCACTGGGCCTGCCGGCCGCGTGACCTGGCCGCCTGCGGCCTGAATCCGCGCGCATGCCGCTGCCGCATCCGGAACAGCAATCGCAATATGGCCGTAGGCGCTGCCCATTTCATAGTCGGACACACCATAGTTATAGGTCAGTTCAATCTCTGCATGGCCATCTTCATTGCCACGGCCAAAGCCGACAAACGCCAGTGAGTACTGCTGATCTTGTCGATCGGTCGTACGCAACAGATTCATTCCCAAGACATGGGTATAAAAATGAATCGATCGCTGCAGTTCGCCAACACGCAACATCGTATGCAAAATTTGCATCACACCTCCTGTAAAAAAAGTGAAGTAAGTCTATAGGCCGGATTCTGTTACGAGACACTGCAACGCAGTGCCTTATAGCGACCATCCCTCTAGGCCTGCCGTTACCAGCAGGCTCAAGCCACCTACCCGCGCACATCGGACGGGACATCCTCTCCGGCAAAGCCGGGCATGCGCCTATTTGGTGTTGCTCCGGGTGGAGGTTGCCGCGTTTCACATCCGCGCAGTTTCCCGCGCTTACTCGTCTCTGTGGCCCTATTCCTCGCCTTGGGCGACCTCGCGATCGCTTGCTGCGTACGGCCGTTAGCCGTCACCCTTCCCTGTGGAGTCCGGACCTTCCTCTCCCGTGCTATGCACGGCAGCGGCCGCCCGACTTACTTCCCATACCGATCATAGCCAATTGCTCTGAATGTGGTCGAGTGCTATTTTATCTATAGCACATAGAAATAAGTGAGATGAACAGTAAAGGCCCCCACATTGCGCGATGGATCTGGGGAACGCGGGGCCCCGGCCGGCCGCTGCGCACTACGCTGTTGCTACTGATTCTGCTGCCATTGATCGCGGCGCTGATTGCGCTGGGCTGGGCCATGATGCATTCCGCACGCAGCACGATCTCGGAGAGCGAAGGACAGAAACTCTCGGCGCAGGCCCAGGCAATCGCTGAAATCATTGATACAACCATCGGCCAGCGACTCGATGACCTGCGATCGCGGGCCGCCTTGCTGCCCGCCCTTCGCCTGCACGAACGGCACGATCTACTCGAACTCTGGATCAATACGATTCAGCAGCATGTTCCTGAATACACCTGGATTGGATTCGCAGACCAGACGGGAACGGTCCGGGCTGCGAATCAGGGCATGCTGGCCGGAAAAAACGTGGCCGATCGTGACTGGTTTCAACAGGGCTTGGCGCGTCCAACAACGGTCGATCTGCACGAGGCCGTGCTGCTTGCAGACCTTCTTGGCCAGAATCCTTCGGGCGGTCCCTGGCGATTTATTGATCTTGCGACCCCCGTTCGAGATGCCTCGGGCAGAACCCTGGGCGTGCTGGGCGCCCACCTGAGTTGGGACTGGCTTTTGGCCCAGCACAAACGCTTTCTGCAGTCGATTCCCAAGCATCTTCATGCAGAAATTATTGTTCTCGGTGACGATGGAACCACCCGACTCATGGCCCCCGCGGCCCACGCTGGAGAATATTCCCACCTGCAAAGCGTGCAGCAGGCCCGTGCTGGCAAACAAGGATGGCTTCGGGAGCAGTGGCCCGATGGCCGTCATTATTTGGTGGGCTATGTTCGTAACCCCGGATACGGTAGCCACCATCAGCTGGGATGGATCACCCTCATCAGCCTGCCCGATGAGGAAGTCAATGCAGAGATCGCACCGGTCGTAACGGGCATCTGGGTCGCCCTGGCCCTCACCGGGCTAATGTTTCTGGCCGCACTGGCGTTGTTGCTCAATAGAACCCTCGGACCCATGGAGCAGATGGCCAGCGAGATTGAAAAAGTTTCTCGCGAAGGCGGCAGCCTAACGCCAGGCCACAATCCACCACGCGAATTTCAAATGCTGACCCAGATGACCAATCAGATGATTCGCTCTCTTGAGGCCCAGCGGACCGCCGATCAGAATAAATCACGGTTTATTGCCGATATGAGCCACGAAATTCGAACACCGTTAAATGGCATGGTTGGCCTGGTGGAACTGATGAAGCAGCGCAGTCCAACTGCCCAAGACCGGTCCGATCTCGAGTCACTCACCCAGTGCGGCAAGGAGTTAAATGCCCTGCTCTCCGATTTAATTGATTTTTCTGCAATTGAAGAGGGCCGACTACGATTTGATTCAGCGCCGAGTCAACTGACGCGATTGATTGAACGAAACATCAGGCTTTTTCGCGGGACTGCCGAACAAAAGGGGCTACGGCTAGACCTGCGGCAGGAAATTCCAGATGGCCTTTATATTTACATTGATCCCCTACGCGTAAGTCAAATTCTTAAAAATCTCATCTCAAACGCGATCAAATTCACCGCCCAAGGCCACATTGAATTGCGCAGCCGTCTGATCACGCCAGGCAATGCAATCCAACATCAAACAGTTGATGTACTGATTGAGGTTGAAGATACGGGCATCGGCCTTACGCAAGATCAACAAGAAATTGTTTTTGGCCGCTTCCAGCAGGCAGGTGCATCGATCGCACAACGCTACGGTGGCAGCGGCCTAGGCCTGACACTGGCCCGCAGTCTTTTAGAGGCGATGGGTGGACGCCTGGGGCTGCGCTCAGCGCCCGGCGAAGGCAGCTGCTTCACCATTCAGTTCTCGGCCAGGACGGCGACTGCACCCGAGATCACGACGGCCCAGCCAGCTGACGAATCTGCAGCCGTCTTAGACCGCCAGCGAAAAATTCTTGTTGTCGATGACGTTGCAATGAATCGGGAAATTCTTATGCGCTGGCTTTCGCATCATGGCCTGCAGGCTGACGCTGCGGCCTGCGGCGAGGAGGCCATCGAGAAAAGCCGTGCCGTAGCGTATGACTGCATCCTGATGGATATCGATCTTCCAGGCATCTCCGGCCGGGAGGCTGCCCAACAGATTCGCGCAGTCTATGGCCCCAGCCAACAATGCCTCCTCATCGCGGTCTCTGGCCATGCTTTTTCCGAGGATGTCAGCGCCTCGCTGGCGGCCGGAATCGATCTTCATTTAAGTAAACCCATCGACTTTGATGGGCTGCTCGAATTGATTCGCTATCCCCGGCAGGCTCAGCGCCTTGGAGGCCGAAAGACAGAGCGATCTTCATAAAACGCCGGCTGAAAATTCTCTGGATGCCAGCCTGGCAGGCCCATCACCGGCATCGGATAAAAATCTCCCGGACAGAGGCGGTCCGAAACGAGCGCCGCAAGGCCGGTATCAATTGCATCCAAAGCCAATGAGGCGCAGTCCAGAAGCCGACAATGTGCGGTGATTGATTTATACGGGCGAATTAATTTCTCTGCGAGTGCATGTCCAAAAATTCTTGGATGCCATGTGTCCGCCCAGCGATGGCGATAGGTCAGAAAAAGTTCAGTCCAATCATGGGCCTTCAGCAAGGCCGCCAGGTGATCCGCATGATCAAAACAAACAAGAATTAAAAGATTCTCATCCCAGAGCGTGGCAGCGTCCCGGGCTGATCCACGCGCTGCCTGCGCTCCGCGCCGCGAGATTTCATCTCCTTGGAGTCGATTCAGGGCCGCCTTGGTTTGTGGGTAAAGCATCCACATCATGGCATTCAAACGATCATGGGCCAGATCGCGAGTTGGCACGCTGCCGGTTTGGAAAATCCAGGCCTCATAGTTCTGCTCGATCGGCAGTTCACGCTGCGGCACAAAATGCAAGGGCTGATGTCCGCCGGAGCGCAGGCCGTGTTCTTTGGCATGCCGATTTAATGCCTCTAGAAATTCGACAAACGGCAAGTCCTGCAGCTGCGCAACAAGACGGGCCTCAGACGCGGTCCACCAAGGCGAGCCCGACATGGACGCCTCTCGGCTCAGGCCAGGCCCTCAAATCGCCAGTCGAGCTGCTCGCCAAATCCCAGCGGCACCAGAAACCCGCCTGCGGCAGCAATCGGTGATGAGATTTTTTGCGCTGTACGGCTGAGCTTAATTTTTTTTGTATTGCGCGGCAGGCGATAAAAATCCGGCCCATAAAACGATGCGAAAGCCTCAAGACGATCTAAAGCACCCGCTGACGCGAATGCCTGGGCGTAGAGTTCTAAGGCGTAAGGCGCAGAAAAGCATCCTGCGCAGCCACAGGCGGTCTCCTTGGTGGCCTGCTCGTGGGGAGCGCTGTCTGTTCCAAGAAAAAACTTCGGACTTGCGCTGGTGGCCGCAGCCAACAGCGCCTGCCGATGGACTTCGCGCTTGAGCACTGGCAGGCAGTAGTAGTGAGGCCGAATTCCGCCCTGGAAAATAGCGTTGCGGTTATACAGCAGATGCTGGGGCGTGATGGTCGCAGCAATTGGCCCGGATGCCGACTGCACATAATCGACGGCCTGACGGGTCGTAATGTGCTCAAAGACAATTCTCAGCTCAGGAAAACGGTGGCGCAGGGGAATCAATACCTGGTCAATAAAGACGGCCTCCCGATCAAACACATCAACATCCTGATGGGTCACCTCGCCATGAATGCACAACACCACTGCATTTTTCTGCATTGCTTCCAGGGCCTGGGTGCAGTGATTTAGATCGGTCACGCCGCTGTCCGAATTGGTGGTGGCGCCTGCCGGATAGAGCTTCACGGCCTGCACGATCCCGCTGTCGCGTGCACGCTTAATCTCATCTGCCGATGTATGGTCAGTGAGATATAAGGTCATCAATGGATCAAATGCAGTATTTTGATCAGCACTTCGTTGCGCAAGAGCAGCACGAATACGTTGCGCATATTCTGTCGCCTGCTTTACGGTGGTGACCGGGGGCTTCAGATTCGGCATCACAATGGCCCGTGCAAACTGGCGGGCCGTATACGGCAGCACCGCACTCAGCATCTCACCATCTCGCAGATGCAGATGCCAGTCATCGGGCTGTGTCATGACGATTTGCTGCGGTGTCATGGCATCACGACAATGGCCCGGTAATCATTGACATTGGTCAGTGTCGCTCCGGTAGTGATCACATCTCCAAGGGGTTCAAACAGACCAAGACCGTCGTTGTTATCTAAAAGCGGGCGCAGACTCAGCCGTTGATCCCGTGCCCGCCGAATCGTATCCGGCAATAGAATCCCCCCGGCATGCGGGCTCACGCCATCAATGCCATCGGTATCAGCTGCAATACCTGCGACGCGGCCTGAAATGCCCAATTCATCGCAGGCATGCGCGAATGCCAAAAGAAACTCAACACATCGGCCGCCACGGCCATTTCCACGAACGGTGACTGTGCACTCTCCGCCGGAGATCAAGACAACTGGGGTTCGGGGCCGAGGCTGGGCAAATAGCGCGATCTCGCGGGCCCAGGAGGCCATGACCTGGGCCACATCCCGGGCCTCTCCAGTGACCGCATCGCCCAGCATGATGATTTGAAATCCAGCGCCAGAAAAAACCGCGGATGCAGCCTGAAGACTCTCACGTGCAGTCGCAATCACGGTGGTCTGCGCATGCTGCAGCCGGGGATCCCCCGGCTTCGGGGTCTCCGGTAGTGCGCCCGAGAGTCCGGCGCTCAGATGTGCGGCAATTGAGGCAGGCGGTGTGACCGACCAGCGCTTGAGCACATCGGCCGCATCTTGAAAGGTCGTCGGATCCGCCGTGCAGGGGCCGGATGCGATGGCGGAGGGATCATCGCCCACCACATCAGAGATCACCAAGGCCGAGACAGGTGCTTTGCAGGCAAGCGCAAGCCATCCACCCTGAAGTCGAGACAGATGCTTACGCACCGTGTTCATCTCGGTGATGGGGGCCCCAGACTTCAGTAAGGCCTGGGTCAGAGATTTCAGGTCTGCCATGCTGATGGTCTCAGCCGGCAGCGACAACAGGCTCGAACCGCCGCCGGAAACCAGAACGATGAGCTGATCCTGCGGGCCAAGGCCCAGCACCGCATCAAGAATCTCCTGCGCGGCCCGCTCTCCGGCCTGGTCCGGCACGGGATGGCCTGCCTCAACACAGCGAATCCGCTTGAGGGGCAGGCCATGTGCATAACGCGTAATCACGATTCCCGTTAGCGCCGCATCGGCGGGCCAAACAGATTCCACTGCAGCGGCCATGCTGGCTGCTGCCTTGCCCGCCCCCACGACCAAGGTACGGCCCTTGGCGGGCGGCCTCGGAAGATGGGCGGCCACAATTTTTCGAGGATCGGCCGCCGCAACAGCAGCATCAAAACTTTTTTGTAGTAGGGATTTCAGTTCAGAAGAATTCACGAGACGAAACAGACTTAGGCAATAAGAGAGGGCCGCATCGACGGCAGGTCATTAGCAGCGACGGCATCAGCGATCGCCCGTCCGACCTCTTCGGTACCTGCCGATCCACCAAGATCCCGCGTCTTCGGGCCGGCCGCAAGGACCTGCTCGATCGCGTTGAGAATGAGATCGTGGCCCTGTGGAAATCCGAGAAACTCCAACATCAGTGCCGCTGACCAGATCTGGCCGATCGGATTCGCAATGCCCTTTCCAGCGATATCGGGCGCGGACCCATGCACCGGCTCAAATAACGAAGGAAATCGACGGTCGGGATTCAAATTCGCAGAAGGCGCAATTCCAATTGTTCCAGCGCAGGCCGGCCCGAGATCAGAAAGAATATCGCCGAATAAGTTGCTGGCCACGACTACATCAAACCAGTCAGGATGCAGCACGAAATTCGCCGTGAGAATATCAATGTGATATTTGTCGACACGCACCTCGGGGAAGGCCTTTGACATCTCAAGAACTCGGCCGTCCCACCATGGCATGGTAATCGCGATGCCATTTGATTTTGTTGCAGAAGTCAGATGACGTTTTGGCCGCCGCTTGGCGAGCTCAAAAGCAAAACGCAGAATCCGATCTGTGCCAGTGCGGCTCATGATGGTCTCTTGGACAGCGATCTCGCGCTCAGTGTCCGGAAACATAATGCCGCCGACGGATGAATACTCGCCCTCGGTATTTTCGCGTACGACAAAAAAATCAATATCGCCCGGCTGACGGCCTGCCAGTGGACAGGGCACGCCCGGCATCAGCCGCACCGGCCTCAGATTGACATACTGATCAAAGTCTCTGCGAAACTTCAGCAGCGAACCCCAGAGTGACACATGGTCGGGTACTGTAGCGGGCCAGCCCACAGCGCCAAAAAAAATTGCATCATGCCCGCCAACAATTTCTTTCCAGTTGGCCGGCATCATCTCGCCGTGCTTTTGATAGTAAGCGCAGGAGGCAAATTCAAAATGGTCTAGCCGAAGGTTCAGGCCCAGCCGACGCGCAGCCGCTTCCAGCACGCGCACCCCCTGCGGCATGACCTCGGTGCCGATCCCGTCGCCTGCAATGACTGCGATTGAAAATGAAGTCATCCGGCGATTATCGCCGATCAGTGGCTCAGAATCTTAGAGAGAAACTCCTGGGCCCGCGGACTTCGCGGCGCCCCAAAAAATTCCTCTTTAGAGCAATCCTCGACGATGCAGCCCGCATCCATAAATACCACTCGGTCCGAGACTTTGCGGGCAAAGCCCATCTCATGGGTCACGACCATCATGGTCATGCCCTCTTTGGCCAGCGCTACCATGACATCCAACACCTCATTGACCATTTCGGGATCCAGGGCCGAGGTCGGCTCATCGAAGAGCATGGCGATCGGATCCATCGCCAAGGCCCGTGCAATGGCCACCCGCTGCTGCTGGCCGCCTGAAAGCTGGCCCGGAAATTTCTGTGCATGGATCGACAGGCCCACGCGATCTAGCAACGCCTTGGCTTTTGCATCTGCCTGATCCTGGCTGCGGCCCAAGACCCGGATCTGGCCCAGCGTCAGATTCTCCATCACGGACAGATGCGGAAAAAGCTCAAAGTGCTGGAACACCATGCCAATCTGTGAACGCAGCTTGGGCAGGTCCGTCCGGGGGTCGCCCACGGAGACATCATTGACCAGCAGCTCGCCTTTCTGGAAGGGCTCTAGGCCGTTGGCACATTTAATCAGCGTGGACTTGCCCGAGCCCGAAGGCCCACAGACGACCACGACCTCGCCTTTTTGCAGCTGGGTCGAGCAGTCGGTCAGCACCTGAAAGCTGCCGTACCACTTGCTAATATTTTTAAACTCAATCATGGCCATAGCGGCACCTCGACCCTAACGAATAATGGCGATTTTTTCCTGCAGTCGCTTCACGATCAGCGATAGCCCAAAACAAATAACAAAATAAACTGCTGCTGCAAGAAGATAGGCCTCAATCGGACGGCCATAGTTTTTACCGGCCAGCTCAAAGCCCTTTAGTAAGTCGTAAGCACCAATCGCATAGACCAGGGAGGTATCTTGGAAAAGAATAATGGTCTGGGTCAGAACGACCGGCAGCATATTTCGAAAGGCCTGAGGCAGCACGATCAGCCGCATGTTTTGGCTATAGGTCATGCCAAGCGCCTGGCCGGCGTGGACCTGACCCCGCGGAATCGACTGAATTCCCGCCCTCATGATTTCAGAGAAATAAGCGGCCTCAAATGCAATAAACGTGATCGTGGCGGAAAGCTCTGCGCCAATGGGCCGACCAATCATGAAAGGAATCAGCAGAAAAAACCAAAGGATGACCATCACCAGAGGTATGGATCGCATCACATTGACATAAATCGCAGCCGGCAACTGCAGCCAGCGCTGCGACGACAGCCGCATCAAGGCCAGCAACGTGCCGAAAAATAATCCGCCGAGCGTGGCCAACACGGTCAGCTGAATGCTGAATCCGAATCCCTGCAAGATGTAACGGCTGATGACCTCCCAGGAATAAAAACTCAGATCGAGATTCATCTCAGTGGCCCCCTGCCTGGCCTGCTGCAATCAATCCCGGCACACGGACCTGGCGCTCAATAAAGGCCATCAGGCGATTCACAGTAAATGCGGAGACCATGTACAACGACGTCACCGCCAGATAGACCTCAATGCCCCGAGAGGTCTCTTCCTGGGCTTGGAGCGCAAACAGTGTCAGTTCCGCCACAGAAACTGCAAAGGCGACTGACGAGTTTTTAATGATATTCATCGACTCGGAGGTCAGCGGCGGAATGATGATGCGAAACGCCATCGGCAAAATCACCAGCCGATAGGACTGGGCAGTGGTCATGCCAAGCGCCATGGCGGCATAACGCTGGCCACGCGGCAGGGACTGAATGCCGGCACGGACCTGCTCAGCAATGCGTGCTGAGGTAAACAAACCCAGTGCGGCCACGACCAGCACAAACCCCGGCAGGCCCTTGAGCGCCGGGATCAGCGCCGGAATGACGTGATACCAGATGAAAATCTGGACCAACAGCGGCACATTGCGAAAGATTTCAACCCAGGCATGTCCGACTCCGATTGCGAGCCGAAAAGAAAACCGATGATTGGGCAGCGTTCGAATCGTGCCCACCAATGCCCCAAAGACCAGAGCAATTATCAGCGCGAGAAAGGCCACCGCCAGCGTCCAGCCCCAGGCCGAAAGCATCCAGTCGAGGTAGGTCTGACCACCCCCGGTGTCCTGAAGAAAAACCTGCCAATCCCAAGTCATAAAAGTGAAAACCCCCTACGCGGGTGGTCTCGCGCAGGGGGTCCTATCGAAGTCAAGAGGCGTTACTTCTTGGCGTAGTCTTCCATCGGACGGTCATTGGGATTTGCCCAAGCCGCCTTGGTGCTCTCTGAGAGCGACAGGCCTACTTTTACATTCCGTGGCGGAATGGGAGACTCAAACCATTTATTCCAGAGCTTGGCCAGTGAGCCATCACGCATCATGCGGATGATGCTGTCATCGACTGCCTTTTTAAACGCGGGATCATCCCGGCGCATCATGATGGCGATCGGCTCAACCGAGAGTACCTCGCCGACGATACGAAAATCAGCGGGATTCTTCGCGTTGGCGATATTGCCGGCAAGAATCGATCCGTCCATGACGAAGGCATCGGCCCGGCCGGACTCAAGCAGCAGAAAACTGTCTGAATGATCCTTGCCAAAGACTTCTTCAAAATTGACGCCGGTTGCCCGCTCATGTTTACGCAGATGCTGAACCGAGGTGGTTCCAGTGGTTGTCGCAACCTTACGGCCGTTGAGCTGGTTAATCGATGTGATGCCAGAATTTGCCTTAGCAGCAATCCGCACTTCTTCGACATAGGTCGTCACGGCAAATGCAACGTCTTTCTGACGGGTCGCGTTATTGGTCGTTGAGCCACACTCGATATCAACGGTTCCGTTTTGGACCAGCGGAATGCGATTCTGAGATGTCACCGGCTGATAGCGAACGGCCAGCTTTGCCAGCCCCAGCTGTTTTTGCACATCGGCCAGAACCCGCTCGCAGATCTCCACATGAAATCCCGCAAATTTTCCATCGCCCAAGGTGTACGACAAGGCGCCCGACGATTCCCGAACCCCCATGGTGACTGCACCACTGGATTTAATCTTGCCCAAGGTATCGGCCTGGGCCGTGGCGGCCAAGCCCAACGAGGCGACCCCCAGCATGAACGACAACAGCTGTTTTTTCATTTGAACTCTTCCTTTAGCGAAAACAAAGATGGATCCGAAGGACAAGGATACTGTCTCCCCCAAATCTTGGCGGAGGGCCGCCCCCGGGGAAACTACTTATTCAGCGGCGGGGAAAGGTTTTCCGAGGCCTCTTTGGCCTGCAACTCCCAGAGCTCAGCGTAGCGGCCGCCAAGCGCCAAGAGTTCCGCATGCCGGCCCCGCTCGATAATCCCGCCCCCCTCAAGCACCACGATCTGGTCTGCATCCACGATTGTGGATAGCCGGTGTGCGATCACTAAAGTGGTGCGGCCGCGGGAGATCTCGTTGAGCTCTTGCTGAATAGCCTTTTCGGACTCGGAATCTAGGGCCGAGGTGGCCTCATCAAAAATCAGGATGGCGGGCTGCTTGAGTAGGGCCCGGGCGATTGCGACCCGCTGCTTCTCGCCGCCCGAGAGCTTTAAGCCCCGTTCACCCACCCGGGTTTTGAAGCCCTCTGGCAGGCTGGCCACAAAGGCGGACAAGTGGGCCGCCTCCGTCACCGCCAAGACCTCCTGATCAGAGGCGCCCGGCCGGCCATAACGAATGTTGTAGTCCAGGGTGTCGTTAAAGAGCACGGTGTCTTGCGGCACGATGCCGATCACCGAGCGCAGACTCTCCTGCGTCACAGCCCGAATCTCCTGGCCATCAATCCGAATCGCGCCGGACTGGATATCGTAGAAGCGATACAGCAGCCGCGAGAGGGTGGACTTCCCCGCGCCAGAGGAGCCCACGACGGCGGTTGTCTTTCCTGCGGGCAGCGTCAGGCTGACGTCGCGCAGAATCGGACGGGCGGGATCATAAGAGAAGACCACCCGATCAAACACCACCTCACCATGATGCAGCGCCAGCGGCTGGGCCTGTGGTGCATCGTCAACCTCACGATGTTCGGCCAGCAATCCAAAGAGCCGTTCCATATCGGCGAGGCTTTGCTTGATCTCTCGATACAGCACGCCAAGAAAATTCAATGGGATGTAGAGCTGAATCATGAACGCATTGACCAGCACCAGATCTCCCAGGCTCATACGGCCCTCGACAACGCCCACCGTTGCCCGCCAGACCATCAGCGTGACGGCAATCGCAATGATGAGCGACTGGCCGACATTGAGAATCGACAGCGAGGTCTGGCTTTTGATGGCGGCCTCCTGCCAGCGGGCCATGCTGCGGTCGTAGCGCTGTGCCTCGAAGGCCTCGTTATTGAAGTATTTGACGGTTTCGTAGTTCAGCAAAGAGTCCACAGCCCGCGTATTGGCGCGGGAGTCGAGATCATTCATCTCTCGGCGAAAGTTGGTCCGCCAATTGGTGACCACAATGGTGTAAATCACATACACCACCAAGGCAGAAACGGTAATCACCGCAAACCAGACCTCGTAGTGCACGATAAGCCACGCCAACACCATGCCGACCTCGATGATCGTTGGCAGAATCGAGTACAAAGTAAATGACACCAAGCTCGAAACACCGCGTGTGCCACGCTCAATATCCCGCGTGAGGCCACCGGTCTGCCGATCAAGGTGAAAACGCAGCGACAGTGCATGCAGATGCTCGAACACCTGCAGCGCAATACGCCGCACCGCCTGCTGGGTCACGCGGGCAAACACCACCTCCCGTAATTCGGTAAATAGACTGGTCAGAACACGCAGCAGGCCATAGGCAGCAATCAAACCCAGGGGCACCGCCGCCAGCGCAATGGTCGGATTGCGGCTCACCGCGTCAACAATTTCTTTTAACGCTACCGGCACCGCTACATTGGCCGCCTTGGCAAGCACCAGGCATGAGAGCGCAATGCCGACCCGCCATCTGTACTGCCACAAGTAAGGCAATAGCGCAGCCAGTGTCTGCCATTCACCCCGCGGCGCCCCGGGCGGAAGAGGAAAATCTTTGCTGGGCCGCTCAACAGCCGGGAAATGTCGCATCCGCGGATCTTATCTAAAGCGCCTGCGGTGGTGGCACCGAGGCAATCCAGCCTTCTAAAGGATCCAGATCGCTTGGAAAGCCATAACGGGGCAGCCGGCTCGCATGGGCCGCCTGAAGTGCACAGATCACCGCATCTAAGAGATCCCCGCTGCCATCGTTTAGCAGATGTCGCCGCCACGTTGCACTCAGAGTGAGCGAACAATTCAGGCCTGCTGATCCCATGATTAAGGCCTCGAGAATTTGCTCGCGAATCCGACGGCGCTCTGGCGTCTGCTTGGCCGGCTCATCACTTTTATACGAGCTGCGACTCACCTGCCGCGCAGTAAATCCCGGATAGGCCTCCAGCGCCACACGGGCCTGATCAGGTGGCTGATCGATCGGCTGCTGTCCCGGCACAAAAAGACCGGCCCGAAGAATTCGCGGCGCGCCGGCATGGGCCATCCATGCCACCGGCGGATTGGTCCAACGCATGGCCGGACTCGACCCTGCGGGCCGATCGGTTCTGCGATAGACAAATTTACTGCCGGCCGGCCGAGCATCACAAAATGCCTTGAATATCTGACGCAGCTGTTGTCGATCCTGTGCGCCATACCACTGAATAAACTCAGCCCACTGGGCTGGCCAGCCGTAATGCTCAATGAGTGGCCGCGGAAGACTGAACGGCAAATCAAATCCTGCAATCCAGGGGCCCGCATGATTTAAAAAAGATTCAAAGGCCTCAAAACTCGGCGCCGCCACTACCTGATCCAGCAAATAGTGGGCGCCGCTGCAGTGGCCAATCGCAATGGTGATGGGCTTGCGCCTGCTTGGCGCAGAGCTGAAGTCCACACCATAAATACGACGCGCTTTTGAATGTGCTGCTGCCACGTTAACGCATCCTGAGGCTGCTGCCACTAAACGCAATAAAAATACGCAGTGCTGTTAGCGCAAATGTGATCAATGCAGCGCGGCCCAGGGCGCGCAGCAGGCCACGCCGTTGGCCAACCGGCAGCAGGCGCCGCGATGCACGATCACAGGCCGCCTGAAGCCGCTGCCGCAGCTGTGCGGCCAGCGCCGCATCCTCTGCAATCAGATTCGCCTCAAGTGAAAATGCCAGCGAGAAAGGATCAATATTTGAGGATCCCACCGTCAGCGCATCATCGATCACGGCCACCTTTGCATGCAAAAAACTCTCTGTGTATTCGTAGATTTCAACTCCACCAGCGACCAGCTCACCGATCAGCGCCTGGGTCGCCCAGTGGGTCCACCACTGATCACTATTGCCCTGAATCAAAAGCCGCACCCGGACCCCCCGCTGGGCCGCCCGAAGCAGGGCCTGACGAAAACGAAAGGTGGGAACGAAATACGCATTGGCAATCAGAATCTCAGTCCGGGCCGAGACAATACTCAGCAGATACCAGCGTTCGATATCACGGCGATGCCGCAGATTGTCCCGCAGCAAGAGCCGAACCCGCCGAGACATTCGGCGCCGCGCCCGGGGTGCTCTCCAGCGCAAATGCCGTCGCGTGCGGCGCCATGCCTCACGGAGTCGGGCCAATTCCGTCTGACGCCGGTCAGCACGCATTAAGCGGCCCAGGCTGCCGCGAAACGCATTACGCAGACTCACGCGCCACCATGTCCGCCGCATGACCCGAGAAATTGCCGCAACGGGCACCGCCGAGGCCACACGAATTGCAAAGTCAAGACGTGGCCGCGGGAGTTGGCCATGGGCCAGATCGAAATGATCTCCAATCAAATTAATACCGCCGACAAATGCCGTCTGCTCATCGATTAAGGCCAGCTTTCGATGCAATCGACGCCAAGTATTTGGCGCTCGCCATTTCACTCTTGGCCGATAAAATTCAATATGAATCTCGTGGGCCATCAATAAGGCCTTGGCCCAGCCCATTTCGGAGGCGGCCCCGAAGCCATCGAGTAGCACGAATACCGCGACCCCGCGCTGCCGCGCCCGAATCAAGGCCTCCAGAACACGCCGGGTTGGAGGATCATCATGAATCAGGTACGACTCGAGGTAGACCGTCGTTCGGGCCTCATCAATCGCCCCGATCAGCTGCGGAAAATATTCTTCGGACCCCTGCAGGAGTTCAATCGGGGGCCGGATTAAGGCATCCGGCATGTTCATCCCTGGCGCAATCGGGCGGGCAGCTCAAGAATCGCTTTCGCATTGCTCCACGAGAAGCAGCGCTCTGCTGCATCAGCATAGGGCAGCCACTGGAAATTGGTGTGCTCGCGGCTTGATAAGCGAATGGGCGTGTCATGCGAAACGCAAACACTAAAGACATGTTCGACATTCTCAGTAACGCCCGGAGCGTAACGATGCCGCCAGTGGGGATAGATCTCGTATGTCTGCGAGAACTCCCAGTTCAGCAGCTGCGGCCCTGATCCATGGTTAGCCGTAATTCCTGTTTCTTCAAATAACTCGCGGCGTGCGGTCTCGTGCAGCGGTTCATCGAGGGCATGCCGGCTGCCGGTCACCGACTGCCAAAAGCCAGGATGATCGGCCCGTTCAATTAGCAGCACCCGCAGATCTGTCGTATGAATCACCACCAGAACCGACTCGGGTATTTTGAAGCCTGTCATTTTCGGCAACGGGTGCTTGGCATGATCAACGCAACATCAGTGCAGCCGGCAGCACCAGTGCAATCGTCAGCACCGCCATAAAGAGTCGAATAGATGCAACAAGCATTCTGGCGGCATCCTCCATCTGATCGCGCAACGCAAGGCGTCGGGCCTGCCAAGCAGGTATGACTGCACTGACCACCCAGAATGCTGCTGGCGGCAGACTTGTCAGAAGCGTGGAAAGCGCCACGATTCCCGCCGCAAGATACAGCAGCAGCACCCGAATCCGATAGGCTGAAGACGATGCCGGGCCCATCGGCGCTGCCATAAGCCCGGCCGCAACACCGGCACCACAGCCCGCAGTAACGCCGGCAGCCGACGGCCAGTCCAAAATCAATATCGACTCACTGACAAGCACAACAAGCGCAATCGGCAGGCCGGTGATGAGCGCCGCCTGCAACTGCTGCCGAGCACCGGGGTCCGGCTGCTGCGCAACGCGGTTCGCTTTACGAAAAAAAATCTGGGCGGCTGCAGCAATCGAAAAAGGAATCAACAACAACGCAGGATTGACCGCGATTGCTGCCGGGCCGCGCAGCAGGCCCAAAGCACCCCCCATGAGCACAGCCGATGCCAAGTAGCCAAGGCTACTGAGCGGCCGAATCATGAGACTCGCGGCGCCTCCCGCAGCCGAATGTGCAGCTCTCTGAGCTGCTTTTCATCGACCTGCGATGGGGCCTGCGTTAACAGGCATTGGGCGCGCTGCGTCTTTGGAAATGCAATCACATCGCGAATACTCTCAGCACCGGTCATGAGTGTGACCAGCCGATCCAGTCCAAAGGCAATGCCGCCATGGGGTGGTGCGCCATACTGAAGCGCATCTAAAAGAAAACCAAATTTCGCGCGGGCCTCTTCTGCGCCAATGTTCAAAGCACTGAACACCTTGCTTTGGACCTCAGCCCGATGGATTCGAACCGATCCGCCGCCCAGCTCCCAGCCATTGAGCACCAGGTCGTAGGCCTTGGCCAGGCAGGCACCAGGATCTGTGTCCATAAGATTTTCGTGGCCGTCTTTCGGCGCTGTAAACGGATGATGGACTGCCGCCCAGCGCTTGGCTTCATCGTCGTACTCAAACATCGGGAAATCAATCACCCATAGCGGACGCCAACCCGCCTCAAAGAGACCCTGCGCCTTGCCGAAGTCACTATGGCCGACTTTCAGCCGGAGGGCGCCAAGGGCGTCATTGACGACCTTGGCCTTGTCAGCGCCAAAGAAAATCAGATCGCCGTCCTGCGCGCCTGAACGCTTCAGAATTGCAGCGAGTGCTTCATCATGAAGATTCTTCACAATCGGAGACTGCAGGCCATCGCGGCCCTGGGCCACTTGATTGACCTTGATCCAGGCCAGACCCTTGGCGCCATAGATCTTGACGAATTCCGTGTAGGCATCAATCTCGCCACGCGAAATTGCAGCACCCCCGGGAACACGCAGGGCCGCCACTCGGCCTGCGGAATGATTCGCGGGCTCGGAAAAGACCTTGAAATCCACGGACTTCATCACATCGGTCAGCTCGGTGAACTCTAGCCTGACCCGAAGGTCAGGCTTATCCGAGCCAAAACGCTGCATGGCCTCGGCGTATGTCATCACCGGGAAGGGCTCGGCAAGCTGAACATCGATGGCAGATTTAAAGACGCGCCGAACCATACGCTCAAATAATTCCCGAATCTGGGTCTCATTTAAAAACGATGTCTCGCAGTCGATCTGGGTAAATTCCGGCTGCCGGTCTGCCCGCAGGTCTTCATCGCGAAAGCACTTGGTAATCTGATAGTAGCGATCAAATCCCGAGACCATCAGCAGCTGCTTAAACAGCTGCGGCGACTGCGGCAGCGCGAAGAACTCTCCCGCATTGACCCGCGAAGGCACGAGATAATCCCGGGCGCCCTCGGGCGTTGATTTTGTCAGCATCGGCGTCTCGACATCGATAAAACCTTCGGCATCAAGATAGCGGCGCACTTCCATTGCAACCCGATAACGCAGCATGAGATTTTTCTGCATTGCAGGCCGACGCAGATCGAGCACGCGATGGGTCAGCCTTGTCGTTTCCGAGAGGTGGTCGTCATCGAGCTGAAAAGGCGGTGTCACCGATGGATTCAGCACCGAAATCTCATGGCAGAGAATTTCAATCTCGCCGCTTTTTAGATTTGGATTTGCAGTGCCGTCCGGCCGCGGACGAACCAGGCCGGTAATTTGAATACAAAACTCATTACGAAGCGTCTCGGCAGTTTTAAACATCTCGGGACGGTCCGGATCACAAACGACCTGGGCCAGGCCCTCACGATCACGCAGATCAATAAAAATGACACCGCCATGGTCCCGGCGTCGGTGGACCCAGCCGCATAAGGTCACCTGTTGTCCAAGCTGCTCTGTACAAACAGAGCCGGCGTATTGAGATCGCATAACGTTTCCTAAACGAGAGGTCGCCCGGCAGCGTCAGCCCTATGGCTTTGGCCGTGCGGTGGGAAGTGGTGGCACCGTGCCCATGCTCACCACATACTTCAGGGCCGCATCAACACCGATCGAGAGCTCGATCACCTCGGCCCGGGGCATCATCAGAAAAAATCCTGATGTTGGATTTGGCGTGGTCGGCACATAAATCGAGACGCAATCCGCCGGCAGGTGGGCGGCAACTTCTGCTGAGGGCATTCCCGTGAGAAACCCAATGGTCCAGCTGCCGTGTCGCGGATACTGGACCAACACTGCCTGACGAAAGGCCTGGCCATTCGGCGACAGAATCGTATCGCTCACCTGCTTGACCGAGGAATAAATTGAGCGCACCAGTGGGATACGGCGCATCACGCCCTCCCAGACTTCCACCAGCTTCTGGCCAATCAGATTCGCGGCAAGAAATCCCGTAATCAGAATGAATAACACCACAACCAAAACGCCGAATCCCGGCACATGCACGCCGAAGAGCACTTCGGAGCGCAGGGCAACCGGCAGAACGTTGTCGAGGGCATCAAAGACCCAGGTGATCACCCAAATCGTGATCGCAATCGGCGTCCACAGCAGCAGGCCTGCAAGTAAATAGCGCTTAAAGTGCGACCGAACAATCTGCATAGGCACTTGCGTTAGGCTCCGGCGGCCGATGCGGGCGGCGCGGCCGACGATGGTGCTGTGGCAGATGATGTGGGGGCCGATGCCGATGCTGTGGCCGAGGAGGTCGAGGTGGATTCAGCAGCCGCAGCGGGCGTTGCCGAAGTGGTGTCGCTCGCGCTGCCGCTGCTGGCCTCGGCGGCTGCCGCTGCCGGCTTTGCGGCATCTGATGGGCCCGCTTTTTTTCCTGAGTCACGGAAGTCCGTGACATACCAGCCCGTGCCCTTCAGGGCAAAGCCGGCAGCAGTGAGCTGCTTCACCAGGCGGGGCTGGCCACACTCGGGGCAGTCCCGCAGCGGAGCGTCAGAAAGTTTTTGCAGGGCATCTTTCTGAAAGCCACAGTTTTCACAACGGTAGGGATAAATGGGCATGGCGTTTCGCTGTGCTCAAAAAACGCGCGCCGCAAAGGCGGCGCGATCGAATTAGAGGCCTGATTTTACCCGACACCATCGGCCTTCGGGCACAACAGCGGGCTGCCCTGCCCCCAAATCGGGGGAGGAATTTACTTAAAAAGGAATGTCGTCGTCCAGGTCGTCAAAACCTGGCGCCTTGGCTGCTGACTTCGCTGGCCGGGACGGGGCCGCGGCGGGCGCATCAGCGGACTCGCCGGCGGATTCCTCGCGGCGGCCGCCCACAAATTCCAGCTCAGTGACGCGCGCCCTGAGCGAAAATCCCTGGCCGCTGCCGTCTTTTTTTTCATAAGTCTCGATATGCGGCTCTGACAGCGTCACGAAGACCTGGGAGCCTTTTGATAGATAGGGCTGCAGACGCTCAACGCGGTCGCCCCACATGGTGGCGTTGACCCACTGGGTAGGCCGGCGGCCATCATTGCCCTTGCGGCCGTAATCAAAGGCCAATGAAATATCCATGACAGGCTTGCCATCGGGGGTATAGCGTGCAACCGGATCATTGCCAACTCTTGCGACTCCAACCATCAACATAACTTTATCTCCTGATAAAACGCCCGGTAGTGGGACAGCCACAGCATGGACGAGAAGCCCGATCCTGACGATTAGCCATTTGGCTAAGCTGCCCGGGGCCGGCGGGGGCCCAATTCTTTCAGTCCAAGAGAGATGATGCCCCAAACCAGGATCGCGGCAGCGCAGGCCCAGTAGACTGCGGCTGCGCCAAAGGCCTTGGCCATCAGGCCGCCCAGCAGGCCGCCGGAGAAAAGCCCGAGGGATTGCGTGGTGTTATAGACCCCCAGGGCCAGCCCCCGATGCGAGGACGGCGCCACCCGAGAGACCCAGGACGGCAGAAACGCTTCCAGGGCATTAAATGCGGTGAAAAATCCGAGCAGCAACACCGCCCAGGCCCACAACGAAGATGCCGCAAGGCCAAAGCCCGCAATCGATGCGCCCATCAATGCGATTGCAAAAAGAAATGCGGGCCGGCTGCGGCCGGTTCGCTCGGACCAGAAAATTGGCATCAGCATGAGGCCAAAAGATGCCATCACCACCGGCAGGTAGAGCATCCAGTGATCATGCAGATCGAGGCCCATCTGAATAAGGGCCAGCGGGACCACCACAAAGATCGCGGTCTGGGTCATGTGAATCATGAAGATGCCCAGATTCAGCCGCATCAGCTGGCCATCGCGCAGCACAATGCGCTGAATATCAGAAAATGAAATCTCGGGAGTCTGCCGTCGGGCAGGCTCTGCCATTCGCATCACGGGAATCATCGCCATGACCACCAGCGCTGCCGTCAGCCAGAAGAGGCCCGACATTCCAAACATCGCTGAGAGCACTGGCGCCATCACCAAAGACAGCGCAAATGCGAGTCCAATGGTCGCACCGATCATCGCCATCGCTCGCGTGCGAACCTCCTCACGTGTTGAGTCTGCCAAAAATGCAGTCACCGCAGCTGAAATTGCGCCGGCGCCCTGCAGGGCCCGGCCAATGGCCAGGCCAACAATGCTTGTGGCCAGTGCTGCGACAACACTTCCGAAGGCGAAGATCGCCAGGCCGATCAGAATCACGCGGCGGCGGCCATAACGATCCGAGGCTGCGCCAAACGGGATCTGCAGAAGTGCCTGGCTCAGTCCATAGATGCCTGCAGCGATGCCGACCCACATCGGATCATCCCCGCCCTGAAGTGCCTGAGACTCAGCGGCCAGCACGGGGAAGACAAGAAACAGGCCGAGCATCCGCAGGCCGTAGAGCATGGAGAGGGCCAGACAGGCCCGCCATTCCTGGCCGGTGAAGCGAATCGTTGAGGCTGCTTGAGTCATAACCACGGGGTATAGTAGTCGATTGGCCTTTTGATTTAAGTGCGCTGCGTCGCGCTGGCCCAATCACGCTGACCCCAACCCACACGCGAACCCTTCACGGCCTGGCTTATGCAATCGCTTTTCCCGCAATCACTGCTTCGAGTGCGCGGCGCCCGGACCCATAACCTGAAAAACATTGATGCCGATTTACCGCGGCATCAGCTGATCGTCATTACCGGACTCTCCGGATCGGGAAAATCTTCCCTGGCCTTTGACACCCTGTATGCCGAGGGCCAGCGGCGCTATGTGGAGTCTTTATCGGCCTATGCCCGACAGTTTCTGCAGCTGATGGAAAAACCGGATGTCGATCTCATTGAGGGCTTATCGCCAGCGATCGCCATCGAACAGAAGGCCGCCAGTCACAACCCGCGTTCCACCGTTGGCACGGTGACGGAAATTCACGACTATCTCCGGCTGCTCTTTGCACGGGCTGGGGTAGCCCACTGCCCTCAGCATCCGCATCACCGACTGGAATCTCAGACCGTTTCTCAGATGGTGGATCAGATCCTGGCCTGGCCGCAGCAGTCTCGGCTCACCATTCTTGCGCCGGTGCTTTCACAGCGAAAAGGAGAGCATGCCGAACTCATCAACAGCCTGCGTGCGCAGGGCTTTGTCCGGGTCCGGGTGCAGACCGAACACCAGCCGCCACTGTTGCGCGATATCGATCAGCTCATTGGTTTAAATAAAAACCAAAAACACTCGATCGATGTCGTGATTGATCGGCTCAGAGTTAAACCAGAAATCACACAGCGTCTGGCAGAGTCTTTAGAGACTGCGCTGCGGCTCGGTGACGGACGGGCCCTGGTCAGCTGCGAGGCAGACGACAGCAGTCCGGCCTTGGCAGAGTCCGATGCCCATGTCTTTTCGACCACGCTGTCTTGCCCTGAATGTGGATTTAGCCTGAAGGATCTCGAGCCCGGACTTTTTTCATTTAATAGTCCGGCCGGGGCCTGCATGTCGTGCGACGGCATCGGCACCGTTGAATTTTTTGATCCCAAACGGGTAGTTCAGTTTCCCAACTTAAGCCTTGCATCGGGCGCCATCAAAGGCTGGGATCGGCGCAACGCATTTTATTTTCAGCTGCTGCAGAGCCTGTCAGATCATTACCAATTTGATCTCGAAACGCCGTTTGAGCAGCTGCCGGATCGCATTCAGTCAGTGATTCTTCATGGCTCCGGCGATGAGGTGCTGCCCCTACGCTACCCGGGAGACCGCGGAGCGCTCATCACGCGACGGCATCCGTTTGAGGGCATCCTGCCCAACCTGGAGCGCCGATGGCGAGAGACAGATGCTGCTGCGGTCAAGGAAGAACTCGGCCGCTACCGCAGCATCCAGGCCTGCCCGGCCTGCGCAGGATCGCGGCTTCGGCCTGAGGCCCGATTCGTCCGAGTTGGAGCGCCAGGCCATGACATTGATCTGCCGAGCTTGGCGGCCATGCCGCTGAAATCCGCACTGCAGCGGCTCGAGCAGCTGCAGCTCTCGGGCATGCGGGCGGCGATTGGTGAAAAAATTCTTTCGGAAATTTCTCAACGCCTTGGATTTCTCATCAATGTCGGCCTGGACTATCTGACTCTGGATCGCTCGGCGGCCACGCTCTCGGGCGGCGAAGGCCAGCGCATCCGGCTGGCCAGCCAGATCGGTGCGGGCCTCTCCGGTGTGATGTATGTGCTCGATGAGCCTTCCATCGGATTGCATCAGCGTGACAACGACCGCCTGCTGTCGACCTTGCAAAAACTGCGTGATCTGGGCAACACCGTGATCGTTGTCGAGCATGATGAAGATGCCATTCGCACCGCCGACTTCATCATCGACATGGGGCCAGGTGCAGGCCAGCATGGTGGTGAAGTGGTCGCCATTGGTGGCCTGCAAGATATTCTGAGTGCGCCCCGCTCACTCACTGGCCAATACCTCAACGGCCAGCGCAGCATACCGATTCCTCAACAGCGTCAGCGCCCAGGCGAGCGCTGGCTGCGCGTGGTGGGCGCCCACGGACACAATCTCAAGCAGGTCACGGCAGAGATCCCCTGCGGACTGATGGTCTGCATTACCGGCGTATCGGGCTCCGGGAAATCAACCCTCATCAACGATACGCTCGTGGCTGCGGCAGCGAAAAAAATCAATGGTGCCCATCTCGAGCCCGCGGGCATGGAGGCCATTGAGGGCCTGGAGTTCTTCGATAAGGTCATCAGCGTGGACCAGAGCCCAATCGGACGAACACCAAGAAGCAACCCCGCCACTTATACGGGCCTCTTTACGCCAATCCGCGAGCTCTTCGCACAGACGCCCACGGCCCGCGAACGTGGCTATGACACAGGCCGCTTCTCTTTTAATGTCAAGGGTGGCCGCTGTGAGGCCTGCCAGGGTGATGGCCTGGTCCGCGTTGAAATGCACTTTCTGCCGGATGTGTACGTGCCCTGCGATGTCTGCCATGGTCTGCGCTATAACCGTGAGACCCTCGATGTGCGATATCGCGGAAAAAATATTGCTGAAGTGCTTGGCCTGACGATTGATGAGGCAATGGAATTTTTCCGTGCGGTACCCAATATCTCTCGACGGCTGCAGACACTGATTGACGTTGGGCTGGGCTATATCAAGCTGGGACAGAGTGCTACGACGTTATCCGGCGGTGAGGCCCAACGGGTCAAGCTCTCGCAGGAGCTCTCCAAGCGTGACACCGGAAAAACACTCTACATTCTTGATGAGCCGACCACCGGGCTGCACTTTCATGACATCGCCCTGCTGTTAAAAGTCCTACAAACGCTGCGAGATGGTGGCAATACCCTGATCATCATTGAGCATAATCTCGATGTCATTAAAACCGCAGACTGGATCATTGATCTCGGCCCCGAAGGTGGCGATGGTGGCGGACAACTGGTGGCGGCCGGCACACCTGAGGCGGTGGCCCAGTGTGCCGAGAGTCATACCGGACGCTATCTGGCCAATGTTCTAAAAGGCAATCGCGGCGGCCAATAGTTTGAGTGGCTTATTGGGACCATCGTAGGCAACCACCAGCATTTCTCCCATCGCCACATACTGGCCTGTCAGGCCAGTCACCGTCACCTGGTGCGTGACCCAGACTTCAAAGCCTGATGCGGCGGGCCGCTGCGCCAGAGTGCGGGCTGCCTGAAAGGCCTGCTGAAGCTGACGCTCACGGTCGCCTTGCCCCTGGAAAAAAGAGTTCAGTGGGACCCAGGGCTCAATCGGAATCTCGGGCCCTCGGCCCATCGAACGAAATGCCTCACTTGCGGTCTCCAGGCATCGGCACCACTGACTGGATCGCACACGATCTGGCCGAAGGCCGCGCTCCAAAAACCAGCGGCCAATTGCTCGGGATTGTTCCCGTCCCTGCGGTGAGAGGTTGCGTTGGGTGCTGCAATCACCGAGACGAAAGTTCGGCGGGTCTCCGACCCCCGGAACCGTGATGGCATGGCGAATCAAGGCAAGGCCGCCAGATTGCAGGGCGGCAATCGCCTGCCGATCTTGGCCGACTGCGGCCCGATCCTGACTGAAGGCCGGACACGTCAGGCCGACAAAGGGGGCTGCAGCAAGCCCCGCCATCGCCTGCCGGCGCCCCTGCCGCCGACGTTCACAATGACTTGCCATTGCGGATTCAGCAGTGATGGGTTCGGACTCTGAATCAGCCAAAGAGATCGTCAAGCTTTTTTTGCGCTGTCTCGGCATCCGCATGCGACTTGCCCCGGGCCTGGGGATATTCCTCGGCGATGCGATCTTCCCAATAGGTGGTGGGATTGGGGGCATTGCACAGGCGCCGAAAGACCTCACTGGGGACTGGCTGATAGCGGCGCAGACTGCCATCTTGAAAATGCAATACGAGCTGCCGATCGCGAGGCTCGTAGTCGGCACGCTGAATTCGTCCGATGGTGAAGGTTTTGGTATCCATGCCTGCAAGGGTAAGAAAAGTGTTTTATAGCGCAACCGTGGGCAGACAGCGCATGGCTTTACGCAAAATTTTATAAACATCCAGATCGAACTCGGGCCTGCCATTGGCAAGCAGGCTATGGATTTCATCCTCTCGACTGGCCGAGCCGAGATAGCACCAGGCATCCACCACATGCACGACCGAAGCCTCACGCAGACCAATCGGACCCCGATGCGGCCAGGCCGGCAGGCGCATCTTCGAGAGGGCCATCAGCAGCCGCGCGTGATGCAACGCTAAACGCTCGCGGCCAATACAGCCACCGCGGCAGGTCTTTAACTGAAAGCCAAAGCACGCTGCGCCTGGCGCGGCCTTCTCGAGTC
Organism: uncultured Bordetella sp.; assembly: GCA_964440375.1. Classification (GTDB taxonomy): domain Bacteria; phylum Pseudomonadota; class Gammaproteobacteria; order Burkholderiales; family Burkholderiaceae_A; genus Lacustribacter. The sequence goes on along the minus strand of CAYTRY010000005.1, from coordinate 37,144 downwards.
CCAGCAAGACCTTGCAGAGGCTTTCTTTGCGTGCAATCTCGGTGAGCATCTCCACAGCATCGCGCTGACTGCGAAAAATCCCATACAAATCGGGCTGGGCGCCAAGGTTTAAATCTCTGGCCCAGACCAGCTCCGCCTGCGCGGCGTTGGGGCCATCTGGCGCAGGCTCCAGCTGGGGCGCGACCCGCCATGAACAGAGTTCTTTATTGCGCCTAAGGCGCTGATTGTGGGTCGGCAATAATTTTTTAATGAGCGACGACTCCAGCAGCAATGCAGCAATCTCACCGGCAGTCTCGATCCAATCAACACGCCGCACCTGCATCGATAGGCTCATCTCCTTGCCGCGCGCGTGATCCGATGCGAAATGTGAGAGCACCCGTTTGCGCAGATGATTTGACTTGCCGACATAGAGCGGCAGGCTATTCTCGCCATAAAAGAGATAGACCCCATGGCCCTCGGGAATTCTCTCTGGAAGATCGGGGTCAAGCTGCGCCGGCAAGGCGGGCCGGGCAGTCAATGTTGCGATCGTCTGCTGCAACACCTCTGCCGAAAATAACGACCAGAGCTTTTCCCAGAATTGAAAAATCAGATCCGCATCGGCCAAGGCCCGATGCCGGCCCGAAGGAATCAGTCCATGCCGCTCAATCAACGCATCGAGGTTATGCCGCGGCGCATCGGGAAACAAGGCCCGAGAGAGTTTCACTGTGCATAAGACACGGGCCCGAAAATCGATGCCACATCGCTTGAATTCGTTTTTCAAAAAACCGTAATCGAAGCGGGCATTGTGTGCGATGAAAAGCTTGCCAGTCAGCCGATCTATGAGATCCCCAGCAACCGCTTCAAAACCGGGCGCATCCGCCACCATCTCATCGGTAATGCCAGTAAGTCGCGCAATGAAATCAGGGATCCGCGCCTGAGGATGAATCAGCTGATTAAATCGCTCCACGCCACGGGCTGAGACCTGCACGATGCCGATCTCGGTGATGCGGTCCCGGGTCGCGGTAGCCCCGGTTGTCTCCAGATCGACAAACACCATCTCTGGAATGGCCGGAAGGATCATGCCAGTGTCGCGAGCCGCTCCAGGGCCCGCGACAGGGTCTCCTCTTTTTTGGCAAAGCAAAACCGAATGGTTTTATTTTCGACGGGATCCTGATGAAATGCCGACATGGGGATCGCGGCTACCCCAACCTCGGTGGTCAGCCACTTACAAAAATCAAGCTCTGACTGCGTCGAGATGGCTGAATAATCCACCAGCTGAAAAAAAGTTCCCTCGCAGGGATAGAGCCGAAACGGCGTCTTTGCAAGGCCCTGGCGAAAAAAATCCCGCTTTCGCTGATAAAACTGCGGCAGCGTTAGGTAGCGTTCGGCATTCTGCATATAGGCAGACAGGCCGACCTGCATGACGCTATTGGTCACAAAGACATTGAACTGATGGACCTTGCGAAACTCGGCCATGATCTCCCGCGGGGCGACGACCGAGCCCACCTTCCAGCCAGTCACATGAAAGGTCTTGCCAAACGACGACACGACAATGGCCCGCTCGGCCAAGGCCGGAAATGCACTGACACTGCGATGTGGCTCGCCATCAAAAATCATGTGCTCATAGACTTCATCCGAAATCACCAGCAGGTTATGCCGCAGCACGATGGACTCAAGAATTCGTAACTCCGCCTCGCGGAGAATCATTCCCGATGGATTGTGCGGAGAGTTCACCATGATGGCCCGCGTCTTGGGTGAAACGGCCGATGCGACGCGATCCCAATCCACGCGGTAGGCCGATGTCATCGGCACGCGAATCGCCTGCGCCCCGGCCAACTCAATGCTGGGAATGTAGCTGTCATAGACCGGCTCGAGAACAATGACCTCATCGCCCGGATGCACCAGCGCCAAGACAGCGGTCATCAGGGCCTGGGTCGCCCCGGCGGTGATCATGACCTCGGTCTCAGGGTCGTAACGGCGTCCGTACAGCAGGCTAATTTTTTCTGCGACCGCCTCACGTAAGGCAGCCACACCATTGAGCGGTGCATATTGATTATGGCCAGACCGCATGGCCGCATTGACTGCATCCAAGAGCTCCGGATCTGGCTCGAAGTCGGGAAAGCCCTGGCCGAGATTGACGGCGCTGTTGCGATTGGCAAGGGCGGACATCACCGTAAAGATGGTGGTGCCCACATTCGGCAGGCGTGATCTCATCGCTACATTCGGCACAGAAAATTTACCGGTTCTGCTCAGCGTGCATTTAGCGCGGCAGTGCCGATGCGCCCATCAAAAATTCGTCCACCGCCCGGGCCGCCTGGCGGCCCTCGCGGATCGCCCAGACCACCAGTGACTGGCCGCGTCGCATATCTCCGGCGGCAAACACTTTTTTAACGTTTGTGGCGTAGCAACGGTCGCCCTCGGTGCTGGCACGCGCATTACCACGTGCATCCTTATCGACACCAAATGCCTCGACAATGGATCCGATCGGCGAAACGAAGCCCATGGCCAACAAGACCAGATCGGCCTTCAGGATCTGCTCCGAGTCGGCGACCTCCACCATCTTGCCGTCTTTCCATTCGACCCGCACACTCTTTAAGGCGGTGACCTGTCCGTTTTCGCCCATGAACTCTTTGGTCGCAATCGCGAACTCCCGATCACAACCTTCTTCATGGCTGGAGGATGTCCGCAGCTTGATCGGCCAATACGGCCAGGTCAGGGCCTTGTTCTCATGCTCGGGCGGCTGTGGCATTAGTTCAAACTGGGTCACACTTGCTGCACCATGACGATTCGATGTGCCCACACAATCCGAGCCAGTATCGCCACCGCCAATCACGATGACATGCTTTCCGTCAGCACGGATCTGGCCCTCAAGCGGATCGCCTGCATTCACCTTATTTTGCTGCGGCAAAAACTCCATCGCAAAATGGATGCCACGCAGCTCACGGCCCGGCACAGGCAGATCCCGTGGCTGCTCGGCACCACCGGTCAGCAGCACCGCATCAAATGCGGCCATCAGCTCCTTCGGGCTGATTGAAGTCTTCGCCCAGTTGGTGACCTTGGCCTCGGCAGGCAGCGCTGCCACCAGCACTCCAGTTTTAAAAATAACGCCCTCGGCCTGCATCTGCTCCACGCGCCGATCAATGTGAATCTTTTCCATCTTGAAATCAGGAATGCCATAGCGCAGCAGTCCACCGATGCGGTCATTTTTTTCAAAGACGGTCACCGTGTGTCCAGCCCGCGCAAGCTGCTGGGCCGCCGCAAGGCCCGCCGGACCGGAGCCGACGACCGCAACGGTCTTGCCGGTTTTTGTAGGGGCTGGCTGTGGCACGACCCAGCCCTCGGCCCACCCACGATCAATGATGGCGTGCTCAATCGACTTAATGCCAACGGGGTCATCGTTGACGTTGAGGGTGCAGGCGGCCTCGCAGGGCGCAGGACAAATACGGCCGGTGAACTCAGGAAAGTTATTGGTCGAATGCAGCGTCTCCAGGGCATGCTTCCAATCCTGCCGGAAGACCAAATCATTGAAATCCGGAATGATGTTGTTCACTGGGCAGCCGTTGTTGCAAAAGGGGGTGCCGCAATCCATACACCGGGCCGCCTGGACCTTCGCCTGCGTATCGTCTAAGCCGATCACAAACTCTTTGTAATTCTTGAGTCGCTGCTCGACCGGTAAATAGCCTTCCTCTAGCCGCTCAAACTCCATGAAGCCTGTGATCTTGCCCATTTATGCTGCCACCTTGTCTGTTTGTGTTGCCTTCTTTTGTTGCATCTCAGAGAGTGCGCGACGGTATTCATGCGGAAAGACTTTGATAAATTTTTCCCGAGCCGATGCCCATTGATCCAAAATCTCGCGGGCCCGACGGCTGCCGGTCCAACGGTGATGATCCTCGATGAGCTTCTTGAGTTCTGCATCATCTTCGGCCGGCAATTTTTCTAAGGCGACCATCGCGGTATTACAGCGGCTCGCAAAGCCGCCATCTTCATCAAATACATAGGCAAAGCCGCCCGACATGCCAGCAGCAAAGTTTCTTCCCGTCTTGCCCAGAACCACCACCTTGCCGCCCGTCATGTATTCGCAGCCATGGTCCCCCGTGCCCTCCACGACAGCGGTCGCACCCGATAACCGAACTGCAAATCGCTCGCCGGCAACGCCACTAAAGAAGGCCTCACCGGCAGTAGCCCCATAGAGCACCGTATTGCCCACGATGATGTTGTCATGGGCCACGCCGCGAAAATCAATGCTCGGACGCACGACCACGCGGCCGCCCGAGAGGCCCTTGCCTGTGTAGTCGTTGGCATCGCCAATCAAATACAAGGTGATGCCCTTGGCGAGAAATGCGCCAAACGACTGGCCGCCCGTGCCTTCGAGTTGAATACGAATCGTGTCATCGGGAAGTCCGTCGGGATGCTGGCGCGTCAGCGCACCCGATAGCATTGCGCCAACCGTCCGATTGACGTTTCGGGCCACTTCCATGAAATGGACCCGCTCGCCACGTTCAATGGCCGGACGCGATTTTTCAATCAAGACGTTATCCAAAGACTTCTTCAGGCCGTGGTCCTGCGTCTCAGTGTGATAGACCGGCCCATGGGCATCCGTTGGCCGGTAAAAGAGCCGAGAAAAATCCAGGCCCCGCGCCTTCCAGTGGGCCACGCCTTTGCGCGTATCGAGAAGATCAGCGCGCCCAATCAGATCGTCAAACCGCGCGATGCCGAGCTGGGCCATGATCTGCCGAACTTCTTCAGCGATAAAGAAAAAGTAATTCACGACATGCTCTGGCCGACCGGTGAATTTCTTACGCAACACTGGATCCTGGGTGGCAACGCCCACCGGGCAGGTATTCAGATGGCATTTGCGCATCATGATGCAGCCCTCCACCACCAGCGGTGCGGTTGCGAACCCAAACTCATCGGCACCCAGCAGCGCACCAATCACCACGTCGCGGCCGGTCTTCATCTGACCATCGGCCTGCACACGAATCCGGCTGCGCAGCCCGTTTAAAACCAGGGTCTGCTGCGTCTCCGCCAGGCCGATCTCCCAGGGAGTGCCGGCATGCTTAATCGACGACCAGGGCGATGCGCCGGTGCCGCCATCATGGCCAGCAATCACAACGTGATCACTCTTGGCTTTCGCAACACCAGCGGCGACCGTGCCTACGCCGACCTCGGAGACCAGCTTGACTGAGATCGAGGCGTGGGGCGCCACATTCTTGAGATCGTGAATGAGCTGGGCCAGATCTTCGATCGAATAAATATCGTGATGCGGCGGCGGCGAGATCAGCCCAACGCCAGGCACCGAGTGCCGCAGCTTGCCGATGTATTGCGAGACCTTGCCGCCAGGCAGCTGGCCCCCCTCACCCGGCTTCGCGCCCTGGGCCATCTTGATCTGAATCTGATCGGCTGAGACCAAATACTCCGCGGTAACGCCGAAACGGCCCGAGGCCACCTGCTTGATCTTCGAGCGCAAGGAATCGTTTTCCGAGAGCTCGTAGTCCACCTCAATCACGTCTTTACCAATAATCTCCGACACACGGGTGCCTTTGGCAATCGGAATACCCTTGAGCTCATTGCGATAACGGTTTTGATCCTCGCCGCCCTCGCCAGTATTGCTCTTGCCGCCAATCCGATTCATGGCAATGGCCAGCGTGGTGTGGGCTTCCGTCGAAATCGAGCCCAACGACATTGCACCGGTTGCAAACCGTTTCACAATCTCTTTGGCGGGCTCCACCTCTTCGAGCGAAATGGCCTTGGCAGGATCGACGCGAAACTCAAACAGTCCGCGTAAGGTCATATGGCGACGGCTCTGATCATTAATGATCTGCGCGTACTCTTTATAAGAGTTCCAGTTGTTGGCCCGTGTCGAATGCTGCAGCTTGGCAATCGCATCAGGGGTCCACATATGCGACTCACCCCGGACACGCCAGGCATACTCGCCACCCGCCTCCAGCATTTCGGCCAAGACCGGATCATTACTAAAGGCCAGCTGATGGGTGCGAATGGCCTCCTCGGCAATTTCAAAGACACCAATGCCCTCGACTTGGCTGGGCGTGCCCGTGAAATACTGATCAATCGTGTCGCGATTAATTCCAATGGCCTCAAAGATCGCCGCGCCACAGTAGGACATGTAGGTGCTAATGCCCATCTTGGACATAATTTTTGAAAGGCCCTTGCCGATGGCCTTCACGTAATTGGCAATCGCCTTCTCTGCTGAGAGCTCTGCCGGAAGATCCTGATGCAGGGCGGCCAGTGTCTCCATGGCGAGATACGGATGCACGGCCTCTGCGCCATAGCCCGCCAGCACCGCGAAATGATGGACCTCGCGGGCGGAGCCCGTCTCTACCACCAGGCCGGCCAGCGTGCGCTTGCCCTCGCGGACCAGGTGCTGGTGTATCGCTGAGAGCGCAAGCAGCGCAGGCACCGCCACCGACTGGGGCCCGATATTGCGGTCACTCACAATCAGAATGTTTTTACCCGACTGAATCGCATCAATCGCTTCGGCACACAACGATGCGAGCTTGGCTTCCACGCCCTCACGGCCCCACTGCAGGGGATAGGTGATGTCCAGCACATAGCTCTTGAATTTGCCCTGGGTATGCTGCTCGATGTCGCGCAGCCGCTGCATGTCTGCAAAATCAAGAATCGGCTGACTGACCTCAAGCCGCATCGGCGGGTTCACCTGGTTGATGTCCAAGAGATTCGGCCGGGGCCCGATAAACGAGACCAGCGACATCACAATCGCCTCCCGAATCGGATCAATCGGCGGATTGGTCACCTGCGCAAAGAGCTGTTTGAAATAGTTGTATAACGGCTTGTTTTTATCGGACAGGACAGCCAGCGGCGTGTCGTTGCCCATCGATCCCACCGCCTCTTCGCCATTGGCCGCCATGGGGGCCATCAAAAACTTGAGGTCCTCTTGGCTGTAGCCAAAGGCCTGCTGCCGATCCAACAGACTGACCCGGCTTTGCCCAGTCTCCGGGGAACGATCGGCCTGGCCCAAGGAATCGAGCCGAATGCGAAGATTCTCGATCCACTGCTTATATGGCTTGGCTTTGCTCAACGAGGACTTGAGCTCCTCGTCATTGATCATTCGGCCCTGCTCAAGATCAATCAAAAACATTTTCCCCGGCTGCAGTCGCCACTTGCGGACGATCTTGGACTCGGGCACAGGCAAGACGCCCGACTCAGAAGCCATGATCACCAGATCGTCATCTGTAATGCAGTAGCGCGAGGGCCGCAGGCCATTGCGATCCAGGGTCGCACCAATCTGCCGTCCATCGGTAAACACGATGGAGGCGGGGCCATCCCAGGGCTCCAGCATCGCGGCGTGGTACTCATAAAACGCCCGACGCGTTTCGTCCATAGTGGCGTGCTGCTCCCAGGGCTCGGGAATCATCATCATGGCCGCCTGGGCCATCGGATATCCGGAGGCCACCAGCAGCTCAAGACAGTTATCGAAGGTCGCCGTATCCGATTGACCTGCAAAACTGATCGGATAAAGCTTTTGCAAATCCGCGCCCAGCACGGGCGAGCTCATCACACCCTCGCGGGCCCGCATCCAGTTGTAATTGCCCTTGACGGTGTTGATTTCACCGTTGTGGGCCACCATTCGATAAGGATGGGCCAGTGACCACTGTGGGAAGGTGTTGGTAGAGAAACGCTGATGGACCAGGGCCAGGGCCGAAGTGCAGCGCGAATCTTGGAGATCCAGGTAATAGTCGCCGACCTGATCGGCAAGCAGCAGGCCCTTGTAGACAATGGTGCGGCTCGACATGCTGGGTACGTAATACTCTTGGCTGTGCGTGAGCCGAAGTCGCTGAATCGCACTCGAGGCAGTCTTGCGTATGACGTAAAGCTTGCGCTCCAACGCATCTTGCACAATCACATCGGCGCCACGTCCGATAAAGATCTGCCGCATCACGGGTTCTTTATCGCGCACACGGGGTGACATCGGCATGTCACGATTGGTGGGCACATCACGCCAGCCCAAAACCACCTGGCCTTCGGCCCGAACGGCACGCTCTAATTCCTGTTCGCAGGCCAGCCGAGAGGCGCTCTCTTTCGGCAAAAACACCTGGCCCACGCCGTACTCCCCCGGCGGCGGCAGGGCCACGCCCTGCTTGGTCATTTCCTCTCGGAAATATGCATCGGGAATCTGAATCAGAATGCCCGCGCCATCGCCCATGAGCGCGTCGGCGCCAACAGCGCCCCGATGATCAAGATTGCGAAGAATGAGCAGGCCCTGGCTGACGATCTCGTGGGATTTGCTGCCCTTGATGTGGGCGACAAAACCGACGCCGCAGGAGTCGTGTTCGTTTCGGGGGTCGTAGAGGCCTTGGGCGGAGATCATGATGCGTGGCAATAAGTTTTCGGGCCGACAACTATAGCCGCGGGCCCGCCATCACATCAAGAAAAAATCGCTCTTAAAGCCTTGTAAAAACTGAATTTTATTTGGGGTCAGACAATAATTTAAAAAGGCCTGTGTCAATCTTCAATAAAAATAGGGGACATATAATTTCATTAGAATTCCCCGTTGCCCTTAGACGGCCTGCCCCGTGGCCTGCGGACCCATCGGGCCCGCTCCTCTGCGGAAAGACTGGCCATCAGCTGCTCGGTGGCCCATGGTCGGCCACTGGCCAGCCCGCGTCGGATGTTTTCCCAAATGTCTTCGGCCAGGGCCTGATCGAAGACCCCGGAATATTTGGCCTCCCGCTCAAAGGGCGTATTGCCCATTGACCAATAAGTCGGGAGTGCGGTCAGTCGTGGCTCGGGCATCTGTCCAAGATGGCTGGCCAGGCTTGACCAGGCCCAGTCGGCGGGCCGACTGCACAGGCCTTCACGCGCAGGAAGGCATTCGATTGCCCGCTGCACCAAGAGTCCAAAGGCCGGCTCATCAATCCAATATGCGCGGTAACGGCCCTCCCAGAGCGTGCCCTGCCGTGACCACCGAGAATTAAATCGCCGGACATAGCTGCGGCCAACCTGCTGAACGACATCGGCCATGGCATCCGCACGCTGTGGCGTGACCAGCCAGTGGGCCTCGCTTTTTAACAAACAAAATGCATGCACGCGCAGGCCAAAACTTACCGCGGCCTGAAGAAAAGATTCGAGGTAGGACTTGCGATCCTGATCGTCCCGAAAAATCTCGGCACGATCATGCCCACGCTGAACCAAGTGATAGGTTCTTCCGGGACGTGCATCACGGGCCTGTCGCGCCATGGCTTCCTCTTGGGCACTAATCGTCTACATCATGCGCCTGAGTCTGACCCTGATGCAATCGCTTTTTCTATCACCTCAGTAATCAGTTCCGATTCGACTCCGGAAGTCTCTGCGGCACCCATGCTGCGCAGCACCACATAACGAATTCGGCCGGACTGGGCCTTTTTGTCATGCGACATCAGCTCAAGGTAACGGGCCGCGGGCCATTTCGGTGGAACAACGGGAAGGCCTGCCCGGGCTACCAGCCGAACAATACGCTGCTGCTGCTCCGCAGTAATGCCACCGAGTCGGCGCGAGAGATCGGCTGCCAAGACCATGCCGCAGCCGACCGCCTCACCATGCAGCCAGGACCCGAAGCCTAAGCCCGCCTCGATGGCATGGCCAAAGGTATGGCCAAAATTCAAAATCGCCCGCAGGCCTGACTCGCGCTCATCGGCCGCCACGACCTGGGCCTTCAGTTCGCAGGAACGCGTAATGGCTGTCGTCAGTGCAGCGGGCTCGCGCGCAAGCAAAGCATCAATGGATTGCTCAAGCCAAGAAAAAAATTCAGCATCCAAAATACAGCCGTACTTAATGACTTCCGCAAGACCAGCGCTGAACTCACGGGGGGCTAAGGTGGCCAGTGTGTCGGTATCAATCAGCACTGCGGCGGGCTGATAAAAAGCGCCGATCATATTTTTGCCCAGCGGGTGGTTGATTGCGGTCTTTCCGCCGACCGATGAATCTACCTGCGCAAGCAGCGTTGTCGGTACCTGAACGAATCGCATGCCGCGCTGATAGCAGGCCGCCGCAAAGCCTGCCATATCACCGACAACACCGCCGCCGAGTGCCACGAGTGTCTCGCCACGCTCAAATCGATGTGCCATCAGCTGATCAAAAATCAGATTCAGATGCTGCCAGTCTTTGGTCTGCTCACCATCCGGCAGCTGAATCACCACGACTGAAAATTTCCACTCGCGCAGCTGCTGCGCGATTGCCTCGGCATACAGGGGGCCAACACGATCATTGGTTACAAGGGCAACGCGGCCCGGTGCCAGCGCCTCCTGCCAACACGACTGCAGACGATTGACGCCTGAACCAATCCAGATCGGATAACTCCGATCACCAAGTGACACCTTAAGCGTTTTCATGATGGAAATATCCTGCATCACTAAGGCCCTGCTCAATCGCGCGCATAACGACCGTCACCGAGGCACGGGTCGTGGGAACAATCAGATTCGCAATCGCGCGATAAAGGGAATCGCGATCCCGGTAAAGCGCCTCCAGGGTGGCCCGCGGATCAGAGGATTGTTTTAAAAGCGGCCGGCTGGTGTCGAGCTTAAGACGGGCCCAGAGATGCTGCGGCTGTGCATCCAGATAGATCACAAATCCTTGGCTGAGGGCCTTGCGATTTTCTTCCAACAAAATTGCGCCGCCGCCCGTGGTCACGACTGTGTCCTGAAGGGCCATCGCCTCCGCAATCATTTTTGCTTCACGCCGACGAAAGCCAGCCTCGCCCTCCAGATCGAAAATGGTCGAGACACTCGCGCCACAGCGCCGCTCGATTTCCTGATCCGTATCCAGAAACGGCAGCCCATGGCGCTTGGCCAGCCGCTTGCCCACGGTGGTTTTTCCAGCGCCCATCAGGCCAATAAACACGATGTTTCGCATGGAATGCAGTCTAGCAGGCGATACACTTGCGCTTATGGGTGTGGTCCTGCGTTGGCTCGGAATTCTTATTGCGGCATTGGTGGCAGTTGTGGCCATCGGCCTGCTGGTGATCGCCCTGGCCACCCCCCGACTGCCGCCGATTAATGCCGTGGCAGATTACCAGCCGAAAATGCCGCTGCGTGTCCTGACGGCCGATGGCGTGCTGATCGGAGAGTTTGGCGAAGAGCGTCGCAGCCTGGTCCGGCTGCCCGATGTGCCCAAGGTCCTGGTGCAGGCCATTCTGGCCGCCGAAGACGACTCCTTCTTTCAGCACCGTGGCATTGATTTTCTCGGCATTGCCCGTGCCATGGTCGCCAACGTGTTTTCCGGCAGCAAGTCCCAGGGGGCCAGCACCATCACCATGCAGGTCGCGAGAAACTTTTTTCTATCATCAGAAAAAACATTCACAAGAAAAATCTATGAGGTGCTGCTCGCCTCTGAAATCGAGCGCAAGCTCACCAAGAATCAGATTCTTGAGCTTTACTTAAATCAGATTTATCTGGGCAAGCGGGCCTACGGTTTTGCCGCGGCCTCACAGACCTATTTCGGCAAAGAGATCTCACAAATCACGCTGGCTGAGGCCGCAATGCTGGCGGGCCTGCCCAAGGCACCCTCGGCATTTAACCCAGCTGCCAATATGCGGCGGGCAACACTGCGGCAGCATTACGTGCTCGGCCGAATGGAGAAGCTTGGCCTCATTAACCCACGGCAGGCCGAGGCCGCGAAAAAAGAAAAAATCACGGTCATTGGCCGAATCGATGATTTCCCAGTGCGGGCCCCCTACATCGCTGAGATGGTTCGCCAGCTGGTCTTTGATCAATACAAAGAAGAGGCCTACACCCGCGGCCTGACGGTCTACACCACGATCACAGCCGAAGAGCAGCGGGCCGCTCATAAAGCGGTCCGCAATGGCCTGATGGAGTACGACCGGCGCCAAGGCTGGCGTGGGCCCGAGGCATTTATCACACTGCCAAGCGCGCGCGACGCCCAAGAGGATGCGATCGAAGACGCCTTAAACGATCGGCCCGATAGCGATGAACTGCTGACTGCAATTGTGATTGATGTCAGCGATACGAAGGTCGTGGTTCGTCGGGCCCGCGGCCAACGGATCGAGATCTCGGGTGATGGATTAAAGTTTGCAAGCCCCGGCCTGTCCTCAGTGGCACCGCCGGCAAAGCGTCTGCGGCGTGGCGCGGTCGTTCGCATTGTGCGGCTGGCCGATAATAACTTTGAAATTACACAAATGCCGGAAGTCGAATCCGGCTTTGTGGCATTAAATCCCCAGACAGGCGCAGTCCGCGCACTGGTGGGAGGCTTTGACTTTAATCGCAATAAATTTAACCGTGTCACACAGGCCTGGCGGCAGCCGGGGTCTGCGTTTAAGCCCTTTATCTATGCAGCCGCTTTAAATCGGGGGTTTTCTCCGGCCACCATCATCAACGATGCGCCGGTGCAGTTTGATCCAGGCCAGACCGGCGGCCAGGCCTGGGAGCCCAAAAATTACGATGGGAAATTTGATGGTCCGATGAGTATGCGAACCGGCTTGGCCAAATCGAAGAATATGGTCTCGATCCGTGTGCTGCACTCCATCGGCCCCCGATATGCGCAAGACTTCATCACACGATTCGGATTTGAGCCCGAGAAGAATCCGCCCTACCTCACCATGGCGCTCGGCGCCGGCTCGGTTAGCCTGATGCAAATGGCGGGTGGCTATGCCGTTTTTGCCAATGGCGGCTTTCGGATTAATCCCTACCTGATCGATCGCATCGTCGATCTCAAGGGAAAAACCGTGGCCAAGGCGCAGCCCACCAAGGCAGGCAATGAGAGTCAGCGGGTGATGGATCCACGGCATGTCTTTATTGCCGACAGCATGATGCAGGAGGTCGTGCGATCAGGAACGGCGATGCGGGCCTTATCTCTGGGACGCGCGGATCTGGCAGGCAAAACGGGTACGACCAATGACTCCATGGATGCCTGGTTCGCGGGCTATAACGCCAGCATGGTGGGAGTGGCCTGGGTGGGTTTTGATCAGCCAAGAAAATTGGGCGACCGCGAGACTGGCGGCGGCCTTGCGCTGCCCATCTGGATGGAGTTCGCCAAAGTCGCGCTTGCCAAGGCGCCCGCCAGCAGTCGCGCGATGCCCAATGGCGTACTGAATATCGGGGGCGAGTTCTACACCCAGGAGAGCCGGCCGGGCGTAGGCGTGGCCAGTGTTGGCCTGAGATAAAACGGCCTAGTCGGTGTCGGCCAACTGCCGGCCTGCCTCCAGGCTGGCCTGCTCCATAAAGACCTTCCAAAAATCAGATCCCGAGCGTGTGTCGATCCAGGCGCCCTCTTGCCATCCAAAATGAAATGCGCCGCGCGGCGAAGCAAGCCAAATCTGCTGCATCGGGGTCTGCAAATTCAAGACCAGCTTTCGGCCGGAGGGAAACTCCAATTCCAGGACGGGCCCATGACGGCCTGATTCAATCTCAGTGTCGTCGTCCTGCGACCATGCATCAGCCCTGCGTTCGATTGCATCCCAGACCTTGGCGGCCTGATCCAGAAATTCAGTTTCGGTCATACTTCTCTTCCATGAATAGAAAGCGCAACTTAGGCTATCGGCTCGCGCCCTTAATGGCGATGATTCTAGTCGGCTGCGGCCAAAAGGGGCCGCTTACCCTGCCCAAGCCCCAGTTCCCTGCACCAGCATCGGCCAACGCAGCCGACCCTGCATCATCCAGTCCGCCCGCCAACGTGTCGACACCGCCGCCAAAAAAATGAATGCTACCGCCGCATCCTCTGGCCCCCTTGCAGGGACGCGTTTTCATCGCAATTCAGCCGGCGTGCTGTGCTGTGAGGGCCGGCCACTGACCGAGATTGCTCAGGCCTTTGGCACGCCTTGTTATGTCTATTCCGAGCGGACACTGCTTCAGGCGTATCAGCAATTCGCGGCGGCTGCCGCAGAAAAAAATGCGCTCATCTGTTATGCGTTAAAAGCGAATTCCAATCTCGCTTTAATTGCGCTGCTGGCCGCCCAGGGTGCGGGCTTTGACATTGTCTCGGTAGGCGAGCTCCAGCGGGTGCTTGCGGCAGGAGGGCAGCCCGATCGAATCGTGTTTTCTGGGGTTGGGAAAGCCGACTCCGAGATCGCGGCCGCCTTAGCTGCCAACATCAAATGCATCAACATTGAATCCGAGGCGGAACTGCATCGGGTTGCAGAGGTGGCAGCCCGACTGAAGCGGGTGGCGCCGATCTCACTGCGTGTCAATCCCGATATCGATGCGAAGACCCATCCCTATATCTCAACAGGCCTCAAAGAGAATAAGTTTGGTATTCCCATGGATCAGGCCGAGGCGGTCTATCGGCAGGCCAAGGCAATGCCTTGCGTGCAGATCGCGGGTATCGACTGCCATATCGGCTCACAGATCACGAGCCTGTCGCCCTTTCTGCAGGCGGTGGATCGCGTGCTTGCGCTTGCCGATCGGCTCAGCGCTACAGGCATTGAGATTCAACATCTTGATCTCGGTGGCGGCCTGGGCATCTGCTATGACGATGAGACGCCGCCCACGCCTGCGGCACTTCTGTCAGCGGTTTTTGATCGGCTGCAGCAATGGCAGCAGACACGCCGCAGTCCTCGGCCCGAAATCCTGTTTGAATTTGGCCGGGCCATTGTCGGCAATGCCGGTGTGCTGCTCACGCGCGTTGATTTATTAAAGCCGGGGCCGCACAAGAATTTTGCGATTATCGATGCCGCCATGAATGATCTGATGCGGCCTGCGCTGTATGAGGCATGGCATGGCGTCGTCGCAGTCACGCCCTCGGCCGCACCGGAAGCCATCTGGGATCTGGTCGGACCGGTCTGCGAGAGTGGCGACTGGATGGCCCGAGACCGCCGGCTTGCGCTTTCCGCTGGCGACCTGCTCGCGGTGCTCTCAGCAGGCGCCTACGGCATGAGTATGAGTTCGAACTACAACAGCCGCCCGAGGGCTGCCGAGGTATTGATTGATGCGCAGGGCCAGGCCCACCTGATTCGCCGACGAGAGGAGTTCACCGACCTCATCGCGGCCGAATCGATTCCCGACTATCTTCGAAAATAAATTCTTGATCCCAAAAGGATCAGCACGACCGCGCTTGCGATCGCTGGATCAATAAAGTTGCTCTTGCCGGCCCGATGTAGAAAAAAATGCACGCACGCCAAGAGTGCAATTGCATAGATAACACGGTGTAGCCGTTTCCATCCGCGGCCTAGGCGTCGCATTGCGGCGGTATTGGAGGTCAAGGCCATTGGCAGCATGAGCCCAAACGACAGCAGCCCTACTGTCACGAATGGCCGCTTGAATGCATCAGCGGCAACACCAGCCAGATCAAAATCATGCTCGAAGGCCCAGAATGCAAGCAGGTGAATACAGGCGTAACCGAACGCCCACAGGCCCAGCATTCTTCGCAACGGAATCAATTCAGGCCAGCGCAGCCACTGGCGAAACGGCGTTACACCGAGTGTGACCAGAAGCAGCGTCAGACTCCAAAGGCCCGTCGCTCTCAGAATTGCCTCCTGCGGATTGGCCCCCAGCTGTTGGGCCGCAATCCGAAACACGAGGTCGGCCAACGGCAGTGCGCAGAGCAGCCAGATCAGCTGCCATGCAGTTCGCGGTGACATCAATAGAAGGTCTTTAGATCCATGCCCGCATACATCGGTGCCACCAGATCCGCATAACCATTAAAAAGCTCGGTCTTGCGCCGGGGGGCAAATAAGGCATCAGTGCCCAAGACGCGCTCTGTGGCCTGTGACCAGCGTGGATGGGCGACCTCGGGATTTACATTGGCGTAAAAGCCGTATTCTTTTGGCGCAGTGAGTGTCCAGAGTGTTGGCGGCTGGGCCTCTACAAACCGAATCTTGACAATCGACTTGCTACTCTTAAAGCCATACTTCCACGGCACCATGAGCCGAAGTGGCGCACCATTTTGCTCAGGCAACATCACGCCATACATGCCAAAGGTTAGCAGTGATAATGGATGCTGGGCCTCATCCATGCGCAGGCCCTCGCGATAGGGCCAGCGCAGGGCACGGTAAGACAGGCCCGGCATCTGCTTAGGATCCGCCAGGGTAGTGAATTCAATAAATTTTGCAGAGCCCAGCGGCTGGACCCGCCGAATCAACTCTGACAGCGAATAGCCCACCCAAGGAATCACCATGGACCAGCCCTCGACACAGCGCAGGCGCGTGATGCGCTCCTCCATCGGCGCAAGCTTTCTTAATTCGTCAATATCGAATTCGCGAGGCCGCGCGACCAAGCCCTCAACAGTGACTTTCCATGGTGAAGTCTTTAGACGGCCCGGAGCCCGCTCTGCAGGGTCTTCCTTTTCGAGGCCGAATTCATAGAAATTGTTATAGGTGGATGCCTCTTCAAACGGCACGGGCCGCTCAAGAATCGAGTAGCGACTCGGCTTTGCGGCAAGTGGTGCATAGGCAGAGGCGGGCTTCGGTGTCGAGGCCTGCAGCAGGCCCGGGCCTGCTGCAGTCAGTGCAGCACCGGCCAGCAGAATCGCGCGCCGGCGATGAACCACCGACTCGGGCGTGATCTGGCCCGACAGGTGATCGCCGCGGATTAAACGCTTTGCATCAGAGCGTGCCATAGGAATGCAATCCAGAGAGGAACATGTTCACACCTAGAAATGCAAATCCAGTAATCAGCAAACCGATCAAGGACCAATAGGCGGCCACCTGGCCCCGCAGGCCCTTCATCATGCGCAGATGCAGCCAGGCAGCGTAATTCAGCCAGACAATCAGCGCCCAGGTCTCCTTGGGGTCCCACTGCCAATACGTTCCCCAGGCCTCCGCTGCCCAGAGCGCTCCGAGAATGGTGGCGACGGTAAAAAATGCAAAGCCCACTGCAATGGCCCGATACATGACATCGTCCAGCACCTCAAGGGCCGGAAGGGCTGCGCCGATGCGTCGTCGCAACGCAATCACGGCGCCGATAAAGGCTGCAGAAAATCCGAAATACAGGGCCCAGTAATCGGGCAGGCCTGAGCGACGAAAGACCAGCGGCTCAGCACACAGGAGCACGCCAAGAATAAACAATGGCGCAAGCTTCCAAGTGGAAGTCGTGTGGGCATTTTCTTTAATCAGATACGCAAAGCCCACCATGGCCGCCAAGGAAAACGTGCCGTAGCCCACAAAGTTGGCGGGCACATGAATCTTCATCCACCACGACTGCAGGGCGGGGACCAGCGGCTGAATTTCATGGCCAGAACGGGCCACGATATACCAAAGCAAAAATGCGACTGCAGCAGTGATAATGAGCGAGACAAACCCGCCCAGGCTGCGCGTCTTGTAGCGGCCTTCGTAGTAGAGATAAAACATCGCGGTGATCACCGCAAACAAAATGAAGACTTCGTAGAGATTGCTGACCGGAATATGGCCAACATCGGGGCTAATCAGATACGACTCATACCAACGCACCAGCAGGCCAATCGATCCCATCACGCAGGCCGACCAGGTCAGCAGGCTGCCCATCCATAGGGCCGTCTGGCCCTGAGCGAAGAGGCCAACCCAGTACGAAACAGTGGCAAAAGCGAACAAGGCACACATCCAGAGGATGGCGGACTGTGAGGCCAGGAAATACTTCAGAAGAAAATTACTTTCTGCGGACGCCGCAGTCCCGCCATACATTGCCACTGCAAGAATCGAAGCCGCCGCACATCCAATAAAAAACGGCCGAAGCGCGGCCCAGAAATAGCCCAGTAAAACAGCCGCCGGCACACAACACCAGAGAATGACCAGTTCATAGATGTCCATGAATGCGGCATAGCGTTGGGTGGCAAAGGCTGCCCCAAGGGCAGCCAGCAGGCCGAAGCCTAAATCCCAGAGGCCCCAGCGCCGGATCAAAAAACCATCAGTGGGGTTCAATGTGGATGAGGCTGTATTCATGTTCGACGTTCTCCGTTGGCCGATAAGACCGCTGCCAGAGCGGAAAATTCCTTTTCAAAATCGACAGTCTGGCGGGGTGTCGAGGCGGCCATTTTTAGCTCGACTTCGTCCCCCTGATTCTGAGACCACAGCCAGACCCGACGCTCCTGGACATAGAGCATCGCGAAAACGCCCAGCGTGAGCAACAGACACCCTATGTAGACGGTGGTCTTGCCCGGCGAGCGGGTGACTTGAAACACACTGGCCTTGACCTCTTGAAAATCATTGAGCGCCACCAGCAGGGGCGCATCAAAGAGCTGGGCATCGCTCACCGCATTGAGGGCCAGCTGTGCAAACCGGACATTGTCTTCATTGCGCTCAAGGGGCCGAAGGCCATCTCTGGTGCGGGCCTGCTGCCAGAGCTCCCAAAAAGCGCCGGTGAGAAGCCGCAGCACGACCTCGGCAGCCCGCTCGCGCTCGGCCTCGGGCACTGTTTTTTCCAGCAGCTGCCCCAACTGATTGATGCCCCCTTCCGCGACGGCCTCCAAGGCCTTCTGGGCGCTTTCGGCCAGCGTTGCTGAGACATTTGCAGGCGCCGACTGGGCCGCGAACCGGCGTGAGGCCGCCGCCCGCAGGGTGGGATCCGCCATCGCAGCCCGCAGCCGCATGAATTCATCAAGGGAGTCTTTTGCGTCGGCAGGAATACGAAGATAACGAAACTGCTCATCCGGCGAGTTGCGCACGCCCGCCAGATAGACCCGCGCGCCCTCAAGCTCGATCGGCAGCATGTAGGTATGAAACTCTTTGGCCTGACCACTGGCATCGCGAAGCTTGTAGTTGATCGATGGCCCAACATTGCGCAGCTGCTTGGATTTTTCGGAATTCAAGGCAGGCGACAACACGGTAGCGACATGTTTTTTAAACGGGTCTTCGGCCTCGCGGTCATCCGGCGGTTCGCCCATGTTCTCAACATTAATCGGCTTAAATCCCGTGAGCTCCAAAGAGAGATTGCTCTGGGAATTTTTCAGGCCAACGCTCTGCCCGACCGTCAGCTCCACCGGCAGTCCGCTGCGGATCGGGCCCGCCATCGGATACGCAGTCAGTTTGAGATGGGAGCCGCCATCATCAAAACTTGACTGATAAATCGCCACACCCCGGTGGATCAGGGGCTTGTTAACTTCAATGGTGGCGGTCTTCTCTTGGCCCGTTTCTTTGTCTTTTAAAACGACATCACTTGCAAAAAGCTTGGGCATGCCGGTGGGGTAGTACTCGATACGAAACTGCTTGAGATGCAATTCAAAGGGCAGGTCCAAGAGCAGTGAGCCATTGCCCTGCGATACCACCGCAACATCCGTGGTGCCGCCCTCGGGAACCAGTGAATTGGCCCGATAGCTCGGCGTATGCGCTGGCAGCCGTGCGCTGCCCGGAACTTCATTGCCTTGAAATTGATTCATCTGCAGCGGGGCTTTATCGGTCCACCAGGCCATGGTCCGAAGCGGCAATTCGCTGTCCAGGAGGCCACCCAAAGAGATCACCACAATCGCGAGATGGGCCGAGATATAACCCAGCCGATTCGACGTGCCCTTGCGCGCAACCAGTAAGGGCAGCCGGCCGGCTGCCTGCGGCGCTGCGGCCCGCAGACGATAACCACGCTCACGAAGGGCCAATGAAAATTCCGCCAAGCGCTGCTCCGCCGATGACGCGGTAAGCGCAACCGCCGCCCGATGCTTAAATGCAGGAAAGGTGGAATCACGGACCTGGTCACGCCAAGAGCGGGCCTCTCGGAGCATCTTGGGTGTATTGCGAATCAGACACAGGCTCGTTGAGACCAGCATCAGGCC
The DNA here is from genome assembly GCA_964440375.1 of uncultured Bordetella sp. Classification (GTDB taxonomy): domain Bacteria; phylum Pseudomonadota; class Gammaproteobacteria; order Burkholderiales; family Burkholderiaceae_A; genus Lacustribacter. The sequence goes on along the minus strand of CAYTRY010000005.1, from coordinate 17,527 downwards.
CATGACAACCAGAAACCAGGGGGCGTTATAAACCCGCACCACATCGAGCGCGGAAAATACCTCGGCCCAAAATGCGCCGAATTGATTCACATAATTGATGGAGGGCGCATTCTGGCCAACGATGGTGCCAATCGCGCTGGCAATACAGACCACCACCAGGGCGGAGATTGCAAAACGCATTGAGCTGAGGAGCTCGACAGCCTCCGCGACAAGCGGATGTTGGGCTTTGAGTTCTAGGCCAGCGGTTGAAGGGCCCGACGAATCGGCCCCTTCAAGGGATGCAGGCGTCTGATTCATGTGCGCGTCGCAAGCGAACGGACAGGCCGCGCCCTACAGGCCGCTCACGCCATCAGCGCAGTGAGGCAACGTACTCGGAGACTGCGGCCACCTCGGCGTCCGACATCTTCGAGGCGATGGTGGTCATCTGGCTGCTGTTTTTGCGCTGGCCGCCGCGGAATGCATTCAACGTGGCCTCGGTGTATTCCGGATGCTGGCCTGCAAGTCTCGGATACTGGGCAGGAATCCCCGCAGCACCAGGGCCATGACATCCTGCACAAGCCGGCAAACCCTTTTCCGGAACACCTGCCCGATAAATGCGCTCGCCTGCTGCAACCAAATCTTTGCGCTTGGGCGAGGCGGATTTCGGTGTCTGCGATGCATAAAAAGCGCCAAGATTGCGCATGTCTTCTTCAGAGAGCATGGTGGCAAAGCCCTGCATGATGGCGTTGTTACGCTCCGGGGCCTTGGCACCTGGCTTTAAGCGGAAGTTAACGAGCTGCTTTTCAATGTAGGCAGCATGCTGTCCGGCAAGAATCGGGTTCTGAGCAATCATGCTGTTGCCATCGGGCATGTGACAGCCTGCGCAGACCGCTGCTGCCGCTGCCTTGCCTTTGGCGATATCAACGGGTTTCTTTGTTGCCACGGGATCAGCGGCCATTGCCGATGTTGAGATGCCCACCACCATGGCCGATGAAAGCAAGGCCACTGACAACGATGCCCGCAGTGCATTTTTCAGCACGCTAAGACGCTTATGAACCATGTCAAACTTGCAACGCATAATCACTCCCAGCAACGATCACATTGAACCGTCGTATTTTAGTCGAGTCCACCGCCGAGATGACCGCGTCAGCCCCCGGAATAATGCCGCCTCTGAAGGATTGGATCCAAAACATCAGCTTTCTGACCAGCGCATCGAAAACAGCCGAACTGCCCGCCGACGGCCCCGGCGAGATCGCCATCGCTGGCCGCTCCAATGCAGGTAAGTCATCGGCCATGAATTTAATCTGCAACCGCCGACGGCTCGCCTTTAGCAGCAAGACCCCAGGGCGCACCCAGCTGATGAATGTTTTCACCCTGCACCACCACGAGCAGGAGGTCGGCCGGCTTGTTGATCTGCCGGGCTATGGCTATGCGGCCGTCAGCCAGGCAGTCAAGGCCCGCTGGCAGCGGGAGCTTGCAACATTTCTGGAGACGCGGCCCAGCCTGGTTGGCCTGATTCTGGTCATGGATATTCGCCATCCCTTCGGCCCGCTTGATCGACAAATGCTGCAATGGTTCGACCACCGCAATCGGCCGATTCATGTGCTGCTCACAAAGGCCGACAAACTCACCCGCAACGCGCAATCGATAGCCCTGGCACAGGCCCGCAGACTGATTGCTGCAGAAAAAGCATCCTGGGGAAGAAACTGCTCGGTCAGCCTTTTTTCGGCCTCCCAGCGACTGGGCCGCGACGAGGCGGTCGAAAAAATTGCACAATGGTGGCACCTGCCATCTGCCCAGCCAGAGCCGAAGGTTGCAAAAAAAAACCCGGCGAGGTGATCGCCGGGCGGGAACGCCTAAATGGGTTAGGCACCCGCTCAGGGAGGAGAAGCGGGAGACGACAAGTCGCCTGTGTTCATGATATGTCCAAGACAGAAAACTTTCCAATAATAACCACACAAGATAAGTGGAAATAAGATCCATGGCCCAATTCCCCATGATGAGAATGCGCCGAAACCGGCGCGACGCCTGGTCCCGAGACCTTGTGAGCGAGCACTCATTGTCAGCAAAAGATCTGATCTATCCGGTCTTTCTGACCGAGGGCAGGGACCAGTCCGAGGCTGTGCCGTCCATGCCCGGGGTCAGCCGCGTCAGCTTAGACCGGCTGCTCCCAATCGCCGAGCAGTCCGCCGCACTCGGCATTCCGGTGCTGGCCTTATTTCCGGTGATCGACCCCAGCAAAAAAACGCCGGATGGCCGCGAGGCCTGCAATCCCGCAGGGCTGATCCCTCGTGCGGTTGAGTCGCTAAAAAAACATGTGCCTGAGATCGGAATCATGACCGACGTTGCCCTGGATCCGTACACCAGCCATGGGCAGGATGGCCTGATTGATGATGCGGGCCGAATCCTCAATGATGAAACCGTCAAGGTGCTCACCGATCAGGCCCTGGCGCAGGCCCGGTGTGGCGTCGATATTGTTGCGCCCTCCGATATGCAGGATGGACGGATCGGTGCGATTCGCCGGGCGCTTGAGTCCGAGGGGCTGATTCACACCCGCATCATGTCGTATGCGGCCAAATATGCCTCTGCCTTTTATGGGCCATTTCGTGATGCCGTTGGCAGTGCGGCCCAGCTCGGAAAGTCCGATAAGAAAACTTATCAGATGGATCCCGCCAACACCGATGAGGCCCTACGTGAGGTCGCCCTCGATATCGAAGAAGGCGCCGATATGGTGATGGTCAAGCCGGGCATGCCCTATCTGGATATTGTCTGGCGCGTGAAAGAAACCTTCGGCATGCCAACCTTTGCTTATCAAGTCAGCGGAGAGTACGCCATGCTCAAGGCTGCATGCGCCAATGGCTGGCTGGATGAGAAGAAAGTTGTTCTGGAGTCGATGCTCGCTTTTAAGCGGGCGGGTGCCGATGGGGTGCTGACTTATTTTGCACCCACCGTTGCCAAGTGGCTAAAAGAAGGCCAGCGCTGAATCGCTCAGGCAGCCTTCTGCTCAACCGGGGCAGCCTCAGCAGCAGGCTCAGGCCGATCCACCAACTCCATGAGGGCCATTGGCGCGTTATCGCCGGGCCGGAATCCAAACTTCAGAATCCTGCAGTAGCCGCCTGGACGCGATGCATACCGGGGACCGATCTCTGCAAATAGCTTGCTCACGATTTCGCGATCGCGGAGCCGATCAAAGGCAAGCCGCCGGTTGGCCAGCGTTGGACTCTTGCCCATCGTAATCAGGGGCTCAACCACTTTGCGCAGCTCTTTGGCCTTGGGAAGTGTGGTCCGGATGGACTCGTGACGCAGCAGGGCATTGGCCATATTGCGCAGCATCGCCAGCCGATGGCTGGAGGTTCGATTTAGTTTGCGTAATCCGAGACGGTGACGCATGAAATTCTCCTCAAACATCCGGGAGCCGGAAACGGCCCCCGAAGTCATTACTGTTAATTAACGATCCATTCCTGCGGGCGGCCAGTTCTCAAGCTTCATGCCGAGAGTCAGGCCACGCGAGGCGAGGACCTCTTTGATTTCATTTAACGACTTACGGCCAAGATTCGGGGTCTTGAGCAGCTCGTTTTCGGTCCGCTGAATCAAATCACCGATGTAATAAATGCTCTCTGCCTTCAGGCAGTTGGCCGAACGCACGGTGAGCTCCAGGTCATCGACCGGGCGCAGCAACATCGGATCCACGCTCACGCCGCGGCCTGCCTCAGCGACCTGCTCGCCGCCTTCAAGGGCAGCAAACACAGAGAGCTGGTCCACCAGAATTCGGGCTGCCCGACGAACGGCATCCTCGGGGTTGATCACGCCATTGGTCTGCACCTCGATGACCAGTCGATCCAGGTCGGTACGCTGCTCAACACGGGCGCTCTCTACGGTGTAGCTCACGCGACGAATCGGCGAGAACGATGCATCCAGCACGATGCGGCCGATCGCACGGCTGCCCTCGTCGGCCATTGTCCTGAGCGTGCCTGGCACATAGCCACGGCCTTTCTCAACCCGAACCTGCAACTCGAGTTTGGTGTTATCCGACACATGGGCCAGCACGTGATCGGGATTGATCACCTTGACATCATGCGGAAGATCAAAATCGGAGGCCTTCACAACGCCGCCACCCTGCTTGCGCAGCGAGATCAGAACGTCATTGCGGCCCTCGAGATCAAACACGACGCCCTTAAGATTGAGCAGCAGATCCACGACATCTTCTTGAACACCTTCAATCGTGGAGTACTCATGGACCACGCCTGCGATCTGCACCTCGGTTGGTGCGAAGCCCTCCATGGAAGAGAGCAGCACACGACGCAGGGCATTGCCCAGCGTGTGGCCGAATCCCCGCTCAAAGGGCTCCATCACGATCTTGGCCGAATTCGTACCAGTCGGCTCAACTTCAATAATGCGCGGCTTTAGAAATGCTGTTTGCATACGGTTCCTTCGCGGTGATTAGCGTGAGTACAACTCAACAATCAAGCTCTCATTGATATCGGCGGGCAGATCTGAGCGATCGGGCAGCTGTTTGAAAATGCCCTCCATCTTTTTCGGATCCACCGAGACCCAGGCGGGAAACCCATTCTGTTCGGCCAGCTGCACCGAAGAGATCACGCGGGCCTGGGCCTTTGATTTGTCGGTAAGCGAGATGACATCGTTCGGCCGGATATGGGCCGAGGGAATATTCACGCACTTGCCATTGACCAGAATGGACCGATGGCTGACCAGCTGACGGGCCTCGGCCCGGGTCGAACCAAAGCCCATGCGATACACGACGTTATCGAGCCGCGACTCTAATAACTGCAGCAGGCTCTCGCCCGTATTGCCCTTGGCCTGGCTGGCATTGGCAAAATAACGGCGGAACTGGCGCTCCAGCATGCCGTAGATGCGCTTTACTTTTTGTTTTTCGCGCAGCTGCTTGCCGTAGTCCGACAGGCGCGCGCCTGAAGTGCGGCCATGCTGGCCGGGCTTACTGTCTTGCTTACATTTTGAGTCAAGCGAGCGTCGGGCGCTTTTCAGCCCAAGGTCGGTGCCTTCTCGCCGAGATAACTTACAACGTGGTCCAGAATAACGTGCCACTTCGATTCCTTTTTCGAAAAACGCAGCATTACAACGGCTGCGAAATGTCAGAGCAATCTCCGACGGTGGTCTTTCAATAACCCGGCCCGCAGAAGCGGCCGGGGCCTGTACTACAAAAATTAAATGCGACGGCGCTTCGGGGGCCGGCAGCCGTTGTGCGGCACCGGTGTGATATCCGAAATCTGTGTCACCTTGATGCCCAGCGCATTCAGCGCACGCACCGTCGACTCACGGCCAGGGCCGGGACCCGTAATGCGGACCTCGATGTTTTTCACACCACACTCAAGGGCCACACGGCCAGCGGACTCGGCAGCCACCTGAGCCGCAAACGGCGTGCTTTTACGCGAGCCTTTAAATCCCGCACCGCCGCTGCTGGCCCAGGAAAGCGCATTGCCCTGCCGGTCAGTGATGGTGATGATGGTGTTGTTAAATGACGCATGGATGTGCGCTACCGCATCGGTTACGTTTTTACGAACTTTTTTACGGGTGCGCTGTGATGCGCCAGTCGTCGTGCCTGCTTTTGCCATGATCTTGCCTCTCGAGACTTATTTCTTCAGTGACGCTGCGGCCTTTTTCGGGCCTTTGCGGGTACGCGCGTTGGTACGGGTCCGCTGGCCGCGAACCGGCAGGCCTCGGCGATGACGCATGCCGCGATAGCAGCCGAGGTCCATGAGCCGCTTGATGCTCATTGAAACCTCACGGCGCAGATCACCCTCGGTGGTGAGTTTTCCGACCTCGGCCCGCAGACGCTCGAGCTCGTCGTCGGTCAGATCCTTGACTTTCTTCGCATAGGGAACGCCAGCCGCGTCGCAAATATCGCGGGCCCGGGGGCGTCCAATGCCGAAGATCGCGGTCAGGCCGATCTCTGCATGTTGATGGTTCGGGATGTTGATGCCGGCAATACGTGCCATGGTGTGCTCCTGATTTCCCTAAAGTTAGCCCTGGCGCTGCTTGTGACGCGGATCTGTACAGATCACGCGGACCACGCCATGGCGACGAATAATCTTGCAGTTACGGCAGATACGCCGAACGGATGCCAACACTTTCATAGGCCGTTTCCTCTTTTCTTACTTGGCACGGAACACAATCCGTGCGCGGGTTAAATCGTAGGGGGTCATCTCGACCGTGACCTTATCGCCGGGAAGAATACGGATGTAGTGCATCCGCATCCGGCCGGAGATATGGCCCAGAACGACATGGCCGTTTTCCAATTTCACGCGAAACGTCGCATTGGGCAGGTTCTCAATGACCTCTCCCTGCATCTGTATCGCATCATCTTTCGCCATTACCGCGCGAACCCTCCTGTTTTGAAATGCGACTTCTTCAGCAGGCTGTCGTACTGCTGCGACATCATGTAGGCCTGCACCTGCGCCATGAAGTCCATCGTGACCACCACGATAATCAGCAACGAGGTGCCGCCGAAGTAAAACGGCACATTCCACTTCAACACTAAAAACTCGGGCAGCATGCAGACCAGAGTGATGTAGGCCGCACCCACCAGGGTCAGGCGCATCAGAATCTTGTCGATAAATTTCGCGGTCTGATCGCCCGGACGAATTCCCGGAATGAGAGCGCCTGATTTTTTCAGGTTATCGGCGGTCTCTTTGCTGTTAAACACCAGGGCGGTATAGAAAAAGCAGAAAAAGACAATTGCGGCCGCATACAAGGCGATGTACAGCGGCTGCCCCGGCGATAACGATGCCGCGATGTCCGACAGCCAGCGCATGCCGCCCTCGCCCGAACTGAACCAAGACGACAATGTGGCGGGAAAGAGAATGATGCTGGAGGCAAAAATCGGCGGAATAACGCCCGACATATTGAGCTTTAACGGCAGATGAGAGGTCTGGCCCGCATAGACTTTATTGCCGACCTGGCGCTTGGCGTAATTCACCAGAATCTTGCGCTGTCCACGCTCAACAAAACAAACGAATGCGGTCACCAGCACAACTAGAAATACGATAAAGAGCAGCACGATCGCGCTCATGGAGCCGGTTCGCACAAGCTCAAAGAGTCCGCCCAGGGCGCTCGGCAGACCTGCGGCGATGCCTGCGAAGATGATGATTGAGATCCCATTACCCAGGCCGCGCTCGGTGATCTGCTCGCCGAGCCACATCAAAAACATGGTGCCGGTGACCAGAGATACCACCGTCACAAATCGAAACATTAGGCCCGGATCCACCACCAGACCAGGCTGGGACTCGAGGGCCACCGAAATTCCGATGGCCTGAACAATCGCCAAACCAACGGTGGCATAGCGTGTGTACTGCGTGATTTTTCTGCGGCCTGCTTCGCCCTCTTTTTTCAGGGCCTCAAGGTGGGGCGAGACCACCGTCATCAGCTGCATGATGATCGACGCAGAGATGTACGGCATGATGCCCAAGGCAAATACGGTAAAGCGCGACAAGGCGCCCCCCGAAAACATATTAAACAGCCCAAGAATGCCGCCGGCCTGTGACTTAAACAGCTGGGCCAGCTGATCGGGGTCAATGCCGGGCACCGGAATATGGGCACCAATCCGATAGACCACCAGTGCCAGCAACAAAAAGACCAGCCGCTTACGCAGATCAGCGTAACGGTCGGTTTTCAGAGCGTTGGCAACGGCCATGAATCAGGATCCCTTGTGCGACGTTGAATCAGGCCGATTTCTTCGGCAGCTTCTTGACCGGGGCGGCCTCGGGCAGGGGTTCCACCTTGCCGCCGGCTGCCTCGATGGCTGCCTTCGCACCGGCGGTAACGCCTAAGCCGCGCAGGGTCACTTTGCGAGACAGCTCACCCGATTTAATGACCTTGGCAGATCGCGTGAGCTCAGCCACCACGCCGGCCTGCTTGAGCGCCAGAAGATCAATCTCATCAATCGGCAGGGCCTGCAAATCAGAAAGCCGCACTTCGGCATTAAAACGGGCAAAGGGCGCCTTGAACCCGCGCTTGGGCAGGCGACGATGCAGGGGCATCTGGCCGCCCTCAAAGCCCACTTTATGAAAACCGCCGGAGCGTGATTTCTGGCCCTTATGTCCACGGCCTGCTGTCTTGCCGAGGCCAGAGCCGATACCGCGGCCCACACGGCGCTTGGGATGCTTCGAACCCTCGGCCGGGGCGATGGTGTTTAGGCGCATCGAATCTTTGTTCTGTTCAGTCATGGTGTTACTCCACCCGCACGAGGTAAGAGACTTTATTAATCATGCCGCGCACTGCCGGTGTGTCTTCCAGCGTGCGGCTCTGATGAAGCTTTTTTAAGCCAAGGCCGAGGACCGTCGCGCGATGGGACTCGCGCGTGCCAATCGGGCTTTTAACCAGCGTCACCTTGAGGGTTTTCTTTTCCATAAGAGCGCTCCGGTCAGTTCAGCATCTGCTCGACCGACAGGCCGCGCTTGTTGGCGACCTCGGCAGGCGTCTGCATATGGCGCAGCCCATTTAAGGTTGCACGCACCATGTTGTAAGGATTGGTAGAGCCGAGGCTCTTGGCGACCACGTCGGTCACGCCCAGCACTTCAAAGATGGCCCGCATCGGACCACCCGCAATGATGCCGGTACCTTTTTGTGCAGGTGAAATCATCACGGTCGAAGCGCCGTGCTTGCCGGTCACGCTGTGATGAAAGGTGCCACCTTTTAAGGGGATTTTGATCATCTTGCGGCGGGCCTCATCCATCGCCTTCTGGACTGCGACCGGCACCTCACGGGACTTGCCCTTGCCCATGCCAATGCGGCCATCGCCATCACCCACCACCGTCAACGCGGCGAATCCGAGAATACGGCCACCCTTGACGACCTTGGTGACGCGGTTCACGGAGATCATCTTCTCGCGCATTCCGTCATCACGGTCTTCGGTGGTCACTTTTGCTTGCATCTTTGCCATTAGAAAGCTCCGAGTTGTCGTTGCGAGATCAGAACTGCAGTCCGCCTTCGCGGGCGGCATCGGCTAAGGCCTTCACACGGCCGTGGTACTTAAAGCCTGAGCGATCAAACGCAACACTGGTAATGCCAGCGGCCTTGGCTTTTTCGGCAACGCGCTTGCCAACTGCTGTTGCCGCCGCGATATTGCTGCCCTTGCCGGCCAGGGTTTTACGCAGCTCCGGCTCAAGGCTTGAGGCGAACACCAGAATCTTGGAGCCCGAAGCATCGATGATGCTGGCGTAGATGTGGGTATTGGTCCGATGCACTGCCAGACGATTGACCCGCAGCTGCGCAATCTTGAGGCGGGTCTGACGTGCACGACGGAGTCTGCTTTGTTTTTTATCCATGATCGAATTCCTGATCTGCTCTTGTCTTGAGGCGATTTATTTTTTCTTGGTCTCTTTAATGACCACCACCTCGTCCACATACCGAACGCCTTTGCCTTTGTAGGGCTCGGGCGGACGATAGGCGCGGACTTCGGCGGCCACCTGGCCCACCTGCTGTCGATCAATGCCTTTGATCACGATGTCAGTCTGGGTCGGAGTCTCCGCCTTAATGCCTTTCGGCATTTTGTGAACCACGGGGTGAGAAAAGCCCAGCGAAAGATTCAGCGCATCGCCTTGGGCCTGGGCGCGATAGCCCACACCGACGAGGCTGAGCTTGCGCTCAAAGCCCTTCGATACGCCGTGGACCATATTGGCCACCAAGGCCCGCACCGTGCCGCTCATTGCTTTGGCATGGCGCGAACTGTCTTTGGCAGCAAAGGTAATGGTTCCGCTGTCGAGCTTGACGTCGACCTCACCCTTCAAGGCCTGGGTCAGCGAGCCGAGTGGGCCTTTGACCGTGATGGCATCCGCCGAGATGATGGCCTCGGTACCCGAGGGCAGGGCAACAGGGTATTTCGCAATACGTGACATGTTGATTCCCCTTACGCAACGATGCCGATGACTTCACCGCCCAGCCCGGTTGCGCGGGCTTTACGATCGGTCATCAGGCCCTTGGGCGTGGAAACAATCGCCACGCCCAGGCCATTCATGACAGTGGGCAGCTGGTGGCGGTTTTTATAAATGCGCAGGCCGGGACGGCTGACCCGCTCAATGCGCTCAATCACAGGGCGGCCGGCGTGATACTTCAGGCCGATCTCCAGATCAGATTTGGCGCCGGACTGATGGACATTGAAATGTTCAATGTAGCCTTCGTCCTTCAGCAGGGTCGCGATTGCGATTTTCAACTTCGATGCCGGCATCGCCACAGAGGGCTTCTCCACCCGCTGGGCATTGCGAATACGGGTAAACATATCGGCAATGGGATCACTCATGCTCATATCGGATTCCCCTCTTACCAGCTGGCCTTGGTCAGGCCAGGGACTTCACCGCGGAACGCAATTTCGCGGATCTTGGCCCGGCCGAGCCCAAACATTCGGAACGTGCCGCGCGGACGGCCCGTCAGCTCACAACGGTTGCGAAGACGCGTGGGGTTCGAATTGCGGGGCAGTTTCTGCAACGCCAGCCGCGCCTCGTAGCGCTCTTCTTCGGATTTAGACTGGTCTGCAATAACGGCGTGAAGCGCTGCGCGCTTTGCCGCATATTTCTTAACCAGCATCTCGCGCTTTTTCTCGCGATTGATTAATGACAGCTTTGCCATGAGATTGTCCTCAGGGGTCCGTGAATTAGTTGCGGAAAGGGAAGCGGAAGGCAGTCAGCAGCGCCTTTGCTTCTTCGTCGGTCTTTGCCGTGGTGGTAATACTGATGTTCAGTCCACGCAGGGTGTCGATTTTGTCGTACTCAATCTCGGGGAAGATGATTTGCTCTTTCACGCCGATGTTGTAGTTGCCACGGCCATCGAATGCCTTGCCCGAAATACCGCGGAAATCGCGGACACGGGGCAGTGCGATGGTGATGAAACGGTCCAGGAATTCATACATCCGGGATCCGCGCAGCGTGACCATGCAGCCGATCGGATAGCCCTCGCGAATTTTGAAACCAGCAATCGCTTTGCGGGCCTTGGTGACGACCGGCTTTTGGCCGGCGATTTTTGTCATATCGCCCACCGCATGCTCAATAATTTTCTTATCGGCCACGGCCTCGGACAGGCCCATATTCAGGGTGATCTTGGTCAGCCGGGGCACTTCCATCACGCTCTTGTAGCCAAACTTTGACTTGAGCTCTGGAACAATTTTTTCCCGGTAATGTGCTTGCAAACGCGCCATGATGTTTCCTTTGCGTTACGCCACGTTGGGATTTGGGAGCGGCTCGCCGTTAGAGCGAAAGACGCGGACTTTTTTCTCGCCCTCGGTCTTCACGCCCACGCGATCCGCCTTCTGCGTGGCTGGGTTGAAGATGGCCACATTCGATTGATTAATTGGCATCGCTTTCGATTCAATGCCGCCGGTCGTATTTTTCATCGGGTTGGGGCGGACATGTTTCTTAACGACATTGACGCCTTCGACCAAGAGATGCTCGGGGCCAACGCGGCGCGATACCACGCCCCGTTTGCCTTTATCTTTGCCGGTCAAGACGATGACCTCATCGCCTTTTCGAAATTTTTCCATATCAGATCACCTCAGGAGCAAGCGAAACGATCTTCATAAAACGCTCAGTGCGCAGCTCGCGGGTCACGGGCCCGAAAATTCGCGTGCCGATCGGCTCGAGCTTGGCATTCAGAAGCACCGCTGCATTGCCATCAAACTTGATGAGCGAGCCATCCGGACGGCGGACACCCTTCGCGGTGCGGACCACCACGGCGTTGTAGATCTCGCCTTTTTTGACCCGGCCACGGGGGGCCGCATCTTTAATGCTCACCTTGATGACATCGCCGACGCCGGCATAGCGACGCTTTGATCCACCAAGGACCTTGATACACATGACTGAACGCGCACCGGTGTTATCGGCGACGTCCAGACGCGATTGCATCTGAATCATGATTTTCTCTTCCCAACTTAATCACCCTCTTGCCCATTGCCGGGCACACGGCGATCAGTCTTGGTCCCGCATTCGGGTTGACACACAAGGCCAGCCGGATTGACCGGTCAGCCCCACCTCACTGCAACAACGTTAAAGCTTTACTGCGAAAAGCCCTCGATTTTAACGGGAAAGCTGGTCATTCGGCAACTTAAGCCGGCCAGCCGGCCCGTCAGATAACGATCGCCTCCGAAATTCGCCGGGTGACAGCCCAGGACTTGGTCTTGGAGATTGGCCGGGTCTCAGCGATCTCGACCACATCGCCCACCTTCAGGCCGCCTTCAGCCGTATGGGCATGGTATTTCTTGGATTTCGCCACGAACTTGCCATACAACGGGTGCTGAACCCGGCGCTCGACCAGTACCGTCACGGTTTTATTCATCTTGTCGCTGACCACGCGGCCCACCAGGGTCCGCTTGGGTACTGCCTTATCGTTGGCGGGGCTCATGCGGCCTTCCTTTCACGGATCAGGGTCTTCACCCGCGCGATGTCACGACGCACAGCGGTGAGCTGAGCGGTATTGGCCAGCTGCTGGGTAGCATGCTGCATCCGCAGGTTGAAATGGGCTCGCAGCAACTCTTCCAGCTCTTTGGCCAGGGCCGCGTCATCCTTGGTTCTTAGTTCAGTGGCATTCATAGCTCTCTCCAGCAATCCCCGACTTATCGGCCGGGCTGACGGGTGACAAAGGTCGTGGACAGCGGCAGTTTTGCTGCCGCCAGACGAAATGCCTCGCGGGCAAGCGCCTCATCCACCCCGTCCATCTCGTAGAGCACTTTGCCGGGCTGGATCTCCGCCACGTAGTACTCAGGATTGCCCTTTCCGTTGCCCATCCGGACCTCGGCAGGTTTTTGGGAAATCGGCTTATCGGGAAAAATTCGAATCCAGATCCGGCCGCCCCGCTTGATATGGCGGGTCATGGCCCGACGGGCCGCCTCGATTTGGCGGGCGGTGATGCGTCCGCGGGCGGTTGCCTTCAGGCCGTATTCGCCGAAGGAAACTGCGGCGCCACGGGTGGCAAGGCCCGTATTGCGGCCTTTTTGCTCTTTACGAAACTTACGACGTGCAGGTTGCAGCATGGCTTTGCCTTGAAATTAAGAAGCTGGCTTCTCGGCCGCGGGGGCCGGCGCCTTACGGACCCGTTTAACGGGCGGTTTCTTGACCTCAGCAGCGGGTGCAGCAGCACCTGCGGCCTCAGTCGCATCTTTTGCAGCAGCGTCCTTGGTTTTCTTAGCCGGTGCGCGCCGGGGCTTACGCTCTTCGCGGGGCTCTTTCACCTCGGGCTCAGCAACCACGGGGGCGTCCGCCCGGCCGAGGGTGTCGCCCTTATAGACCCAGACCTTGATGCCAATCACGCCATAGGTGGTTTTGGCTTCCGAGGTCGCGTAATCAATATCGGCCCGCAGCGTATGGAGCGGCACGCGGCCTTCGCGATACCACTCGGTACGGGCGATCTCGATGCCATTTAAGCGGCCCGAACTCATGATCTTGATGCCTTGGGCGCCGAGACGCATCGCGTTTTGCATCGCGCGCTTCATCGCGCGGCGAAACATAATCCGCTTTTCCAGCTGCTGGGAGATACCGTCAGCAATCAGCTGGGCATCGATTTCAGGCTTACGAATCTCTTCGATGTTGACATGGACGGGCACACCCATCATTGCCGCAAGCTGGGTCTTCAGGTTCTCGATGTCCTCGCCTTTTTTGCCAATCACGACGCCGGGCCGCGCGCTGTAAATGGTGATGCGGGCATTCTTAGCGGGACGCTCAATCAGGACCCGGCCGACCGCAGCCGATTTCAGGCGACCACGAAGAAACTCGCGCACCTTGATGTCTTCGTTGAGCATGCGGCCAAACTCGCGATGGTTCGCAAACCAGCGGGAAGCCCAGTTACGGGAGACCGCAAGCCGAAAGCCGGTGGGATGAATTTTCTGACCCATAGTATTCCTTGTGTTCTTTTCGACGCCGAGTTAGTTGCCCACAACAATCGAAATGTGGCAGCTCGGTTTTTCAATCCGAACGCCACGGCCTTTAGCGCGGGCATCAAAACGCCGCAGTGAGGTGCCCTGCTCAACGGTGATGGTCTTCACCTTGAGTTCATCAATATCAGCGCCATCGTTGTGCTCGGCGTTGGCGATTGCCGACTCCAAGACTTTCTTGACGATCGAGGCAGCTTTCTTCGGGGTGTAGGTGAGGGTGTTGAGCGCCTGCTCGACAGGCTTGCCTCGAATCATGTCGGCCACCAGCCGACCCTTCTGGGCGGAGAGGCGTACACCTCGGAGGACTGCGCGGGTTTCAATTGCCATTTCGTTTGTCCTTTACTTCTTCACGGCCTTCTTGTCGGCCGCATGGCCTTTGAAGGTTCGGGTGAGCGCGAACTCGCCGAGCTTATGGCCGACCATGTTGTCGGTGACGTAGACCGGCACATGCTGCTTTCCGTTGTGGACCGCAATCGTGAGGCCAACAAACTCGGGCAGGATGGTGGAGCGGCGTGACCAGGTCTTGATCGGGCGCTTGTCATTGGTCGATGAGGACTTCTCCACCTTCTTGAGCAGGTGGTCATCCACAAACGGTCCTTTTTTCGTTGAACGTGACATGAGAGGTTCCCTTTATCTACCGCTTATTTGCGCTTGTGACGGCTGGTCACGATCATGGAAGTCGTGCGCTTGTTGCGACGGGTTTTATAGCCCTTGGTCGGAGTGCCCCAGGGGCTCACGGGCACGCGGGCCTCGCCGGTGCGGCCCTCACCACCGCCGTGGGGGTGATCAATCGGGTTCATCGCGACACCCCGGACCGTCGGCCGAATACCACGCCAGCGGATGGCGCCTGCCTTACCAAACTGGCGCAGGTTGTGTTCTTCGTTGCCGACTTCACCAATGGTGGCGCGGCACTCAATGTGGACCCGACGAATCTCGCCAGACCGAAGCCGCACCTGGGCATAGGAGCCTTCGCGGGCCAGCAGCTGGGCCGAGCCACCTGCGGAGCGGGCGAGCTGGGCGCCTTTGCCCGGCAGCATCTCAATGCAGTGGATCGTGGATCCGACCGGAATATTTCTCAGCGGCAGTGCGTTGCCTGGACGAATCGGCGCTTCCGCGCCGCTCATCAGGCTCTGGCCAACAGCGACACCCTTCGGCGCAATGATGTAACGACGCTCACCATCGGCATAACACAGCAGTGCGATGTGGGCGCTGCGATTTGGGTCGTACTCGATGCGCTCGACCTTGGCAGCGATGCCATCTTTGTTGCGACGGAAATCGATGATCCGGTAGTGCTGCTTATGACCACCACCCCGATGACGGTTGGTGATGTGGCCGTTGTTATTGCGGCCAGCAGTTTTACTCTGGGGCTCCACCAGGGCCTGATGGGGCCGGCCTTTATAGAGGTTGGGGTGCACCACCTGGACAACTGCGCGGCGTCCGGGCGATGTGGGTTTGAGTTTGACGACGGGCATGATTACGCAGCCTCCCCACCAAAATTAATTTCCTGGCCCGGTGCGAGCGACACGTAAGCCTTACGCACGTTGCGGCGGCGGCCTTCGGTACGGCCGAAGCGCTTCGCTTTGCCTTTGGCATTGAGCACCGAGACGGACTTCACCTGAACTTTGAACATCAGTTCCACAGCCGCTTTGATTTCCGGCTTGGTGGCATCCTGCAGGACACGGAAGGCGACCTGGTTGTTTTTCTCGCCAATGGCGGTGCTTTTCTCCGACACAATCGGAGCCAGCAGCACCTTCATGAGACGCTCCTGATTCATGACAGCATCTCCTCTACTTTGGCCAGCGCGCCACGTGTCATCAACACGCGATCGAAATACACCAGCGATACGGGATCGGCATACTCCGGCTCCACAATGGCAATGCTTTGAAGGTTGCGCGATGCCAGGTGCAGGTTTTCATCAAACGCATCGGTAATCAGCAGCACCGACTCCAGCCCCATTTGCTTGAGCTTTGAGGCAATCAGTTTAGTTTTCGGGGCCTCGACTTCGAACTTATCGACCACTGCGAGCCGGCCTTCGCGGGCCAGCTGCGAGAGGATCGAACGCACACCCGCCCGATACATTTTCTTGTTGACCTTGTGCGAAAAGTTTTCTTCCGGCGAATTCGGGAAGATCTTGCCGCCGCCCCGCCACAACGGGCTGGAGGCACGGCCTGCGCGGGCGCGGCCCGTGCCCTTTTGGCGCCAGGGCTTTTTGGTTGATTTATTGATCTCTGAGCGGCCCTTTTGCTTGCGGTTCGCACTGCGGGCATTGGCCTGATACGCAACGACCACTTGATGAATCAAGGGCTCATTGAAATCACGATTGAAAATCGTGTCGTTGGCCTGAACGCTGCCAGAGGCCTGGCCCGAATCATTGAGTAATTTAAGTTCCATGTTCTGAGCCCCTTACGCCTGTTTCGCCGATTTGGCGGGGGTACGAACGGCCGGGCGAATCACGACATTGCCACCCTTGGAGCCGGGAACTGCGCCCTTGACCAGCAGCAGCGAGCGTTCGGCATCGACCCGGGCGATCTCCAGATTCTGGGCAGTGCGATTAAGCACACCATCGTGGCCCGACATCCGCTTGCCCGGAAAGACCCGGCCCGGATCCTGGGCCATACCGATCGAGCCCGGAACATTGTGGGAGCGGGAGTTGCCGTGGGAGGCGCGGTTGGAAGAAAAATTGTGACGCTTAATGGTGCCGGTGAAGCCCTTGCCCTGCGTGACACCGGTGACATCTACCTTCTGGCCTGCCGCAAAGATGGCGGCATTGATGACTTCACCTGGCTTGAGGCTGGCCAGCTGATCCGCGCCCACAGTGAACTCACGCAGCACGGAGGCGCCCTGGGCGCCTGCCTTGGCCAAATGGCCGGCAAGGGGTTTGGTCACACGTCGGGCCCGCTTGCTGCCAAAGGCGAGCTGGACGGCAGAATAGCCATCCGATTCAGCGGATTTGATTTGGGCCACGCGGTTGTTTGACACGTCGATTACGGTCACCGGCACTGTTTCGCCGTCGTCCGTAAAAATACGGGTCATGCCAACCTTGCGACCGAGCAGTCCAAGGCTCATGTTTTCTCCGTTCCCGACTTCGATTGGCCGGGGCTAAAAATTCAATCGTTTTCCCGAATTCGGGAAAGCCTTCCATTGTACTTCTGGTCTCCCATTCCCTGCAAATTCAATTCGGGATGGGTTTACATAATTTTTACTGCAGCTTGATCTCGACATCGACGCCGGCGGGCAGATCGAGCTTCATCAAGGCATCCACGGTCTTGTCAGTCGGGTCCACGATATCCATCAGCCGCTGATGGGTTCTGAGTTCCATCTGGTCCCGCGATGTCTTGTTCACATGGGGGCTACGCAGAATGTCAAAGCGGCGGATCGAGGTCGGCAGGGGCACTGGGCCGCGGACCACAGCGCCCGTGCGCTTAGCGGTGTCCACGATTTCCAGGGCGGACTGATCGATCAGTTTGTAATCAAAGGCCTTAAGCCGAATTCGAATCTTTTGCTGCATGGTTCAGATCTCCAAAGAGCGGGTAAAGAACACTGGGGGACCAACTGCTACAGTCCGGCGGACTCCCCCGAGGGCCCGCCAGCCGATGCGTACTGAACCGCCTACTCAATCACCTTGGCCACCACGCCTGCGCCGACGGTGCGGCCGCCTTC
>CAYTRY010000004.1:0-88064 GCA_964440375.1 uncultured Bordetella sp. | reverse complement strand
AACCGCTGACCTCTTGCATGCCATGCAAGCGCTCTCCCAGCTGAGCTATAGCCCCGTGCTTCGCACGTTCCGTGACATCTAAGCAAGCCCGCGAGTTTAGGGGAATAATGCGGAAAAGTCCAATTTCCGGGCTGTACTGCTTCCACGCGAATTCCACTTATGACTGCTACCCTCATTGATGGCCTGGCCATCGCAAAATCGCTTCGCCTCCAGGCCGCCGAGCGGGCCAGGGCCTGCATTGAAAAAGGCCGTGCGGCGGGCCTTGCGGTCGTACTGATCGGCAAGAACCCGGCCAGCCAGGTCTATGTCCGTAACAAGGTCAAGGCATGTGCGGAGGCCGGGATCACTTCACGCTTGATTGAAAAGCCAGAGAACTTAAGCGAAGTTGAATTGCTCAGCATCATCGACGATTTAAATCACGATCCCGAGATCGATGGGATTTTGGTGCAGCTGCCGCTTCCAAAACAGCTCGATGCGCACCGAGTCATCGAGGCCATCGCTGCGGATAAGGATGTCGATGGCTTTCATGTCAGCAATGCAGGCGCGCTGATGACTGGCCGGCCCCTGTTTCAGCCCTGCACGCCGTATGGCGTGATCAAGATGCTGGAATCCATCGATGCGCCGATCTGGGGAGCCCATGCGGTGATCTGTGGCGCCAGTAACATTGTCGGTAAGCCCATGGCCATGATGCTGCTGGCACGCGGCGCCACCGTCACCGTCTGCAACAGCAAGACCCAGCGCTTACAAGAGCACACGCGGCGCGCGGATATTCTGGTGTCCGCGGTCGGCAGACCGAATATGATTTCAGCAGATATGGTCAAACCCGGAGCCATCGTGATTGATGTCGGCATTAACCGGCTCTCGGATGGCCGGCTTGTGGGCGATGTCGACTTCGCCGCTGTCTCGCAGGTCGCCTCTGCGATTACGCCGGTGCCGGGCGGTGTTGGGCCGATGACCATCGCCATGCTTTTAATCAACACCCTTGAATCTGCTGAACGCCGACTCCATCTTTCTTGATCATGAGCAATCCCCTACTCCATGAAATGCTGGCCCGCGATGACCTTCCGCGCTATGACCTGATTCAGCCGGCGCAGGTCGCTGCCGCAGTGGACACGCTTCTTGCCGAAGCCCGGGCCACGCTGGCCCGCGTGACGGCGCCAGACAACGCCATCTCGTGGGCCACGGTAATCGAGCCCCTCACCGACGCCACTGAGCGGCTTGGCCGCGCCTGGGGTGCGGTCCATCACATGTCGGGGGTCATGGACTCCCCCGAATGGCGGGAAGCGATCAATAGCCGCCTGGCGGAGGTCACTGCCTTTTGGACCGAATTGGCACAGCATCCGGATTTATTCCGTGCCTCCAAAGCGCTGGAAGATCAATTCAAAAATGCACCGCCGCAGCCACAGGACACCACCGGCAGGGCCCGTTTTCGGGCCCTGCAGAATTCATTGCGGGCGTTCCGTCTGGGTGGCGCTGAGTTACCCGAAGACAAAAAGAAGGTGTTTGCAGAGCTTCAGGCACGGCTTGCCCAATTGACTCAGAAATTTTCTGAGCAGCTGCTAGACAGCACCAATGCGACCGTTGTGCATGTCACCGAGCAGGCACAGCTTGCCGGGCTGCCTCAGCATTCGGTCGAATCGGCGGCGGCCGAGGCCCAACGTCGCGGACTTGCTGGCTGGGTATTTACATTGCAACACCCGAGCGTCGGCCCAGTCCTTCAATTCGCGCAGGACCGCAGCCTGCGAGAAGCCATTTATCGCAAGCAGGCCGTGCGGGCCTCTGAAATTTCCAGCGAAGGCCCGCAGCACGATAACGGGCCGATCATGGGTGAAATCCTGGCACTGCGACAGCAGCAGGCAGCACTCCTCGGTTTTCGCAATGCTGCCGAAGTCTCACTCGCACCAAAAATGGCCGATAGTCCACAGCAGGTCATCGACTTTCTGATGAACCTTGCGTCCAAGGCACGGCCCGCTGCGCAGCGCGATCTTGAAGAGCTAAAAGCATTTGCTGCCGCCGAGCTTCAGCTTGCCGATCTTCAGGCCTGGGATGTGGCCTTTGCCAGCGAGCAGCTGCGTCAGCGTCGTTACGCATTCTCGGAAGAAGAGGTACGCCAGTACTTCCCCCTGCCCAAGGTGCTGGATGGTTTATTTAAAGTCATCCGCACCCTTTTCGATGTGACGGTGCGGCCCGTGACCGATGTCATACCCATGCCCATCTGGCATCCGGATGTTCAACTTCACGAGATTATTCGGTCCGGAAGGGTCATCGGCCACTTGTACCTGGACCTCTATGCCCGCAGCACCAAGCGTGGCGGCGCATGGATGGACGATTCCCGCGGCCGCCGCGTCTTGGATGCTGGCGTGCAGACTCCGATTGCGCTGCTGACATGTAACTTCTCGCCGCCCGTAGGCGATAAGCCAACCACGCTCACCCATGACGATGTCATTACCCTTTTTCACGAGTTTGGCCATGGATTGCATCACCTGCTTACCCAGGTCGGGGAGCTCGAGGTTTCGGGAATCAATGGCGTGGAATGGGATGCGGTAGAGCTGCCCAGCCAATTCATGGAGAACTTCTGCTGGGAATGGGAGACTCTCGCCCACATGACCGCCCATGTCGAGTCGGGCGCTGCGATTCCCCGGGCGCTCTTTGACAAAATGATCGCTGCGAAAAACTTCCAAAGCGGAATGTTTATGCTGCGGCAGGTTGAATTCTCGGTATTTGATATGCAGATTCACACAACACTTCTGCCAGGGCCGCAAGACACGCCTGCGGCAATCGGAAAGAAAATCGAAGCGGCCTTATGGAGTATTCGTCGCGAAATTGCCGTACTGATACCACCAGACTTTAATCGGTTTGCACAAAGCTTCTCGCATATTTTTGCGGGCGGCTATGCCGCGGGCTATTACAGTTACAAGTGGGCCGAGGTGCTTTCGGCCGATGCGTACGCGGCCTTTGAGGAGGCCGGATCGGATCATTACGCCGAGGTCGGCCAGCGGTTTTGGCAAGAAATTCTCTCGGTTGGCGGCTCACGGCCCGCAATGGATTCTTTTACTGCGTTTCGGGGCCGGGCGCCCGCGGTTGAGCCGCTGCTGCGGCATAACGGCCTGCTGCAGGCGGCTTAAGCCCACCCCGGGTGAAACCTCATTGGCAGCCGGTCCAGCGGGCTGGCAAAATGTGATCACTTGATAAACCCTGGGGCAGCCGGGAGCCCGGCGCCCTGCGGCCTACCCACTCTCGCTAAGAGCACAGCCTGCCATGCCATCTAAATCAAAAAAAGTCATCATCACCTGCGCGCCCACCGGTGCGATCCATACGCCCAGCATGTCGCCCTACCTCCCGGTAACCGCCGACGAAATTGCCGAGGCCGGGATCGCCGCCTATCAGGCAGGCGCTGCAATTCTGCACCTGCATGCCCGCGACCCCCAAGATGGCCGGCCGACTCAAGACCCCGAAGTCTTTCGCCCCTTCTTGGAGCGACTGCATGCCGAGACCAATGCCGTTATCAATCTCACCACGGGTGGGAGTCCACATATGACGGTGGAAGATCGCATGCGCCCAGCGATGACCTACAAGCCCGAGGTCGCGTCCCTGAATATGGGGTCAATGAACTTCGGCCTATTTCCTATGCTCGATCGGTTTAAAGATCTCAAGCATGACTGGGAACGCGAACATCTCGAGAAAAGCCGAAATCTGATTTTTAAAAATACCTTTCAAGACGTGGAAACGATTCTGCGCCGTGGTACCGATAACGGCACACGCTTTGAATTTGAGTGCTACGACATCAGCCATCTCTACAACCTGGCGCATTTTCTTGATCGAAAACTGGCCACACCACCCCTGTTTGTCCAGTCGGTGTTCGGTATTCTGGGCGGTATTGGCCCGCACCCTGAGGACCTGATGCATATGCGACGCACCGCAGACCGGCTATTTGGAGATGCCTACGAATGGTCAATTCTCGGTGCAGGACGTAATCAGATTCCTCTGGCGACCATCGGTGCCGCCATGGGATCGCACGTACGCATGGGGCTTGAGGATTCACTATGGATCGGCCCAGGCAAGCTCGCCAAATCGAGCGCCGAGCAGGTCCAACGCATTCGTACTATTCTGGAAGCCCTGAATCTGGAGATCGCAACCGCTGATGACGCCCGACAGATTCTGAAACTGAAAGGTAAATCAGGTCTCGTACTATGAGCGCGCAGCGACTGTTTGATCTTACCGGCAGGGTAGCCCTGGTCACTGGCGCCTCACGCGGGATCGGCCTGTCCGCATCATCTGCGCTCGCTTCCCATGGCGCTAAAGTCCATATGAATTCTCGCAGTATCGCGGACCTGACCGCGTGCTGCGGCCCGCTCACCGAAAAAGGGCTTCAGGTTGCGCCATGTGCATTTGATGCATTTGATCTTGAGAGCGCCGTCAAGGCGGTGGATGCGATTGTGGCCAAAGACGGCCGGCTGGATATTGTGTTTCTCAACGCCGCAATTCAAGCCAGAAAGCCGCTCCTTGATTTTGATCGGGGTGACTTTGATCGCCTGATCGCGGCGAATTTAACGTCCCAGTGGGAACTCGGGCGTCATATTGCGCGGCAGATGGTGCGACAGGGCTTCGGCAGAATTGTTTTCACGGGCTCGATTCTTGCCTTGATGGGCCGGGAGAACGTTACCGGCTACACCGCCTCCAAGACGGCCATTCACGGCATCGTCCGTCAATGGTCTGCAGAGCTCGCTCCGCGGGGCATCACAGTCAACGCGATTGCTCCCGGCTATGTGAAGACCAAGCTCACCTCGGCTCTGCATAATGATCAACAATTCAATCAATGGTTGCTGGGCCGCACGCCGATCGGACGATGGGCGGAGCCCGAGGATATGAGCGGGGCAGTGGTCTATCTTGCCTCTGCCGAAAGTGGCTTCATGACCGGCCAGATTCTTGTCATCGATGGCGGGCTCACCACATCACTGCTCTAGTCCTCTGGATACGATCTGACTCAAGGAATCCGCGATGAATTTTGACAGTCTGCGTTTTGGCGATGGAAAACCTGGCGACCAGGACGATCTTCACGCCTTTGTGACAGGCCAGGGCCGATACACACATGACATCGAACTTCCAAGGCAGTGTCATGCCGTATTTGTACGCTCCATGCAGGCCCATGGAAATATTCTGAGAATCGATACCGCTGCAGCCCGGGCCATGCCGGGCGTCTGCGGAATCTTCACCGCCGAAGACCTAGAGGCAGCTGGACTCGGTGGCATCCCTCCCATCGCGGTGTTTAACGGTCGAGACGGGCAGCCGATGCATGTTGCGCCGATCGCTGTCATGGCGCGACATAAGGTCTGCTATGTCGGTGAACCTGTCGCCATCATCGTTGCGGAAACCCTTGGCCAGGCCATGGATGCCGCCGAGGCCGTAACAGTTGAGATCGACAGCCTGCCCGCGCTCGTGAGCCCCCAGATGGCCGTGCAGCCCGCCGCCCCGCGCATACATGAGGCCCTGGGCAGCAATATCGCGCTGGACTGGGAGGATGGGGCAACGCCGCAATCCGATACGGCCTTTGCTTCGGCCCGTCACATTGAGTCGGTCGTGCTTGAGGATCCGCCCATCGCAGCCTGCGCCATCGAGCCACGCGCAGCCATTGGCCTCTGGGATGCGCAGACCCAACGCTACACCCTAATGGCCAGCACCCAAGGCGTGATGGTCATTCGCAAACTCCTCGCAGAAGGCGTTTTCAAGATTCCTCTGGATCGCATTCGGGTCCTCACGCCTGATGTCGGCGGCGGATTTGGCGTCAAGGTACAGGCCTATCCAGAGTATGCCGCGGTTCTATTTGCTAGCCAGAAAGTCGGCCGACCCGTGAAGTGGGTCGCAAGCCGGCTGGAGAGCTTTCTGTCGGACACCCAGGGTCGAAATTCCATCTTGAAGGCTGAAATGGCCTTCGATGCGCAGGGCAAGATCCTCGGCTTTCGGGCCGATGTGATTGCGGGTATCGGCGCGTACACATCTACTTATGTGGCAATTGTGGCCACGAATAACACCAAGAATTGCCTATCAAGCGTTTATGCCATTCCGACAATCCGCATTCGATCCCGTCTCGTCTTTACCAATACCATGCCATTGGGCCCCTATCGTGGTGCAGGCCGGCCTGAAGCAATTTATATGATTGAACAACTGCTGGACCGGGCGGCTAACAGTCTGGGAGTCGACCGCGTTGCACTCCGACGTCGCAACATGATTTCTCCATCGGCCATGCCCTATGCAGCGCCAAATGGTCAGACCTACGATAGTGGTGAGTTCGAGGCGGTGATGGACAAGGCACTTGTGCTCTCCCGATGGCAAGAGTTCGAGCAACGTCGTCGCGAATCCGAATCACGAGGCAAACTCCGCGGTATCGGCATCTGCTGCTTCTTGGAAGTTGCCGGAGGCATTCTTGAAGAGCCTGCTGATTTACGTTTTCATGAGGATGGAACGGTCCGTCTTCATATCGGTGCGCAGGCCATTGGACAGGGCCATCTCGCCACCTTCCCAAAACTGATCGCCGATCGCCTCGGTATCGATGTCAGCCGCGTGCGGCTGGTCACCGGCGACAGTGATCAGGTCCCCGGTCTGGTCCCCACCGTTGCCTCACGCTCCACAATGATGGGCGGAAGCGCTACCGCACAGGCCTGCGATGAGGCAATTGAACGCGGAAAAAAGATATCGGCCCACCTGCTCGAAGCCGGAGAGCGTGATATCGAATTCGCAAAAGGTGAGTTTCGAATTAAGGGCACCGACCGGGCAATTCATATTCTCGACATGACCAACAGGCTCAGGTCTTCGGGCGCAGATCTTCCCGAATCAGTGCCATCAGAGCTCAGCAATGTATCCAAGTTCACTTCTTCTGGAATGACTTTTCCCAATGGCTGCCATATATCCGAAGTGGAGATCGATCCAGAAACGGGAGTCGTCGAGATCATCCAGCACACTGCAGTCGATGATGTCGGGGTGATCCTCAACGAAGATATTGTCAATGGCCAGATCATCGGCGGCGTTGCCCAGGGTCTAGGGCAGGTGCTCGGGGAAGAACTTCGCTATGACGAGTCAGGCCAACTTCTGAATGCATCGTTCATGGACTATCCGATGCCGCGTGCCGATAATATTCCGCCGATTTTGATTGGCCACCATATTGTCCCCTGCACCACCAATCCCATCGGCGTTAAAGGAGCCGGCGAGTCGGGAGTTGCAGGTGCCATGCCCGCAGCCAGTGCGGCGATTTTGAATGCCCTCTCCGTGCGCGGTGTCACCCGCCTGGATCTTCCATTTACTGCAGAGCGCGTCTGGCGCGCAATCCATGTCACAAAGGCCTAGGGCGGCCTTCGTCAAACGCATCATCAGCCCGAGCGGCTACTCGGTCTTCGCCGATATGAGGGAGCGGCTCACCATAGCATGGATGCCTTTGTTGCCATCCACCAGCTGGGTCACCCGAAGATCGCATGCGAGACTACAGAAAACGTAGGCCTCCTCCGCACTCCAGCCGGTCAGCTCAACCAGCCAGGCGATCATATTTCGCAGCGCCTGCTTGGCGGCATCATCCAGATCGAGATCCATTCCCATAGCAATGTAATGGGTTGGCGTAATAGCTCTGGGGAAATTTAGTCGCTGTTTATGGAGCACTATTTCAAAGCGACCTTTTAGACAAGTCTCCAGCGCAGTGAGGCAGACCTCGCCATCGCCTTGCACCGCATGGCCATCCCCAACTGAGAATTTCGCCTCTGGCACAAACACCGGCAGAAACAGCGACGTGCCCACGATGAATTCCTTGTTGTCGATGTTGCCACCATACTCTCTGGGCTCGATACTGGAGACACGGCCGTAATTAGGCGGTGGCGAAACGCCAATAATCCCGAAAAATGGCCGCAAAGGAACATCCACTCCCCAGGGCAATCGGGCCAGCATCGCCTGCCGATCGATCGGAATGGTACGGCGACTCAGATAAGGAAAATCTTCCGGTAGCGCCCCCCGATGCGGTCGAATCACATTCCATCCCCAGTCCTCGGTCAACTCGATAGACTGGATTCGCACCTCGAGCGTGTCACCCGGCTCGGCGCCCCGAACCCCAATCGGCCCCGTGAGAATATGGGGCCCTGGCCCCTGCTGCACCGTTTCGGCGATGCGCCGATGCTCAGGGCGGAAATGCGAAATATCGCCGACCTCCTGACGACCCCCCGAGACCGTATCAATCTCAATGGTGTCACCCGAATCAATGTTCATTACCGGCTGAAGTGCCGCGTCAAAAAATCCCCAGTGGACGGTCTCTGGCGTGGGAAGCAATTGGTGGTGTCGAGGCATAAAATCCGCTCTCATTAAACTCGTGGGCTAATGCGGCAATGTCTTGGTGCCCGATACTCCGAGGTGCTCATTAAGAATATCCGGCTTCTGGTTCAGCTCGGCTGGTGTGCCCGAGAAAACAAAACGTCCGGAAGAAATGATGTAGACATAGTCCGCAACAGATAGCGCCAGGGCCAGGTTCTGCTCCACCAGCAAAATGGCATGGCCCAGAGACTTTACACGCGACATAATCTCGCCCACATGCTTTACAAACAATGGCGATAAGCCCTCGGATGGCTCATCCATCAGCACCAGATCTGGGTTCGATACGAGGGCCCGGCCAATCGCCAACATCTGCTGCTCTCCGCCGCTCAGCTCACTGCCCCCGTTGGCAAGCCGCTCTTTCAGGTTCGGGAACTCCGAAAGCACTGCATCAAGCGTCCAGGTCGATGCGGCGACATAATCCTGCCGCGGTGATTTACCCGCGCCCGCCAACACGCTGGTGGGCAACGTTAGATTTTCCTTCACCGAAAGATTCTTAAAAATACGTCGGCCCTGGGGCACCAGGGAGACGCCAAGCTGCGCAATCCGATAGGGAGGCAGCTTCTCAATCGACTGTCCGCGATAGCGCACCTCGCCCTGGCGAGCAGGTGTCAGGCCAAAAATAGACCTTATCAGGGTCGTCTTACCCATGCCATTACGACCCAGAATCGCAACCACCTGCCCACGGTGCACCTCCAGACTCAGGCCCTGCAGGACATAACTATCCCCGTAATAGGTATGCAAGTCTTTAACTGCGAGCAGCGTGTCAGACCTGTCCAAAGTAGACCTCCCGGACCTGGGGATTCACGCGAACCTCGTCGACGCTCCCCTCGAGAATGACCTGGCCACGATGCAGTACGGTAATACGATCTGCAAGGCCAAGTGCAACATCCATATCATGCTCAATCATCAACATGGTAAGCGACCGCGGTAGGTTCTGAATGAGCTTGAACAAACGTTGCCTCTCGGCGGGTGATAGCCCGGCACAGGGTTCATCGAGCAGCAAGAGCTTCGGTTCATTGACAAGCGCCAAGGCGAGCTCAAGCTGGCGTCGTTCACCGTAAGACATCTGCTTGACACTGACATTGGCTTTACCTGCGAGCCCAACAAGCTCCAGCTTTTCGAGCGCACGCTCGCTGATACCGGGCTGGTGCTCAACCGACCGCCATGGCGACCACTTGGTAGGGCGAACGCCCAATACGGCAAGCTGAACATTCTCCATAGCCGTGAGATCTACAAATACGCTCGAGATCTGGAACGTGCGGCCCATGCCTTTCAGGGTTCTCTCGTGCTCGGCAAGCTGGGTGATGTCTTCGCCAAACAGCCGGATGGCGCCCGCGGTGGCCTGATGCGCGCCACTAACGCAATGAAACAGCGTGGTCTTTCCGGCGCCATTGGGCCCAATCATGACCCGTCGCTCACCCTGCGTGACCTCCAGAGAAACGGCATCGACAGCGCGAATGCCGCCAAACACTTTACTTACCTGTTGAATAGAAAGGGCCAAATCAGCCATGATCTGCGCCCGCCTTTCGGCGATCGATAAACCGTTTTAATAGTCCGATCACGCCATCAGGCGCCCATGTCACCACAATAATAAATACCAGGCCCATCACGGCGAGATGCAGTTCAAAAAATGAGCTCACCCAATTGCGGAGACCCAAAATGATGCCCGCACCGATAAACGGGCCAAGTATGGTTGCGGTGCCCCCGACGAGGGCCATCAGCACCGCCTCAAAACTTACATGCAAGGATGCGGATACCGGATTCACAAATTTATTGAAATAGGCATATAACACCCCAGCCAGGCTCGCCATAAAAGATGACACGATAAACGCGGTGTAGAGATGACGTGGCGGACTAAATCCCAGGCTGCGCATACGAGCCTCGCCTGATTTGATACCGCGAAGCGCAAGACCGAATGGTGAACGGATCAGTCGGTGATACACAAACATTACAAGCAACAGCACCGCTAAAACGAAGTAGTAGTACTCGAGCATCGTGGACAGCGTGAATCCCCCGATCGAGGGTGCTGGCACATTGGTCACGCCACTATCGCCTCCCGTAAACGAAGCCCATCGATAGCCGATGCCCCAGATCACATAGCCCATGGCCAGAGTCACCAGGATGAAATACACCCCACGGGTTCGAACCGAGAGGCCAAACAGCAAGCCAAGGCTCGTTCCCATGAGAATCCCTGCGGGCGCCGCGAGTGCAGTCGGCACCTGGTAACGGACCTGAAGAATCGCCGTGGTATAGGCAGCTACGGAGAAAAACGCCGCATGACATAGAGAAAAGAGCCCTGCATGCCCCAGCAGAAGGTCTGCAGACAGCGCCAACATGCCAAAAATGAAGATCTGCGTCATAAGAGACGTGCCGTACTGGCCCCCGATAAAAGGCCAAGTCAGAGCAGCCGCCAGCAACACAACAATAAGAATTTTTCGTCGCTGGGTCATGTCATGTTCGCCGATCCGAATAGACCGCGCGGCCGGAACAACAACAACACGGCCATCGGTCCGAACAACACAAAGTAAGAAAGCTCCGGCGCAAGCCAACGACCATAGGCATCCAGCAGTCCTACAATGAGTGCGCCGATCATGGCCCCCTCAAGGCTGCCCAGACCGCCAACGATCACCACCACCAGCGCGAAAACGAGAATCTCCCACTCAGCGCCCGGAAAAACCGTTAAAAACGCCCCGCCCAGAACGCCCGACACACCCGCCAAAAATGAGGCCAGGGCCGAAATGATGACAAACAGACGGTCGACATGGATGCCGGTCGCGCTCACCATTTCCCGATCGTCGACCCCCGCACGAATTGCAGCACCAATCTGTGTTCGACGATAAATCAGCCATAGCAGCACACCCACCGCAATACCAATTGCAGTGAGGAAAATTCGAAATAATGGGTACACAATGCCGCCCGGAAGCTCAATCACCCCCCGCAAGAAAAGCGGTAACGGTAGCTTTTGGGCATCGCCTCCCCAAATCTTAAGAGATACATCACCGACGATATAGGCAATCCCCACCGTAATCAGGACCTGGGCGAGGTGGTCATCGCCGACGCGGCGAATCACAGTCCGATCACAAACATAGCCCAAAAGCATTGCGGCCACGCCGCCGGCGAGTAACGCGAGGCCAAAATTGCCCGTGAGCTTTGCAACGGTAAGGCCGACATAGCCGCCAAATAGATAGTAGGCGCCGTGGGCCATATTCACGATGCGCATCAGGCCGAAAGTCAGCGTAAATCCGCTGGCGAGCAGAAACAGCAACGCAGCGTAGGAAATCCCGTTAAACGTCTGGAGAATAAAACTATTCATGGACCCTCACATCAGCAAACCGCCCCCGAGGGGGCGGCTACTCACTGATGACAACGGATTAAGTGAATGACAACGTCACGCGGACGATATCAACGCTTGTAGGGGCCGCGCTTGAGAAACTCATCTGGCTTATAAGTCCAGAACTGCGACACGTTGGTGTAGGTCTTCACCGGGATATTCATCAGCTGGTCGCCCAGAATCGGATGCTTCACTCTCTGCAGGCGTGTGATGTAGACATTTTGGATTGGGTTGTCATACTCGTCGAGCTTAAGCGGTCCGCGTGGGGCCTTAACGGTGACACTTCGCATTGCCTTCAAGAATGCGGCGCGGTCCTCGACATTGCCCTTGATCTGATCAATCGCTGCCTTTGTCCACATACCAGCGGTGTAGGACGACTCAGCAAACCATGACGGCAGAAGCTTATAGCGGCGGGCGTAGTCATCCACAAAGGCCTTGTTCTCCGGCGTATCGATGCCTGCAACGTAATGCACGGTGTTGGAAATCAGACCAACCGCGCGGGCATCAATCTGAGGAATCGCGTCCTCATGCAGCCAGTAGCCGCCGTGGAGCTTGAACTTCTTGTCATATCCGAAGTTGTACCAGGCTTCAAACAGACGAATACGGGCAACACCTGCCACGACGGCGATCACGGCCTCGGTGTCAGCAGGAATCGCTGCCAGCGAAGCGCCATAGTCGGTGGTTGCCAGAGGTGCCCAGATCACTTTGTCGATCTTGCCACCGGCCTCGGTAAACGTACGCATCATGCCGCCTGCGACCTCATGGCCCCAGGTGTAGTCCGAGGCGATGAAGGTGACCTTGCGGCCACCCAGCTCTTTATATAGATAGTCACCAAACGGGTGGCCAATCTGACTGGCCGACACGGCCGTACGAATGACGGTCGGCATCCGATCCCACTTGGTGGATGTATCCGCCCCGGCGGGATCCATCACCAGTGGAATACCCGTCTCCTTACTGACTTGGGCAACTGCCGGACCCTCGTGTCCACAGAGCGGTCCGAGTAGGAAGTGCACTTTTTCCTGAAGCGCCAGTCGACGGGCCTGGGTCAAGGCCTGATCCGGATTGCAAGTGGTGTCCGCCACTACCAGTTCGATCTTGCGGCCACCTGCTGTGTATTTGTTTTGCTCCCAGAACATTTTCAGGCCGTTGAGCATCTCCGCTCCTGGGGTGGCCAGCGGGCCGGTAATCGGCGCCAAGACCCCAATTTTGATGGGCCCTTTTTGCTGGGCCATTGCGGCGCCCGCCGATACAGCCATGGCGGCTACGGCAGCCTGGGCTATCCATTTTGCTAAACCTGAT
This sequence comes from uncultured Bordetella sp., assembly GCA_964440375.1. GTDB lineage: Bacteria > Pseudomonadota > Gammaproteobacteria > Burkholderiales > Burkholderiaceae_A > Lacustribacter. The sequence goes on along the minus strand of CAYTRY010000004.1, from coordinate 75,091 downwards.
TTGAACTTAAACGACATCTCCGTCCCCCTTGCAGAAAAGCGATAATTAGACCGGATGCCGCACCGAAATGTGCTTCCAGCCGGCATAGAAAGTTTATCGAATGATCAGTTTACACATTCGTCTTCGGCCAGGACCAAGGGGAATCCCGAATAAGATGAATCATAATCCTGTCACTGCAAGGATCGTCGCATGGCCTACCTGAGCCGGGCAAAGCGGGTTGAACAAATTGTCGCCGGTGCGACCAAGTTCTTTTCTGAGCAGGGGCTATCGGGTCAGACCCGAGAGTTATCGGCCTCGCTGGGCATCGCCCAGCCCCTACTCTATCGGTATTTTCCTTCAAAGCAGGCACTCATTGACCGAATATTTACTGAGGCATTTGAGAACCGCTGGGACGATAGCTGGCGGGATCTGATGCTCAATAGCGCCATTCCGGTAGACCAGCGCTATAAGCAGTTCTATATCGAATTTAATAATTCGATTCTTACACGTGAGTGGGTCCGTCTGTTCATGTACGCCGAACTCGGTAGTTATGGATATGGCAAAAAAGTGCTGGAAAAGCTGCGCAAAGAAATTTTTCTTCCGTTGTCCACCGTACTGCGAAAACACTACGGTTACCCCTCAGCTCAAGAAAAGCCGGTCACCCGCGAAGAGATTGAGCTTCTACTTGAACTCCATGGCGTGATTCTTTACGACAGTATTCGCCGGCATGTCTACGACTTGAAGACCAGCATGAAAATTGATCGTATTGTCGATAACGTTGTGTTTTATCTTGACGGCGCCTACCCGAGACTTCTCAGCACCCTCTTTCCGAAGCACAAGCCCTCCCCGTCCCGCCTTCAGGCAGGCGAGAAGCGCTAAGAAAGGTGCCGTGCAGCAGGCCTGAAGATGCCGTCATGAAACTGGCCAGCTGGAACGTCAACTCGCTTCGTGTGCGCCTGCCCCATGTTCTGGACTGGCTCGGCAGCGCCCGCCCCTCGGTCCTGGGCATCCAGGAGACCAAGCTCACGGATGACAAATTTCCTAGCCCCGAATTCAAAGCGGCGGGCTATCACGTGGTGTTCGCTGGTCAGCCCACTTATAACGGTGTCGCACTGCTCGTAGATGCCTCGGCCTTCCAAGCTCCTAGCGATATTCAGATCAACAACCCACTGTTTCCGGACGACCAGATTCGGCTGATTACAGCAACCCTTACGCCAGTTACGCAGGGCACCACCATTCGTGTGATTTGCGCTTATGTGCCGAACGGATCCGAGGTGGGCTCGGATAAATATGCCTATAAGCTGCGGTGGCTTGATGCCCTTGCGGCGTGGGTACGCGCCGAAGCCCAGCGACACCCAGCGCTCGCTGTCATGGGAGACTTCAATATCGCACCCGAGGATCGAGATGTCCATGATCCCGAGGTGTGGAGAGAGCAGGTGCTTTGTTCTTCTGCAGAGCGCGAGCGCCTGCATGCGCTGTGTGCCTGCGGACTGACGGATGCCTTTCGGCTGATGGAGCAGCCCGAACATCTCTACTCCTGGTGGGACTACCGGGAAGCCGCCTTTCGTCGCAATCGTGGTCTTAGAATTGATCTGATTCTGTTATCACAGACCCTGGCTGATGCATGCCGCGCAAGCGGCATTGACACCCAACCCCGAAAGCTCGAACGTCCATCCGACCATGCGCCTGTCTGGGTGGACTGCACCCTCGGATGATCGGCCCGCGGTCGAAGCTAACTAAATTTGCGAAACAAAGCTACGCCAGAGCCCGGCCCTGAGTCGTTACCATCTACTACAGGCCCTGAGCCTCTCGTTTTTTTGACGCCGCCTCAACCAAAACAACAAGGAAAATCAATTTCTAGACAATACCCTTGTCCACCATTTCTTTTTTATGCACCGCAAGGGCCATAAGTCGCCGGTCTCGCCAGATACGGCGACTTGCCATTTCTTCCTGCGGAACCTGGGTTCGGCGGTCTTGGTGCAGGAGATCAATTAGCGCTTGACTCCAGGGCGCGGTTGAAGTCTGCTCTTCAGATATTCGTCGATAGAGCTCGCCATAACGTGCACAGTAATCGCTCAAACCATCTGGGGCATTGAGATCAATCGTCTCAAATGGCCCCATAAAAGACCATCTCAAACCCAATCCATCTCGAAGCGTCGTATCCAATCCCTCCGCATCAACGTATCCCTGCTCAACAAGCCGAAAAGCCTCACGAAGAACAGCACCTTGTAGCCGGTTGAGAATGAAACCCTCGATTTCTCGCTTAACTACTACCGGCTTCTGCTTAATTAAATGCATTATCTGTACAGTAGACTCTATTGCGTCCGCGGACGTCCATGGCGACCCACTAATCTCAACAACAGGGATCAGGTAAGGGGGGTTAACTGGATGTGCTACGAGACATCGATCTCGACCCGCTAACTGCTCGGTAAACGCTGAACTAGGAATGCTACTGGTTGAGCTCGCAAGCACTACCCGTCTTGGCACGATTACATCCATCTTCCTAAAAATACTTTGCTTTATCTCGAGTGTCTCGGGCAGGCATTCTTGAACATACTGCGCACCTTGCAAGACAGCCTCAAGACTTTCACAGGACTTAATCCTGGAAAAAAGTGCATCAATATCGCTAATTAATCCACAAGACTGTAACTCTGTCGCCAGGTGACGCATTGTCTCTAGTGCCTTGGACATAGCCGTAGAGCTCTCATCCCACATCTGAACGCTAAATCCGGCACGGCCAAACACCAGCGCCCACCCCTGCCCAATTAAGCCACTACCTACGACTGCGATTACTTTAGTATTCATATTCATTAACTTAACGACTGTGTGTGGCCATCAACGACTAAGGCCTGACCGTGTGTTGCGGAGGCGCTGGCACTACAAGCAAATAAGATCGTATTAGCCACCTCTTCTGCCGTGATCATTCGACCCAATGAAGACTGCATCTCATAGGCAGCGGCTACCTCGTTCACCGCCTTCCCGGTGGAGTTTGCCTTTGCCGAAATAACCGCTCGAATACGCGGCCCATCAACTGCCCCTGGCAGCACAGCATTAACTCGAATTCCATCACCACCAAGCTCAATTGCGAGTGACTTTGTCAAGCCGATGACAGCCCACTTCGAAGAAGAATAGACAGATCTGCGCGGCATCCCTAGGTTTCCAGCGGCTGAAGACAGGTTAACGATTGCCGGAGATCGACCCTTGCGCAGCCTCGGAACTGCGTGTTTCGCACACAAAAATTGGCCGACGACATTAACATGAAGCGTCTTGAGGAGATCGTGCAACTGGACCTCCTCAATCGGGGCCGTAGGACCCGCTACCCCAGCGTTATTAATAAGGATGTCGAGACCGCCAAACTCGCGATCGATCTCGGAAAACAGACTGATAACGTCAGCCTCACTACAGACATCTGCCCGAACAGCTCGAATGTTCGGGAATTGCTCATGAACTATCTTGAGCGCTGACTCATCTACATCGCAAACCATAACCTTAGACCCAGCCTCCAGGAACCCGCGCGCTGTCTGCAGCCCAATTCCACCTGCACCAGCTGTAATTAGCACTCGTTGCCCAAGCAATGACGGCTCCTTCAACATCCCTTCCCCCTTCTCATACCCATAGCTTCTCACGACGCAAGGATAGATCCGACAACAACGGCAAAGCCGCTCCGACATAAGAGATACGACCGCGATCTAAGACAACTGTCGAATCAGCAATAGCCAAAGCGAGGTCTAAATTATGATCAACGATTAACGTTGTAACCTCTCCCTTTAACCTTAAGACGGCATTAAAAACTTCTTCGGTCATCGCTGGGGAGAGACCCTCAAAGGGCTCATCAAGTAGGAGTACTTTAACATCGCCGGCGAGCGCTCTCGCTATAGCGACCATCTGTTGCTCGCCGCCTGAGAGAACATCGGCATTAACTAGATAGCGCTCTTTAAGACGCGGAAAAACTGAGAATATTTTTTGATCGCTCCAGCCTGACCCACCGTTTCCACCCCGCTTAAGACGGCCGAGCATCAAATTATCCCGAACGGTGAGCCCAGAAAAAAGTCGCCGACCCTGCGGGACAAAAGCAATACCGCGGCGCGCCATGACCTCTGGAATGGGGCTCTTTGTAAAAAATCCAGCTATCTCAATACTGCCCTCTCCAACTTTAGCCAGGCCGATCAACGATTTTAGTAGAGTTGATTTTCCAGCACCGTTTCGACCGAGAACTGCAATTATCTCGCCCGATCGTGCAATAAGATTGATATCTGAAAGTATATGACTCTTGCCATAAAAAACCTCTAGTGAAGATACGCGTAGCAACACGTCCTCTGAAAGTATCGAGGATGGCACCTTGGCGGTCAAAGCGGCGGTGCCTGAGCCAATATAGATCTCTCGAACTTGACGATCTTCGCGCACCGTGGACGCATCGCCTTCCAGTAGAACCGCACCTTGACTCATGACCGTAATTGTGTCGGATAGCTCAAAGACTCGATCAACGTCATGTTCAACCAGAAAAACTGCAAGATGATCGGCGATTTGTCGAATAAGTTGCCCGACCCGTTGTCGCTCAGAGGCGGAAAGTCCTGCTAGCGGTTCATCTAACAAAAGCACGGTTGGTCCACCCCCAAGGGCAAGCCCCATGTCGACCAATCGCTGACCGCCATAGGAAAGATCCTCGGCTACCGCCCCCTCCATTCCGCTAACGCCGAGAAACTGAATGAGCTCCTGGGTTTCCTTTTTAGTTTTATCGAGTGTGTCCACATGTCTTAGGAGGGAGAATCGCTTCGGGTCTCTCGCCATCACTGAGAGCCACAAGTTCTCATGGACCGTAAGACTCTTAAATAAATTCGTAATCTGAAAAGATCGGCAAAGACCAAGCTCACAGGCGCTGGTGGGGTCGCCCATCGCGACAGTCGAGTCGCCCAAACTGATCCGGCCTGCATCCGCCGAAAATTGGCCGGAGATCAAATTGAATAATGATGTCTTCCCGGCGCCATTCGGGCCAATCAGCGCGTGCAGCCCTTGTGATGCGACAGATAGAGACACCTTCTGCACTGCTTGAACGCCGCCAAAGCTCTTTGATACAGAGTCAACAGTCAAGCTCTGTGCGGATCCGCGGCCAAGAAAGGTCGGCAACGGCGACTTCTCTGTCGGTGTGCTTCTGAGCGCCATTGCGCCGGCGCGGATCTTATCGGGCCAAATCAACTGCCTTACGCGATGGCCAAGTCCAGCCAACCCAGCGGGAGAGAGCAGAATAAAGCTAACAAAAACAATTCCGAAGTAAAAAAGCCAGTTCTCCGTGTATTGAGAGAGATACTCACGAAAAAGGAGGAAGAAAATCGCCCCAATAATCGGCCCAGAGAAACTCCGCATACCCCCGATCAAGGCCATTGCCAGTAACTCGCCAGAGAACGGGACTGAAACTAGCTCAGCTGAGGCAATTCGATGATTAAGAACAAATAGAGCTCCCGCGAGGCCCGTCACCGAAGCAGAGATCACAAAAGCGATTAGCTGGTAGTACCGCACGGGGAACCCGATAAACCTCGCGCGTTGCTCATTTTCACGTATCGCGACCAGAACACGGCCAAAGGGTGAATTTACGACGCGCAGGAGAAATGCCGCCACGACCAACGCAGAGGTGGCTACGATAGAGTAGAAAACAATGGGATCATTGAGTTGCAAACCAAACCAATCGCGTCGTTCAATGCCACCCAAGCCATTCTCGCCCCCAGTCAACGCGGTCCAGCGGAATGCGACCGTGAAGATAAGCGCGCTAAACGCCAAGGTGAGTAATGAAAAATAAACACCCCTGCGGCGCAGGATAAGTGCTCCCACACCCAGCGAGATCAGGGAAGTAACGAGCAGTGCCAATACGAGTGGCACAAGCGATTCGTTGGGAAAAAAACGTAACTGGATGATTGCCACCGCATATCCACCTAAGCCGAACCAGGCAGCATGTCCGAATGAAACAAGTCCGCTGTAGCCTAGTAGCAAGTTCAGGCCCAGTCCTGCCATTGCAAAGACGACACAATCCACAGCAGAAGTGATCGTCAATCCCCCAGCCTGCAGAACGAATGGCAATACAGCGAGCCCTACCCCCAGAAGCATTAGGGTTCTCACCTCCTGCCGGGTAACAGAAGAAATCATTCGAGCCGCTCCATACGCTCCCCCATCAGGCCGCGGGGCCGTAAGAGAAGCACAATCAACATGAGCAGATAGAGCGAGGCTTCAGAGGCCGGGGGAACAAAAAATGATGTGAGACCCCGAATTACGCCGACCAATAAGGCAGCAATTACTACACCCCAGAAACTCCCTAAACCTCCAATCACGACCACTACAAATGCAGCCGTCATAATTTCGTGCCCCATTGCCGGATGCACTCCAGTAATTGGCGCAAGCAAGACGCCTGCTAATCCAGCCATTCCAATACCGATCCCGCAGACAGCGGTTAATACTGGTGAAAGCGATATGCCGAGCGCGCGTACCATCTCAGCGTCGTGAATTCCTGCCCTTACGACCTTTCCAAAAGCGGTCTTGTGCAACAAAGCCCAAAGGCCCAACAAAACAGACAAGGCAACCGCCAGCATTCCAATCCGATAATACGGATACATAAAGTCGCCCAAAGACGCCTGCCCGCGCAGGAATTGGGGAATATTGAATTGAAGTGGGGAGGCTCCGAACGCCATACGAAGTGCCTGCTCCAAAATCATGGCAAGTCCAAAGGTAAACAATAGGCTCAATACAGGATCGGCTTTATAGAAGCGCCGAAAAAAAAGCCTCTCAAGGACCATACCAAGAATCGCCACCACTATCGGAGAGATCGCAAATGCCGGCAGATAGCCCACGATTGGGGCAATCTGCACCATTAGATATGCGCCGACAGCGAATAATGCCCCGTGAGCGAGATTAACAATCCCACCGAGACTAAAAATGATTGAAAGGCCAAGTGCTATCAGCAGGTAATAAACACCCAGCAGCAGGCCATTTAGAACCTGCTCGGCGAGAAATATAAAAGGCATGAACTAGCGCGTTTTGAGAATTAAACAAACGCCCTCATCGGGCGGACCATTCCGAGTCCGCCCGATGAGACTTAGGCAAAAGTGCAGGCGTTTTCTTTCTGAGACGGCGCCAAGACCTCAAGGCTCTCGTTGGGACCCGGCACTGGCGCACTGGTGGTAAACAAGTCCCACTTATTTGCAGGCTTTCCAGCGACGGGCGTAACGGTGTACATCTCAAACAAGAGCTGATGGTCCCAGGGGCGGAAATAACCCTCCCTGCCACGAAGAACATCAAAACGAACACCACTCTCAAGAAACTTGATCAAAGTCTGAGTGTCTGTGCTCTTAGTCTCATTAATTGCACGAGCAAGAATCTTCACCGCGAGATAATCTGCGATTGCCTGATTATCTGGAGGACGCCCCCATCTTTTCGTAAAGGCCGAAGTAAACGCCTTCGCAGAGGGCGCCTGTAGTTGATGAGTCCAAATCATCGGCCAAAGGCCGCTAAAACTACCCTCACCGGCACCCCAAATACTCGCCCCATTGAGATCGGCACCCGCCAAAGGCACCGGAAGGTTGAATTCACGATACTGCTTCATGAAGTTTGTCGTTTGATTGCCCGCCAAATTGCTCATTACAAGATCAGGCTTTTGCTGGCGGATTTTAAGAATCATGGGGCTAAATTCAGTAGCGTCAGTAGGAATCATGTCGTTCGAGACGAAAATCGCGCCATTCTCATCCATGAAACGCTTTGTCTTCTCGAATAAATCATGACCAAACGCATAGTCGGCGGTAAACGCCATCCAGCGTTTGCCCTTCACCATGTTATCTCTGAGAAGCGCACGCCCGACGGTACGCACATACATACTGTTATTTGCTTCAAGATGAAACATATAGCGACTGCAACTCTTACCGCGTAAATCATCGGAGTTACATCCCGTTTGCATAAAAATTTTCTGAGCCCGAGTTGCCACCTGAGAGATGGCTAAACCCGATGCGGAGCTGATTTCACCGATCAATATATCAACCCTATCTCGCTCCACCATCCGTTGCGCTTTCGACGACGCTGTCTGCGGATTTACGCTGTCTTCCATGAGAAGTTCAAGCTTTCTTCCCGCGACTCCGCCAGCAGCGTTTATCTCGTCGACACCGAGTTGAACGCCCATCACAGCATATTCGCCCATGGGTCCGAGAAACCCCGTTCGCGGGGTTAAGTGGCCGATTTTGTATGTATTGGACTGAGCCTTCAAAATCGCTGGGAATGCGAGTGCAGTAGCACCGGCTGCCGCAGCTCCCATAACAGTACGCCGCTCGACATTTAACTGATGTGTGTTCTCATTTTTCACTGTGCGTCTCCTTTCGCCCTTTGTGAATAAAGCACCTTGACAGGCAAAGCCAGTCGTAGAGAATTCTACAACTGTGATCACAGTCTTACCCTAGGGAATCCCCTTGAGAGCCCGAACTTATCCGCCCCCAACCAACGCCGGCCAGCACAGCCGTACACTGACTTCGGGTATCTATAGCCAGCTCAAAGAAATGCTCATTTCCGGCCAGCTCATACCCGGGGAGCCGTTATCTCTCCGATCACTCGCTGCCGACTTAGGTGTCAGTGTCATGCCAATTCGGGAGGCAATCCAACGGCTGGCTGCCGAGCGAGCCCTTGAGGTTCTTCCGAATCGCACCATTCGCGTCCCACGGATGTCAGAAGAAACATTTCGCGAGATTACGGAGATCAGAAAAAATATAGAGGGTTTTGCAGTGGCGAGGGCGAGTAAGTTGATCACGGAAGCGGAATTGGCTCTGGCAGAAAAGGCTCAGGCGCGGTTTAGCGAGGAACTAAAGAAAAGGAATCCGAATCGAACCCGTCTGATCTTGGACAACAAGAAGCTGCACTTCACAATTTACAAGGCCGCAAGAATGCCAACGCTACTCGCACTCATAGAGGTGCTATGGATGCGCATCGGACCAATCTTGAATTACGACTTACGGACTGCAACAGACAGAGTTCAACAGAAACCTGCCGTACTGCATCATGATCACCTTCTGACGGCCTTGCGCTGCAGAGATGGTCTTGCGGCAAGCCTGGCGCTAGAAGGCGACATTGATAGTGCTGCAAGATTTATCATCATCGCGGGAGATCTAATTACCTCTGATTAAATTGATCAGGCCTCAAGGAAGGTGATCTAGAGGCTTGAGTCTTTCCGTTGCGATCTTCTCAACATTTAATTATTAGATGCACCCTCGGATGATCGGCCCGCGGTCGAAGGTGGCCCCAATGATGCGGTGGCGTCTGTTCAATCGTCGATACGGCCGAGCGCGCGCAGCACCTTCTCGGGTGTAAACGGCATATCGAACATCTCCACGCGGAAGGGCGAAAGCGCATCGTTTAACGCATTCATGATCGCCCCTGGTGCGCCTGCGGTGCCCGCCTCGCCCGCGCCCTTGGCGCCCAGCTCCGAGCTCTTGGTGGGTGTACTGATATGGCCAATTTCCATATCCGGCATCTCGTATGCCATGGGCACCAGGTAGTCGGCCATGTTTCCATTCAGAAGCTGGCCGCGCTCATCGTATAAACACTGCTCATACAAAGTCGGACCAATTCCCTGCACGATTGAGCCCCGCATCTGCTCGTCCACCAACTGCGCATTGAGCACTGTTCCACAATCCTCAACGGCCCAGAATTTCAACAATTTGATAAATCCCGTATCCACATCTACCTCGAGATGGCATGCGAGCGCACCATTGGTAAATGTGAATGGATATGCCTTTGGCACAAAGTGTCGGGTGACACAGAGTTCAGCCTGAAAGCTGCCCAGCGTATCGGGGCGAAAATAGGCAATCCTGCCCAGCTCGGCAAGACTGGTCTTTTCCTCCCCCGTTAAGACGTCAACTACTTTTCCCGCACGAATTTCTAGGCGGTCCGCCGAGGTTTCCAGCACAACCGCTGCGAGCGCCAAAATATTCTCACGCAAAGCACGGGCGGCCTGCCAGGTTGCCTCGCCCCCCACCCCTGCGCCACGGGATGCCCAGGTACCGCCCCCATAAGGCGTGGCATCCGTGTCACCCGTCACCACACGCACGTCGGCAAAGTCCACACCCAGGGCATCCGCCGCGACCTGCGCAAATATGGTCTCGGTGCCCTGGCCTTGCTCTCCGCAGCCATTGAGCACCACGATTCCACCCCCAGGCTCCATTTTCACGGTGCAACCATCCTGAGCAGAGATACGTGCCCCACCCACACCGTAAAACATGGCGGAAGGGTTGGTGATTTCAATCATGCTCACAATACCGATGCCGCGATAAATGCCCTTTTGTCGAAGACTCGCCTGCTCTTTGCGCAGCCTTGGCAGATCCATCATTGCCGTAATCTTGTCCAGGCAGCGATGATGAGACATACACTCAAACTTCATTCCGGAGGGCGTTGAGCAGGGAAACTGCTCATCACGCAGCAGATTCTTTCTTCGAATCTCCACCGGATCAACACCCAGGGCACGGGCCGCCGAGTCCATCATGGCCTCGGTCACGCCAACCGCGACCGGATGTCCGACCGCCCGATAGTTAGAGTAGATCGCCATATTGGTGAAAACGTTCACCATCTTGGCTCGATAGGCATCATGCCGATACCACTGGCCGGTGATATTAACAATCTGGTTGCCTTCGACAACGCTAGTCCTCGGGTAGACCGAATACGGACCAATGGCCAACATATCCAAGAAATCGATGCCTCTGAGCGTGCCATCTTTAGCAAATGCCATGCGTATGCTGACCTTGTGATCCCGCGAATGGATATCACTGGTAAAAGACTCAATACGGTCTGCAACAAACTTAATCGGCCGGCCTAGATCCATTGAAATGGCACAGGTGGCAAGCTCATCCCCATACACATGGGTCTTAATGCCGTACGAACCGCCAACATCTCTGCAGATCACTCGAACTGCAGACTCCGTCAGGCCCAACAGCCGCGCATAACAGTCCTGGATCATGTTGGGCGCCTGATGCGAGATATAAACGGTCAGACGTTTGTCCGAGACGCTGTAATCGCCAATGACGGAACGCCCCTCGAGGCAGACACCGGTATGGCGCGGAAAACGAAATGTACGCTCAATCACCAGATCAGATGACGTAGCAGTCTCGTCCCAGTTACCCGTATCAATCTCGCGGGTAAAACACAGGTTATCCCCTAAATCTGGATGAATCACTGGCGCATCCGCATCCAGCGCACGCTCCATGTCCGTCACCACGGGCAGCTCTTCATAATCAATCTGCACGTGCTGGGCGGCATCTTCAGCCAGATGACGGCTCTGAGCCACAATGGCTACAACTGGCTCACCTTGCCAACAGACACGATCGATGGCAAGACACGGCTGCTCCGCAGCCTTCATACCCTTGAAGTGGGCCAGCGTGGCCAGCATTGGAGCGATACGGCGGGCCAGATCCGCGCCCGTGTAAATCGCTACGACCCCCTTGCTTTTTCGGGCGGCATCTAACGCGATTCCCTTGATTCGCGCCGAGGCATACGGAGAACGAACAAAAAAAACATTCAGCATACGTGGCAAGCGAATATCGTCAACATAGACCGCCGCACCATCGACTAGCCGACGACCATTCGGCCGCGCCACCGATGCCCCGATCCATCGCTGCTGTCCCAACGCCTGCTGTTCTTGGGTCGTCGTGGGTGCATTCATGCGTTATCTCCCAAGAGCTTCAATCCCCGGCTCACTGCAACCTTGGCGACCGCATCCACGATGGCCTCGTAGCCGGTGCATCGGCAGTAATTACCAGATAAATGCTCTCGAATGGCCTCTCGACTGCACGAGGTCGCTGTCTGAAGATATTCCTGACTCGCCATCAGCATGCCTGAGGTGCAATAGCCGCACTGCATGGCATTACGTTCGTGAAATGCCTGTTGAAGATCGGCGATCTCACCGGCCGCCGTCAGTCCCTCAAGCGTCTGCACGTCGGCACCATCGAGCTGAACCGCAAGCAACAAACAGCCCCGCACAATTCTCCCGCTGACACGAATCGTGCAGGCGCCGCAGACCCCGTGCTCGCAGCCTACTCGTGGGCTGGAAAGTTCGTAACGCTCCCGGAGAAAATCAATCGCATGCATTCTGGGCTCAACAGACGCCTCGACCTCTACACCATTTAAAGACAATCGAACTGTGACCTGGTCCACTGTAGGCTCCTTGATCATGCAGATAAAAGTTGATGAACTGCGCGGCGCACCAGCACCCCACAGAGATGGCGCTTGGCCTGCACAGAGTGGGTCAGGTCCGCCACGATATGCACCGATGCCAGCAAGTCACGAACGGCATCTGAAATCCCTTCGGATTGGCCAGAATTGGCCATGGCCTCCGCAGTCGACTCGACTGCCGCAAGACGCAATGGGCGATCGGAGACCCCAAACAATACGATCGCCAGTTTCTCGAGACGCGCCCCCACCACCTGACCCCGAGCTAACACCGCGGCCACGGCGAAGTCCCCTCGTCGACGGGCCAATTCAATCACCGCATACCGCTCATTTGCCGCAGGAATCGGAATGGCTACCGACTCAAGCAGGTCGTTTTCACCAAGCCGAGTGGTGTATAGCCCTTGAAGAAAGTCGGACGTTGGACAACTCCACGAGCCTTGGTCGCCGATTATCCGAATCTCAGCGTCTAGCAAAAGACAGGCGGCAGGCCACTCCGCCGCCGGATCGGCCAGGGCGAGACTGCCGCCGAATGTACCGCGATTGCGAATCGCGGTATGCGCAAGATGGGTGCCGGCCTCCCGGAGTATCGGCAGTGTCTCGGCGATTAACGCAGACTCCATTACTTCGGCATGGGTAGCCATCGCGCCGATGACCACGTGATTGTCGGATCGTCGAATACCGCGCAACTCTTCCACGCGATTTAAATCAATCAAACAAGATGACGCATTAAGGCGCAAATTGACGGCGGGAATCAGGCTTTGGCCCCCAGCCAGGAAACGGCCCGCGTCACCCCATTTACGTTTTACTGCCAACGCCTCGACCATGCTAGCCGGTCGCTCATAATGAAATGTTCCTGCCTTCACAGTGTCTCCCTCTCCGCCCACGCTGTGGCACAATTTTCGGCGCGATTGTTTGATCAATTGATCAAATTATGGCGTGAATGCGGAATTCCTCAACAGTCAGGGTTTTCCCATTTAACTGGGTGCGACCTGACGCTAAGCGCTGCAAATAGCGAAGAGAACAGCCCACCGGCAGGTAGGCCTCCGGTAGGGGCGATTTGGCACAACTCGTCAACAGTGAAGCGATGCTGATGGGTATCCCTGCAGGAGCCCCCCGAGGGCCCCCTCGAGAAGGTCATACGGGAAATAAACCCCTAGTCGCCACCCTCTAAATTCAATTCGGCAATCTTGCGCGTCATGGTGTTGCGTCCGATGCCCAGCAGCTGGGCGGCCTCGATGCGTCGGCCGCGGGTATGCTTGAGTGCCACGCCAAGCACGGCAGCCTCGAATTCCTTTGCCCAGCTATGCATCCGGCCGTCTTGCGGCACGGGCGCATTTGCCGCCAATGCCCGCGCAACCTCTTGACGTAAAAGCTCTTGCCAGGCCGGCACGCTGATCTCGCTTTTTACGGCTGGCTCCGCATGCGCTGCGCGCGTCGCCAACGATGCTGAAGCATCTTCGACCTGCGCATGGCCTGCGCCCTCCTGGGGCTGACGGACCTCTTCCGGTAAATCCTCAGCTCGCACCACCTGGCTCGGTGCCATGACCGTGAGCCAATGGCAGAGATTTTCGAGCTGTCGGACATTGCCGGGAAGGGCCATCAAGCTCACCGCGGACATGGCCTGAGGTGAAAGCTGTTTGGTCTCGACCTTCAGGTCCTGGGCGCTTTTTTGCAAAAAGTGTCGGACCAGTAGCGGAATGTCCTCGCGACGTTCGCGCAGCGGCGGCAGCCGCAGACGAATGACATTTAAACGATGGAAAAGATCTTCTCGGAATTGGCCCGCCCGCACGCGGACCTCGAGATCTTGATGGGTTGCCGCAATGACCCGGACATCGGCTTTCAGCGGAGAATGGCCGCCGACGCGGTAGTAATGGCCATCAGAGAGCACCCGCAGCAGTCGCGTCTGCAAATCCAGCGGCATGTCGCCGATCTCATCTAAAAATAACGTCCCACCCTCGGCCTGCTCGAACCGGCCCCGCCGGGTACTCTGGGCGCCAGTAAAAGAGCCCCGCTCGTGGCCAAACAATTCGGACTCTAGAAGATCGCGCGGAATCGCCGCAGTGTTGAGCGCAACAAACGCCATCTTCGCCCGCGGGCTGTGCCGATGCAGGGCGCGCGCCACCAACTCTTTACCGGTTCCTGATTCACCCGTAATCAATACGGTTGCGCTGGACTGGCTCAGTCGGCCGATCGCGCGAAATACATCCTGCATGACAGGGGCCTGGCCCAATAACTCCGGAACGGCCTCAATGACTGCGCCACCCGCACCGCCCACCATCTCAGAACCATCCGAGCAGGCCCGCCGAATCAAGGACACTGCTGCATCCACATCGAAGGGCTTGGGCAGGTATTCATATGCGCCGCCCTGAAACGCTGAGACCGCACTATCCAAATCGGAATACGCGGTCATCACAATGACCGGGATCTCAGGACAGCGCTGCTTTACTTGTTCCAGCAGATCCAGGCCGGAATCCCCTGGCATACGAATATCTGACACCAGTACCTGCGGGCGGTCGCTATTGAGGGCGAGCATCGCAGACTGTGCATCCGGAAATACTCGGCATGGCACCTGCTCTTTACTGAGGGCCTTTTCCAGCACCCAGCGAATGGATTGGTCGTCATCGACAATCCAGACCGGCCTCATGGCGTGGTTGCTCCGTTGGCGATCGGAATTCGAATCAGAAAATCAGTCCGACCCGGCCGGCTTTCGACATCAATGAGTCCACCGTGCTGATGCACATAGCTCTGGGCCAGCGTGAGCCCAAGGCCATGGCCCTGCGGCCGGCCCGAGACCAGCGGATAAAACACCCGCTCGCGAAGTTCCTCCGGGATGCCGGGCCCGTTATCAATGACATGCAAATCCAACGCCAGCCGGCAACGCTTTTTGGAGATTGTGACCTGGCGCGCAATGCGTGAGCACAGCACAATCTCGCCCTCGCCTGCCAGGGCCTCTGCAGCATTACGCACAACATTTAAAACCACCTGGATGAGCTGCTCGCGATCACCACGCAAATCGGGAATACTGATGTCGTAGTCCCGCTTAATGACGAGTCCCGTGGGAAACTCTGCCAGCATCAGGCTGCGCACACGCTCGCAGACCTCGTGGATATTGACCGACTCCATCACCCGCAGTCGACGGTGCGGGGCGAGCATCTGATCAACGAGGCCCTGCAGGCGATCTGCTTCTTTGATGATGACCTGGGTGTATTCGCGCAGCTCATCGCTGGGCAGCTCACGATCGAGCAGCTGGGCTGCGCCGCGGACCCCGCCCAGCGGGTTTTTAATTTCATGGGCAAGATTGCGCAGCAGCTCTTTGTTGGCATGCGTCAGGTCCGCCTGGTGGACCTCGCGGTCGGCCTTGCGTTGCTGAGCGATCTCCCGCAATTCCAGACTGAGCACCACGCCCTCTTCTTCAAGATGTACTGACACCGTGGAGTCCAGCTCAACTGAGCCCCGCATGGGCAGCTGCCAATCGCACTGCAGCCGCTTTGATTCAAACATCTGAGAGGAGGCCTGGTTCAGCATCTCTTCGACCTCCTCCGCAACATCGAGCACTTCCAGAAGATACGAGCCCTCGAGTAGCCTGCTGGAGGCCCCAAACAGGACCTCAGCGGGCTGATTAATGTGAACGACCCGCAGCTCTTGATCCAGAATCACCACCGCAGTGGCAAGCAGATCAAGGCTGCGAAGATGCCGAGCGATCACATTCGGCGGGAGTGCAACGACGTCCGCAGCAGCCCCTTTTACAGCGAGTAATACATGTCGAATTCCACCGGATGTGTGGTCATGCGGAACCGCGTGACCTCTTCCATCTTCAGCGCAATGTAAGAATCGATCATGTCGTTGCTAAAGACACCGCCACGGGTCAGGAACTCACGGTCTTTATCCAGCGCTTCGAGTGCCTGATCCAGCGATGAACAGACCGTTGGAATCTTCTTGTCTTCCTCGGGGGGCAAATCGTAGAGATTCTTATCTGAGGGCTCGCCCGGATGAATCTTGTTCATCACGCCATCAAGGCCGGCCATCATCATCGCGGCAAATGCCATATAGGGGTTGGCGGTGGGATCCGGGAAGCGGACCTCGATACGGCGTGCCTTCGGACTGCTGACATGGGGAATACGAATCGAGGCAGAGCGGTTGCGCGAAGAGTACGCCAGCTTCACAGGCGCCTCGAATCCTGGCACAAGGCGCTTGTAGCTGTTGGTGCCCGGGTTGGTGATGGCGTTGAGCGCGCGTGCGTGCTTGATGATGCCGCCGATGTAATACAGCGCGAACTCGGAGAGTCCCGCGTAGCCATTGCCCGCAAAGAGATTCTGGCCGTCTTTCCATACCGACTGGTGGCAGTGCATGCCCGAGCCGTTATCGCCCACAACGGGCTTGGGCATAAAGGTGGCGGTTTTGCCATAACTCGCGGCAACGTTGTGCACCACATACTTCAGGATCTGGGTCCAGTCCGCCCGCTGAGTCAGCGTGGTGAACTTTGTTCCTATCTCGCACTGGCCTGCGCCTGCGACCTCATGGTGATGGACTTCGACCGGCACACCCATCTGCTCAAGAATCAAACACATCTCCGAACGGATATCCTGAAAGGAGTCCACCGGAGGAACGGGAAAGTAGCCGCCCTTCACCGCGGGACGGTGGGCCAGGTTACCGCCCTCGTATTCGATTCCGGTCGACCAGCTTGCTTCTTCGGATTTGATCCTGGCCGAGCAGCCCGACATATCCACATTCCAGGTCACGCCATCAAAAATGAAAAACTCGGGCTCTGGGCCAAAGTAAACGGTATCGCCCACGCCGGTTGATTTCAGGTAGGCCTCTGCCCGCTTGGCGATCGAACGCGGATCACGGTCATAGCCCTTGCCGTCAGAAGGCTCCACCACATCACACGTTAAATTCAGCGTCGACTCTTCGCGGAAGGGATCCAGGACTGCGGTGTTGGGGTCAGGCATCAGCAGCATGTCGGAGGCCTCAATGCCTTTCCAGCCGGCAATGGATGAGCCATCAAAGGCATGGCCTGACTCGAATTTATCTTCGTCAAACGCGCTGACCGGCACACTCACGTGCTGCTCTTTGCCGCGGGTATCGGTGAAGCGGAAATCAACGAATTTCACCTCGTTGTCGGAAACCATCTTCATGACTTCTTGAGGGGTGGGCATATCAACATCTCCTTATGTAAAAACGTTCCAATACGATAAAACGACCCATTTTCGTGAGACTAGGAGCGAAAAGCGTGCCCGTTCGTAAATCACGAAAAATCAATGACTTATAAAGAACTTAGAGAAAATTTTTTAGAAAAAAATTCTGTTTTGGTGCGCTAAGTGCACCATTATAGTGCTATTAGACTGAACAACAAATTGCATGCACCAAATATGAGCATCGCTAGATTTAGGGCAGAAAGATGGCCTGCAGATCATTGAGCAATTCAAGCCCTCGGGCAGTGGCCTGAAAACGGTCGGGCCGCCTGACCATCAGGCCCTTGGACTGGGCGCTGCCCAGCCGCTCCAACAAAAACGGGTGCCCACCGATGGCTATGCCAGTCGTCTGTGCCCAGCGGCCAATGGGCACGCCCTCCACAAGCCGAAGCGCATTGAGCATGAACTCAAAGCCCAGGTCATGAACGCTCACCTCCGACTCCTTGGCAGCGGCACCCTTCGCGCTCAAATAGGCGTCCGGATTTCGGGCCTTGACGGTTCTAAAAATGCGATTGGCCAGCGATATTTTTCCGTGTGCCCCTGCCCCAATTCCGAGGTAATCCCCAAACGTCCAGTAGTTCAGATTGTGCTGACACTGCTGGCCTGCTGCCGCATAGGCCGAGACCTCGTAGCGCATGAGGCCGCTTTGGGCAAGACGCTGGGCAACCAGGGTCTGCATCTCTGCCAGGCAGTCATCGTCCGGCAGGCCCTGGGGTGGCCGCGCAGCAAACAACGTATTCGGCTCAAGCGTTAGCTGATAAAGCGACACATGGGTCAGCGGAAAGCTGAGCAGTCGATCGAGTTCTTGCTTGAGGTCGCTTAAGCGCTGGCCAGGCAGCCCAAACATCAAATCGACATTGACCCGATCAAAGATTTTTAAGGCCGACGCAAGCGCAAGCTCTGCCTGATTCCCGCTGTGTACCCGGCCGAGCTGGCCGAGCATGGCATCGGAAAAAGATTGCACGCCAAGGGAGAGCCGGCTGATGCCCGCCTCGCGAAAGCCCTCGAAGCGGTCCAGTTCAAACGTGCCGGGGTTGGCCTCCATGGTGATCTCCGCATCAGGCACCAGCGGCAGCCGGGCGCGAATCTCCGAGAGCAGTCGCGCAATCGCCTGCGGAGAAAAAAGGCTGGGGGTGCCGCCACCAATAAACACACTGATCACAGGCCGGCCCCAGACCAGTGGCAGACTCTGCTCCAAATCATTGATCAATGCATCGATATAAGCAGTCTCAGCGATCGGCACTCTGCGCTCATGTGAGTTGAAATCACAGTAGGGGCATTTGCGAATACACCACGGCAGGTGGACATACAGCGAGAGCTCCGGCAGGGTCTGAAAATGAATCTCTGCGCTCATGCCTTTGATACGGGTGGGCTGCACCTTAAAACGCCAGCCGCTGAAGTAATGCACTCAGTGCCTGGCCGCGATGGCTGACCTGCCGTTTCTGCTCGATTGTCATTTCTGCGGCTGACATCTGTAATTGCAAATCAAAAAACACCGGGTCGTAGCCAAAGCCTTGCTGGCCGCGCGGATGGGGCAGCAGTGCCCCATCCCACTGACCATGGACAACGATCGGATCGGCATCATCAGCACTTCGAACAAAAGCAATTGCTGCATAAAAGGCGGCATGAATCGCGATTACATCGGCCTGCCCTGCTGCTGTCACGCCGGGGTCTGACCACTGCTGCTGGCGGGCAGTGGTTTCGCGTGTCACACAATGCAAAAGCCACTGAAGATTCAGCGCATCCGTGCTCAGGCCTTGGGACTTTAACGTGGCGATCTGCGCCTGATTCTCCAGATTTTCATCTGCTGCGGCATCAGCGAAAAAACGTGCGGAGCGCACGCCCGGGGCGCCGCCCAAAAGCGGCACGACAATTCCTGAGTCATCTGCCAAGGCAGGGCCTCCTGCAGTGCGACTGGCATGACGGGCTTTAGCAAGCGCGTTTTCCTCGAATGAATCGTAAGGCTCCTCGGCCGGATCGATGCCGAGCGAAGACTGATTGATTAATCGAATTCCCCGCGATCGAAGCGCCGGGGCAAGGGCCTGCTCGAACTCTTTTAGTTTTCCTGGGTTCGATGAGGCCAGCACCCAGGTCCCGCTCATTCGACAACAACCGAGAGCCGCTCCGGATCCTGAATCAGGCACTGCTGAAACTCGTGCAGCTGGCCGATTCCTTGGGCAGCAAGCGCAAGCAGTTGATCAAACTGATCCCGAGTAAATGGCGCGCCCTCTGCGGTACCCTGGACCTCCACAATGCCGCCTGAGTCGGTCATCACGATATTCATATCGGTATCACAGGCGGAGTCCTCGAGATAATCCAGATCCAGCACCGCAGCGCCGCGCCAGATGCCCACCGAGATGGCAGCGACCGATTCTCTCAGTGGATTTTGGCCAATACGACGATCGCGCTGCAGGCCCTGCAGCGCATCGGAGAGTGCCACACAGGCGCCAGTAATACTCGCCGTCCGCGTGCCCCCGTCGGCCTGCAAGACATCACAATCGATCGTAATTGTCCGCTCACCCAAAAGGTTCAAGTCGGTAACGGCGCGCAACGATCGGCCGATCAGACGCTGAATCTCCTGGGTGCGGCCGCTTTGCTTTCCTTTGGCTGCCTCCCGATCGCTTCGGGTATGGGTTGATCGCGGAAGCATGCCGTACTCCGCCGTCACCCAGCCCGATCCCTGGCCCTTTAAAAAGCCGGGCACGCGCTCCTCTACTGAGGCGGTGCAGAGCACCCGGGTCTCGCCAAAACAGACCAAGACAGAGCCCTCAGCATGCTTGGTGTAACGACGCTGAAGGCTCACGGGCCTGAGCTGGGCGGCCTGCCGGCCGCTCGGCCGAAGCGCAGACTGGGCCGAGCCGTGTGACGAACCTGAACCGGGCTGTGTCATGTTGAATTCCTTTAAAACCAGGACCTTACAATACTGCGTCCCTTCCCCGCACATCCAGAGTACGCCCATGGCCCACCCCAGCATGACCGGATTTGGCAGCGCCCAGATTGACTGCCCCTCCGGCCGCCTCGGCCTTGAAATTCGGAGCGTCAATAGCCGATTTTTCGAGCTCCATCCGCGGCTGCCCGATGAATTTCGCTGGGCAGAATCCCTCCTGCGGGATCGTGTGTCATCTCAGATCGCCCGCGGAAAAATTGAGCTCAGGCTGAGCCTCTCCCGCACCGAGTCGACCCTCTCGATGACCCAGATTAGCCCGTCGGGGCTGCAGTCCGCCCTCCGACTTGCCCATGAGATTCGACAGGAACATCCCGACATTGCGTCCTTTAGTGTTCATGAATTACTAAAACTGCCGGGAGTAGTTGTAGAGCCGCAGCTAAGCCAGCAGGAATGGAGTGCGTTACTTGATGGCATTGCCGCCAGCGCGCTTGAACAGTTTTCAAAAAACAGAATTGCTGAAGGCGAAAAGCTCGGGCTGGTCATCAGCGACAGACTGCAACAGATCCAAAAACTCTGCGGCAGCGCCAAGGCGCAGATCCCCCAGGCCATCACCGCCCAGCAGAATCGGCTTTCGGAAAAATTTCGTGAGGCCCTAGCGAGTGCGGCCCAAGAGGCTGCCGACTCAGTGAAGCTTGCTGCACTTGAGGAGCGGATTCGCCAAGAGGCGGCTGTCTACGGGCTTCGGATCGACATCGCAGAGGAATTAGACCGGCTTTCTGCCCACCTGACTGCCGCCCATGCGGCCCTTCAGTCGCCGCCAAAGCCCGGCACGGGAATCGGAAAGCGGCTGGATTTCCTTACCCAGGAGATGAATCGCGAGGCCAACACGCTTGGCTCTAAGGCAGCCTCCATTGAACTCAGCAATATCTCCATAGAAATGAAGTTATTGATCGAGCAAATCAGAGAGCAGGTTCAAAATCTTGAGTGAAGGCAGGCTGCTCATGATCGCCGCGCCCTCGGGCGCAGGAAAATCAAGTCTGGTCAGCGCATTTCTTGCGCGCAATCCAGAATGGATCGTCTCGATTTCCACCACCACACGGGCCCCCCGGCCGGGCGAGCAAGACGGCCGCGAATACTTCTTCACCACCGCAAAGGATTTCATCGCCCAGCGCGATGCAGGTGAATTTTTAGAGTGGGCCGAAGTGCACGGAAATTTCTATGGCACCTCGAAGGCCTGGATCCAAGCGCAGCGTGCAGCCAACCGATCGGTCATTCTTGAAATCGACTGGCAAGGCGCACAACAGATCCGCCAGGTCTTTCGGCAGCCCGGCCAGGCGCCGAGAAGTGTCTTTATTCTTCCGCCCTCACTTGCTGAGCTGGAGTCAAGGCTCAGGGCCCGTCGGCAAGACAGTGAGGCGGTGATTCAGCGACGCCTCGCGGCGGCCGCAGATGAGATGTCGCACGCCCAAGAGTTCGATTATGTTATTATAAATCAAGACTTTAGCGTCGCTTTGCAGGAGTTAGAACAGTTTGTTCAACGCTCCTGGCCAGCGCCGTCCTCCCGATAATTCACTCCTGATTGAGAGCACCACATGGCACGCATCACCGTAGAAGACTGCCTCCAGTTCATCCCCAATCGATTTGAACTTGCGCTTGCCGCTGCCTATCGGGCCCGCCAACTCGCGCAGGGCGCATCGCCAAAGCTGGAATCCCGGGATAAGCCCACCGTGACGGCCTTGCGCGAAATCGCCGCCCAGCAAGTGGGCCGCGAGATGCTAAGGAAAGTGCCCATCTAAGTGAACAGTCCCGCTCTGCGGGCAGTTTCCGTAGGCCCGCTTATCGAACGCGCAAGGGCCTACCTCAACCAAGAAGATTGCGAGCGGCTCAAAACCGCTTATCGTTTCAGCGACCAGGCCCACCTCGGCCAATACCGCCAAAGCGGCGAACCCTACGTCTCCCATCCACTCGCCGTCGCTGAGTTATGCACCGAATGGCGGCTTGATGTTCAGGCCCTGATGGCGGCCTTACTGCATGACACCGTCGAGGACACGACGGCCACCACCGAAGAGATTCGTGAACGCTTCGGGCCCGAGGTTGCCGAGCTGGTTGATGGCCTCTCCAAATTAGATGCCGTGGAATTTCGTAATCGCGAAGAGGCCCAGGCGGAAAACTTCCGAAAGATGTTGCTGGCCATGGCCCGGGATGTCCGAGTCATTCTGATCAAAATCGCCGATCGGCTTCACAACATGCGAACCCTGGAGGGGGTAGCAGCGGAAAAACGGCGTCGGATTGCAAAAGAAACGCTCGATATCTATGCACCGATTGCCCACCGGCTTGGATTAAATGCGGCCTTTCGCGAGCTTGAAGATTTAAGTTTCGCGGGCCTGTACCCGCACCGGTTTGCCACCTTATCGCGGGCCATTCTTGCAGCCCGCGGTAATCGCCGCGAGGTCATCGGCCGACTGCAGTCGGCAGTCGCCCAGCAGCTGCCCAAGTTCGGCATCTCTGCCGCCGTCGAAGGCCGCGAGAAAAGTGTCTGGTCAACTTATAAAAAAATGATCGAAAAGCATCTGAGCTTTGCTGAGGTGCTCGATGTCTACGGCTTTCGCATTCTGGTTCCGAAAATCTCAGACTGCTACATCACGCTCGGCGCACTGCATGCGCTTTATAAGCCGATGCCCGGAAAATTTAAAGACTATATTGCCTTGCCAAAATCCAATGGCTATCAGTCGTTACACACGACAGTCATCGGCCCTTATGGCACGCCGGTCGAGTTTCAGATCCGCACCGAGGAAATGCACCATGTCTCCGAAGCGGGCGTCGCCGCCCACTGGATGTATAAAGAAAATATCGGCAAAGGTGCCTCACCGCTTCAGGCCCGTGCCCATGAGTGGATGCAGTCCTTAGTCCAAGTCCAGTCCCAGACGCGCGATCCCTCTGAGTTCTTAGACAGCGTCAAGATCGATCTTTTTCCAGATGTGGTCTATGTTTTTACGCCGAAGGGTGCAATTCGTGAGTTGCCACGCGGTTCGACGCCCGTGGACTTTGCGTATAACGTGCACACCGATATCGGCCATCACTGCGTCTCTGCAGAGATCAATCAGCGGCCTGTTGGCCTGGATACGATTCTGCGCAATGGCGATGTCATCAGTATCCAGACCGACGCCAACGCCAACCCCCATCCCGCCTGGCTCGGCTTTGTTCGCACGGCCAAGGCCCGGGCGGAAATCCGGCATCGACTTAAAACCACAACCCGTACCGAGGCGATCGAATTCGGCCAGCGGCTGCTGGATCAAGCGCTCAGGGCCCTTGGATCAACGGGCCTGGATGACCCGAAATTAGAGTGGCAGCAGTTTCTTGCCGAGAATACTGCCCACGACAAAGATGCGCTGCTTGAAGACATCGGCCTTGGCCTGACCTTGGCGCACGTCGCTGCCCGACGGCTCGTGCCGCAAGTCGCGAATATCGCACCAGCACACCTTCCCGATCATGCGAAAAACGCGCTGGCCATCGCAAAGACACATTTCACGAGCACCGCTGAGGCCATCACGATCGATGGCAGCGAAGGCTCTACAGTCCAATATGCTGCCTGCTGCAGCCCCATTGGCGGGGATGCGGCCATCGGACTGATGCGCGGTGGCGCCGGCCTCGTGGTGCATCGGGCCACCTGCGGCCTCGGGCGTCGCCAACGCTCAAAGGACCCGGGCCGCTGGGCCGATATCGTCTGGGCAGAGCAGCTGCGACGTCTCTTTCAGACCCATCTGGTTATTGAAACCCAAGACTTGCGTGGCATTCTTGCGCGCGTTGCCTCCGCCATCTCAGGGGCGGATGCCAACATTGTTGGCGCGAACACCGCACCGAAAGACCAGACACTGGCCATCATGAATCTCACCATCGAAGTCCGCGAGCGCCAGCACCTGGCCAACGTGCTGCGACGCGTGCGCCGGGTGCCCGGCGTGATTCGTGCGATTCGGGTTCCACCCCAGCACGCAACGAATCTGGCCGAGCCCTAACTTCCAGCGATGGTCATCTCGTCAATTAAGATCGAGCCGACTGTTTTGGTACCCCGGCAAATGGCATCCGACCCAATGGCCACAATGCCTTTCAGCATATCTTTCATGTTGGCTGCAATGGTGATTTCTTCAACCGGATACGCGATCTCACCATTTTCAACCCAGTAGCCAAACGCACCCCGCGAGTAATCTCCAGTAACGTAATTCACGCCCTGGCCCATGACCTCGGTCAGCAGCAGGCCACGGCCCATCTTTCGCAGCATCGCATTGAGATCATCATTTGCGGCAGTCTGGCTGCTTGTCATGAGTAAATTATGGGAGCCACCTGAATTTCCCGTCGACTCCATGCCCAGCTTTCGCGCGCTGTAGCACGATAAGAAATACCCTTTCACAACACCATTGGCGACCACATCACGGGCCAGGACCCTAACGCCTTCATCATCAAAAGGTGTACTGCCCATTGCACCCGGAATCAGCGGATCCTCACGAACCTGAATGTGAGAAGGGAAAATCTGCTGGCCCAGACTATCGAGCAAAAAACTTGACTTACGGTAGAGCGCGCCACCACTGACCGCCTGCACAAAGGCGCCCAGAATGCCGCT
Source organism: uncultured Bordetella sp. (assembly GCA_964440375.1). Lineage (GTDB taxonomy): Bacteria > Pseudomonadota > Gammaproteobacteria > Burkholderiales > Burkholderiaceae_A > Lacustribacter. Next base: position 50,241 of record CAYTRY010000004.1, on the reverse strand, counting down.
TGCCAGCGGGGCCTCAAAGAGCACCGGCACCTTTTGGGTCGTGACTTTTTTTGCATGGAGTCGGGCCAATGCGCGATGGGCCGCATAACGGCCCACGGCCTCCGGGTCGGCGAGCCGTCGTGGATCCCGATCCGAGGTGTACCAGTCATCGCGCTGCATGTTCTGGCCCGACTGCGCAATCGGTGCGACCGAAAACCAATGCCTGGAATACGGATAGCCACCAAGAAACCCTTTGGTGTTGGCGGAATAAAACTGGCCGTGATTGGCAGCCACCGAAGCGCCTTCGGTGTTTTGAATCGCCGGACTTACTGAAAGTGCTGCCTTTTCTGCGGTCATGGCAAGCCGCACTGCTGCCTCTGCTGAGAGCTCCCACGGGAAATACAAGGCAAGCGCTGGCACATCGCGAGCGATCAGGTGTGGCTCGGGCAGGCCTGCGCATGAATCCTCTGCGGTATAGCGGGCAATGTCCAAGGCTTTTTCGACGGCTGCACGCAGGGCCTGGTCTGAGAAATCTGAGGTCGTGGCGTGGCCTCTGCGCGTGCCGCTATAGACGGTGACCGAGGCGGCCCGATCCCGGGTCCGCTCGAGGGTCTCGATATCTTGCTTTCGAACCGTTACGGAAAGCCCGCTGCTTTCTGACACCTCTGAGGCGGCATCTGTCGCCCCAGCATCCCGGGCCATTTGCAAAATCTTTAATGAAAGATCCCGCAGCAGCTCGGACTTCAGCATCAGGGGCGAAGAGGTTTGTTTTGAATTGGCCATAAGGGCAATAATAGCGACTCCTGCCTAATCCTTCTGTCTGACTTGACGATGACCGCTTCCCCAACACCACCCTCCATGCGCACTGCCAAGATCGGGCTGGTCTCCATCAGCGATCGCGCAAGCCAAGGAATCTACGAGGACAAAGGCCTGCCGGGGCTGCGTGCCTGGCTGGAGAGCGCCATCACGAGCCCCTGGGTTGGAGTTGAGCGGCTCATCCCTGATGAGCAAGACCGTATCACTCAGACACTCATCAATCTTGTGGACCACGAGGGATGTGATCTTGTGTTCACCACCGGCGGCACGGGCCCTGCCGCCCGGGATGTGACACCCGAGGCGACCCGCGCAGTCGCGGACCGTGAATTGCCAGGATTTGGTGAACAGATGCGGCAAATCAGCCTGCACTATGTGCCCACCGCAATCCTTTCACGGCAAGTCGGCGTCACGCGGGGCAAGGCGATGATCATCAATCTACCCGGCCAGCCAAAATCAATTGCAGAGACCTTAGGCGGAGTACGCAGCGCAGACGGGAAAATCTTGGTCCACGGTATTTTTGCTGCGATTCCGTATGGCCTTGAGCTGATGGGCGGGCCGAGCATCTTGACCAATGATGCAGTCTGCGCGGCGTTTCGGCCGAAGAAATAGCCTGTGAAATCAAGCCGACTCACACGCAGTGCAGGTTGGGTCGTTGCGCTGCTGATTGCGGGATCCAGCTGGGCACAGCCTGCTGCCGAGCGGTGTAAAGAGTTTCTGGAGTATGGCCTGCCCTCCGATCGCGGCGCGCTACTCTGCCGCTCAGGCTTTGCGTTATCGCACGATGAGGAGAAAAAAGCACCGGTCTGGGTAGCGCAGCGCATGACACCGGAGCGATTGGTGAGCCGTGTTCAACGCTCTAACCGCTTCGTACCCGATCCGGAGCTTCCCAAAGGCAAGCGGGCCGAGCTCGAAGACTATCGGGGCAGCGGTTATGACCGTGGCCATATGGCGCCTGCTGCGGACATGCGTTGGAGCGCACAGGCCATGGAGGAGAGCTTTTATCTCTCAAATATGGCGCCCCAAGTCGGGCCCGGCATGAATCGGGGCATTTGGAGCGAAATCGAATCTTCAATCCGGGCCTGGGTTGCGCAGCGCGGAGAGCTCTTTATCTACACCGGCCCCATTTTTGAGACAGCCAAGGTCGCCAAGATCGGCCCCAATCAAGTTGCCGTGCCCACGCATTTCTACAAAGTGGTTTTCGATCCAATCCGGGTGGAGACGATCGCCTTTGTAGTGCCGAATTCGCCGCATCCCAACCGGAGGATTGACGAATTCATCACCTCGGTACGGGATATCGAGCAGCGGACTGGGTTAAATTTTCTAAATCGAATCAACCCTGCGGTGCAGGCGCTCATTGAAGAAAGCGTGGCGGCAAGCCTCTGGTGACTATGGAGTTGAATGCATTGATTGAGACCTTGAGTGTTTACGCTGTCCCGGTACTGTTTGCGATCACAGTACACGAGGCCGCCCACGGCTACGCCGCCCGCTTTTTCGGGGATCCGACCGCCTGGCAACTCGGACGAATTACCCTCAATCCCTTAAAGCACATTGATCCGGTTGGAACAATCCTAATCCCTGTGGCCCTTGCATTTGCCACTGCAGGCGCATTTGTCTTTGGGTACGCCAAACCCGTTCCCGTTGATTTCAGCGCTCTGCGTCGGCCAAAGCAAGACATGATCTGGGTTGCGCTTGCGGGCCCTGCTGCCAATTTGATACAGGCGCTGCTTTGGGCAATTGCGCTCCTACTCTTTGTCAGCCCGGGCGATGGAAATTCATTCTTTGGCGCAGTCTGCAAGGCAGGAATACTCGTTAACGTCGTGATGTTTGTCTTTAATCTTTTTCCCTTGCCGCCTATGGATGGCGGCCGAATCCTCGTTGGTCTTTTGCCGATGCAGCCCGCCATGGCCGTTGCACGAATTGAGCCCTACGGATTTTTTATCGTATTAGCGCTTTTGATCGCCGGCGTGATCACTGAGCTATGGATGCGACCACTCATGTCGATCACGCTCAGGGCGATCGACTTACTGCTTTTACCCTTGCGCTAAATTAGAACCGGTCGGCTGCCTGACAGGTGCCCTTGGTCATCACGGCCTGCGGAAGTGTCATCACCGCCATGAGATTTGGGGAGACGAAAACTCCATCAGGATCAATAATCGGATCAAGATTCGTGCAGCGCAGGTGCAATGGCTGGGTGAGCAATGCGCTAACGCGGCAGGCGCGAAGCTGCGGCAGGCGACCCTTATCGTTATAAACGCGTCGCAGACACAGAAGATGCCCATCTGTCAGATCATTCATGCGACGCATGTCTTCATACTCGAGCATGCGGGCCTGCGCCTCGCAAGTTTCGCGATCATCGGGGTTGAGCTGCTCATAGCGAAAGATTGTGACGCGAAAATCATCCTCGGCTTCGACTTCGAAGGGGCCGGATTTCCAGCGCTTCTCGCCATCAAGCAGCAGCACCCCGCCGGCAACCTCGGCCTTACAACGCGACTCCAGCGGCAGGCGCTTTAGAAACTCCTGATGCTTTACATCCCGCTTATCCGAAAGCTCGCGACCCTGCGCAAATGCACCTGAGGGCTGCACTAAGTTGCTCAGGGAGATTACTAAACCAGCAACTATGGCGAGCCACATGATTCGTTGATTCATGACGACATCTTATAAGGTTTTTTTGGGGACCTAGATAGGTCCGCTGCCTCAACCAGACCCTTGTTCTCTGCACCAATTGGCTAATTTCCACCAGCTATCGCGTGCAATTCCGACGTGGCCCTAGCAGCGAATCCCCCCCCGACAGGTCTGGGCACTTATCAACCCGAATGGATAGGCAGTGCTCCGGCATAAGCGGCCCGGACCGGGTGATCGAGGTTCTTGACCGGGGATCGATTCTTCGTTATTCTTTACTTTCTGATTTTCAGAAAGTAAAGAAATGCTAGCAAAACTATCTCCCAAAAACCAGGTGACCCTTCCCAAGCGCCTCACCGAGTCATTTGGCCCCTTCGAGTACCTAGAGGTCGAGGTCGCGGACGGGCGAATCGTTCTCACTCCTGTTCGCCTGCAGAAAGCGGACGCGGTTCGAAAAAAGCTGGCCGAACTTGGTATCACCGAGCAAGACGTCTCCACTGCGGTTGCCTGGGCACGTCGACCCCCCGAAGCCAAGACCCGCTGAGATTGACCTTGACCAACTACTCGAGTGGCCTGCGCCTTGTCCTGGATGCCAATGTGGTGATTTCGGCCTTGGTGTTTCAGTCCGGCCGGCTCGCCGAATTCCGAACGCACTGGCAATCGGGGGAACTCAGACCACTCGTTTCGAAGCCGACGATCGAAGAGCTTATTCAAGCACTTGCCTACCCAAAATTCCAATTGAGTGCGAGCGAGCAGGAATCCTTGCTCGCAGATTACTTGCCCTTTTGCGAAGTTGTAAGCACCGAATCCGAGTCGAAGAAAGCGCCGAGAATACCGAAGTGCCGGGACCCAGCGGATGAAAAGTTTTTGATGCTGGCCGTTGTCGGTCAGGCTGCCATGATTGTTAGCGGCGACAAAGATTTGCTCGCCCTTCACGGTCGAGTTGGGTTGTCGATACTCAGTCCTCAGGACTTTTTGATGCAAACAGCCCGGCAGCTTAATGAGCCTTAAGGGTTGCGCAGTCCGCAACGACTCGTATTCCGTTTGCATGAGTGTCTGTTGAAAATGCTGTGCACAGGTATTGGACGTAAATCCTCGCCTTGCATTTTTCTGGGTGGGGAAAAGCGCATCGCCACGTGCGCGCGTGGGGTGCGTCTTAGCGTAGGCATTAAGCTCTTCGCGCAGCTTTTGAGACACAAACAAACTACTCTAGTTAAACAAACAATTGGAGTGCAGCCAAAAAAATAAACAACTTTTAATTTGAAAACTACCCCCGCACCGCCGAAACAACCCCAGCGACATCACGCAGCATGGCCAGGGCCCGCTTTAACTGCTCGCCGTCCATAACCTGCAGACTTAAAACCATCGTGATCTGATCAGACTTCGGAAAAGAATCAATTTTTGCAAGCGGAATGCGCTCTCGGGCCAGCACCTCCGCGATGTCGCGAATCAGATCCTGACGCGGCCGAGCGATCAATACCGCATCCATGAGGTAGCGACCATCTGATGCGCCAGAGGGCTGGCCCCACTCGGTCTCAATCACCCGCTCGGGCGCGTCGGCCGACATTCTGAGAAATGTTGTGCACTCCGCGCGATGCACACTCACACCGCGGCCCCGCGTCACAAAGCCACGAATCGCATCCGGCGGCGCAGGCTTACAGCAGCGGGCCAGAGCTGTCAGCATCCGATCTACGCCCACCACCAGCACCTGGCCCTTGGCCGCGGTCTTGGGCTTGGCAATCTTCGAAAGAATGACCTCTTCTGCCGAGATCTCGGCACGCTTAAGGCGCTCTGCCTCAACACTGCCCGATTCAGCCGTCCGATCTGCCGTCTTTTCTGCAGAGCGCTCATCAATCCGGCCCTCTGCAAGATCGAGGGCATGAAACCAAGTGCGGACTTTCTGCCGAGCGCGGCTACTTTTTAAAAACCCTGACTCGGGACTCATCCAATCCCGGCTCGGGCCGCCCTGCTTTACTGTCATGAGTTCAACTGTCTGTCCGGTCTGAAGCTCGGTGGTGAGCGCCACAATCTGGCCGTTGACTTTCGCTCCACGGCAGCGGTGGCCGATCTCGGTGTGCAGGTGATACGCAAAATCCAGAGGGGTAGCGCCCTTGGGCAATTCGATAATGCGGGCCTTTGGCGTGAGCGCATAAACGCGGTCGTCCGCCAGGCGTACCTGACCGCCCGAGGCCTGGCCCCAGTCCAACATCTGACGAATCCAGGAGATGCGGTCAGCGTAGTTGCCCTCAAAGGCATGGCTTGCACCAGACTCTTTGTACTTCCAGTGGGCTGCAACGCCCAGCTCGGCGCGCTGATGCATTTCGTGAGTACGAATCTGCACCTCAAACGGTCGCCCCTGTGCATCCAATAGGACCGTATGCAAGGACTGATAGCCATTGGCCTTGGGCCGCGTGATGTAGTCATCGAACTCGGAATCCAGCGGCTGCCAATGATCATGCAAAAAACCGAGCACCGCGTAGCACTGGGCCTCGGTATCGACAAGAATCCGAAAGGCTCGAATATCCATGAGCCCATCGAAATCAAGTCCTTTGGCCTGCATTTTTCGGTGAATGCTGTAAAGATGCTTTGGCCGGCCCGCGACCTCGCCGGCGATGCCTGCCTGGCTCAGAAAGTCTCGAAGCCTTGCAATCGTTGTGCTCACAAACGCCTCGCGCGCCTGCCGGGTCTCATCAAGGCGTTGTGCGATGGCGCGGTAAGCCTGCGGCTCGGTCATACGAAAGGCGAGATCCTCCATCGCCCACTTCAACTGCCAAATTCCCAGGCGATTGGCCAGAGGTGCCTGGACCTTTAGGGTCTCCTGGCCAAGCCGCCGGCCACGCTCAATCGCTGCCGCATCTTGGGCTTTCATCTGGCTAGCGACAGACTCCAGGGTTGCAATGTGCAAGGCCAGCTGAATGACCACCACCCGAATGTCATCGGCAAGGGCCAGCAGCATACGGCGCAGGGTCTCAATCTGGCCCGGCGTATCTTCTGCGCCATCTGCGCTGACCCGATGGCCAAGCCCTGCCATCCGATGCAAGGCGACCAGGAGTGTGGCGACTTCACTGCCCCACTGCTTTCGGCAGGCCTCGGCCGACTTTGGACTGCCGTCAAAATCGGCCGACAGCCGCGTCGCAGTCTCGGTGGCTTCATCTACCCCGAGGGCCTGCAGCAGCTGCAGCGCACGCGCTACGACAGGAGTTGCTTCTCCACCATTCCGCACAGCAGATGTCCTAGGACCAGATGGCCTTCCTGGATCTGGGGGGTGTGCGATGAGGGCACCTTCAGGCTGACATCGGCCAACTCACCCATATCGCGCGGATGAATTCCGGTAAGGCCAATGGTGGAAATTCCCGCGCTACGGGCAGCCTGCATGGCCATCACAATATTTTTGCTTCGGCCGGAGGTCGACATCGCGATTAAGACGTCGCCCTTACGGCCAAGGGCCTGCACCTGCCGGGAAAAGACATGCTCATAGCCATAGTCGTTGCCGATGGCCGTCACCGCAGAGGTATCCGTGGTCAATGCAATCGATGGCAGAGGCTGTCGCTCCTGCAAAAAGCGGCCCACCATCTCTGCCGAAAAATGCTGGGCCTCGGCTGCACTGCCGCCATTGCCAACAAACATGAGTTTGCCGCCAGACTTCAGGGCGTTCACACAGCAATCCACTGCCTTGACCAGCTGCTGCTGAAGCATGCTGTCAGCCAGCATGTCTTCCATGACCTGGCGGGTTGCCATCAAAGAGATTCGGATTTCATCTTGCATCGTTGTTCCTTCTGCAAAAAATCTGAAGCGTTGGCCGCTTAGGCGGCCTCTTCACGCAGGGCGCGCTTGCGCTCATGCTCTTTGAGATAGCGCTTGCGCAGCCGAATGCTCTTGGGGGTGATTTCAACAAGCTCATCATCCGCGATGAATTCCACTGCCTTTTCCAGCGTCAGCTCAATCGGGGGCGTTAGATCGATGTGCTCATCCTTGCCGGAGGCCCGCACGTTGGTCAGTTTCTTTTCTTTTACCGGATTCACCACGAGATCATTGTCTCGGGAATGAATACCGATAATCATGCCTTCGTAGAGCGCATCTCCCGGGCTTACAAACATCCGGCCACGCTCCTGAAGCTTCCATAAAGCGTAGGCCACCGCATTGCCATCATCCTGCGAGACCAAAACGCCATTACGCCGATCAATCATGGTGCCTTTAAAGGGGCCGTAGTCATCAAAGACATGGCTCATCAGTCCGGTGCCCCGGGTCATGGTGAGAAACTCGCCCTGAAAACCGATCAGCCCGCGGGCCGGAATGCGATAGTCCAGCCGAACCCGGCCACGACTATCGGGCACCATATCCAAAAGCTCGCCCTTGCGAACACCCAAATCCTCCATCACCGGGCCCTGGTGGTCCTGCTCCACATCCAGAGTTAAGGTCTCATACGGCTCAAGACGTTCGCCATCGGCCGCAGTCTTAAACACCACCCGCGGACGAGACACGGCGAGCTCATAGCCTTCACGCCGCATATTCTCTAAAAGAATAGTCAGATGCAGCTCGCCCCGGCCAGAAACCACAAACGTATCGGAATCCTCGCCAAACTCAACCCGTAACGCAACGTTGGACTTCAGCTCCCGCTCGAGACGCTCGCGTATCTGACGGCTGGTCACAAACTTGCCTTCGCGGCCGGCAAGCGGAGAGGCATTGACCATGAAGTTCATGGTCAGCGTCGGCTCGTCGACTTGCAGCATCGGCAGAGGTTCGACGTGGTCCTGGGCACAAACCGTTGTGCCGATATTTAATTCATCGATTCCATTGATGAGCACAATATCGCCCGCCTCTGCGACTGGAACCACCTCACGCTCAAGGCCCTTGAATTTCAGAATCTGATTGACGCGGGCTTTTCTCGGCGCACCCTCGGACCCATCTTGGATGATGACATCCTGTAGAGACTTTAATCGGCCACGGTTAATCCGGCCAATACCAATTTTTCCAACGTAGCTGGAATAATCCAACGAACAGATCTGCAGCTGCAATGGCCCTTCGGTATCGTCAGCCCGCTGAGGCACATGCTGCAAGATGGCCTCAAACAATGGCCGCATATCGCTTCCCGGCTGATCATGGGCAAGCGTGGCATAGCCATTTAACGCCGAGGCATAGACCACGGGAAAATCCAGCTGCTCCTCGGTGGCGCCCAACTTATCAAATAAATCAAAGGTGTGGCTCACCACCCAGTCGGGCCGCGCGCCAGGCCGATCAATCTTATTGACCACCACAATCGGACGCAGGCCCTGGGCAAGGGCTTTGCGGGTGACAAATCGGGTCTGGGGCATCGGGCCTTCAACTGCATCCACCAAGAGCAGCACGCCATCGACCATCGAGAGGACCCGCTCCACCTCACCGCCAAAATCAGCATGGCCCGGGGTGTCGACGATGTTGATGTGCGTGCCTTCGTAATCAACTGCACAGTTTTTGGCCAGGATCGTAATTCCGCGCTCACGCTCCAAGTCATTGGAATCCATCACCCGTTCAGCCACCTGCTGATGCCGGGCAAACGTGCCTGCCTGCTGAAGCAATTTATCAACCAGGGTGGTTTTGCCATGATCGACGTGGGCGATGATGGCGATATTGCGTAGGGCCCGCATACGGGTCTCCGATCTAAGAATGAAGTGATCGCACCCGGCTGGGGTGCAAAAGGCCTGCCGCATCGATCCGGCCGGTACCAAGAAACTCTCCGGATTCATTTCGAACCCTGCACTGCGAAAGCGGCGCATAGCCAGAGCAGAAAATGGCTTGTCCATGAAAAAACCGCTCGGTAGCTGCTGCATCAATCACCACCTCAGGCCAATCACGAATCAGCCAGTCCACCGGCTTTAAAAAACGTAGACGGCCCTGTGAGTCTGCCTGCTCAATCGACTCAAGGGGCACAATCTCGGGCGCCTGAAGCGGTCCGACACCCGTGCGCCGCAGCGACTGCAGATGGGCGGGGCAGCCAAGGGCAGCGCCGATATCTTCAGCCAGAGTCCGAATGTAGGTGCCCTTGCTGCAGACGACGCGCACCTCCAGCACCGGCAGATGAAAGCGGGTCAATTCCAGCGCGTGAATCGTGATCGATCTGGGCTCACGCACCACCTCTTCTCCCGATCGGGCGTAGTCGTAAAGGGCCCGCCCATCTTTCTTAATCGCCGAATACATGGGCGGCACCTGCAAACTCTGGCCAAGAAATTTCACCAAAACAGACTCCACCTGCGCCCGATCCAAAGCCGGCACCATCGCCTGCTCAATCACATCACCCTCGCGATCGCCGGTGCGCGTGCGGGCACCCAGACAAATCTCTGCGAGATAAGTCTTATCCGCATCTAAGCCCTGGGCGGCGTATTTCGTTGCTTCGCCAAACAAAATCGGAAGCAGGCCGCTGGCCATCGGATCCAATGTACCGGCATGGCCTGCCTTTTTCGCGCCCAGTAAATGCTTCACGTGGCCCAAGACCCGCTGTGACGAGGGGCCGACCGGCTTATCGAGAAGTAACACGCCATCAACCATTAGATTTACCGGCCAGGGCCCGATCAATTAACTCACTCATCGCGATCGCCCTTGCGGTTGAGTCATCCCGTACAAAATGAAGCTCCGGTGTCTGATGAATTTTCAAAAGACGCCCAAGCCGCGCCCGGAGAAATCCACGGCAGGCGGTCAGGCCCTCTTCCGTCCGGGCAAGCTGCGCGGGATCATCGGGCAGCACGCTATAAAAGACCCGCGCGTGGGCGTAATCCGGCGAGACCTCTACATCCGTTAAGGTCACCAGGCCAAGCCGCGGATCCTTGACTTCCAGACGAATTAACTCGGAGAGGTCACGCTGAATCTGATCCGCTATTCGATGGCCGCGCTCAGAAGTTCTATTGGAGTGTCCGCGCAATTTCTTGGATCTCAAAGACTTCGAGCTGGTCGCCCTCTTGGATATCGTCGTAGTTCTTGAGAGTCAGACCGCACTCAAACCCCTCTTTGACTTCTTTGACATCATCCTTAAAGCGCTTTAATGAATCGAGCTCGCCTGTCCAGACCACAACGTTATCGCGCAGCAGTCGCACACTGGCACCACGTCGCACCAGGCCTTCGACCACCATACAGCCAGCGATGTTGCCCAGTCGGGAGACCTTAAAGACCTGACGAATCTCCACCAGACCAATCACGTTTTCACGACGCTCCGGCGCCAGCATGCCTTGCATCGCGTTTTTCACATCATCAACTGCGTCATAAATGATGTTGTAGTAACGCAAGTCAATGCCATTGCCCTCGGCGAGCCGTTTTGCGGATTGATCGGCCCGCACATTAAAGCCGATCACGACTGCCTTAGAAGCAATCGCCAGGTTGATGTCTGACTCCGTAATTGCGCCAACTGCGGCATGCACGATGTTGACCTTAACTTCTTCAGTAGAGAGTTTCTGCATGGCAGAAGCCAACGCCTCTTGTGAGCCCTGAACATCTGACTTCACAATCAGCGACAGGGTCTTCACGCCATCGCCCATATTCTCAAAGATGTTTTCCAGCTTCGCGGCCTGCTGCTTGGCAAGCCGTACATCACGGAACTTACCTTGGCGGAAAAGCGCGATCTCGCGCGCCTTACGCTCATCGCCTAAGACCATCATTTCATCGCCTGCCTGCGGCACCTCGGTCATGCCAAGTATCTCTACCGGAATGGAAGGGCCCGCCTGCTCGACCTGCCGTCCATTTTCATCCAGCATGGCACGCACACGGCCAAAGGCAGCACCCGCAAGAATGACATCGCCTTTTTTCAAGGTGCCGGACTGGACCAAGACAGTGGCCACAGGGCCGCGGCCTTTGTCGATACGGGCCTCAACGATTAAGCCCTTGGCCAATGCATCGACAGGGGCCTTCAGTTCCAAGACCTCGGCCTGCAGCAAGACGTTTTCCAACAATGACTCAACGCCCTGACCAGTTTTCGCTGATACCGCAACAAACGGCGAGTCCCCGCCATATTCCTCGGGCACAACCTCCTCTGCTACAAGCTCGGTCTTCACACGATCCGGATTGGCCTCGGGCTTATCGATCTTGTTAATCGCCACCACAATGGGCACCTTGGCTGCCTTTGCATGGGCAATCGCTTCCTTGGTCTGCGGCATAACACCGTCATCAGCGGCAACCACCAACACCACAATATCGGTGGCATTGGCACCCCGTGCACGCATGGCCGTGAAGGCCTCGTGGCCCGGCGTATCCAGGAAGGTCACCACACCACGGGGCGTATCGACGTGATAAGCACCAATATGCTGCGTGATGCCGCCAGCCTCACCGGCAGCGACCTTCGTCGCGCGAATGTAATCAAGAAGCGAAGTCTTGCCATGATCAACGTGGCCCATGATGGTGACCACCGGCGGCCGCGTAATGGCGGAGGCCTGGGCGACTTTCTCCGCCTCGGTCTCCTCCAGAAATGCCTCGGGATCATCAAGCTTTGCAGCAAAGGCCTTGTGTCCCATCTCTTCCACCACAATCATCGCGGTCTCTTGATCTAAGACCTGATTGATGGTGACCATCTGGCCCATCTGCATGAGTGTCTTCACAACCTCAGCGCCCTTTACCGACATCTTGTGGGCGAGGTCAGCCACCGTGATGGTCTCAGGCACATGAATCTCGCGAGTCTGGGGCTCGACCGGTGGCACAAACGCGGGGGCATCCGAAGCACTCTGTTTGGACTTTGATCGTGGACCACCGCGCCAGCCGCCCGCACCGCCCGATAAATCGCCGCGGGTTTTAATGGTGCGGCGCTTGGCGGCATCATCCTGCCAGGTTGATGAGAGTTGAGAAGCTTTGAGCTGCTTTTCGTTTTTCTTTTCTTTGGGCCGCTCGTCACCCTCCGCCTTGCCTTCTGCCTTTTTAACAGCAGGCTTATGCAGGGTTGTCGAAGGCGCTGCCTCTTCCGCCGCCTTCTCCGGGGCCCGCGCAGTCGCAGCGAGCTTGCCGCTTCGGGCCGCGGTCATCAACTTGTTGATTGCTGCGACTTCGTCTTCTACCGCTCTTCGGGCCTCAACACTTTTTGCAGCATCCTCGGCTGCCTTGCGGGCCCGCTCCTGAACAGCGCTTGCCTTTGCAGCAGCAGACGATGATTTTGTGGAGGATTCCTTCGTGGCCTCAACGGCGCGGGCAGCCTCTTCGGCCTCTTGAAGGGCGCGGGCCTCACGCTCACGCTCACGCTCAAGCCGCTCCTGCTTTTCTTTTAATTCTGCCTCTTGGCGGGCAAGCAGCTCCGACTGACGGCGGCTTTCTGCCTCACGCTGGGCGAGCTCCTGCTCTGAGACCACCGGTGCGGCGGGCTCGGCAGCCGCTGGCTCAGCAGCCTCACCGGCCTCGCGTTTTACAAAGACCCGCTTTTTGCGAACTTCGACCTGAATGGTGCGGGACTTGCCCGAGCCATCGGCCTGACGGATTTCGGTGGTCTGGCGCTTGGTGAGCGTGATTTTCTTGCGCGGCGCCTCATCCGAACCATGGGCCTTACGCAAAGAGCTCAGCAGCTGCTCTTTATCGGTCTCGGTCAGCGAATCGGTGCCCGCCGACTTCACCACGCCTGCAGCGCGCAGCTGATCGAGCAGCGTCTCAACCGGTAGCTTTAGTTCAGCAGCAAATTTCTCAACATTATTAGCGGCCATCGGCGGCACCTCCTGCCTCGGCTTCTTCGGATGCAAACCAGTGGGCGCGGGCCTTCATGATCAACTCTTTTGCCCGCTCTTCATCTAGGCCAGCGATTTCCACGAGCTCATCAACGCCTAAGTCGGCTAAATCATCTCGGCTGAAGATCTTCGAATCGGCAAGTTTGACTGCGAGCTCGCGATCCATGCCTTCAAGATCCAGCAGATCCTGGGTCGTGGTCTCAAGCTTTTCTTCCTGGGCAATTGCCGCTGTCAGCAGCGCATTGCGGGCACGGTTACGCAGCTCGTTGACGGTATCTTCATCAAGGGCCTCGATTTCCATCATCTCGGCCACGGGCACATAGGCCACTTCCTCGAGCGTGGAGAAGCCCTCATCAATCAGAATATCGGCGACTTCGCCATCGACATCGAGCTTTTGCATAAACGACTCGCGAAGCTTTTGCCGTTCGGTTTCAGATTTTTGGGCCGATTCATCGGCTGTCATGATGTTGATCTGCCAGCCGGTTAACTCCGATGCAAGCCGCACATTCTGGCCACCGCGGCCAATGGCCACCGCCAACTCGGCCTCATCGACCACCACGTCCATGGCATGACGCTCTTCATCGACCACGATCGACGACACATTGGCCGGTGCCAGCGCGCCGATCACAAACTCAGCGGGGTCTTCTGACCACAGCACGATATCCACCCGCTCCCCGGCGAGCTCATGGGTCACTGCCTGCACGCGGGAGCCGCGCACACCCACACAGGTGCCAATCGGATCAATACGACGGTCAGCCGTAAAGACTGCGATCTTGGCCCGAACGCCCGCATCTCGGGCAGCGGACTTGATGATCAGCATGCCCTGCTCGATCTCAGGCACCTCCAGCTCAAAGAGCTTCATGATGAATTCGGGTGCAGTACGCGACAAAATGATCTGCGGGCCACGCTGACTGCGCTCAACACGCAGCATGTAGGCGCGCACACGATCACCGGGGCGAAGGTTTTCTTTCGGAATCATCTGATCCCGCGGCAGTCTGGCTTCAATCTTGCCGGACTCAACAATCACATCGCCACGCTCAAGCCGCTTGACGGTGCCATTGATGATGACTTCGCCGCGCTCCAGAAAATCTTTCAGGATCTGCTCACGCTCAGCCTCACGGATGCGCTGCAGGATGACCTGCTTGGCGGCCTGGGCCCCAATGCGGCCAAATTCGATTGGCTCGAGCTCCTCTTCAATGAAGTCGCCCACCTCGATATCTGAAATCTGCTTACGGGCCTCGGCGAGAATAATCTGCAGGTCGTGGTCCTCGAGTTCGCCATCGGGAACCACCTGCCAACGGCGAAAGCTCTCGTAATCGCCCGTATCGCGATCAATCGAGACGCGAACATCGACTTCTTCAGAAAAGCGTTTCTTTGTCGCCGATGCAAGGGCGCTTTCCAGGGCCTGAAACACGATTTCCCGCTCAACGTTTTTTTCACGGGCCAGGGCATCTGCCAGCATCATCAGTTCACGACTCATCTTCCACTCTCCTAAAACTTGACTTGGGGCACCAGACGCGCCCGATCCACATCCTGTAATTCAAACTTCAACTCCAGCACCTCGCCGGGCTTACTTTCCCAGTGCAGCGACAGCGCCTGATCCGGGCCCACCACCAGCAGGCCCTCGAAATTGCGCCGACCCTCAAGCGGCAGCTTGAGCCGCAGCTTGATGGCCTGGCCCGCAAACCGCAGGTAGTGCTCCAGCTTGGTCAGCGGACGATCCATGCCGGGTGACGACACCTCAAGCCGCTGAAAATCAAAGCCCTCAACGGGCAGCTGATGCACCAGCTGCTTGGAGACCAGCTCACAGTCATCCACCGTGACCATGCGGCTGTGGTCCAAGGTGTCAATAAACACCCGCACCATCCCGCCGGGAGTCCGCTCCAGGTCCACTAACTCAAAGCCCACATCGCGGGCCGCCGATTCCACGACCTGCCAGAGATCCGCCATGCCCACAACGCCTTTCCAACAGCAAAAAAAAATGGGCTTTGTGAAGCCCATTTCTTATTAAGGACGCTGCTCAAACTGCCGAAAAGCGCGTCGTATGTGCTTGATTTTACTGGACTCTCACCCCTGGCGCAAGGCGCTACGGGCCCTTGCGGCCTTTGAATCCAGGCTTGCGGCCGGGTCGGCCCCCACGGGGCTTGTTGCGATTGCCGCCATCTGGCCGCTGGGGCGCCGATAACGAGGCGCCCGCAGGCTTGGCATTGCCCCAAGAGGTCTGCAAAGGATTCGGCTTTTTGGGGCCCTGGGGCCGCTTTTTCATGCCGCCGCCAAGGTGCGAGAGATGGGCATCGGGCCCGGAGGGCTGCCATTCATCGTCGGGATGCGGCTGCGATAAATCCTCATCATCAATCAGCGGCCGGTCATCAGACTGCACACGTGCAACGCTACTCGGTGAGTGCCATTCCTGTGCGCCCGGGCGACGTGGGCCTTTATTGGGGGGCCGGCTGCCACGCGGGTTGGCTCCGCGACGCGGGCCCTGGCCACGCGCCTGATCCTGGCCTCCGCCACGCAGGCCCACGGACTGACACAGCGCCTGGACCTCGGTCTCGGCAAGATCGACCGCCTGCCCACGGCGCAGGCCCGACGGCAGGGCCACCTGGCCATAACGAATTCGAATCAGCCGGCTCACCGTCAGGCCAACCGATTCAAACATTCTGCGAACTTCGCGATTGCGGCCCTCGTTGATGACCACGCGGACCCAGCGATTGGCGCCTTCACCGCCTGCATCTTCAATTGATTCAAATTTCGCGGGGCCATCTTCGAGTGTCACGCCTGCGAGCAGCTGCTCACGGCCCTCGGCACTTAACTCACCCAGAATGCGCACCGCATATTCACGCTCGACTTGTGAACGCGGATGCATGAGCCGATTGGCCAGCTCACCTGAAGTTGTAAAAAGCAGCAGGCCTTCTGTATTCATATCCAGCCGGCCGACGGCGATCCAGCGGCCAAACCGGACGGGCGGCAGCTTTTTAAAGACAGTAATCCGTTGCTGCGGATCATCGCGGGTGACGATCTCGCCAGACGGCTTGTGATAGGCCAACACCCGGACGGGCGGTGGCGCCACGCGAATGCGAATGGGCTTGCCGTTGACCTTGACTTGATCAGAATGCAGGATGCGTTGGCCAATATGCGCGGGTGTGCCATTGACCGATACGCGGCCCGCAAGAATCAACTCTTCCATCTCGCGGCGCGAGCCTACGCCGGCATCGGCCAAGACCTTATGAAGCTTTGGCGGATCGTAATCAAGACCTGCCCGTGAAGGACCATCAGTGCGCGGGCTGGTGCCCTGCTGCGCAAAAAACGGAATTGGTTCGGCCTCGGGTTCGGGCTCTGCAACGATGAACTCCTGATCCTGCTCACTCAAGATGCGGTCTCCGATAGGCCTGGCAGCAGATTGGCTGCGGTATCACTCCAATTGGCATCTAAGGTGGGCAGCTCTTCCAGCGACCGCAATCCAAGATCATCAAGAAAATGCCGGGTCGTGGCATACAGCGCTGGGCGTCCCGGCGCATCCCGATGGCCGATGGCCTCAATCCAGCCGCGATCTTCGAGTGATTTGATGACTTGGGTCGCCACAGCAACGCCGCGAATGTCTTCAATATCACCACGTGTCACCGGCTGACGATAGGCAATGATGGCCAAGGTCTCCATCGTGGCCCGCGAATATCGGGGTGGTTTTTCATTTTTCAATTTGTCCAGATACTCACGCATCTCCGGCCGGGTCTGGAATCGCCAGCCCGAGGCCAGCGGCACGAGTTCCACGCCGCGGCCGACCCACTCGCGCTGCAAATCTTCAAGCAGCAGGCGAATCGTGTCTGCGTCGAGTTCATCATCAAAGAGCCGTCTTAGTTCGGACACCGGCATCGGTTCGGTGTGGGCGAGCAAGGCGGCCTCAAGTACTTGTTTGGCTAGGGCCGTATTCATAAATAAAAGTGTTGTGGCGGAGAGAGGGGGATTCGAACCCCCGATGGGCTATTAACCCATACACGCTTTCCAGGCGTGCGACTTAAACCACTCATCCATCTCTCCGCGAGAGGAAGACAAGCCGCAGCCCGGAAGTCTTCTGGCTAGGCAGGTTCAGCGCTGGGGAGTGTAACAGAGACCGAGGGTGTCCACACCCTCGGCCAGCCCTTATGCCGACTGCTTCAACTGATCAAGAATTGCCGGATTTTCAAGCGTTGAGGTGTCCTGTGTGATCTCCTCGCCCTTGGCAAGGGTGCGCAACAGTCTGCGCATAATCTTGCCCGAACGTGTCTTGGGAAGATTGTCGCCAAAACGAATTTCCTTTGGCTTGGCAATTGGCCCAATTTCTTTGCCCACCCAGTTCCTCAAGTCAGTTGCAATTTTCTTGGCCTCATCTCCAGCAGGCCGCGCTGACTTCAAGACCACAAAGGCCACCACAGCCTCACCGGTCGTGTCATCCGGCCGGCCCACAACGGCTGCCTCAGCAACGATTGGATTGGCCACCAGCGCCGATTCAATCTCCATGGTTCCCATGCGGTGGCCAGAGACATTGAGCACATCGTCGATTCGGCCCATGATGGTGAAATAGCCGGTGTCTTTGTCGCGAATCGCGCCATCGCCTGCGAGATAGAGTCGGCCGCCGAGTTCTTCGGGGTAATAGCTTTTCACAAAACGATCGGGATCTCCCCAGATCGTGCGAATCATCGATGGCCAAGGCTTTTTCACCACCAGAATTCCGCCCTGCCCGTTCGGAACATCGCTGCCCGCTTCATCAACAATCGCGGCCTGTATACCCGGAAATGGCAGTGTGCAAGAGCCGGGCACCAAGGGTGTTGCGCCTGGCATCGGCGTGATCATGTGGCCGCCGGTCTCGGTCTGCCAGAAGGTATCGACAATCGGGCAGCGTCCGCCGCCTACATTGTTGTGATACCACATCCATGCCTCGGGGTTAATCGGCTCCCCCACCGAACCCAGTAGCCTTAAAGAATTCAAGTTGTAGTTCTTCGGCGCGGTGGCGGGATTGGCCTCATTGGCCTTAATCAACGAACGAATTGCAGTCGGTGCGGTGTAGAAAATCGAGACCTTGTGGTCCTGAATCATTTTCCAAAACCGTCCAGCATCCGGATAGGTGGGCACGCCCTCAAAAACAATTTCGGTCGCGCCACAGGCCAAGGGGCCATAGGTAATGTAGGTGTGGCCAGTCACCCAGCCGATGTCTGCAGTACACCAGAAGACATCGCTGTGCTGAATGTCAAAGGTGTACTTCATGGTGAGAATGGCATGCAGCAGATAGCCCGCTGAAGAATGCTGCACGCCTTTGGGCTTACCCGTTGAGCCCGAGGTGTACAAAATAAATAAGGGATGCTCGGCCTCGACCCACTCAGGCTCACAAGTCTCCGGCTGGCCCTTGCAGATGTCATCCATATAGACATCGCGGCCTGCAGTCATCGGGATCTTGCCGCCAGTGCGACGATAAACGATCACGTTTTTGACGCCCTCGCATCCGCCCAATCCGATGGCCTCATCGACAGCCGGCTTTAATGGAATTGCTTTTCCGCCACGGCACTGTTCGTCTGCGGCAATGATGAGCGTGGCGCCTGCATCGACCACCCGCTCTTGCAGGCTCTTGGCAGAAAAGCCGCCAAACACCACCGAGTGAATCACTCCCAGACGCGCGCAGGCCTGCATGGCCACGACGCCTTCCACCGACATCGGCATATAGATCAGGGCGCGGTCGCCCTTTTTGTAGCCCATCGACTTGATTGCATTTGCAAGCTGGCAGACCTGCAGATGCAGCTGCCGATACGTCACCCGGGTGACCGTGCCGTCGTCAGCCTCAAAAATCAGCGCAACGCGATCTCCATTGCCGGCTTCAAGGTGCCGATCAAGGCAGTTATAGGAGACATTGAGCGTGCCATCATCGAACCACTTGTAAAACGGCGCCTTACTTTCATCCAGGGCGCGCGTAAAGGGTTTTTTCCAGATGATTTCCTCGCGGGCCTGCTTGGCCCAAAACTCGGCATAGTTCGTCTCGGCCTCCTTGCACATCGCCTGATAGGCCTGCATGCTGCCCAGTCGGGCCTTGGCGGCGAACTCTTTGGGCGGAGGAAATACGCGGGACTCGTGAAGTACCGATTCAATTGCCATGTTTTCTGCTCCCTCGCTGATGGACTTAGCGGTTTAGAATTATTATGTTGCAGCGCGACAAGAGCTCAGATGGCCCATAGGATTGTGCGCCTGCTTCTAAAATCTACAGCAAAACAGGGAGTTCTGCCATGGCCGCGATCCGACAAGACGACTTTATCCAGAGCATTGCCGATGCCTTTCAATTCATCAGCTACTACCATCCACTGGACTACATCCAAGCCCTCGGCAGCGCCTATGAGCGCGAGCAGAGTCCTGCGGCAAAAGATGCGATCGCACAGATCCTGACCAATAGCCGAATGAGTGCCGAAGGCAGACGGCCAATCTGCCAAGACACTGGCATTGCCACCGTGTTTCTAAAAGTCGGCATGAATACCCGGTGGGAGGGCGCCACCATGACCGTGGCCGAGATGGTCAATGAAGGTGTGCGGCGGGCCTATGGCGATAAAGACAATGTGCTGCGGGCCTCCGTGCTGGCTGACCCCGCAGGCAGCCGAAAAAATACGCGGGATAACACGCCTGCAGTGATTCACTACGACATCGTGGCCGGTGATGGGGTCGAGGTGATCTGCGCGGCCAAAGGCGGCGGATCAGAGGCCAAAAGTAAGCTCGTCATGCTCAACCCGAGTGATTCAGTTGTGGACTGGGTGGTGAAGACCGTGCCCACCATGGGCGCCGGCTGGTGCCCACCAGGGATTTTGGGCATTGGCATTGGCGGCACGCCGGAGAAAGCCGCCCTGCTTGCGAAGGAGGCCTTAATGGATCCTGTCGATATGCCAGAGCTGCTGAAGCGCGGGGCACGCAATCGCATTGAAGAGCTGCGCATCGAGCTCTACAACAAAGTCAATGCATTGGGCATCGGCGCACAAGGCCTCGGTGGTCTGACCACGGTGGTGGATGTAAAAATTCTGGACTATCCGACCCACGCTGCTAACCTCCCGGTAGCAATGATTCCCAATTGCGCTGCGACTCGGCATGTCCACTTTCATCTAGATGGCTCGGGCCCTGCCCAGCTGGAGCCGCCGGCACTTGCAGACTGGCCCAAGGTCTCGTGGTCAGCCGATGTCGAAAAATCAAAGCGCATTAACTTAGACACGCTCACACCCGAGGAGGTCGCCTCCTGGAAGCCCGGGCAGACGCTGCTATTGAACGGGAAAATGCTGACTGGCCGCGATGCCGCCCATAAACGCATCTCGGACATGCTGGCAAAAGGCGAAAAACTTCCAGTCGATTTCACCAACCGCGTGATTTATTACGTTGGCCCCGTCGATCCTGTGCGCGATGAGGTGGTGGGCCCAGCTGGACCAACCACCGCAACCCGAATGGATAAGTTCACCGAAACGATGCTTGCAAAGACGGGGCTCATTGCAATGATCGGAAAGGCCGAACGTGGCCCCGAGGCCATCGAGGCGATCCGCCGCCACAAGTCAGCCTATCTAATGGCCGTCGGAGGCGCTGCCTACTTGGTGAGCAAAGCCATTCGGTCCGCCCGAGTGGTGGGCTTTGAGGACCTCGGCATGGAGGCGATCTATGAGTTTGAAGTCAAAGATATGCCAGTGACCGTTGCGGTTGACTCCTCTGGCATTTCGGTCCATGAGACCGGCCCAAAAGAGTGGAAAATCAAAATCGAAAAAATGGTGGCGTGATCTTTTAAAGCGCTGCGATTCCAGCCTTTGCGATTTGTGCGTCTTCGCTGGATTTCACAGCCGAGACTCCCACTGCACCAATGCAGTGGCCCTCCACCATGATCGGCACGCCGCCTTCAAGCATGGCCTGCAACTCGGGTACCGAGAGAAACGATGTGCGGCCCTGATTGATCACTTCTTCGTAAATTTTTGATTCGCGGCGGCCCATCGCCGCGGTCTTGGCTTTCTGCGGCGCGATGTAGGCGGAGATGGCCGGCGCTCCATCAAGGCGCTTGAGCCACAGCAGATGGCCGCCCTCATCGCAGATCGCGATCGATACATTCCAGCCATTCTTTTTTGCCTCGGCGACCGCTGCATCACCAATGCGCTGGACATCATCCTCGGTCAGAACAGGGCGTTGAATCATGATGGCTCCTTGATGTTTGATAATTGATCCCATGATAGCCGACCGACTTTTGATTGCCGCTGCGGCACTGCCGCTTGTGCTGGTGATCGGCTGCGCAAGCCCGCCAAAGCCTGCGCCCTCGGCGGGACCGCCCGCTTGGCGTGCGGAGGCCCAGATCGGTGCCTTCATTCAGCCACCAACGGGCATGTCGCGGGATCAGGCGGTCTCGGAGATCACCTCCCGATCCGTGCTGCTACTGGGCACACCGTATCGCCTGGGGGGCAGCTCGCCCGCGGAGGGCCTGGACTGCTCGGGGCTGGTTGCCCATGTCGTTCAAGAGGCCTTCCGGGTCCGCTTTCCCCGCACCACCGAAGAGCAAGCAACTGTTGGCGCGCCAATTCCGATGCATGCCCTCGCCCCCGGAGACCTGGTGTTTTTCAATACCACCGGCAGGCCGAACTCACATGTAGGGGTCTATCTCGGCGAACGCCGCTTTGTGCATGCACCGACCTCACGTGGCGTTGTGCGAATCGAGTCGCTGACCCAGGACTACTGGGCGAAGCGATTCGATCAGGCCCGACGGCTTATTGCCCAGAAGGACTGAGCTTTAACCGCTTTCGCAGCTCAGGCACCACTGCCAGCGCGGCCTTCTCGCCCTCAAGAATGGCGATGTTTCGAGCGGAAAAATCAGTGCCGCGAATCTGCCCAATGGCAGGACGAATCACAAAATCGGCTGCAGCGAGTTCGTATTGGCCAATCCTGCTACCCATAATCGTGAAGGTCTGCAGTAAGACATCGAGCGTGCCACCCACTTCTTGATTGCGCGGCCTTGCGGAAATGTCCACGGCCAGCACAACATCCGCACCGAGTCTGCGGGCAATCGCAACCGGAACAGGATGGGTCAGGCCGCCATCGACATAATCGCGGTCGGCAATTTTCACGGGGCTAAAAATTCCAGGCACTGCGCTAGAAGCCCGCACTGCAGTGCCCACATCACCACGCTGAAACACCATCGGCTCACCCGATCTTAAATCCGTAGCGACAATGGCCAGCGGTCGCTTTAGCCGCTCGATGGGCTGCTGTTTTAACTGCTGATTCACGTAGGCGGCCAATGCCTCGCCCTTCAGCAATCCGCGGCTGCCAATCGTCCAGTCTGCAAATGTGCTCTCATCCAATGCCAGACCCAGCCGCTGTAATTCAAATGCATCCACACCCGATGCATACAGGGCGCCCACAAGGCTTCCCGCGCTGGTGCCCACAATCAAATCTGGAACAATGCCATTGGCCTCGAGCACTTTAATCACACCGATGTGCGCAAAGCCCCGCGCTGCCCCGCCACCCAGCACCAAGGCAAATTTCTCTCGCCGATCAGTGGGCGCTGGTGTTGTGCCCGCGCAGCCCGCCAAAACACCGCCTGCAAGTGCTGCCAGAATCAGATGACGCCGCTGCTGCACGGGCTGCCCCATCGCGAGTGGCTTGGCCATCAACGGATCGTGTTTAGCGTTCGTCCGCATCGGTATGAAGCAAAAAATCGCGGATCACACTGATCTGATCGGCATGCATCAGGCTCGGCGCATGGCCAATGCCGGCAAACTCAATGACACTGGGCTTTGGTCCGCGGGCCGCCATCTGCTGGGCAACATCGCGGGTGAGCAAATCACTGTCGGCCCCACGCAGCAGCAGTGTTGGGCAGCGCACTAGGTCATATAAGGGCCACATGCTTAAATCTTCTGGCGTCTGCCCTGCCGCAGCCTGGGCGCCATAGGCCTGCCGAAACGGCTCCGCAATCGCGGGGTCATAGTGCAGACGGGTGCGGCCATCGGGCTGTACGACGACCACTGGATCAATTAACTGTCGCCACTGGGCCTCGGAGTGTGGGCCAAAGCTCGCAAAGACCATTCTCAAAAAGGCGCTGGCCTGTGCATAGGAATCAAACTCAGTCTTCACACCCACATACGCTGCGATTCTGCCCAAGGCAGCACCGCTTAAGACTGCGCCCACATCATTTAAAACCAGTCGTTCAACAGGAGACTGCTCTAAGGCAGCAAGCGACATTCCGATTAAGCCGCCCATGGAGGTGCCGACCCACTTCACCCGGTCGACATTTAGGCGGGCAATGAGTGTCACCATATCGGCGGTGTATTGGGGGATGCCGTAGAGCATCGGATTTTTAAGCCATGAAGATCGGCCCCGGCCCACCACATCGGGGCAGACCACGCGAAAACGATCCGATAAGGCCTGGGCAAGATCCTGAAAATCCTCGCTCACCCTTGTCAGGCCATGCACACAAATCACGACATCCGTGTTCTGCGGATCGCCCCACTCCTGATAGGCCATGCGATGCAGGCCTGCCGTGCTGATGCAGGCCACTGAGCCCCGTCGGGGTCCGACGGTGCCTTGCTCGCTAAGCTTTATCATTGCCATGAATTGATCCTAACACCCTCTCGATAGCCAAAGGAGTATCCATGTCGGAGTCGAAACCTCACCGATCAAAAGTCGCCCTCGTCACGGGCTCCACCAGCGGCATTGGCCTTGGAATTGCGCGGGCCCTTGCCGATCAAGGCGCAGACATCATGCTCAATGGCTTTGGTGAGCCTGCCGCCATCAGCAGCCTGATCAGTGAGCTCGCCTCGCGCTATGGCGTGCGCGTGCTCCACCATGGTGCCGACATGAGCAAGCCCGCTGAAATCGAGGACATGATTCGGTCGACAGAATCAAAGCTGGGCCGAATTGATTTTCTGATTAATAACGCCGGCATCCAGCATGTCTCAGCGATAGAGACATTTCCGGTCGAGCGCTGGGATGCCATCATCGCCATTAATCTCTCCTCGGCGTTTCACACCACGCGCTGTGCGCTACCGGGTATGAAAAAACGCGGCTTTGGTCGGATCGTGAATATCGCCTCCGCCCATGGCCTTGTGGCCTCAGCAAATAAAAGCGCTTACGTTGCCGCCAAGCACGGCATTGTGGGCCTGACAAAAACGGTTGCACTCGAATGCGCCACGACTGCTGTTACCTGTAATGCGATCTGCCCGGGCTGGGTGCTCACGCCACTGGTGCAAAAGCAAGTCGATGCCCGCGCAAACGAAAAGAAAATCTCCAACGAAGATGCTAAGCGGGATCTGCTTGCAGAAAAACAGCCCTCTGGTGAATTCGTGACGCCGGAACAATTGGGGCAGCTGGCAGTATTTCTTTGCTCAGATGCTGCGGCACAGGTCCGCGGCGTGGCCTGGGCAATGGATGGCGGCTGGACAGCGCAGTAGGCCCTAGCGCATCGGCTCGGTGGCCCGGTTCAGGTGCCACCAGCGCCGATGATCGCGCCAGAAATCCCAGTGCATCAGCTGGCCAGCACTCCAGCGCAGCTCGATTGCGCCCTGCAAATCCGTCCGCAGCACTGCGGGGGCATTGACCTGGGCGCGCGCGATGCGATCCAGTGTCTCCTGATGTGGATGGCCAAACCGATTGCGATAGCCTGCCTGAATCACCACAAACTGCGGCGCAACTGCCCGCAGAAGGTCTTCGCTTAAAGAGGTTTTACTGCCGTGATGGGGTGCTACCAAGACCTGTGATGCGAGTCGAGCGCCGGCTAAGGCCAAGGCTTCTGGATTTTCTGGATCCTGCAGGCCAATGAATCGGCCCACCAACTCACGATCCGTTTTTAGCGGAATATCACCGGCCAGCAAAAGGCTGCCGCCGTCGGCGCTCTGAACATGCAACACACAGGAATAACGATTGCGCTGTGTTGGCGTAATCGAAGGCGGCAGCGTGCCGGGATGCAGAAACTGAAAATCAACCCCGTTGATACTCCATTTTTGTCCTGCGCGGCAAAGTGTCTGACGTGGTCGCATCACGGCAGCCTCTGCAATAAAAGCAGATTGCAGTGATTCATCGAGCGACTGAAACTCGGGTGCTACGATCGAGACGGTCGGCATTGCAAGCAGCAGGCTTGCCAGTCCGCCACTGTGATCCTGATCGGCATGCGAGATTACGAGATGGTCAATACGCCGCACGCCATAGCGACGCAGCGTTGGCAGGATTACCCGCTCAGCCGCATCGCTTTGCCCCATGACTGGGCCGGTATCAAAAAGCACGGTGTGATCGCGCGTTCGAATCAACACCGCACTGCCTTGGCCGACATCCATCAGCGTGACTTGCATCTCTCCCTCGGCGGGCGTGGTTGCAGCAGGCAGACAGAGTGCGAGCAGGCCGAGCCAGCCGATATGCCGCCACCGATAGACCCGGCCATGCAAACATTTCCCGAAAACCATCACCATGCCGATGGTGGCAACTGCTGCCGCAGGCCAGCCGGGGCCTGGCCAATCCAACACTGCAAAGGGCTGTGTGGCGCTCCACGCCAGAAATTCAAAGAGCCGCTCTTGGATGCCCGCAGCAATGCCCAAAAGCCAGGCACTTCCGATCCAAGCGGCCTGAACCACTCCGGCCATTGCCAGCGGGGTTACCAAAAAACTCACCACCGGAATTGCCAGCGCATTGGCAATCGGTCCCACCAAAGAGACCTGCTGAAAAAAGAAAATCGTCAGCGGCAGTAGGCCCAGGGTGATTGCCCACTGGGTGTAAGCCGCGCGCTTCAGCACACCTGCACAGCGCTTGAGGAACCCAGTGTGTCGGCGTATGGTTTGGCCTTCGCCCAGGGTGAATAAAAATCCGACTGCAATGAACGACAACCAAAATCCCACCGACAGCACGGCCATCGGATGGGCCGCCAGCACCACCAGCATGGCCAAAGCCAGCACCGAGTAACTACTGGCCTGCACACCAAGAATGCGGGCAAGGCCCAGAACCGTCACCATCAAGGCCGTGCGTTGGGCCGGAATCGCAAAGCCGGCAAGCAGTGCATAGCCAACAGCACCAACAATCGCAAAGCCTGCGGCCACGGACTGCACGGGGATCCATAGGCCTGCGGCAAGCCGTGTCAGACACAGTGCACGCCAGAGGACTGCGCCGACTGCAGCAGCCATCGCCGCAAACATCGTGACATGTAATCCCGAAATGCTCATCAGATGCGAGACGCCCGTCTTTCGAAAGACCGCCCACTCGGCCACTCCAATCGCACGCTGATCGCCAACCACCAAAGCGCTCAGTACGCCAACTGCACTGGATTGACTGTGCGCGCCGATTAAGGCTCGAATCCGGTCACGCATTTGATCAATCCGCAGACCAAAGTCGGTCTCCATGCCAATCAAACGCGGCCGGGATGCGGACTTGCCGGTCTTCACGCTGCCGACAAAATGAAAGCCCTGCTCCATCATCCAGGCCTCTGCATCAAAGGCCTGCGGATTTAATGTTCCATGCGGCTGACGAATCCGGGCCTCGAATCCCCAGCGCTGCCCGGGCGATAGATGTTCTGGAAACTCCTGCATTACGCTTTTAGGCCAAAACATCAGCCCCCGCTCGGGCACGGAAATCACCGGACCATCCGGCGCGACACGCGCCAGACGGACTTCAGCCTCAAAGCGCCAGCCGCGCTCCTGCAGTGTTGGAAGATCACGCACCACCACCTCAAGCCAGACCGACTCGCCGTCCATCGCTGCCGAAAGACGACTCGATAGCCCAGCGGCTGCATCATCGGCGGCGCGAACGGCAAATAAGCCAGATGAAACGGCAAGCAGCAGTGCGCTTAGCCAAAGCCCATGAAAGCGCTGCGCCAGTAAAGGTGGCTTCGAGCGCAAGGCCAGCCGAGTGCCAGCCCAGAGCATCGCCAGAAAGCATCCGGCCGACAGGCAAAGGCCTGCCAAAAGCACGGGATCCGGAAGGGCCTGTCGGGTCTGAATCCAACAGATGCCCAAGAGTGCGCCCAGCGCGACCGCCAACAAGATCTATTGCAGCTGGTTTGTGAGCCGGGGTAATACGCGCATGACATTTGCGCCCGTGGTCTGAATCAGCTGCTCGGTCGACTCACCACGAAGCTGCGCCACGCACTTGGCGATCTGCTGCAGTTCAGCGGGCTCATTGAGTTCGCCGCGGGCACGCCATGCTGGCGCAATATCCGGTGAGTCGGTCTCCAGTACTAGGGCCGAGGCTGGCAGCGCCGCTGCCAGCCTGCGAATTTGCGTTGCGCGGGTAAATGTCGCCGCGCCCCCAAACCCAAGAACGAGGCCCTGACGCACATAGGCCTGGGCCTGCACCAGGCTGCCATTAAAGGCATGGGCAATGCCCTGCACGATTCCAAAACGACGCAGACCCTTGAGCACCTGATCCTGGGCCTTGCGCACATGAAGGACCACCGGCAAGGAATAATCCCGTGCCAACTTACACTGCGCCAGATAAAACATATTCATCTTCTCCCGGTCGAGATCTGGAACATAGTGATCAAGACCGATCTCGCCCACGGCGACAAGCTTCGGATGGCCCTGATAACGCTGCAGGGCATTTTGAAGGTCGACAAGGCTGCTGTCGCTCATGCTTTGGACATACATCGGGTGAATGCCGAGGGCAAAAAAGACCTCGGGAATCTGCTCGGCCAGGGCCACGACACGCTCGAAATTGTCCGGCATCACAGACGGAAGAATCACCGCCCGCACACCCACACTGCGGGCCCGGCCAATCGCACCCAGAATGCCCCCTTCAATGCCGGGTGCATCCAAATAATCCAAGTGGCAATGGCTATCAATGAGCATGGCTAGAATAGGCCGCTATGGCGCGTAAGTTTCTTCATCGCATTCTGCCGGACCAATCCAAACTCGAACAGAGCAGAGTATTGCGGGCGCTTGGGCCCTGGGTGCTGCACCCTGCGGTCTGGACGCTGCATCGTCGAAGCGTTGCCGGCGGGGTCGCTGCGGGTCTTTTCTGCGGACTTTTCCCGGCACCTTTTCAGATGTTCGGTGCTGCCTTGTTTTCATTTCTGTTTCACTGGAATCTGCCCGTGGCCGTGTTGATGACCTTTTACACCAACCCGATCACCTTTATTCCTTTGTATGTGCTTGCCCTTCAGCTGGGCATTGGACTGCTCAATCTCGTGCTGCCCGCCCAAGAAAGCCAAGGCAAAACTACGGAATCGTTTCCGCCACCGCCGGATTTTGATTTCAGTCAGCCGATTGGTTCATTTACACAGCTCGGAGAATGGGCGCTCGGCATGGGCTGGCCATTGGTGGTGGGTGTGTTCACGCTGGCGTTAAGCCTTGGCGTGACAGGCTATGTCCTTACCCGCTTGGGCTGGAACCTCTGGGTGCGCTGGGAAGTTATTCAGCGGCGCAAGCGCCGCAGCTGATGCTTTCGCAGCTATCTAAAGCGAGATGACCCGATCACAACGCTGGGCAAGCTCAGGGTCGTGGGTGACCACGACCAAGCCGCACTGCTGATTGCGTACCCGATCTAAGAACACCTCAAACACACGCGATGCAGTCTGCCGATCAAGATTGCCGGTCGGCTCATCGGCCAGCACGCACGACGGCTGCGTCACCAGCGCGCGGGCAATCGCAACCCGCTGACGCTCGCCGCCCGACAGCATCGCGGGCGTGTGACTGCGCCGGGCCTCCAGGCCCACAGCCGCCAGCATCTCGGCGGCCTGCTGTCGGGCCTGGCCAGCCGGCAGCCGTCGAATCAAAAGCGGCATAGCGACATTTTCTTCTGCAGTAAATTCCGGCAAAAGATGATGGAACTGATACACGAATCCCAATGCCGTGTTTCGAAGCCGTGTCCGCCCAGCATCCGGCATGTCATATAAAGATCGACCTTCAAGCCAGACCCCGCCAGCGGTGGGCCGCTCAAGGCCACCAAGAATATGCAACAGCGTACTTTTTCCTGCACCAGAAGCGCCAACTACGGCCACGGTTTCACCGCGCGAGAGCATGAGGTCAACACCCGGCAGCGCCACGACCTCGCCAGCGCCGTCACCGAACACCATTTTCAGGCCCTTGCCCTCAAGCAGTGTCATCGCCCGCCCCCTCGCGTGCCATCGCCGCGGGCCCGATTACTCATAACGCAGTGCCTCGGCAGGCTCAAGCCGCGAGGCCCGCCAGCTGGGATACAGCGTTGCCAGAAACGACAACACCAACGCCATCAGCCCAATTTGAGTGACATCCGCAGCACGCAGATCCGACGGCAGTCGATCAATAAAGTAAATGCCCTTTGGCAGCACCTGAAAGCCGAAGATGGTCTCAATCCAGGCCATCACCAAATCAATGTTGCCCGCAATCAATACGCCTGCCGCGACACCGAAGCCGACACCGAGCAGCCCAAGCCAGGCGCCTTGCACCACAAAGATCGCCATGATGCTGCCGCGCTGAGCACCCAGTGTGCGCAGTATCGCGATGTCGCCGCGCTTATCCGTCACGGTCATGACCAGCATGGAGACCAGATTAAATGCGGCGACTGCAATGATCAGCGTCAGAATGATAAACATCATGCGCTTTTCGACCTGAACCGCAGCAAACCAATTGCGATTCTCGTAGGACCAGTCGCGAACAATGACATGCCGCAGGCTGGGATCTTGTGACAGCGCAACCGAGATCTCGCGGGCCACAATGGGTGCCCGCTGCATATCATCTAACTTAAGCCGTATCCCAACGGTGGCCTGATCCCGAAAAAAAACCGATGCATCGGCAGCATGAATTAAGGCCAGATTGCTGTCGTACTCGTGGTGGCCTGAGGCAAATACGCCCGCGACTGTGAACTGCCGCAGCCGCGGCGTGACGCCACTCGGTGAAACCACACCATCGGCCGCCACCAGTACCACCGAATCTCCAACTGCAGCGCCCAACTGTGCTGCGAGATCACGGCCCAGCACGATCTGAAACGATCGCGGTGTTAATGCATCAAGCCTTCCGGTCAGCAGCCGGGCTAAGCCGCCGCTGACCAAAGGCTCTTGGGCCGGATCAATGCCGCGCACCAGAATCCCGCGCATCTGACCATCGCGAGAGATCATCGACTGGGCCATCACAAAGGGGGCAGCAGCCCGCACTGCGGAATGTCCCGCGACCTGAGGCTGCAGGCGATCGGCCAGCGCGAGATCACCCCCAGGAATCATGACCTCAGCATGCGAGAGCACGCTGAGCATGCGATCACGGACTTCTTTTTGAAATCCATTCATCACCGAGAGCACCACGATGAGTGCGGCCACCCCCAGTGCAATCCCCGCGGTCGCTAAGCCCGATATAAACGAGATGAATCGATTGCGTCGCGAACGGCCCGCCCCGCCCGCCAGACGACGCTGTGAGCGCGCCGCTCGGCCCGCCCGGGTATACCGCAGGCCAATCATGATTTCATAAGGCAGCATGCGATGAGTTTGCCATACTAGGCAGCATGAACGCCCCCGATATCGCTGCCGCCGGCCCGCGGCTTGCTTCGCGCAAGCGGCATGTGGACCCGGCCGTCAGCGCGGCGCTGACTCAGGCGGGCATTCACCCTGTCATGGCCCGACTGCTGGCCGGCCGCGAGGTCCGATCGGCCGATGAAGTTGCAACCGATCTCGATGGCCTGCTCTTACCCAATCAGATGCTCAATCTCACACATGCAGCCGAGGTGCTCGCCCAGGCGATTGTGAACGGCGAAAAACTTCTGGTGGTTGCCGATTTTGATGCCGATGGTGCGACTGCCTGTGCGGTGGCCATCCGTGGCCTGCGGCGTTTCGGTGCAAGGGTGGAGTTTTTAGTTCCCGATCGCTTTGCATTTGGCTATGGTCTGACCGCTGCCTTAGTCGATCATGCAGCCGCCTTGCATCACCAGGCGCTTCCCGACTGGATTATTACCGTCGATAACGGCATCTCCAGTCTTGCTGGCGTAAATCGGGCGGCAGAACTCAATATCAAAGTCTTGGTTACTGACCATCATCTACCAGGCCCGACACTGCCGAAGGCCTTGATCGTCAATCCGAATCAGCCAGGCTGTGCATTTCCAAGCAAACACTTGGCTGGCGTCGGGGTCATGTTTTATCTGCTGATGGCCTTGCGGGCCCAATTTCGCGTGCAGCATCAGTGGCCGTCAGAGCAGCTGCCCCGGCTTGACGATCTGCTGCCCATTGTGGCGCTGGGGACGGTGGCTGACTTGGTGAAGCTCGATGCCAATAATCGCCGGCTTGTTGCCCAGGGCCTTAAGCGTCTGCGGCGCGGCACGGCATTTGCAGGCCTGAATGCCCTCTTTGAAGTCGCGAACCGCTCACCACGTGATGCGAGTGCCCGCGATCTCGGATTCGCAATCGGTCCGCGTATCAATGCGGCCGGCCGATTATCGGATATGGCCATCGGCATTCGCTGTCTCATTGAAGATGATCCTGAGCAGGCCCGAGAACTCGCCATCACGCTGGATCAGCTCAATCGCGAACGGCAGGAAATTGAATCCGAAGCCCGCGAGTCGGCACTCAAGCTGGCCCACGATAAACTCGCCGCAATTGGCATCGGACCGTCTCAAGATCAGAAATCCGCGCCACTCGGTATCGTGCTGCACGATGCCCAATGGCATCAAGGCGTGATCGGCCTGGTTGCCGGCCGGCTGAAAGAAACCTTTTATCGCCCAACCATTATCTTCGCCTCCGATGCCGAATCATCACTCATCAAAGGCTCATGCCGATCGATCCCAGGTGTTCATATTCGCGATGTGCTGGAGCGCATTGATTCGCGTCATCCCGGCCTGCTTCGGGCCTTTGGTGGGCATGCGATGGCCGCAGGACTGAGCCTTGCAGCAAAAGATCTGGAGCGTTTTAGCCAGGCCTTTGAAGCAGCGCTACAGGAATTCGCCGATCCTGCGGATTTGCAGCAGATCCTGGAGTTTGATGGTGAGTTAAACGCCGAGGAGTTTCGGCTTGATCTGGCCCAGCTCTTGGGCAGCCAGATCTGGGGCCAGGGATTTCCGGAGCCAGTCTTTATTAACGATTTTGAAGTCTTATCCCAGCGCCGAATCAAAGAGCAGCACCTGCGGCTGACACTGCGGCCTGCCAATCCGAACGCAGGCCAAGGGCCGGCCCTTGAGGCCATCTGGTTTCGTGCATCGGGCCTTTGTGCCCCCCGCAGCCGACTGGCATATCGACTCGGGGTCAATGACTGGCAGGGCCGCACTTCGCTGCAGCTTGAGATTGTTGGCCTAGCGTAAAATCCTGGCTTTTACGCGGAACCACAATGGAAGCTGAACGCATCAATCAAATCTCCCAGTCGCTTGATTCTCTTGGCCAGCGGGTCAGGGAACTACGGGGGTTTCTTTGACTTTGATGCTAAATCCGCACGGCTGATTGAAGTCAATCAGCTGCTCGAGGATCCTCAGCTCTGGAATGACCCAAAGCGGGCCCAGGAGATGGGCCGGGAGAAAAAATCGCTTGAGGCAGTCGTCGAGGCCCTGCGCGGCCTGACGGGCCGGGTCGACGAATCCAGCGAGCTGCTGGAGATGGCCCGCTCCGAAAACGATGATGCCACCCTGCTGGCCGTCGAAGAAGATGTCAGCGGCATTGAAAAAGAAGTTGGCGAGATGGAATTTCGCCGTATGTTTTCCAATCCGGCTGACCCGAGTAACTGCTTTCTTGATATCCAGGCAGGTGCAGGCGGGACCGAGGCCTGTGACTGGGCCTCAATGCTGCTGCGTCAATATCTGCGCTATGCCGAGCGAAAAGGATTTAAATCAGAGCTGCTCGAGGAATCAGAAGGTGATGTTGCCGGCATCAAGTCGGCCACCATTAAAATCTCAGGCGATTATGCGTTTGGCTTTCTGCGCACTGAAACTGGCGTTCACCGCCTGGTGCGCAAATCGCCCTTTGATTCTAGCGGCGGCCGACATACCTCGTTTGCATCGGTCTTTGTGTATCCCGAGGTCGATGATTCGATCGAAATCGAGATCAACCCGGCGGATGTCCGCACCGACACCTTTCGGGCCAGTGGTGCCGGCGGCCAGCACATCAACAAAACTGACTCGGCCGTTCGGCTCACCCATGTGCCCACCGGCATCGTGGTCCAGTGCCAGAATGATCGCAGCCAGCACCGCAATCGTGATGAGGCCTGGAAAATGCTGAAGTCCCGTCTGTATGAGCATGAAATGCGTAAACGGCTCGAGCAGCAGCAAAAACTCGAAGACAGCAAGACTGATGTCGGCTGGGGCCATCAGATCCGCAGCTATGTGCTGGACCAATCACGCATCAAGGATCTCCGAACCCATGTTGAAATTTCCAATACCCAGCGGGTGCTGGACGGGGATCTTGATGCCTTTATTGAAGCAAGCCTAAAACAGGGAGTCTGAGATGAGCGAATCTACTCCACCGTCCGATAGCGACAAGCTGCTTGAGCAATCCGGCTTTGATGAACATCAAATCATGGCCGAGCGTCGGGCCAAGCTCGAAGCCCTCAGGGCCAGCACGACTGCCTTTCCCAACGATGTTCGGCCGGCCCACCGGGCAGCGGCATTGCATCAGCGCTATGAGCAGCACAGCCGAGAGCAGCTTGAGTCCGAACATGTACAGGTGACCGTTGCCGGCAGGATGATGCTCAAGCGTGTACAGGGCAAGGCCAGCTTTGCCACCCTGCAAGATGCCACGGGCCGGATTCAGATTTATCTCAATGACGAAGGGGTTGGCACAGACTCCCACGAGGCCTTCAAACACTGGGACCTGGGCGATATCCTATTTGCCGATGGGGTGCTTTTTAAAACCATGAAAGGCGAGCTCTCGATTCGCTGCCGGCTGATTCGGCTGATCAGTAAATCACTGCGGCCCCTGCCCGATAAGTTCCACGGCCTGCACGACACCGAGACCCGCTATCGGCAGCGTTATGTCGATTTGATTGTCAATAGTGAATCCCGCGAGATCTTTACTGCCCGATCCAAGACCCTCTCAGCGATTCGGCATTTCATGAATGACCATGGCTTTTTGGAAGTCGAGACGCCCATGCTGCAGCGGATTCCGGGCGGAGCGGCTGCCAAGCCCTTTGTGACCCATCACAACGCGCTGGATCAGCAGATGTTTCTGCGCATCGCGCCCGAGCTTTTTTTAAAGCGACTGATTGTGGGTGGCTTTGAGCGGGTCTATGAGATTAATCGTAATTTCCGTAACGAGGGCCTCAGCCCGCGGCACAACCCTGAATTTACGATGATGGAGTTCTATGCGGCCTACACGGATTATCAGTGGCTGATGGATTTTACTGAGCAGGTGCTGC
Organism: uncultured Bordetella sp.; assembly: GCA_964440375.1. Taxonomy (GTDB): domain Bacteria; phylum Pseudomonadota; class Gammaproteobacteria; order Burkholderiales; family Burkholderiaceae_A; genus Lacustribacter. The sequence continues at coordinate 15,938 of CAYTRY010000004.1, read as the reverse complement.
GCCATGCGGCAGAGACTGCGACAGGCGCTGCAGTGCTCAACTACCAAGGCAAGACGGTCGATCTCTCCCGGCCCTTTGAGCGGCTGACGATTCTGCAGGCCATCATGCGCCATGCGCCGCAGTACTCGGAGGCCCAACTCACCGAGCCCAACGCGCTGCGAGACATCCTGCGCGGCCTAAAGGTTGACCTTCAGTCACCTGCGCTTAAACAGGCTGCCCTGGGCACGCTGCAGCTTGCACTTTTTGAAGAAGTCGCCGAGGACAAACTCTGGGATCCGACCTTCATCATTGACTACCCCGTTGAGGTCTCGCCACTGGCCCGTGCCTCTGATCATCGGCCCGAGATCACTGAGCGCTTTGAGTTGTTTATCACTGGCCGCGAGATCGCCAACGGATTTTCCGAACTCAATGATCCCGAGGATCAGGCCCGCCGCTTTCATCTTCAGGTGCAGGCCAAAGACTCAGGCGATGAAGAGGCCATGTATTTCGATGCCGACTACATCCGTGCGCTGGAATACGGCATGCCGCCCGCAGGTGGCTGCGGCATCGGCATCGATCGGTTAGTGATGCTGCTGACCGATAGCGCCAGCATCCGGGATGTGATTCTCTTCCCGGCGCTGCGCAAAGAAGAACACTAAATCAGGCCTTCGTCTTTTAAGGCGGACTGGACTGCCGGCCGGGCGGCAACCCGGGCCTGAAAGGCCTGCACCGCGGGCCAACGGCCGAGATCGATCTTGGCGTATTTTGCCCAGCTCAGCACGGTGAACAAATAGGCATCGGCGACCGAGAAGTCCTCGCCCATCAGGTAACTGCGGCCTGTCAGCTGCTGATCCACATAGCCCAGGCGGCGTTCGAGATTGGCCATCGCAATGTCTTTCCATTCCTGCGTGGCCTTGGGGTTGAAAAATGGCGCAAATGTCTTGTGCATTTCTGTGCCGATGAACGTGAGCCAGCTCTGTAGGCGAACGCGCTCGATCGTGCCATTGGCGGGAGCCAGCTTTTTCTGGAGGGCCTGATCGGCAATGTATTGGCCAATTGCCGGGCCCTCGGTAATCACCTCACCAGAATCCAGCATCAAAGCAGGCACATAGCCCTTGGGATTAATCTGCCAGTAATCCGCACCGGAGGCTGTTTGCTTGGATTTCAGATCCACTGCCTCGGTCTGAAATGCCAGTCCGGATTCTTTGAGCACAATGTGCGGGGCCAGCGAGCATGAGCCCGATTTGTAAAACAGTTTCATCATTCCGACTCCTCAATCCAGGTCATTTGAATCGCTTCTAGAATTTTCTCATTTGAACGATTGGCATCATCGCTAAAGCCCGGCAGCGTCATGACCCAGCGATGCAAATCCGTAAACCGAATGGCCTTGGGATCAACATCAGGATGATGCTCGCAGAGCGCGATCGCAATCTCTCGTGTATCCGTCCATTTCATGACAGCGGCAGGCTCCTTTTCGTCAGGCGTTTGCACGCAACAAATCAGTCAGCACAACGCGCTCAGTGATTCTCGCGTGCATAGTTGATGGTGTAGCGCGGCAATTCAACGGTAAGGTCCTCGCCATCGACTGCCACCTGGCAGGACAGCCGCGACAGCGGTGTCAGGCCCCAGGCCCGATCCAGGAGATCGTCCTCGTCTTCGCTGGAGGCCTGCAGCGAATTAAAACCCGAACGAACAATCACATGGCAGGTGGTGCAGGCCCGCGACATTTCGCAGGCATGCTCAATCTCAACGCCATGCGACAGCAGGCTTTTGCAGAGATTTTCTCCGCTTGCAGCCTCAAACTCAGTGCCATTGGGGCAAATCTCTGGATGCGGAAGGACCTTAACGCGCGGCATTATCCAAAACTCCATCAATGGTCTGGCCCGCCAGGGCACGCTGCACAGCCCGATCCATTCGGCGGGCAGCAAAATCATCGGTCAGGCCCGCCAATCGTTTGGTACGGGCCAGCAGCTCTTCACGATCGGTGCCGCCACAGGTCGTGCGCAGCTGATCCATGACTTGATCAATCTCAGCACGCTCATGCGCACTTAAAAGATCACCGTCTTGTGCAACAGCGCTGGCGACTGCCTCCAGCATGCGCTGCGCATCGACCTGGGCCTCACGCAGCGCACGGGCCTGCATGTCCTGCTCTGCCGAAGAAAAGCCCGCCTGCAGCATGTCAGCAATCTGGGCATCCGTCAGCCCATAGGAGGGCTTAACCGTCACGGAGGCCTCCACTCCGGTGCTCTGCTCTTTGGCAGTCACGGAAAGTAAGCCATCCGCATCAACCTGAAAGCTCACGCGAATGCGGGCGGCGCCGGCCGATAGCGGCGGGATGCCGCGCAGCTCGAACTGCGCCAGCGATCTGCACTCCGCCACAAGCTCACGCTCACCCTGCACCACATGTATCGACATTGCGGTCTGTCCATCTTTAAAGGTGGTGAATTCTTGGGCCCGGGCAACGGGAATCGGCGTATTGCGCGGAATAATTTTCTCTGCAAGGCCACCCATGGTTTCAAGCCCAAGGGATAAGGGCAGCACATCAAGCAGCAGCCAGTCCTCCCCTTCAGCCCGGTTGCCCGCAAGCAAATTGGCCTGCAGCGCAGCACCAATGGCCACCACACGATCGGGATCTAAGCCCGTAATCGGCGCCTGGCCGAACGCTTTCTCCACGGCCAGCCGCAGGCCCGGCATACGGGTGCTGCCGCCCACCAAGACCACGCCCATCAGCGCACTGGGCTGAATGCCTGCGTCATCGAGAACGCGCTCAGAAACCGCAAGGGTGCGCTGAATTAGTGCTGCGGTCATACGATCAAACGCCTCACGGCTGATGCTGGCCACATGGGCGCTGCCGTTATCACGCACCCAATCGGCATGAATCACTTCAAGCGCCTGCAGTTCGGTGAGGCGCTCTTTTTGCTGGCGGGCTAAGCGCAGCAGCCGACGGCGCTCTGAGGATGAGAGGCCAGAAAAATCATGCCCAAGCCCCCAGCTGCCAAGCCAATGCTGGGCCAGCGCATGATCAAAATCATCGCCGCCTAATGCGGTATCTCCGCCGGTGGCGACCACCTCGAAAACACCGCGCGAAAGCCGCAGCACCGACATATCGAACGTGCCGCCGCCAAGATCGAAAACTGCATAAAGGCCCTCTGCTCCCGAATCAAGGCCATAGGCCAAGGCTGCAGCAGTGGGCTCGTTAATCAGCCGCAGGACTTCCAGGCCCGCAAGCCGCGCGGCATCCTTGGTGGCCTGACGTTGTGCATCATCAAAGTAGGCGGGTACCGTGATCACGGCGCCCGCAAGGTCATCAGCAGCGCCCAGGCCAAAGGCCTCTCGGGCCCGCAGATGCAAGGCACGCAAAATATCGGCGCTGACCTCCACCGGCGACCGCAGGCCCGCCGAAGTATTTAGGCTCACCATGGCGTGGGCGCCATCCTGCACGATGTCATAAGGCGTGCTGTGGGCGGCAATGTCTTGCACTCCCCGGCCCATCAGCCGTTTCACTGAAACGATTGTGTTTTTCGCATCCGAAGCAGCAGCCTCAAGCGCCTCCTCGCCCACCGCGATCACGCCCTGGGGGCCGTAACGCACCACAGAGGGCAGCAGCACGCGGCCTGCGGCATCCGGCAACACATCAATGCTGCCGCTTCTCGTGGCAGCAACCAGTGAGTGCGTCGTGCCCAAATCAATGCCCACCGCAATGCGGTGCTGATGGGGTGCGGCCGACTGCCCCGGCTCAGCGATTTGCAGCAGTGCCACGCTCAATCCTTTTCTGTTCCTGATGGACCTGTTCACCAAACTTCACCAGAAACATCATCCGGCGGACCTCGGCTGCAGCCCGATCAAAATCGGGCTGGCCCCGATCCAGCAGATGCTCAAGCAGCAAAACGGTCTCCGCCATTGCGGAGTCCACTTCCTGGCCAAGCTGCGATAAGCCACGAACATCACCGGCTGCAGCACAATCTTCCAGCGACTCGCGCCATTCCATCTGCTGCAACAAAAATTCCTCTGGCATGGCCGTATTGCGCTCTGCCTCGATCTCCACCCCATTGAGCTCGCAGAGATAGGCTGCGCGACGCAGCGGATCACGCAGGGTCTGATGGGCCTCATTAATGCGGGTGGAGTACTGCAGCGCGAGTAAGCGCTGGGCATCCGTGCCGGCTGCGAATCGGTCCGGATGGACTGCAGCCTGTACAGCACGCCAGGCCCGCTCTAACGCCTCTGCATCGAGCGCGAACCGGACCGGTAAACCGAATAAAGAAAAATGATCGCGTGCCGCCGTTGGGGCCGCATCACCTGAAGCAGTGATCACGGATTAGACCTTGAAGGATTCTCCGCAGCCACACTCGCTTTTGACGTTGGGATTGTTGAATTTAAATCCCTCGTTCAGGCCTTCCCGGGTGTAATCGAGCTCTGTGCCATCGATATACGGAAGGCTTTTGGGATCCACCAGCACCTGAACCCCAAAACTATCAAATGCAAGATCCTCATCGGCGGGCTGATCCACAAACTCGAGCTTATACGCCAGGCCCGAGCAGCCAGTGGTCTTCACGCCGAGCCGCACGCCCACCCCTTTGCCACGCTTGGCGATGAACTGTGCGACATGCTCAGCGGCTTTTTGAGTCAGAGTCACTGCCATGATGAATTCCCCGTGATCGCGCTGCGCTTAGGCTGCCTTGGGCTCACGGGAATCCTGTGCGCCATGCTTGTTTTTGTAGTCTTCAATGGCTGCCTTGATGGCGTCTTCCGCGAGAATCGAACAGTGGATTTTCACCGGCGGCAGGGCCAGTTCTTCGGCGATCTGGGTGTTCTTAATTTCCATGGCCTGATCCAGTGTCTTGCCCTTTACCCACTCGGTGACCAGCGAAGATGATGCAATCGCCGATCCGCAGCCGTAGGTCTTAAAGCGTGCATCTTCAATCACGCCCTGGGCATTGACTTTGATTTGCAGCTTCATGACATCGCCACAGGCAGGTGCGCCCACCATGCCGGTGCCCACCCCGGGGTCGGCCTTATCGAACGCGCCGACGTTCCGAGGATGCTCATAGTGATCAATGACTTTTTCGCTGTAGGCCATGTTTACTCTCCCGAAATTTCTTTTTCTAACAAAACAATCAACAGGCTGACTGCATCGATTCGAGGCGGCTTAGTGGGCTGCCCACTGGACCGAATTCAAATCAACGCCGTCGTTCACCATCTCCCAAAGCGGCGACATTTCACGCAGCTTGGCCACCTTCTCCTTCAGGAGGGCAACCGTGAAATCAACATCCTGCTCAGTGGTAAAGCGCCCCACCGAAAAACGAATCGACGAGTGGGCCAATTCATCTGATCGGCCCAGGGCCCGCAGCACATAGGAGGGCTCCAGGCTTGCCGAGGTGCAGGCCGAGCCCGATGACACCGCCACATCTTTGATGCCCATGAGCAAGGATTCGCCTTCGACATAATTAAAGCTGACGTTTAAGTTATGCGGCACCCGATGCTCCAGATCGCCATTAAGGTAGACCGCTTCCATCTCAGAAAGCCCCTTCCAGAGCCGATCGCGCAGCGCGCGCATCCGCTCGTTTTCAGCCGCCATCTCCTGGCGGGCGATACGAAAGGCCTCGCCCATGCCCACGATCTGGTGGGTGGGCAGCGTGCCCGAGCGCATGCCGCGCTCATGGCCGCCGCCATGGATCTGCGCTTCGATACGAATACGGGGCTTGCGGCGCACATAGAGCGCACCGACTCCCTTGGGGCCATAGGTTTTGTGCGCCGAGAACGACATCAGGTCGACCTTGATGGCCTGCAGATCAATCACCACTTTTCCGGTGGCCTGGGCGCTGTCGACGTGAAACAAGATGCCTTTCTCGCGGCAGAACTCACCGATTCGCGGAATATCCTGAATCACACCGATCTCGTTGTTGACATACATCACCGAGATCAAGACGGTGTCGGGCCGAATCGCCGAGGTCAAGACCTCCCAGTCGATCAGGCCATTTTCGTTGACATCAAGATAGGTGACCTCGAATCCTTCGCGCTCCAATTCCCGGCATGTATCGAGCGTGGCCTTGTGTTCCGTCTTCACGGTGATCACATGCCGGCCCTTATCTTTGTAGAAATGGGCTGCGCCTTTGATGGCCAGATTGATGGACTCGGTAGCACCCGAAGTCCAGACAATCTCTTTTGCGTCACAGTTCACCAGTGCGGCAACATGCTCGCGCGCGGTCTCCACCGCCTCTTCGGCCTTCCAGCCATAAGCGTGGCTGCGCGAGGCGGGATTACCAAAATCCTGGCGCAGGTAAGGCAGCATGACATCCACCACCCGTGGATCAACCGGTGTCGTGGCCGAATAGTCGAGATAGATCGGTGTCTTCATTAGGCCGCCGTGGTGTCCTGAACAGTGCGGGGCTCTTGAAACATCACCTGACGTCGCACAGAAACCGGCTCAGAAACGGGTGATGACCGCTTATTGCGTTGCTCATCAACCAGGTCCTGCAGCGTGACAGAGTCCAGAAAATCCACCATGTGACGATTCAAGCTGGCCCAGAGCTCGTGGGTCATGCACTGCTGATCGTCATGGCAATTCTGCTTGCCGCCGCACTGGGTTGCATCAATAGGCTCATCAACGGCGTAGATGATGTCGGCCACGGTGATGTCTTTGCCGCCGCGGGCCAGCTTGTAGCCGCCGCCAGGACCACGCATCGATTCCACCAGTTCGTGCCGACGGAGCCGGCCAAAAAGTTGTTCCAGATAAGAAAGCGAGATCTTCTGGCGCTGGCTAATCGCCGCCAGGGTGACAGGGCCTTTGTCTTGACGGAGCCCCAGATCAATCATTGCCGTGACAGCAAAACGTCCTTTGGTCGTCAATCTCATAACATTCTCCGAATAATTGAGTGATTTAGTCGGGAGTTTAGCTTCTCCCATTAATTCGATCAACTATTCGGAAAAATATTCCCGCTCTTAGAGCAGGGTTTTGGAGGGGGCCGGGACCCCCTCCTGCCAGCCGGGGTGCAGCCTTTAGGCGGCCGCCACCATGGTGGCCCGGCGGCGGACCACTTCCATCAGGCCGTTGCAGGCGTCTTCAATGTAGTCGAGCGCCTGCTCAAAGCCCTGGGGTCCACCGTGATACGGGTCATTGATGGTCGCTGCCTCGAACTCGGTGGCAAAGCGCATCAGCAGCTGCAGCTTGTGTTGCAGACCACGGGGGCACATCCGTTGCAGCAGCGCCAGGTTCTCCCAGTCCATCGCCAGGATGTAGTCATATTCGGAGAAATCCGAAATCTGGATCTTGCGTGCAGTGGTCGCACCGAGCTCATAGCCACGCTTGGCGGCAGCATTGACCGCACGCTGGTCGGGGCCCTCGCCCACATGAAAATCATGTGTGCCCGCCGAGTCACAGACGACAAACTCCTGCAGATTCGAGGCTTTCACCAGAGACTGAAACACGCCGGCCGCAGTCGGTGAACGGCAGATGTTGCCCATGCAGACAAACAGAATCTTTGTCTTCATGCCGATCGGGGCCTCGCTCTTTTTGGAGGCCCTGCTCACGCGTGGACGGGCTGTGGCAAGCGCCGAATCAAATGGCGTTGCCTCGATGATTTCTTTCTCGGTCGTATCAAATGTAGTCATACCATTGCCTTTTCAATTGAGTCTCTCAGTTTGTCTACTCCAAATACCTCTTGTTTTAATTTGGTGAGCTGATCGCGAAGCTGCGCCGCTTTTTCGAACTCAAGATTGCGGGCATGCTCCAGCATCTGCTTTTCAAGCCGGATGAGCTGCTTGGAGATCTCCTGTGGGGAGCGCTCCAGCGCCACCTCTTCTTGCCGGTCGGCAACATCACGATCGGAACTACGGCTATCAATTACGCCGTCGATCAGATCCCGAATTTGTTTCATTACGCCCCGCGGTGTAATGCCGCGATCAGCATTAAACGCCAGCTGCTTCGTTCTGCGACGCTCGGTCTCTTCAATGGCCCGACGCATGGAGTCGGTCATGCGATCGGCATACAGAATCGCCTGGCCATTTAAGTGCCGGGCTGCGCGGCCAATGGTCTGAATCAGGCTGCGCTCCGAGCGTAAAAAGCCTTCTTTATCCGCATCCAAGATGGCCACGAGCGAGACCTCGGGCAGATCCAGGCCTTCGCGCAGCAGATTGATACCCACCAGCACATCGAATGCACCCAGCCGCAGATCGCGCAGAATCTCGACCCGCTCAACCGTATCGATATCAGAATGCAGATACCGGACCCGCACGCCGTTATCCGATAAGTAGTCGGTCAGATCTTCGGCCATGCGCTTGGTCAGCGTTGTTACCAAAACCCGCTCCTGGCGATCCGCCCGCAGCTTGATTTCACCGAGCAAATCATCGACCTGTGTCACCGCCGGACGGACTTCAACCGCCGGGTCCACTAAGCCGGTCGGCCGCACCACCTGCTCCACAATTGCGCCACCACTTTTTTCCAATTCGTAATTGGCGGGCGTGGCAGATACGAAGACTGCCTGCCGCATCTTGGGCTCAAACTCTTCAAACTTCAGCGGCCGGTTATCCAGGGCAGACGGCAGTCGAAATCCATAGTCCACCAGCGTCTGCTTTCGCGACCGGTCGCCGCGATACATGCCGCCCAATTGGCCGACCGTGACATGGCTCTCGTCGATGAAGACCAGAGCATCGCGCGGCAGATAATCCACGAGGGTCGGGGGAGGCTCACCGGGCTTTGCACCCGAGAGATGACGGGTGTAGTTCTCAATGCCTTTGCAAAAGCCCAACTCGGCCAGCATTTCAATATCAAAGCGGGTGCGCTGCTCAATCCGCTGGGCTTCAACGAGTTTTTGCTGATCAACAAAAAAGCGTGAGCGCTCGATCAGCTCTTCTTTGATTGTTTCAATGGCCCGCAGCACGACCTCGCGGGGCGTGACGTAATGAGACGATGGGTAGACTGCAAAACGCGGCAGGGCCTGCCGCACGCGGCCGGTCAGCGGATCAAAAAGCTGTAGCGACTCGACCTGATCATCGAAGAGCTCAATTCGCAACGCAAGCTCAGCATGCTCGGCAGGAAAAATATCGATGGTGTCGCCACGGACACGGAACGCTCCGCGCGAGAACTCAACATCGTTGCGGTCGTATTGCATCCGTACCAGCTGCGCAATGAGCTCGCGCTGGGTTAGCCGATCGCCCTGACGCACAATCAACACCATCTGGTGGTAGTCCGCAGGGTTACCGATTCCGTAAATGCACGAGACCGATGCCACGATGATGGTGTCGCGGCGCTCCAGCAAAGACTTGGTGGCCGACAGCCGCATCTGCTCGATGTGTTCATTGATCGCGGAATCCTTTTCGATAAACAGATCCCGCTGGGGCACATAGGCTTCCGGCTGGTAGTAGTCGTAGTAGGAAACGAAATACTCGACCGCGTTATTCGGAAAGAAGGTCCGCATCTCAGCGTAGAGCTGGGCCGCAAGGGTCTTATTGGGCGCAAGCACCAAAGCGGGGCGTCCGAGCCGGGCGATGACATTGGCCATGGTGAAAGTCTTGCCCGAGCCCGTAACCCCCAGCAGGGTCTGAAAGGCCACGCCGTCCTCGATGCCCTGCACCAGACGTGCGATCGCCTCCGGCTGATCGCCAGCCGGCTCAAAGGGAAGCGCGAGCTCGAAGGGGCTGCCGGGGAAGCGCACCACCCCGGGGTTTTCACGGACACCCATGCTAGACTTTTTGGCTGATTTCTAAGGGATTAAAAAATTGTGCAATCGCGCATTTTCCTCCGGCAGGCCCCATATTTCCACCTTTTTTTCTGCTCCCAAGCCCTTGACAAAGGGCTTCTGACTGCCCCATGACCAGCCCAGCCCCCAGCCTTTTTTCCTCTGTTGAGATGGCCCCCAAGGACCCGATCCTTGGCTTAACTGAAACCTTTCTTGCCGATCAGCGGCCCGAAAAAGTGAACCTCGGCGTTGGGGTTTATTACGACGACCAGGGCAAGCTGCCCCTGCTGCGGGCCGTAAAACGGGCCGAAGAGGCCCGGGTCGCCAAAGGCCTGCCCCGTGGCTATCAGCCCATTGATGGGCCGGCCGCCTATAACAAGGCCGTACAAGCACTGCTTTTCGGCAATGGCAGTCCTGTGCTTGCAAGTGGCCGGGTGGTGACCATTGATGCCCTCGGTGGAACTGGGGGCCTTCGGGTGGGAGCGGAATACCTCCGCCGGCTCTGCCCAGATAGCCGAGTCGCGATTAGTGACCCGACCTGGGAGAACCATCGGGGGGTCTTTGAGAGTGCTGGCTTTACTGTCCAGAGCTACACCTATTACGACCCACAGAGCCACGGCCTGGATTTCGGTGGCATGGTCCAAAGCCTAAAAGGCATGCCGGAGCGGACGATCGTGCTGCTGCATGCGTGCTGCCACAACCCCACGGGTGTGGATCTCAATCTTCAGCAGTGGGAAGAAGTCGTCGCCCTGTGCAAGGCCAAGCAATTCATTCCCTTTCTCGATTTAGCCTACCAAGGCTTTGGCGATGGAATCGATCAGGATGCCGCTGCCGTGCGCCTGTTTGTTCAGTCCGAAATGCCGTTTCTGGTGGCCAGCTCGTTTTCAAAGTCCTTCTCCCTGTACGGAGAACGGGTCGGCGCGCTCTCACTGATCACCGCCGATGCAAATGAGGCCGCCCGCGTGCTGAGTCAGATCAAGCGGGTGATTCGCACCAACTACTCCAATCCGCCGACACATGGGGGCGGAATTGTGAGTGATGTGCTCAACAGCCCCGAGCTGCGTGCGCTCTGGGAGCAAGAGCTCGGCGAGATGCGCGATCGGATTCGGCAGATGAGGGTAGCCTTTACCGAAAAGCTCAAAGCCCTGGGCACGAAACAGGATTTTTCCTTCGTGACAAAACAGCGCGGCATGTTCAGCTTCTCCGGCCTAAGTGCCCAGCAGGTCGACCGTCTGCGCGAAGAGCACGCCATCTACGCCATCAGCACAGGCCGCATTTGTGTTGCGGCTTTGAATTCCAACAACATCGACCGGGTTGTTCGGGCTGTTGCCAGCGTGCTGTAAACCCTGCCTGACCGGGCTAGCGTAAAACCTTACGGACTTTTCCCGAGTGACCCCGGGAGGGCGTCTCCCGACAATAAAAGCTCTTCGTCGGGGAGGCCCATGCAGCGCGCACAAGAGGCCGAGGTCGGATCGGTCGCATCAGAGCTTCGCATCGCGATTTGCGATGACTGGGAGCAGTGTGCGCTGTCGTGTGCGGATTGGGGGGAGCTGCAGCAGCTCGCCGACATCCAATTTTTTTCCGCGCCGTTTCAATCCACAGAAGATGCGATCCGCAGGCTTGCGGATTTTGATGCGATCTGCCTGATGCGTGAGCGGACAGCTTTTCCCAAAGAGGTCATCAATCAGCTGCCCCGCTTAAAGCGATTACTCTTTACTGGCGAACGCAATGCGGCCGTCGATATCGCGCATGCGCGCAGTCTTGGCATTGAAGTCAGTGGCACTGCAAGCGGTCCCAATAAAGCCTCTACCGCGGAACACACATGGGCCCTGATTCTGGCTGCAACACGTCGGATCGTGCCCGCGATGCAGACCGCGCAGCAAGGACACTGGCGGCCGGCGGATGATGCCCGCTATCCACTGCCGGATGTTTTAGAGGGAGACCGGATCGGCGTCATCGGCCTTGGCGCAATTGGCAGCCGCGTCGCACGCATTGCGCAGGGCTTCGGCATGGAGGTTGTCGCCTGGAGCCAGAACCTGACGGATCAGCAGGCGGCCTCGCTGGGGGTGCGTCGTGTCGAGAAAAATGAATTGATTGCGACATCAAAAGTCATCAGCCTGCATCTGGTGCTCTCGGATCGCACGCGGGCAGTGATCGGCCAGACCGAGTACTCACTAATGCGCCGAGATGCGCTGCTGGTCAATACCTCACGGTCCGGGCTGATTGACCAAGAGGGACTCATTGCCGCACTGGATTCAGGCCGGCCAGGCCATGCTGCATTGGATGTATTCGATCAGGAGCCGATCGCCAAAAACCATCCCCTGCTCACACATCCCTGCGTCACCCACACACCCCATCTTGGCTACGTCGCTGCGCCTGTAATGGAGACCTTCTACCGTCAGTTGGCAGGTGACCTCACGGTCTGGTCGCGGCAGTGGCTCGAATCGAACACGGCCTCGGAAGGCTATCGGCCCGCATCATCAGACTCGGGTGTGACGCCCAGCGCGATCAGAAAACGCGACACCATGTTGTAAGCGGCAATTACGCCGACTAATTCCACCAGTGGTGTTGCGCCTAAGGCCTGATGCAGACGTTGCATCAACTCTGCAGGCACTTTGATATCCCGTGTCATATGACATGTCAGCGCAATCGCATCCTGCTCAAGTGCAGAAAAAGCGGATAGGTCGGCATCCGCATTGCCGATCGATCTGAGCTGCTTGACCTGCGCTTCTGTGCCCCCTGCAGCGAGAAGCTCGGGTGCATGATGAATGAATTCATACTCTGCACCGTTGAGAACCGCAACACCGCACATCGCGATTTCACGCAGCGTTGCGGACAACGACAGATCGCGTCGCACGGCACCCATAAAGATGTTCCAGCCGCGGGCATAGGGAATGCTATGCAGCAGCATGCGATCCAGATTGATAAATTCCCCGCCCCGTCTGGCCCTGATCGCATTGACGAGCTCAGCCGGCTCCTGAAGATCGGCGGGAACATAGGGAATCATGGGCTGCATGGCGACCTCTTGAATCAGAATGTGGGGCCCTTACTCTAGGGCCTTTTACTGGCCTGGAGGGGCCGTGTCGAATGGTGTAAACTTGCGGGCTGTTTTGATCCTCGATAGCTCAGTTGGTAGAGCACCGGACTGTTAATCCGTAGGTCCCTGGTTCGAGCCCAGGTCGGGGAGCCATCCTTCTCTCGCCCCACTTCCCATGAAAACTTTGCTTGGACTAATACTTGCGGCCCTCTGCTTACCCGCAGTTGCCCGAGACTGCGTTGTCGTGGTGATGCACGGAAAGTGGGGAGGCCCCAAATCGCCCTACCTGCGCGTACTCGCCGAAAAAGTTCAACGCGTTTGCGATGTCGAACTCAGGGAGATGCCCTGGTCAAGGAATCGCAACTACGATGAAACCTATGAGGCAGCCCTGACAAAACTCTCGGATTCCGTTCGGGGTTACAGAGAGAAGGGCTACAAAAAGATTTTCCTGGGTGGCCAAAGTTTTGGCGCCAATGCCTCCATTGCCTATCAGGCAACTTTTGGTGATATCGACGGCGTCATTGCGCTGGCGCCGGGCCATTCGCCTTATGAGATGTATCAAATGGGAATGAATCGGTCGCTTATCGAGGCCGCAAAAAAGCATGCTGCAGAGGGGCGGCCCGAGGCGTTACTTGAGTTCACTGATCTCAATCAGGGCGAACGAAAAACCTTCTCGATCAGAGCGGATGTTTTCTATAGCTACTTCCGGCCCGATGGCCTGGGGAATATGCCGCTATCGGCGTCCCGATTTAAAAAATCAGTGCCATTCATGTGGGTCATCGGAACAATGGATCCGCTATACCCAGGGGGCTCGGCTTACGCCTACGACAAAGCGCCCTCAAACCCACTGAGTAAGTATGTCGTGGTCCCCGCGAATCACGCGACCACTCCAGAGGTCGCCTCCGATCAAGTACTGGACTGGATAACCCGGGTACGCGGCATTTAAACCGCGACACAATTGGTGATGTCGTTTAACCTAGACTGATGTCAGACGCCACCCTCATCGTCGCGCTAGAAGGTCTGCTGATTTTCGGCGGTGTGCTCGCCTTTGGGATCTGGCAGCTACGCAGTATCAAAAAAGATCAAGAAGCCGCGCGTCGTCAGCGCAACGAAACTCCTGCAAACGATAAGGAATCCTCATGATGCCGGCCGCTGAATCGATCAACCCGCTTACCGAGGCCATCCAGCTGGCGATCGCACCGGTCTTTCTGCTCACGGGTGTCGCCGGGATGCTCAATGCACTGGGCATTCGGCTTGCACGGGTGATCGATCGTGGCCGTGCGTTGGAGGACATCCTGATCCAGAGCAGCCCATCCACCGAGCCCCGGTTTGATCAGTTCATGATCGAACTTCAGTCGCTGGATCAGCGCCGCAAGATTATCAACGGCGCCACCGCCTTGATGGTGTTGTGTGCCGTACTGATTGGGTTAACGGTGGTGGAGCTCTTTTATTCCACTGGGCTGCAAGGCCGGCTGCAGCTGTCACACTGGGTCGCGACAACGTTTTTGCTCGGGTTTGGCTGCTTCATCGCCGCCTGCGTGCTGTATCTGGTTGAAATTATTCTTGCCTCTCGCAGCATTACGCTTTTCAGGAAGAGGCCTTAAACGGGCTGCTGCGATGCAGCCCGTAATCAAATAACGGAAACAGCAGGCAGCCCGCGCCCAGCGCTGCGAAACCGATCGCCCAATCGGCCGCAGAGGCCCCGCCGCCGGAGAGATCCAACGCAGCGCCAAACACTGCTGGGCCAATCACGCCACCCACACCAAATCCGATCAGTGAATAGAGGCCCATCGCCGCCCCCTTCACCTCGGGCTGGGCCGATGCCACCAGTCCCGCGGTGAGTGTGGCGGAATCCGCCATGATCAGCATGGAATAAATCAGAAAGAGTCCAAATACCAGCCACCAGCCCACGCCGGCGGCAAGCGCCATCAGCACGCCGACTACCGAAGTTAGTCCCATCACCATCACGATCCATGCTCGGCGGCCGATCCGCAAAGCGACCTCATTGCCGAGAATCGATGCCGGCACAGAAAACACACTGACGATCGCTGCAGCCGTTGCAGCAGAAACGACTGTCAGTGTTCCCGCAGGCAGAAGACTCACGCTAAAGGCAAGAAATGCAACCGACCAGGCGCGTGAACCAAAAAGTTCGGCACAGTGAACGCCATACCCCACGGTGTAGCCGAGGCATTGCCGATCCCGCAGCACCGCCTGCCAGGTATGAATCGGGAATAGGCGCTGCACTGACCAAGCCACTGCGGCCGGATGCCGTTCGTGGGCCAGTGGCCGGGTGCTGGCGAGCACCAGCAAGGCCGCCATCAGTGGGCCCAATCCACAAAGAAAAAAAGTCCAGTGGGTGCCAAGTCGCGGCAAGGACTGGCCCGCGATCAGCAACGATGATGCGGCCCCAAGGCCAAAAAAAGCAGTGTAAAACGCAACAAATCTGGATTGCTCACGTCCGCGGGTCCGGTCGGACAGAATCTTCAGGCCGGGCATATAGGTGGCTGCAATGCCCATGCCCAAAAGCACCTGAAAAAATAACGCTGAGAGAAAGCCTTCCGCACCCAGCGCAAAGCCGAATCCGGCCGATGCTGCAATGAGACTGCCCGCGGTGTATATCCGGCGGGCATCCATCACATCGGTGAGACTTGACCAAGTCGAGACCGTTGCGACATAGCCGATAAAAAAACCACTTGCGATCCAGCCGGCCTCGCTATTGCTGAGAGACCATTCCTGCTGAAGCTGTGTCAGCGCGACTGCGTAAGTCGAAAACCCCAACAGCGAAAGAATATGGGCCAGCAGCAGAGAAACGGCAACACGCTTCACCTGCATGGGCGGCTACCGCGCGACCCTAAACCAGGCGGCATACATCGCTGGAAGCGAGAGCACGGTGAGTACCGTCGCCAAAATTAATCCCCCCATGATTGCCACCGCCATCGGACCCCAGAATACGCTGTTGGAAAGCGGAATCATCGCCAACACGGCAGCGGCTGCCGTCAGCACAATTGGCCGAAAACGCCGCACGGCGGACTCAATTACCGCGGAGCGGTCGGGAATACCACGCCGCCGATCCTGCTCAATTTGATCAATCAGAATCACCGAATTGCGCATGATCATGCCCGATAAGGCGATCACGCCCAGCATGGCGACAAACCCAAAAGGCCGATCCAGCACCAGGAGCGAAACCGCTGCACCGGCAATTCCCATTGGGCCGGTTAAAAACACCAGCACTGCCCGTGAAAAACTCT
>CAYTRY010000003.1:85970-89442 GCA_964440375.1 uncultured Bordetella sp. | reverse complement strand
CAAAGGGCCTTCGTATCTGTCGGTGCACCTGCGCTTTGGCACGATCTCGATTCGTGAACTTGTGCGATTTGCAATGCAGTCTCAGGCCACATCAAAAAATCCAGAAGGTGCCGCAACCTGGCTGTCTGAGCTGATTTGGCGGGACTTCTACATGCAGATCCTGCACCACCATCCGCATGTCGTGACGCGCAGCTTTAAACCCGAATACGATGCGATTCAGTGGGCCGAGGGGCCGCAGGCTGATGCGTACTTCGCCGCATGGTGCGCGGGCCAGACGGGCTATCCGCTTGTCGATGCAGGCATGCGTCAGTTAAATGCCACTGGCTATATGCACAATCGACTGCGAATGGTCGTTGCCTCTTTTCTGACGAAAGATTTTGGAATCGACTGGCGGCGCGGGGAGCGCTACTTCGCCTGGAAGCTGAATGACTATGATCTGTCGGCCAATAATGGTGGCTGGCAGTGGGCGGCATCGACCGGCTGCGATGCGCAGCCCTATTTCCGAATTTTTAATCCGGTCAGTCAGAGCGAACGCTTTGATGAACGGGCTGCTTTTATTCGCCGCTATGTGCCCGAGATCGCCGCACTGGATGACCGGCATATTCATGCACCCTGGACAGCCCCCGCACTTGCACTGCAGGCCGCAGGAATTGTCTTAGGCAAGACTTATCCCATGCCAGTCGTCGATCATGATCAGGCCCGACAGAAAACCCTCATGCGATTTTCTGTCGTTAAAAAGAAGGCTTAGATTTCCACCATTTCAAAATCGGACTTCTGGGCGCCGCACTCGGGGCAGGCCCAGGTGATCGGGATGTCTTCCCATTTTGTGCCCGGTGCGATGCCATCGTCGGGCCAGCCCTTGGCTTCGTCGTAGATCCAGCCACAGATTAAACACATATAGGTTTTCATGAATTCACTATTTCCTTTGGCGAAACTGTACCAGCATCGTCAAGGCCGGGCCCGATCGACATAAAATAGCCACGGGGAGAATTCGGCGACCACGCCGATAGGGACGGCTGCCATGCAACAAAGTATTAAAACAAGCGAGGCGCTATTCGCGCAGGCGCAGACCATGATTCCAGGCGGTGTGAATTCGCCGGTCCGGGCGTTTCGCTCGGTGGGGGGCACACCGCGATTTTTTGCCAAGGCCCAGGGCGCCTATGGCTGGGATGCCGATGGCAATCGCTATGTGGACTACATCTGCTCCTGGGGCCCCGCCATCGTGGGCCATGCCCATCCTGAGGTCATTGCAGCGGTCCAAAAAGCCGCGGCAGACGGCCTGTCCTTTGGTGCGCCAACAGCAGCCGAAGTTGAAATCGCTGAGTGGCTTCGCAGTCATCTGCCCTCGATGGAGATGATGCGACTGACCTCCTCAGGCACGGAGGCCACCATGTCAGCAATTCGGGTCGCGCGCGGCTATACGGGCCGATCCAAAATCATCAAGTTCGAAGGCTGCTATCACGGCCATGTCGACAGCCTGCTGGTCAAGGCCGGCTCAGGGCTTTTGACATTTGGTAATCCAACGTCGGCGGGCGTGCCAAAAAGCTTTGCAGAAGAAACCCTGGTGCTGGATTACAACGATATCGCGGGCCTAGAGGCCTGCTTTGCCGAACATGGGCCGCAGATCGCAGGGGTCATCGTGGAGCCGGTGGCCGGCAATATGAATCTTGTAAAGCCCCGCAAAGGGTTTCTTGAAGCACTGCGGGCAGCCTGCGATGCCCATGGTGCAGTATTAA
The DNA here is from genome assembly GCA_964440375.1 of uncultured Bordetella sp. Lineage (GTDB taxonomy): Bacteria > Pseudomonadota > Gammaproteobacteria > Burkholderiales > Burkholderiaceae_A > Lacustribacter. The sequence goes on along the minus strand of CAYTRY010000003.1, from coordinate 87,706 downwards.
TTTTCGATGAGGTGATGACGGGGTTTCGTGTTGGGCCGCAAGGCGTTCAGGGCTTAAGCGGCATTCGGCCGGATCTCACCACGCTGGGTAAAGTCATTGGCGGTGGCATGCCGATGGGCGCATTCGGTGGCCGCAAAGACATCATGCAATGCGTCGCGCCGCTTGGCCCGGTCTATCAGGCCGGCACGCTGTCGGGCAATCCGGTCGCCGTGGCCGCTGGCATGGCGACGCTAAAGCTCATCAGTGCGCCGGGATTTTTTGATCGGCTGACCGCCATGACCGCGCAGCTGATGCAAGATCTGCAATCGATTGCCCGTGAGTGCGGGGAGGAAAACTTCTGCGCAGACAGCGTAGGGGGAATGTTCGGAATCTATTTCAGTAAGTCGCCACCGGTCACGTTTGAAGATGTCAACCAATCCAACCGCGATCAATTCAATCGATTTTTTCACGCCATGCTCAGGCGCGGGGTCTACCTTGCGCCATCGGCCTTCGAGGCGGGCTTTTTATCCATCGCCCATGCGGGAGAGCCGATCGCCCAGACCCTGCAGGCGGCCCGAGAAAGCTTTAAAGAAATTACCGGCGGCCGATAGGTCTTTCGAACCATGCGCGCAAAAAGCCGTTTCGCCCCATCACCGACCGGCCCGCTACACCTCGGATCGCTGGTGACGGCGCTGGCGAGCTGGCTTGATGCGCGGGCCAATGGCCAGGATTGGTATGTCCGCATTGAAGATCTCGACCCACCGCGCGAAGAGCCCGGTGCAAGCGCCGTCATTCTTATGCAGCTCAAGGCCCATGGCCTGCACTGGGATCACTGGGTGGATCCAACTGCACAGGATGGCGTGCTGTTTCAAAACACACGATCGGTCCATTACCAGTCGGCACTGGAGCGCCTGATTGCGCAAGGCCAGGCGTATCTCTGCAGCTGTTCTCGGAAAAAACTTCAATACGCAATCGAGGCCGGCAAGACCATTCATAACCCCGATGGCGAAATTATTTATCCAGGCTACTGCCGGCCGCAGCAGCAGCCATCGTGGCAGATCGACAAGTGCTTACAGCGTTTTGAACACGAGGATCGCGAGGGATGCGCCTGGCGATTTCGTCATCCCGATGGAGATGATTTTGTAATTCGCCGGGCCGATGGATTCTGGGCTTATCACTTTGCAGTGGTCGTTGATGATGCTGCCCAAGGCATTACCCATATTTTGCGTGGTGATGACCTGCTGCACTCTGCGCCACGGCATGAGGCGCTGCGCGAAGCCCTGGGCTATCCATCCATCTCGGTGCAGCATGTGCCCGTTGTCAAAAACGAACTGGGCGAAAAACTCTCCAAGCAGACCAAAGCCCTGCCGCTTCGAACCGACAGCGCAGAGGTAATTCGTCTGCAGCTGGAATTCGCCTGGTCGCATTTGGAATTTCATATGCCGCAGGGCTGGATTGCCCGCGTAAAGGGCAGCTGGTTACGGCTGCGTCAGCAGCCGATACAGCCGGCCGCCCAGGCCTTCTAGGGGCTGCGTCAGGCCTTTTGTTTGCCGCCCAAAAGGGCGGGCACAGTGCGCGGCGCACGCCGAATCCCTGACGGCAGGGCCCGGCCCGAGACCGCGGGCTTTGCCGGCGCGGCAGATGCTGTGGATCCTGCGGCTGGCGGCGCCAGGCCGGCCGGATCAGCCGACTTCGGCTGATAGGGCTCCGAAAAAATAGGATCCTGGGGCACACTTTTTCCTTGGGGTGCACTTTTT
>CAYTRY010000003.1:24923-85870 GCA_964440375.1 uncultured Bordetella sp. | reverse complement strand
CTTGGGGTGCACTTTTTGCCCGCACAGGCTCACGCTGCGGCCGCAAGGATTCCTTTGGAATCGATCGGCGCAGCATCTTTTCAATCTCTGAAAGCAGGCGTTGATCCTCTGCGACCATCAGTGACATCGCCTGCCCACTCGCGCCGGCGCGGCCCGTGCGGCCAATGCGATGGACGTAATCTTCGGGCGAATACGGCAAATCAAAATTAATCACTGCTGGCAATTCAGCAATGTCGAGCCCGCGGGCGGCGACATCTGTAGCAACCATCACTTCCACCTCGCCTTTTTTAAAGCGCTCCAAGGTGGCCAGCCGCTCGGGCTGCGATTTATCACCATGAATTGCATCTGCAGGAATGCCTTCGCGCTGCAACTCACGGGCAAGACGGCTGGCGCCAATCTTGGTGTTGGTAAAGACAATGACCTGCCGCAGGCCTTGGCTTCTGACCAGATGGGCCACTGCAGCACGCTTTGATTCGGCGCGATCCACCACATAGACCACCTGCGATACATTTTCGGCGGCCGCATTTCGGGCCGCGACCTCAATCACAACCGGATGATCATCGAGAAATGTCTTGGCCAGCTTTCTGATTTCTGGCGAGAACGTTGCGGAGAACAAGAGGCTCTGCCGGGCCTTGGGCAGCAGATTCACAATCCGCTGCAGATCCGGCAAAAACCCCATATCTAGCATTCGATCCGCCTCATCCAACACCAGCACGGATACCGAAGACAGCGAGACGGTCTTTTGTTGAACGTGATCTAAAAGCCGGCCCGGCGTTGCAATCAAAATTTCAATGCCAGATCGCAAGGCGGCAGTCTGCGGATTCATGTCAACACCGCCAAAAACGACGGTGCTACGCAGCGGGACATAGCGTGCATACTGGGTCACATTCTGAGAAATCTGATCGGCAAGCTCGCGGGTCGGGGCAAGAATCAGGGCCCGTACCGGATGGCGCGCTGGCGACGCGCTGCTGTTAGCATGCGGCATGAGCCGCTGCAGGATCGGCAGCGTAAACGCAGCCGTCTTTCCAGTGCCTGTCTGGGCGGCGCCCATGACATCCTTGCCTTCGATCACGACAGGGATCGCCTGGCTCTGGATTGGGGTGGGACTGGTGTAGCCTGCTTCGGCAATGGCCCGCATCAAATCAGGATGCAGGCCGAACGATTCAAAACTCATTACGGCATTATCACCCAAGTTCTAAGAAAAAGACCCATGCCCACCAGCTTTCGACGCCTGATTCCAGTGATTTTTGTGCTCCTTTGGAGCTCGGGATTCATCATTGCCCGATACGGCATGCCCCACGCCGAGCCGATGACATTTCAGCTGCTGCGATTTCTTGGGGTTTTGGTGATCATGGTGCCGATTGTGCTGCTGATTCGGCCGGTCTGGCCCAGCCGAAAGCAGGTCTTTCACATCAGTATTGCGGGCCTGCTGCTGCAGGCCGGTTATCTCGGAGGCGTCTGGGCAGCAGTTCGACACGGCATGTCAGCAGGACTTGCGGCGCTGATTGTCGGACTGCAGCCGATCATCACCGCATGGCTGGCCTCACTGGTTGCCGAAAAAATCACATCACGGCAGTGGATTGGTTTGATTCTCGGCATCGCTGGCGTGGCCTTGGTGGTCACCGCCAAACTATCGCTGACGAATCTGACCTGGTTCAGTCTGGGGCTTGCGTTTTTTGCGCTGATCAGCATCACGACGGGCACCATCTATCAGAAAAAATATTGTCCCAGCTTTGATCTGCGGGCGGGCTCGGTGATTCAATTCGGGGCCTCGGCGATTGCCTGCCTGCCCTTTGTGTTTCTGATTGAGACCCGCGACATCGACTGGCAGCCGGCCTTGATTGGGGCCCTGCTCTGGTCGATTTTTGCCCTCTCGATTGGTGCGATTTCACTTTTATTTGTGCTGATTCGAGAGGGTGCGGCGACACAGGTCACCAGCCTGCTGTACCTGACACCTCCCACCACCGCGTTAATGGCATGGAGTCTTTTCGGTGAACCGATTACACTGACAACCGTCGCGGGAACATTGCTTACCGTCTGGGGTGTGTGGTGGGTCATGTCCGCAAAACCCTCTGATTCAAGTTGATCAGAACACCGCCCGCGGGTTTTCGGGGCGAATCGCACTCACAACCCCTTTTGTTGATAGGAGTCGTTATGAAATCACTGATCTCCCTGGGCATCGTCGCGGCCTTCGCTGCGGCAGCCCCGATGACCGCATCCGCCCAGTTCGCAAAAAAAGAAGATGCCCTGAAGTATCGCCAGAGCGCCCTTCAGCTCACCGGCCAGCATATGGGCCGCATTGGCGCCATGATGAAAGGCGATATTCCGTTTAATGCCGCTGAGGTTCAGAAAAGCGCCAATGTGATCGCAACGTTGTCGACGCTGCCCTGGGAGGCCTTTGGCCCCGACACGGATGGTGGCAAGGCAAAGCCGGCCATCTGGAAAGAGACCGATAAATTCAAGGCCGCATCAGAGCGTTACATGAAGGCAGCTGTTGAACTCAATACAGCAGCAAAATCCGCCAATCTGGAGCAGATTCGAAAAGTCTTTGGCGCCACCCAGCAGACCTGCAGGGCCTGCCACGACGACTATCGCGAGAGATAGACCACGAGCATGAGTGCCAGGACAAAGATAAATGCTGCCCTGGCCCGCGTGGCGGCATCATCTTTTGTCGCCACTGCGTTTTCATCCTCCACCTGCTGATCACCGGACACCATTGGCTGCAGCAGGTTGTGCTTGCGAATTCGCTGATGCCAAACAATTGCTGCAAGGTGCAAGATCACCAATCCGATCACAACCCACTGCAGCCGAAGATGCCAGCGGGTTGCAAAATCCACTACGGCATCACTGACATGACGGGCCAGGGGGCCATCGAATGCAATGTCATCCGAGCTAAATAATCCAAGGCCCGCCTGTGTCCCGATGACCAAAAGCATCGCCAGTACCGAGAGTGCGCCGAGCGGATTATGGCCAGGCCGTAGACGGGCCGCGCCGCGGATCTCGTCAAGAATCGCCACCGGCCCCTTTACGAACTCAGCAAAGCGCGCATAGTGCGGGCCCAGCACACCCCAGGCCAGACGAAACACAATCAGCGCAAGGGCCAGCAGGCCAAAACGGGCATGCCAGACCATGGCCTCGCCACCGATCTTGCCCGAGACGAGCAGCGCCAAGATGCAGGCTGCCAGTAGCCAATGAAAAATCCGCGTCGGTAAGTCCCAGACGCGAATTTTCCGAGGATGGGTCAGCATGTCCATAACAGCATTATCCGGAATTTAAAGGCTGCGCCTACAATCGTGGCATGTCACAAACGGCGCAAAACTCGACCCGCGATGCGCTCTGGGCGGGCTGCAGGGATGCGGTGGGTGTGCCCGCTGCGGTATTGGTTGCGGGCATGATTGGATTTGGCGCGCTGGGCCATGCCAGCGGCCTATCGATCGGGCTGACCACAGCGACCAGCTTTTTCATCTACGCACTTCCTGGCCAGGTGGTTTTTGTTGAGATGGTGGCCCTCGGGGCATCAGGATTCGCGGTCGCGCTGGCCGCTGCACTGACGGCCGCACGATTTTTACCGATGACGCTGACGCTGGTGCCGCAGATCCCCAAAGAGGATCGGCGGCGGTCGCTGTATGCCAGCGCCCATTTCATCTCGATGACCAGCTGGGCGGTGATGATGCGCGACTTTGCCCACATTCAGGCCTCGCAGCGCATGGCCTATTTCACCGGATTTGGAATGACATGCTGGGCAGTCAGCACGCCTGCAACAATGCTGGGCTATCTGCTGGCAGGCCATGTGCCCACGCCGGTAACGATCGGATTGGTGATGCTCAATCCACTATTTTTTCTGCTCAGCTTTACCGAGGTACGCGCCCGTGCAAGCCGCCTCGCACTGCTGATCGGCGGGCTGTCTGGACCCATTGTGTACGGCTGGGCGCCGGGCTGGAGCATTCTGATTTGCGGGCTGATCGGCGGCACTGCCGCGTTTTTTCTTGATGTGGCCCTGGGAAAGAAAAACTAATGCATGCCCGCCATCGCTTTGTAAAAAACAAGAACGAAGATGGAAACGCTTTTTAATCTTCCTCAGGAATCGGCATGGTGGGCCTGGAGCATTCTGCTTTTCGCAGCCCTTGGCACCTATGCCTGGCGCGGCCTGGGCGTCATGCTCTCCGGAAAAATCAAGCAAGACAGTCCGCTTTTTGGCTGGATTACCTGCGTGACCTACGCAATGGTGGCTGCCTTGGTGGTGCGCATCATTGTGCTGCCCGTGGGGGTGCTCGCTGAAACGCCGATGGCCTATCGGCTGATTGCCACAGGATCGGCCTTGGCCATCATGGTGAGTAAAAAAAATGGGTTGGTTGCCGCCATCTCAATCGGCACCCTGCTGATGATCGTACTGGGATGGCTGGATCCGCTTAGTTCTCTTTAGCCGGAATTCGAATGCCTTGGGCATCGAAGTGCTGCTTTAGCGATTTGAGAAATCCGCGGCGCACTGCCTGCTGCTCTGCGGGCCGGACTTTGAATCGGCAACGCACGATTTGATGAGAGTCGTTCCACTGATCAACGCCCATGATCTCAATGGGCTGCAGCAGACGGGCGGCATAATCAGGATCGCGTGCAAAACTTTCAGCCGCCTCGCGGATGGCCCGATAGACCTGATCTAGATCCGACTGATAACTGACCCGCAGATCCATCATGGCGTAAGAAAATTCGCGGCTACGGTTGGTCACGGTAGCGATTACGCCATTGGGTACAAAGTGCACCGCGCCTTCGAGATCGCGCAGGCGGATATAACGTAGGGTGACTTCCTCAACAGTGCCGGATTTGCCTGCGACCTCAACCAGATCACCAACCCGAATCTGATCCTCGATCAGCATGACAAATCCGGTGAAATAGTCCTTCACCAGGCTCTGGGCACCAAAACCAACCGCCAGGCCCGCCACACCGGCGGTCGCCAGGATGGGAGCAATCGAAATTCCAATCTCTGCCAGCACCAGCATGATGGCCACCGCTCCCACCACCACCGAGGCAATGTAGCGGACAACACGCGTGAGGGTCTCAAGCCGCTTGCGTTCCTCAGGATTCGGATGTCGGGCCGTCCAGCCTTTATCGAGCACCCGAATGAGGCGGCCAGAAAACGACATCAGCGCCCATGCAATGGCCAGAATTAAAAATACATTGGTCAGTGAGATCAGGCCGCTGGCCCAGACCGGCAGCGTAGTCCCGAGATGGGCAACTAAGAAATGTTCGACAAACTCTTTCATCGTAAAATCCAAAGCGCTTTGGAACGACCGGCCTTACCAGTGCGAAACCCCTCTCACCGGCTTTGAGCCACCACTATAACGCCAACCGCAACAGGGAGCCTCATGTCCATTATCCATCCCGCTTTTTACATTGAAGATCTGAAGATCGGTCAGACCGCTCAGCAATCCAAGACCATTACGGAGACCGACATCATTCTCTTTTCAGCAGTGTCGATGGACACCAATGCGATTCATCTTGATGAGGACTATGCCAAAACCACGCGATTTGGCACACGGATCGTGCATGGCATGCTCACTGGCAGCCTGATCTCATCGGTGCTGGCCAATCGTCTTCCCGGTCCTGGCACGATCTTCTTGACCCAGACGATGAAATTTCTCGCGCCCGTACATCCGGGCGCCACGATTACCGCTGAAGTAAAGGTGCTCGAAATTTTTCCGGAAAAGAACCGGGTCCGGCTTGAAACCACTTGCTCTGTAGGCGGCAAGCGTGTGCTGGAGGGCGAGGCCCTGGTGATGGGGGTATCCCGTCAGGCCAAAAACTAAAACGCTGCCTTACGACTCGGCCGAACGTGACCGTAGGCCCCAGCGCCAGAGGCCTTCAAGCGGCACGGGAAGCACCAGAAACAGATGCTCCAGAATGGCCAGGGAAAGCAGTGTGCCGATCAGTGTCAGGCTCACAGCCGAAAAGCTGCCGGCCGGTGCCGAGGCCACTGACTGCCAGATCGGAATCGCAATCGCGAGAGAGACGATTAAGGACACCGGCAGGAATGCGTTCATCGGCCGCCGCCGGAAGTAGGTCTGAAGATACTTCAGGTGATGCGGCAAGAAGCCTTCGCTTAAATTGCGCACGCCGAAATAGACATTGAGCTTGGCGCTCTGACGCATCGTCCACAGCACGAGATAGGTCCAGAATCCGACTTGATTCACACCCTCGCGGCTGACCAGCCAGACCATGGCGCCCAGCACCACCAGGGCCAGCTCGTGATAGAGGATGGTCTCCGCCGCGAGACCAAACTTGCGCCAGCCGCGGGCATCTTCGGGACAGTCGGTCTTGCGGCTGCCGGTGACAAAGCCCAGCAGAAATCCGATCTCTTGCCAGGCCCAGACCAGCACCGCGCAGCTAAAGGCGCAGTAAGCCGCCCAGATCTCACTGACATGGCTTGTCAGTTGTAGGGCCGAGAGTGCCGCCACCAGAATGACGGTAGCGGCCGACATGGTCCACTTAAATGTGTGTCGCGGCAGGCCATTGAGAAACAGGATGATGCCTGTGCTAAACCACCACACGAAGATGGTGTAGAGCAGCGCCGCGAAGATGTCAGGCATCACCAGGTCGGCGCGAGCCGAACATCCTGCGGAAGCGTGTGATAACGGGCCGGCAGCACCAGCAGCCGACAGAAGACGGCCGCGGCCCGCAGGCCGTGCCAGCCTTGTCGAATCCGGCCGAGCACTCCGCCCTGCTCGCGGGCGTCAGCGACTTGATCTGCAATGATGCGCAATTTCTCAAAGCCATGATGCAGTCGCGGATCATCGAGATTCAACGTCACCGGAAAGACCTGCTTAGAGATCTCGGTCGTCGTGCGAAATACTTGAAAGTCGTAGTCGGTAGGATCCACGCCCAGGGCCCGATGGAATTCGGGCCGGGCATGGTCGCGGACATACATCGTGGCATAGACCGCGAGCTGAAAAAACCGAATCCACAGCAGATTCACACCCTGCAGGAGTTTGGGATCTGCCCGCATCAGCATGGCGAAAGCCTCGCCATGACGGAATTCATCGTTGCACCACTCTTTAAACCAGCCAAAAATCGGATGAAACTTCAGCTCGGGATGCTGCTCGATCTGACGATAGATCGTGATGTAACGGGCATAGCCGATCTTCTCGGACAGATAGGTAGCGTAAAAAATAAACTTTGGCCGAAAGTAGGTATATTTTTTTGCCTTCGCCAGGAAACCAAGATCCACGCCGATTCCGAAATCCTTTAGCCACTGATTGATGAATCCTGCATGGCGGCTCTCATCGCGGGCCATATAGCCAAAGAGTGCTCGCATATCCTCGTTCTTGATCCGCCGTTTGATCTCGGCATACAGCACGCAGCCGGAGAATTCCGAGGTCACTGAGGAAATCAGAAAATCAACGAACTCCTGGTACAGGCCATCCGGCAGATGGGAATAATCCCGATTCATGGTCTCGGCGGGCCGCTGGAAATGATCTTTATTGCGGTCATCTGCGAACTCGGCCATCAATGCATCCCACTGGCCTCGGATGTGATCGACATTAAGCCGATCAATCGCCTCGAAATCAGTCGTGTAAAAGCGCGGGTTTAAGACCGTGCTCTCGAGGGCCCGCTCGGTGGCCTCATTCGTGTCGATTGCCTTGGCGGGATATGGGTGGGCAAGTGTATTCATGCGATTTGCCTTTTACTGGTGGCGTGGGGCTGCTGGCCGGGTCGTGCAGCAGGCCGGGGATAGCGGCGCGATTTCGAAAATCGGGCCGTTGAAAAACTGACCTCATATAGCGTGGTCAATTCAAAACGGGCAATCCATTTAGTCCACCAGCGGGCGAACCAGCTGGCCCGGGAGATGGTGGCCTCCCGCTCAACACGCAACTCTTCACCCCAGTGGATCTCGGTCGGCGGATTGTGGACCAAGACCTGATCGCCTGGGCGAATGGAGTTGTCTTCAAGCGCAACATGGGCATAAAAATCCCGCGACGTATGCGCAATTTCAACTGTGCAGGGCGTTGTGGTCTTTTTCATCACTGTCTTCCATCAGTGGCCAGCAGCCGCGCAAAGACGCCAGAGTTGGTTGTGCCAAACGACTCAAGGTCTACGACACGGCCGGTCTGAGGGTCCGAGAGTGTCAGGCGGCCATCAACACGCCCCACCAATTCAAGCGGATGCTCGGCGCTGACGCCGCGAAGCCGCCGCTCGCGGGCAAATCCGCGCAGGGTGCCGCGTGCAAATCCTGCCTCACCAGCGATTGCTCCGACTTTCTGATTGGTGCGGTGATCGATCACGACCACACTGCCATCGGCACGATCCTCAAAACGTAACTCGCGTATCACTGCGGCCGCAGCGTCTGGCTCGCGAATCGCAACGCCAGTGGCCCGATACGAGGCAATGGAGAGCATCAGCACGGCCAGCCCCAACACCACAGCAATCGGCAGCCAGCGCGGTGCCTGAAATGCGCTGGATTGGGTGGCCGAGTGGGCTTCAAGCATGACGCATTCCATTGGTCGATGACTCGGGGGCAGCACCCACAAGTCGCGGACGATCGCTGCGAGGCGTGCCTGCCTCGGCAAGGCCAATCCCACGCTGGCCTGAAGCCACCGCGGCCCGATCGCCCACGCATGCTGCCCAGGCGTCTGTGAGAATCTTGGCAACCTGCTCGGGCTGCTTCAAACCGCGCAGCATCGGCTCGGTCCGGGCAAAGCGCCAGGGCCGAACATGGGGCCAGAGCTGAACAACGCCGATCTGATCCTCGGGCATGAGCGCTAATGGAATATCCCCTGATCCATCCGAATGTAAACGCAGTCCTGCGGAAACGATGCGCTTAAACGGCAAATTAAACGACACCGTCAAGACCATGCCGATTCGCATCACCACCCGGCGCGAAGTAATGGTGTAAACCGTCGTGCGGGCGACAATCACGGCAAGGCCAGACAGAATTCCAATTGCAGTCATTGCCAGCAGGCCCAGCCACAACGCGGAGATCATGGCTTTTTCCAGGCCACCGCCCTCCAGCAAGACAGTGGTGATCCGCAAGGCAATGATGATCGCAAAGTACACCGCGAGCTTTCGCACATGAAATGCCGTACGAGCCAGCGCAGCCCAATGGGGAGCGCCCTGCCACAGCAGGCGCTCGTTGGCCGGCAGCGCCTCCGGCAGGCCGTATTGGGGCTCGAGCTCGTGCTCGTGCGGATAGCCGTGATGGTGGTCCAGACTCATGCCAGCGGCTCCTGTCGCTGCGGCGTCGAATACAGATAGCCGCCACCGTAATAGCCGGCGATTTTGTCTTCCTCCAGCAGCGTGACCTGATCTGGATGGCGTGTGGTGGGCACATCAGCAAATTGCGCCCCCGTAATTGCAGTGACTTTCACGCCACGCTGATTGATGCGCGCAAACGGAATCGGCAGCAAAACGCGCTTGCCCTGATGCAGTTCCACTTCGAGATAGCGAAAGAGGGTCTCTGCCCGATCCACCCAGAGATCAATGACCTTGCCGGCGACCACATCGTCGTGGCCACGCACCTCCAGGCCCCGGGGATCGACATCATTCAGCGAGACCGAGTGGTCGCGCTCTGTCCGCAGTGGCTGAAGTTTGACGCTGCCATCGAGCATGTGATCCGGCGCATCCGTTCGGGCCGTCCAGGCGGCGGGGCCAATCCCATCGACCATTGGATTGCCCGTTGGCTCGATCGGCGAGCCCGGAAAATTCGCCGTGCGTTGGGCAGCAAGCGGGGCCGCACTGCGATCCCGATCATGGGGCGCTGAGAACTCCCGCCCATCGGCCAGTTTGTAAGTCTTGGGCGACGGCAGCGGAGGCCAGCCTTCAATATCCGCATAGTCACGGCGATCACTCTGCAGCGGATAGCCCTCACGCTTGCCTTCGCGGACCAGCCAGACCACCAGCCAGAAAAAGAAAATCCAGAAGATGTAGAGCACGATCTGTGCGACATCGATGTAGGCAGTAATTGCACCAGTTCCCATGATGACTCTCCTTATGTCCGATCAGCCGGGGAATTCAGCAAGACCAAACTTTGATGCTGACGATGCCGGCCCACGCGGACGCCCCGCAAGGCGCACCATTGGACCAATCACAATCAGCGTTGCTAACAACAAACAAATTTCTAGGTGATACACAAAGCTATAGCCGGTGCCGGTCGTCACCAGCACCGATCCGATTCGTCCCTCCAGCGCAAGCGTCGAGACTGCATCGCGAATCACGCCACCACAGGCCATCGATAGGCCAGTGGCGGTGGCGGTGACAGCACCCCATGCGCCCAGCACTAGCCCGCTGTTGCCAAACGGATCAGACGACGATGCCGGCTCAAAACTCATTGCGGCCGTCAGCGTGCCCACTGAGAAAAGGCCGCCGCCAAAACCAATGAGCACTGCGCCGATGCGAAATAAGAGTGGCTCTTGAAAGGGCTCAGAAAAAATGACGCAGGAAAAAGCCGCCAGCCCCACAACCACGCCAAGGGCGGAGACTCGAAATGCATTCATTCCCCGTGTCAGCCATCGGGCAGCCAAGGCAAACGCACATAAGGCGCCGATGGCCATGAGGGCGGTTAATACGGTCGTGGCCGACACCGATAGGCCAAGGACTTCACCGCCATAGGGCTCCAAGATGACATCCTGCATGCTGAAGGCGGCCGTGCCCAGTCCGAGGGCGAAAAGAAATCGCAGTGTGCTGGGCTGACTCGAAAACCGGCTCCAATTTTCACGAAAGGCTGGCCGGGTAATCGATTGGGCAGTGCGCTGCGGATTTCGGGCCTCTTGCTTCCAGAGGGCGATCACGTTAAGCGCCACAGCGACTGCGGCAGCCCCCTGAACCACCTTAATCAGCTTGATCTGACTGAATTCAGTCAACAGAAAACCGAACGCAATACCACTGGCCACCATGCCCACTAAAAGCATGGCGTACATCATGGCGACCACGCGGGGCCGGGCGGCCTGTGGCGCGATATCGGTTGCCAATGCCAGGCCTGCAGTCTGTGTCGTTTGCAGTCCGATTCCCACTAATAAAATCGCCAACGCAGTAGCGGCATGTGCCACCCAGGCGGGCCAGTGGCTATCGCCTGACAGCAGAATCAACGCAAAGGGCATGATGGACAGGCCACTGAACTGGCAGAGCGTCCCCAGCCAGATGTAAGGCACACGGCGCCAGCCGAGTACCGAGCGATGAATGTCTGACTTAAATCCCACCAGGGCACGAAAGGGGGCAAACAGCAGTGGCAGCGCGACCATCAGCGCCACCAGCCAGGCCCCGACGCCAAGCTCAACAATCATCACGCGATTTAATGTGCCGATGAGTAAGGCCATGCACATGCCGACCGAGACCTGAAACAGTGATAACTGAAGCAGCCGACGCAGCGGCAGTTCTCGGGTCGCGACATCAGCAAAGGGCAGAAACCGCGGACTCACGCGTGTCCACTTGCGCCAGGAGTTCAGGGCACGCGAGGACATCATTGCATCCTCACCAGTTCCAGGGCCTGCGACGTGTAAAAGCCGCTGGAGATTTTCTGTGTGCGGCCAATACGAAATGCCGATAGCCCAGGCTCACGCTGGATCAGGCCGCAGAGCCGCTCGTAGGCCACCGGCTCAATAAAGGGCGCCCGATCACCGCGGGGAAAGAGCTTGCCGATGGACATCATCGCGGCCAGGGCCAGGTTACGTGGCGGAAAGGTCAGCAAAATGGTGTGCCGTGTGCGGGCAGCAAGACCCGCCAGCACGCGGACCACATCTGCGGGCTGATAGTGAATCAAGGAGTCCATGGCCACCACGACATCAAACTCACCCAATTGATCATCGAGCATGTCGCCTGCACGAAAATCAATGCGTTGGGCGGCGGGCTGCACGCAGGCCCGTTCACGGGCGAGATTGACCAGTGTTGGCGAGAGGTCAATGGCAACCACGTCAGCGCCGCGGCAGGCGGCCTCCATGGAGAGTGCGCCCGTTCCGCAGCCGGCATCGAGAAGTCGCAGGCCGGAGAGCTCTTCTGGCAGCCAAGACATGAGTGTTGCCCGCATCCGATCGCGGCCTGCGCGCACGGTGGCCCGCACGCCACTCACGGGCGCTGTCGAAGTCAGCCGGGCCCAAGTCTGCGCCGCAGTACGATCGAAATAATGCTCGACCCGGTCGCGCTGCTTGAGATATTGGATGTGGCTTACGTCGTTCATGGCAGTCGGCGTGGGTGTCGGATCAATCAAATCCCAACAAATCAAAAATATCCCGGTCTTTCATTGGATCAGCATTCATTGGATCCACGCCATTCCAGAGTTTTTCTGCCAGCCGGAGGTACTCCTCCTGGACACGCTGAAGCTCTGGGGAGTCTTCCATCTCGAAGAGCGTTGATTTTTTCAGACGGCTTCTGCGAATCACATCGAGATCAGGAAAGTGGGCCATGGTTTTTAAGCCGATCCGATCATTGAACTTATCGATCTGATCGGTTGCCGCGCTGCGATTGGCGATAACACCGCCGAGTCGAACACGATAATTTTTTGATTTCGCACCGATTGCCTGCACGATGCGATTCATGGCAAAGATAGAATCAAAATCGTTGGCCGTCACAATCAGGGCCCGCTCCGCATGCTGCAGTGGCGCGGCGAAGCCGCCGCAGACCACATCCCCGAGTACATCGAAAATCACCACATCGGTGTCATCGAGCAGGTGATGCTCTTTCAGCAGTTTCACCGTCTGGCCGACCACATAGCCACCACAGCCCGTGCCTGCAGGCGGGCCGCCAGCCTCCACACACATCACGCCGTTATAGCCCGTAAAAACAAAGTCCTCAATGCGGAGCTCTTCGGGATGAAAATCCACCGACTCCAAGACATCAATGACTGTGGGCATGAGTTTTTTAGTCAGCGTAAAGGTCGAGTCGTGCTTGGGATCACAGCCAATCTGCAGCACGCGCTTGCCGAGCTTTGAAAACGCCACCGAAAGATTCGATGAGGTCGTGCTTTTGCCAATGCCGCCTTTGCCATAAATCGCAAAGACCTTGGCATTGCCGATCTTGAGCGACGGATCGAGCTGGACCTGGACGCTGCCCTCGCCATCCGGACGGCCTCCTGTGCGTTTGATTTCAGAAAATGGAACGGTGGCGACATTCATGGTGATGCTCCCTCTATGACCCCCTCGAGGCGGTCTTCTAGTTCTTCTCCGGCCTGCCTGAGTGCAGCCAGTGTTTTTTCATCGGGTTTCCAGAATTTGCGCTCCGAGGCCTCAAGCAGCCGATTGGCGACTTTTGCCGAGGCGGCCGGATTAAGGCGTGCCAGCCGATCGCGCATCTCTGGATCCAGCATGAAGGTCTGGGTCAGCTGCTGATAGACCCAGGGCTGCACCTGGCCCGTCGTTGCCGACCAGCCCATGGTGTTGGTGATGTGAACCTCAATCTGTCGCACGCCCTCGTAGCCATGCTTGAGCATTCCCTCGTACCACTTCGGATTGAGCATCCGGGTTCGCGTCTCAAGGGCAACCTGCTCACTGAGGGTACGAACAGCCCCCTCTCCTTTGGTCTGATCGCCGATATACACCGGCGGTGCATCGCCGCCGCGGGCCCGCTTCACCGCACCTGTAATGCCGCCGAGCGTATCGAAATAATTGTCAACCGTTGTGACGCCGAGTTCGACTGAATCGAGATTCTGATACGTCAGCTGTACATCTTTAAGTACGCTTTGCAGTAACGCGGGCTGCTTGATGGGTCGGCCGGCGCGGCCGTAGGCAAAGCCTTTGCGGCGCGAATAGGTCTCCGCCAGTTCGTCCTCTTCATCCCAGCGGCTATTCTCAATCAGGCTATTGACGTTAGAGCCATACGCGCCCTCAGCATTGCCATAGACCCGAAGCGAGGCCTCCTCGAGGCTGCAGCTATGTTCGGCCTGATAGGCCAGTGCATGCTTACGGATAAAGTTTGCTTCGATGGGCTCTTCGGCAGTGGCGCAGAGATAGGCGGCCTCGGCCAGCATCTTGATTTGCAGTGGCATCAAGTCGCGAAAGATTCCCGACAGCGTAATCACCACATCAATGCGCGGCCTGCCGAGCTCCGCTAATGGAATGAGCATGGCACCGGCCACACGGCCATAGCTGTCAAGACGCGGGGTGGCGCCCATCAGATGCAGGGCCTGTGCGATCGGGCTGCCTTCGGTCTTTAAGTTATCGGTGCCCCAGAGCACCATTGCAATCGACTCGGGCAGAGGATGGCCATCCGACTGATAGCGGTCCAGCAGCCGTTGGGCCTGCCGAGCGCCATCACGCACGGCATACGCGCTTGGAATCTTGAATGGATCAAAGCCATGAAGATTCCGGCCAGTCGGTAAGACTTCGGGAGTACGCAATACATCGCCGCCCGGGGCCGGCCGAATAAACCGCGCATCGAGGGCTTTGAGGATGCCTTCGACCTCGGTCTCGACCAGCAGCATTTGATTGGCATCACGGAGTTTCTCGAAGATCTCGACCAGCTGCTCATGACGCTCAAAATTACGCGCAGCAGCCTCGGCAGGACTCTCCCCATGAACAAGTGCTGCCACGGCCTTGCGATCCAGCACCAGGCCATGAGAGGCCTCGGCCATCGACATCAACATATCGACTCGGGCCTCAGGCGGGCTGGGCTCGCCCACGATATGCAGGCCATGGGGAATTAAGGTGTATTCAAGCTCTAAGACTGCATCCAGCAGTTTTCGAATTTCTCGACCGGCCTGGCTCTCCATTGCCGCCAGCGACTGCGATGCGCCGGCAGGACTCGTGTGGTCCCAGATCGGCTCGGCGGGCGCGAGATTTAATTCCGCCGCCTGGGACTGGATCAATGCCACCAATTCAGACTGCTCAGGCGCATCGGGTGTGAGCTGACGCCAACGATCAATTGATGATTTCAGATCCATCAGTCCGCGATACAGGCCAGCCTGCGCTACAGGCGGCGTGAGATAGCTGATCAATGTGGCGCCCGCGCGGCGCTTGGCAATCGCACCCTCGGAGGGATTATTGGAAGCGTAGAGATAAAAATTCGGCAGATCGCCGATCAGACGATCCGGCCAGCAGGCGCCCGACAGGCCGCTTTGCTTGCCCGGCATAAACTCAAGTGCGCCGTGCGTGCCGAAATGCAGCACCGCATGGGCATGAAAGCCCTCGCGCAGATATCGATAGTTTGCTGAAAACGCATGGGTAGGTGCGAATCCGTGTTCAAACAGCAGCCGCATCGGATCGCCCTCGTAGCCCATGCTTGGCTGCACCGTAACGAGGACATTGCCGAATTGGCGGCCGAGCACGAAGATGGCGCTGCCATTGCTCAGCTGCCGGCCCGGCGCCGGGCCCCAGGCCGCCTCGATTTCGGCAAGCCAAGGCTCTTGTCGCACATGGTCATCGGCCGCAATCAGGGTGTGTACATTCGCATCGCTGCCGTACTGCTCACGATTGCCATGGATGATGCTATCGCGCAGTTCATCCACCGTATTGGGCATCTCAATGGTGTAGCCCTGATCGCGCATCGCACGCAGCACATTGAAAAGCGACTCAAATACCGAGAGATAGGCCGCAGTCCCGGTATTGCCTGCATTCGGCGGAAAGTTAAAGAGCACAATCGCAACACGGCGCTTGGCCCGCTCTGCACGGCGCAATTCGATCAAGCGTAAAACACGTGCTGACAGCATGCGCGCACGCTCACCACACGTGTGCATGTCCTGTGCGTTATGCGCGGCCGTAAAGGCACAGTGATCGGCACAGCCTTGACAGACGGTTCCGGGCTGGCCAGCGCGGCCGCCAAACACCATTGGAGCGGTGGCACCATCCAATTCAGGGATGGCCACCATGATGGTGCTCTCTACGGGAAGCAGGCCGCGCTCGGACCCTCCCCACTGATCCAGTGATTGAAACTCCACCGGATGGGCTGCAAGATAAGGCACATCGAGCCTAGCGAGAATTTCCTCTGCTGCCTTCGCATCGTTGTATGCGGGGCCACCGACTAAAGAAAAACCAGAGAGCGAAACGACCGCATCCACCGTCGGCTGGCCATCTTCAATAAAGAACTGTTCAATGGCCGGCCGGGCATCCAAGCCCGCAGCAAAAGCAGGCACGACCTGCAGGCCACGCTCCTCCATTGCACGGATCACGCCATCGTAGTGGCCACTATTTCCCGACAGCAGATACGAGCGCAGCAGCAGCAGGCCCACCCGGCCCTTGGCATCGGACTGGGCCACCACCTTTGGAAGATCCGCCGGAAAATCCGACATGCGGGACTTCATCTTTGGGTGATAAACGCCAAGTTCAGGATACTCAATCGGCAGTGGAGGATCATCCGCACCGCGCAGTGCTTCACGGGGTCCGCTGGCATAGCGATTCACAAGAAATCGCACCATATTCAGCATGTTTTCTTCGGAGCCACCGAGCCAATACTGAAGGGCGAGAAAATACGAACGTACGTCCTGGGCCGTTCCGGGGATAAAGCGCAGAAGTTTTGGCACACGACGCAGCATCTTCATCTGGGCCTGGCCGCCTGTTGAGGTCTTGTCTTTATTGCCAC
This sequence comes from uncultured Bordetella sp., assembly GCA_964440375.1. Classification (GTDB taxonomy): domain Bacteria; phylum Pseudomonadota; class Gammaproteobacteria; order Burkholderiales; family Burkholderiaceae_A; genus Lacustribacter. Next base: position 69,382 of record CAYTRY010000003.1, on the reverse strand, counting down.
GCAGGCGTTTGAGTAAAGCCGTCAGGCCCGAGGCCGGTTTACCCATATCAAACTTGCCGATTCGTGTCAGACGCACCACCTCGGCTGCCGACATCGCGCAGACCATTGCATCGCATTGCGTGCGCCGCGCCTGCAGCGCAGGAAGAATCGGCAGGAAATGCTCCTCGAGAAAGAGCATGGTCACCACCACAATATCGGCCTGCCCGATCTCGGCAATGCAATTGCCCAATAACTGATCATCGTTGGCCCACTCGGAGGCGGCAAACATGGTGAGGCGCAGGCCAGGCAGCTGCCGCATGAGTCGTGCGCGGGCGCGTGCGGTTGCCGTCGCCAGATGGGTATCCATCGTGACGATCACCACACGAATGGGGCTGGCCAAGGCAGTTTCGCCCGATGACTTAGCGGCTGAAGTGGGCTTTGGCATCGTAGAGGGTTTCCACGGTGATCGGATTAACGCCACGCTCGACTGCAAATCGCTCGGTATTGCGTCGGGCCTTGCCGCGAACAAAAAACGGGATCTTGTTGAGTTCTTGTAAGGCGTCAGCCGCCCAGGTGGATTCGGCAGCGTTCGATCCGCTGGCGGCACCCGCTGTGACTTCCGCAAGCTCCGGTACACGGACTGCATCCGCCTGCTGGGCAGGATCCTCTCGTACTGGCCGGGCATTGGCCCGAGGCTGCGCCGCCGTGGCGGCAGGCGCAGCGTGCCCTAAGTGCGAGGGCGCAGCACCATCATGGAATTCAAAGTCCTCGCGGAACATATGAATCAGATGCTCTTCCAGGCCCATCATGAGCGGATGGATCCAGGTGTCAAACATCACATTGGCGCCCTCAAACCCCATCTGAGGTGAATAGCGGGCAGGAAAATCCTGAACATGAATCGGCGCTGAAATCACAGCGCATGGAATCGATAGCCGTTTGGCGATATGCCGCTCCATCTGGGAGCCCAAGACCAGCTCGGGCTGTAATTCCATGATCTGCTGCTCGACCTCGAGATAGTCATCGGTGATGAGGGGCTCAACACCATAGCGCTTGGCGGCCTCGCGAATCTCGCGGGCGAATTCGCGGCTATAGGTGCCCAGTCCGACCACCGCAAAGCCCATTTCTTCGGCGGCAATTCGGGCGGCGGCGATCGCATGGGTTGCATCTCCGAAAATGAAGACCCGCTTGCCTGTGAGATAAGTGGAATCAACAGAGCGTGCATACCAGCGGGCACGCAGGGTCGCGGCGGCTGAGGCCGGCGGATCAATACGCGCCAGGTCACAGGCCTCGCGAATGAATTCATGGGTTGCATTGACACCGATTGGCACTGTGCGTGTGAACTTCATTCCGAACTCACGCTCGAGCCAGGCCGCCGCGGTGCTGCCGGTCTCGGGATACAGCAGAACATTGAAATCAGCATTGATCAATGCCGCAAGGTCAGTCGGCGTCGCATTTAAGGGCGCCACGACTGCGACATCAATTCCAATCTGATCCAGCAGTCGCGAGATTTCGGTGACATCATCACGATGCCGAAAGCCCAGAGCAGTCGGCCCGAGAATATTGCAGCGGGGCCGCACCGAGGCCCGGCGGGCTGGCTTTGCATTGCGGCACATCGCCCGCACCATTTGATAAAACGTTTCGGCGGCGCCCCAATTTTCTTTTCGCTGATACGAGGGTAATTCCAGTGGGATTACTGGAATTGGCAGATCCATCGAAGCGGCAAGGCCGCCGGGATCATCTTGGATCAATTCCGCCGTGCAGGAGGCCCCCACCATCATCGCGGCGGGACGAAATCGATCGTAAGCCGCCTGGACTGACTGCTTAAATAAATCGGCCGTGTCTTTGCCAAGATCACGCGCCTGAAATGTGGTGTAAGTCACCGGGGGCCGACGGGGCAGCCGCTCAATCATTGTGAACAGCAGATCCGCATAGGTATCCCCCTGCGGTGCATGCAACACATAGTGCACATCGCGCATCGCTGTGGCGATACGCATGGCGCCAACATGGGGTGGGCCCTCATAGGTCCAGAGTGTCAGCTTCATCTGCGCCGCCTTTTCACGATCATGCGCATGCCGCCTTCTCTGCAATCAACGCGCGGCGACGCAGTGGCCGCTCAAAGAGCTCAGCGAGATCAGCCGCCTGGTCGTAGCCCTGAATCGGACTGAACACCAATTCAATTGACCACTTCGTGGCAAAGCCCTCATCTTCAAGCGGATTGGCAAGCCCCAGGCCGCAGACCACAAGATCCGGCTGCTGGGCCCGGCAGCGGTCGAGCTGCTGCTCGACATCCTGGCCTTCCGAGAGCGTGGTGCCCGCCGGCAGCATGGCCAACTCAGCGGCAAGGTGCTGACGATGCAGATAGGGGGACCCCACCTCGGTGAGTTGCATGCCGAGCTCTCGGGAGAGGAATCGCGCAAGCGGGACTTCAAGCTGCGAATCCGGGAAGAAGAAAATCTTTTTACCTGACAGTCGCTCGCGCTGCCGCGCTAGGGCAAGGGCTGCGCGATCACGCGCAGGACGAACGGTCTGCTCGAAATGATCCGCATCCACCCCCCAGGCCTGGGCAATCGCTGACAGCCACATCGTGGTGCCCTCTGCGCCCAGAGGAAATGGGGCCGTAATGCGTTGCGCACCGCGGGCCTCGAGGGCCCGAGCGGTATCGCCTAAGAATGGCTGAACAAGAATGAAGCGTGTATTGGCACCAATAGCGGCAAGCTCGGTCGATCGGCGCGCAGGCAAAAAGGCAATTGGGCCAATGCCCATTGCCTGAAAGAATCTTGCAAACTGGTCTTCAACGACATCGGCAAGCGTGCCCACCACCAGCAGGCTGGGGCCGGCGGCAGCATCGGCTGCGGGCAGCTTTGGCACCAGTGCGGCAAGGCATGCATCTTCGCCTTGAGTAAACGTGGTCTCAATGCCGCTGCCCGAATAATTAATCACCCGAACGCTCGGCGAGAAGCGCTGCGAGAGCCGCTCTGCAGCGCGCGACAGATCGAGTTTGATCACCTCAGAGGGGCAAGAGCCCACCAGAAAGAGCATCCGAATATCGGGCCGACGTTCTAGAAGACGCGACACCACCCGATCGAGCTCTTCGTTGGCATCCGCTAAGCCGGCAAGATCTCGATCATCAATGATCGCGGTCGCAAACCGCGGCTCTGCAAAGATCATGACACCGGCTGCCGACTGAATGAGGTGGGCGCAGGTCCGTGAGCCCACCACTAAAAAAAATGCGTCCTGAATTTTTCGATGCAGCCAGATGATTCCTGTTAGTCCGCAAAAGACTTCGCGTTGGCCGCGCTCGCGCAGCACGGGCGAATCGGTGCAGCCGCCAGTCGTGGGGAACTGTGTCTGGACCGGCCGCATCATGATGCTTTTGTTCATGCGGTGAGCCCCTGGGGGATGGCCTGCTGGGCCTGCTGCAGTCGGGCCGCGCGGAGCTTGAGTAAGAACTGAATCGCATTGATCACATACGCCAGATAAGCCGCCAGTGCCAAGAGCATCAACTCGGTGACGGGCAGCATGCCGCCGAGAAGCCCGATCAGATAGGCGGTATGCAAGGCGAGCACCAGCATGCTGAAGACGTCCTCCCAGAAAAAGGCCGGCGCAAACAGATACTTGCCAAACACCACCTTTTCCCAGATCGAGCCTGTCACCATGATCGTGTAGAGCAGCAATGTCTTCAGCACGATCGAGGCCGTTGCGAGGCCCTCGCCATGGCCGGTCAGTAGAAATCGAACCACCAGAGCAGTGCTCACCAAGAAGACCACAAACTGCACGGGCGCAAGAATTCCTTGAACGACAGTCCAAGGCGTTTGATCCCGACGACGGCGTTCTTCTGGGCTATACAGAGGTCTTGGCTCAGCCAATCAAACCCACTCCCGTGTTCAGTGTTGTCCCAAGACGACTCTAGAACTCGGGCCCCCAACTGTCAACTTTCTTTGACATCAATTGTCCTTGACAACTGGAGCTGTTCGGGGGTATCTAGTCAATATTCTTTGACAATCTCTGGCCTAGGCCGCGATAGTGGGAGTGGAGCTGCTCTCTGGGATTCATTCCAAGGGAGCAGAGGGGCCTTAAAAAAGATGTTAAATAAGTACTCACTTACTACAGAGTCCCTGTTATTAAAGGCCAGGTATTCCATTGGCCAAAAGATAATCCCCGCCCAATCTCACGCTTCTTGTTATCCAAAATCCCTCAAAGTCCGTGAAAACCCCCTGCCTTTTGACCTGGGGGAGCCCCCAGCAATAGGGGGACACGCCATTAGAATTCGGCCAGCTTCACGGTTGGCCGGCCAGAGGGGAGGCCAACATGGATTGGCTCGTTAGAACGATTGAGGCGGAAATCATTCCGCGGCTTGTCGCCGCCCACCGCCAGGATTCGAAACACGGCGGGCCGTTGGCCGCAAAAGTTTTTCCAGAGGACGTCATCGCTTTCTCCGATCTCACCATGCAGCACGATGCCGACGCCTGTCTCGAGTTCGTGGGGTCAATCCGCAGCCGTGGTGTCTCCCTGCCCGCGATTTATCTCGACCTGATTGCACCCGCAGCCAGTCGGCTCGGGGCGCTGTGGTGCGAGGACCGCTGCGATTTCACTCTGGTCACCGTTGGCCTCTGGCGGATGCAGCAGGTCCTCTATGACTTAAGCCCAGAATTTCGCACAGGGCCCGAGGCCGCATCTGCTCAGCAGCGACGCATCATGCTCAGCGTCGTGCCGGGATCTCAGCACACCATGGGCATTTTGATGGTCTCCGAGTTTTTTCATCGGGCTGGCTGGCAAGTCTGGGGCGAGCCCATGGCCACCCGGGAAGATCTTCTCGCGGCCGTCTCGCGGCAATGGTTTGATGTCATTGGAATCTCAGTGGGCTCAGAGCCTCAGCTCGATAAGGTAGGTGAACTGATTCATGGGCTGCGCCGCGCATCAAAAAATCCCGAGGTCCGCGTCATGTTGGGCGGTCCGGTCACCATTTCATCTGACTACGCACGGCAATGCGGCGCCAATGCGGTCGCAGCCGATGCCGAGCAGGCGATTGCCATCGCGACCCAGCTGGCTCTGGATGCACCATAACGCCAGATGAGTAAGTCACCCTCCCCCACCTCCGGCCTAACTGCAATCGATACTGCTGCGGCTGTCGGTGTTGCCTCAGCAGCCAGCGATCTCGCGTTTTTACTGGATGCAGAAGGCGTCATTCAGGAGGTGCGTCTCGGTAGCCAACAAATGCCCATTGACGCCGCCAGTAAGCAGTGGGTCGGCAAGCGGCTACTTGAAATTGTGACCAGCGAAAGCCGGCCCAAAGTCGAAGAGGTTCTCGCCGAGGCGAAATCTCAGCAGGCGGGCCGCTGGCGTCATGTGAATTTCCCATCATCGCAAGGTGCTGATATTCCAGTGCTCTGCTCAGCAATTCCGATTGGAACAACCGGCAAGGTTGTCGCGTTCGGCCGTGACCTCCGCAACATGGCCTCCTTGCAGCAGCGTCTTGTGGAAGCCCATCAGGCCATGGAGCGGGACTACCTGCGCATGCGCCACATGGAGACCCGCTATCGGCTGCTGTTTGAGCTTGCCTCTGAGGCGGTGCTGATTGTCGACTCCAATACGCAACGCATTCTTGAGGCCAATCCGGCCGCATCAAAAATTCTTGCCCAGCAGGCAAAACGGCTGCAGGGCAAATCTCTGGATGATATTTTTCCCGATGCGTCGCGCGACGTCATCAATGATCTCTTGATGGGAGTGCGGGCTTCGGGCCACCCGGATGCGCGGCCCATCACCCTGCCAAAAGACAATGCAGAAGTCTCAGTCTCGGCGTCGCTGTTTCGTCAAGAGACCGGCACCATGTTCCTGGTGCGCCTGTCGCCGATGGCGGCAGCCGAGCCCATCAGCGGCTTTTCGTCCAAACGCTCACTCATGCTTGATGTCTTGGAGCATGCGCCTGATGGCTTCGTGGTCACCGACGGTGAAGGAAAAATTCTCTCAGCGAACCGGGCCTTTGTGGACATGCTTCAGCTCTCGAAGGCAGAGCAGGTCCAGGGCCGTAATCTTGGTGACTGGCTGGGCCGCACCGATGTCGACCTCAGTGTCTTAATCGCCAATATTCAGCAGCGCGGCGCGGTAAGGCTCTTCGGAACATTATTGCGAAGTGCAAATGCCGCAGAGACTGCTGTTGAGATCTCCGGCGTCTCAGTAAAAACCGGATCGACATCTTGCCTGGGCTTTAGCATTCGCGATGTTGGCCAACGGCTATCAGCAGAACGGCCCTCATTAAATGAGCTGCCGCGCTCGGCCGATCAGCTGGTTGAGCTGGTGGGCCGTGTGCCATTACAGGAAATTGTTGCGGAGACCGCTGATCTCATCGAAAAGCTCTGCATTGAGGCAGCCCTGCGACTCACCCGAGACAATCGGGCCTCGGCAGCCGAGATGCTCGGCCTTTCTCGGCAGAGCCTTTATGTGAAGCTGCGCCGCTACGGCATCGGTGAAGTCGCAGATCGCAGCAAAAAGTGATGGATTAAACTGGCTGCATGCTTGCAGTCATTGTGCTGGTCGAGTTCAAGCCGCAACACCTGGGCTACGGCTTAAGCCGTTTTGTGCTGGGCCGCTTTCCGCTGCGTCACATCACGGGGCTGCGTTTTTCAAAACTGCTGGGCAGCGGCCATGAGGGCGGCTTCGGCCTGAAACCCAGTGCAAGCCGCCAGGGCCTTTTTCTTCTGTTCGATGACGAAGCGCAGGCAGATGCATTTCTCCATCAGGGGCCGCTCATGGCGGCCTATCGGGCCCGGGCCCAGGAATTCTTTTACTGCAAGCTGATTGCCTGCTCCTGCAAGGGCTCCTGGGCGGGGGTCTCTCTGCCCGTCGAGGCAGCACCGCCCGAGCAGGGGCCGATCGCTGCCCTGACCCGGGCATCGATTCGGCCAAGTAAGGCGTTGGCCTTTTGGCGCAACTCACCCGCTGCCGAAATATCTCTTGCCGCAGCGCAGGGCTGCAGGATTGCAGTCGGCCTTGGCGAAGCGCCGTTTTTTCGGCAGGCGACCTTCAGCATCTGGGATAGCGTGGACGACATGAATCAATATGCCCGCAGCGGCGCCCACTTGCAGGCCATTCAGGCAGCCTTGCAGCAAGGCCACTTCGCGGAATCCATGTTCGCGCGTTTCGTTCCGATTGCAGCCCAGGGTGTATGGAAGGGAAAGGTCTTTCGCTAAATGTCCGACCCCCATGTCATCGTTGTCGGAGGCGGCATCGGCGGACTCGCCAGCGGGCTTGCGCTTTCTGCCGCCGGAGTCCGTGTCACGCTTTTAGAGCGTGCCGAAACCATCGGCGGAAAACTCCATCAACGGATGGTCCAGGGCGTGGGCATTGACTCAGGGCCTACCGTATTCACAATGCGCTGGGTTTTTGACGGACTCTTTGCGCAGGCAGGACACCGGCTTGAAGATGAACTCACCATTCGGCCGCTTCAGATTCTGGCAAGGCATGCCTGGGACCGATCCGAGATCCTTGATCTTTATGCCGACCGCCATCAGTCAGCCCTCGCAGTCGCCCGCTTTGCCGGCGCCAAAGAAGCGGCTGGATTTCTCGAATTCTGCGAGCAGGCCAGCGCGGCCTACCGGGCCCTTGAGAAGGCTGCAATACGCTCCCAGCGGCCGACACTCTTTTCAATGCATCAGGATCTGGGGCTGCGGGGATTTGCAGCGCTGTGGGGCGTTGGCCCATTTCAGAATCTGTGGCAATCACTGTCGCGATATTTCAAAGATCCAAGACTGCATCAACTCTTTTCACGCTACGCAACCTACTGCGGATCCTCCCCCCTGCAGGCACCCGCCACACTGATGCTGATTGCTGATGTCGAGATGCAGGGGGTCTGGGCCATTGAAGGCGGCATGACCGCGCTCGCAAAGACACTCGAAAAACTGTTGAAACGGCATGGTGCAGAGGTACGCACGCGGGCCGATGTCGCCGCTATTTTGATGCGCGATGGCCGGGCCTGCGGTGTGCGGCTTCACGACGGAGAAACGCTCACGGCGGATGCGGTGGTGTTTAATGGTGATGTAGCGGCGCTTCGTCAGGGTGTGGTGGCGCTCTCGGATCCCGATGCCGCCCGCAAGGCCTTTGGCCCGCCACGTGATGACCTGCGGCAGCGCTCATTGTCTGCGCTCACCCTTTCGATACATGCACGAGCAACAGGATTTCCGTTGACCTATCACAACCTATTTTTTCCCCGCGACTACGCGCCGGAATTCGAGGCCATTTTTAACCGACAACAATTACCGAATACGCCAACGGTCTATGTTTGTGCGCAAGACCGGCAGGATGATCAGGCGTTTTCTGGCCAAGCCGAACGGCTTTTGCTGCTGATCAACGCGCCGGCATCCGGCGATCGACACGCTTTCAACACATCGGAGACTCACGCATGCATCGATGCAGCCACCTCACTGATGAATCGCTGTGGCCTGACACTTCACAACGACCCCGAGTCTACGGTGATCACCACACCCACATCATTTCATCAGCGCTTTCCGGCAACCGGCGGGGCACTGTATGGTCCGGCGACCCACGGCTGGATGAGCGTGTTTTCGCGCCATGGCGCCAGCAGTCCCATACCGGGCCTTTACCTGGCGGGGGGCTCGGTGCATCCGGGCCCGGGGGTGCCGATGGCGGCACTGTCCGGCCGGTTGGCGGCCGCAACCCTGATGGGTCACCTCGGTTTGATCAGACAGTCCGGCCGGGTGGTTATCTCTGGTGGTATGTCGATGCATTAAGTGATGACGGTGCATTTGGCCTGACCATCATCGCCTTTGTGGGCAGTGTGTTTTCGCCCTACTACTACTGGGCCTTACAAAAAAATCCGGCCGCTTCACCAGAGGACCATTGCGCAATCAATGTTGCGCTGTATGGCCGCGGCATCCGACGCTGGACCATGACCGAGCGTGGCCAGCGCCATGTCAGCCGAGACAGTCGCAGTTTTCAGGTGGGGCCGAGCCACCTGCGATGGACCGGAGCGCATCTTGAAATTCAGATTAACGAGTGGTCAGCACCGATTCCACGGCCCGTGCGCGGCGTGATTCGCGTCATCCCTGATCGGCTGTTCGCCTTCACCACAGCGCTGGATGATGGAGGTCTACATCACTGGGGGCCATTGGCGCCGAGTGCGCGGGTCGAGGTCGCACTCGAATCTCCCGATTGCTCCTGGCAGGGCCATGCCTATCTCGACTCAAATGAAGGCGCCTCACCGATTGCAGACGGATTCACTGAATGGGATTGGTCGCGGGCAAATCTCTCGGACGGAAGCGTTGCAGTGCTCTATGACATTCGTCAACGCCAAGGCCCCGATCGGCTGCTCGCGTTGCGATTTGGCCGTGATGGTCAGGTCAGCCCGTTTGATGCGCCGGCCCGACAATCCCTGCCCAAGGCGCTGTGGCGAGTGGGCCGATCAGTTCGCAGTGAATCCGCTCGGCCTGCCCGGGTGGTGCAGACCCTGGAGGACACACCGTTTTATGTGCGCTCAGTCTTGGAGTCTGGCCTCTGCGGCGAGCAGGTCATCTCAATGCACGAAACACTGAATGTGCCCCGCTTAAATACCGCGATGACTCGGCTGATGCTGCCCTGGAAAATGCCACGACTCAAATAAAAAAGCCGCGCAGCTGCGCGGCTTTTTCACAACTGCGCTCAACAATCAGTCGGCAAACTGGCCAGCTTTCTTGATGATCGGGCCCCAGAGGTCAATCTGAGACTGAAGAAACTTCGCGTGATAAGTCGCGGTTGCTTTATCTGGGCTCACCGGACCGGTTCCGAGGGCCTCAAAACGCTTGATCACCTCAGGATCTTTGAGTGCGGCATTTAACGCAGCGTTTAACTTATCCAAGGCTGCCTTCGGCGTGCCCTTGGGTGCGTATAGGCCATGCCATACCGTGACTTCGAAATTGGGCAGGCCCGACTCTGCAACCGTCGGAAGGTTGGAAAGCCCATCGGTCTTCAGTCGTGTCTTGGTGGTCACCGCATAGCCCTTCACGCTGCCCGCCTTAATCCGCTCAGTCGTGTTGGTGGTCTGGTCACACATGAAATCCACCTGGCCGCCCATCAGGTCGGTCATTGCGGGGCCGGTACCTTTGTAGGGAACAGTAGTCAGGTCTGTATCAAGCGCCGACTGGAACAACATGCCGCAAAGATGCGATGCCGCGCCCAGGCCTGCGTTCGCCAGATTCCATTTCTTGGCATCTTTCTTTACGACCTGAATAAACTCCTTCATGGTCGCTGCTGGAAAATCTTTGCGTGCGACAAAAGTCATCGGAACTTCGTTGATCAGACCGATATGCTCGAAATCTGTCATTGGGTTGTAGGGCAGCTTGCGATACAGCGCGGGCGCTGTGCTCATGCCAATGTGATGAATCAACACCGTATGGCCATCGGGCTTTGCCTTTGAGACCACTGAAGGGCCCCGGGTGCCGCCAGCACCATCGAGGTTCTCGACCACCACCGGGCTATTTAAATGCTTACGCATTGCCTCAGCCATAGTCCGCGCCACCACATCGGTGGGGCCGCCGGCCGTGAAGGGCACAACCACTTTGATCTCGCGGTCGGGGAATGCAAATGCGCTCGTTGCAGCAAAGGCGGTGCCAATGACTGCAGCCGAAATTAGACGCTTGAACTTCATGACGACGCTTCCTCCTCAGATTCGATAAGAGCGAGATTCTAAGGGCAGGAGGGCCGGCCGACAGCCCCGTATACCCCTACCCCGTTGCTGCTTTTCGAGAGGCTAGGTCTGGCTGCGCCGCGATCGACTGCGATGGCCGAGCCGCTCCAGCAGGCCGATGGTCGAGATCAGAAGATCGGGCTGGACCGCGTCGCGCTCGCCCACGGGTGCGGCGGCAACAAGAAATCGCACTGCGGCCAGAGGCTGCAGGAGGTAATCCTTGGGCGGCGCAAGCAGCAGGCTGATCAAGGCCCGGCCCATGAGCCACCACTTACGGGGCTTTCCAACCACCGCCCGCTGGCCAACCGAATCGCAATCGCGTTGCCGAATGACCCGACCAATGTCGGCATAAATCAGCCGGGCCGACATGATGGCCGGCCGGCAATCGCGGGGCAATGAAGCAATTCCGGTCTCAGCACGAACGTAGAGTTGATCGGCAACACGCAGCAGGCGGGCGACCACGCGCGCCAGGGCCGCTGAGTGCTGTGGCCGACGCAACAATTCGTTCGGATCAATGCCTTCCTCACGCATCCACTGCAGCGGCAGATAAATTCTTCCCCTGCCGGCATCTTCGCCAACGTCTCGGGCAATATTGGTCAGCTGCATCGCCACACCAAGTTCACAGGCCCGGGCGATGGTCTGGGCCGAGCGGCCGCCCATGATCAGGGTCATCATCGCCCCGACGGTGCCCGCCACACGCGTCGCATAGTCATAAAGCGCCTCGAGAGTTTCGTACTCCCGGCTGCTGGCATCCCACTGAAAGCCCTCCAGCAGCGCCATCGGAATGGCCTTGGGTATGGCGTACTCGTGCACGACGGCGGCAAATGCAATATCCGCATCAATCAAAAAGGGCTCGCCGCGATAAATCGCATCAAGCCGCTCACGCAGGTAATCCATCACAATCTCAATCGACGCACCGGGCGGCAATTCATCCACGGCATCGTCAGCAACGCGGCAAAAGGCATAGACCGCCGTGGCTGCATGTTTAAAACGCTGGGGAAGAATTCTTGAGGCCGCAAAAAATGAATGCGAACCGGTCCGCATCAGTCGCTCGCAGCTTGCGAGCACCTCAGCTGAGTGTAATGAGATGGGCTCACGCATGAGCATGCACCATGGTTTTGGGATCCGGAATAACCGACTCCAGGGCCTTTGCTGATGCAATCACGCCAGGCATGCCCGCGCCCGGATGGGTACTGGCACCCACCATAAAGAGGCCAGCAATGTCTTCACTTTTGTTATGCGGCCGAAACCAGGCACTCTGGGTTAAGACCGGCTCGGGACCGAAGGCTGCGCCACGAAACGATAAGAGACGGTCCTGAAAATCCTGGGGGGTTGTGATGAATGATTCGGTAATGTGCTGCTCGAACCCGGGCATGATGGTGCGATGAAGCGACTGGGCAATCGCCTGGCGATAGGGCTCTGCAGCGACTGACCAATCCACCCCACTCTGCAGATGGGGTACGGGAGATAAAACATAAAAGGTATCGTGTCCCGGCGGCGCCACCGATGGATCGCTGGCGCTCGGCCGATGCAGATACAGGCTGAAGTCCTTGGCCAGAATCTTGCGCTTAAAAATATCCGCAAGCAGCTCGCGATACCGTGGGCCCATCAAAATCATGTGATGCGGAATATCGTGAAACTGCTGACGCGTGCCGAAATACCAGACAAAAAGGCTCATCGAAAATTTGGTCCGCTCGATCTTGGCATCCGTCCAATGGCGACGATGCTGGGCGGGAATCAGGTACCGGTAAGTCCATGCGGTATCCGCGTTCGATACGACAATCTCTGACTCAAGGATTTGACCATCGGCGAGGCGGACCCCATAGGCCCGCTGATTGCGCACCAGAATCTCGGCGACCTCGGATTCGCAGCGCACGCTGTTGCCTTGGCCCTGGATCAGGCCAACAAGCCCTTGGATCAATGCGCCGGTTCCGCCCATCGCCCAGTGCACGCCATGCCGCCGCTCCAACGCATTGATCAGGGCATAGGCGCAGGTCACCGAAAACGGATTGCCGCCAATCAGCAGGGGGTGAAAACTAAACACCATACGCAGTTTGGGATCGCGAATAAAACGCGCCACCCGGCTGTAAATGGTCTTCCAGGCCTGCATCCGCATGAAGTCCGGTAAGACGGCGATCAGATCTGACAGCGTGACAAAAGAGACGCTGGCCATGCCCTCAAAGCCGAGTCGATAACATTTCTCGGCCTCCTGAAAAAATGCGTCATAACCATCGAGGTCTTGTGGCGCAAAGCGCGCCACCTCGCGGCGCATGGCATGAACATCGCCGGAGTAATCAAACCAGGAGCCATCATCAAACCGAATCCGGTAGAAGGGATCCAGCGGCTTGAGCGTGATGTCGTCGGAAAATCGTTTGCCGCAGAGCGTCCAGAGTTCTTCAAAAAGAAACGGTGCGGTCACGATGGTCGGCCCGGCGTCAAAGACATGGCCACCACGACGGTGGACGTAGGCCCGGCCACCCGGGGCATCAAGCTTTTCCAGAACCGTGACCCGATAGCCCTTGGCACCGAGCCGGACTGCCGCCGCCAGCCCACCAAAGCCGCTGCCGATCACGATGGCATGCGGCCGGGACGGGTGAGCAAGCGGGCTTTTCACTGGGACATTGTATGTGTAAGTTTTAGTTGACGGTTAAATCTGTCAGACAGAAAATGTCTCGATGAATCAATCCGTTACGACACGCGCCAGCCCCGACCCGATGGCCGTGGCGGAGCTGCTCAAGCCCATCACCTGGTTTCCTCCAATGTGGGCATTCACTTGCGGCGTAATTGCTTCAGATGTTGAGCTTCAATCAAATTGGCATCTGATTTTGATTGGTCTATTGTTGACCGGACCCCTGGTCTGCGCCAGCAGCCAGGCCGTCAACGACTGGTTTGACCGGCATGTTGATGCCATCAACGAGCCTGGCCGCCCGATTCCAAGTGGCCGCCTGCCAGGCCGCTGGGGGCTGGCGATCGCGGTGATTTGGTCTGGATTGTCCCTAATTATTGCAACGGGCCTTGGCCCGTGGGGATTTGCGGCGACCGTGCTTGCCCTGATGCTTGCCTGGGCCTACAGCATGCCGCCGCTTCGGCTGAAAGAAAACGGCTGGCTCGGCAATGCCGCCTGCGGCCTGAGTTACGAATCTCTTGCGTGGATCACGGGCTCTGCTGTGATGATGGGCGGCGTGATGCCGGCCTCGGAATCCATGGTGCTGGCCCTGCTCTACGGCATTGGCGCCCACGGCATCATGACACTGAACGATTTCAAATCGATTGCCGGCGACCGGCAGATGGGCGTGCGTTCGCTGCCCGTTCAGCTGGGCGCAACGCGTGCGGCAGGGCTGGCCTGCTGGACGATGGCCCTGCCCCAGGCCATCGTGATTGGTCTGCTCTTTTCTTGGGGCGCAGCAGGCCACGCGATTGCCGTGCTGCTGCTGCTGATTGCACAGGCGGTCATGATGCGATGGTTTGTGCAACAGCCGATCGAGCGCGCGCTTTTTTATAGCGGATTCGGCGTTCCAATTTATGTCTGCGGCATGATGGTCAGTGCCTTTGCACTTCGGAGCGCGCTGTGAGCGCAACGACCGGACTGCAGCAATCGGCGCACAGCGCCAAGGCACCCCGGCCTTTTGGATGGCTTGCGATTGTTCGACTGGGGCTCGTGCAATTCAGTCTCGGGGCCATCGTTGTGCTGACCACCTCGACCCTAAATCGTGTCATGGTGGTGGAGCTTGCCCTGCCCGCCTTGCTGCCCGGCCTGCTGGTGGCGCTGCATTACGCCGTGCAGATGCTGCGGCCGCGCATGGGATACGGCTCTGACATGATGGGACGCTGCACACCATGGATCATCGGTGGCATGGCCGTGCTGGCCACGGGCGGCGTCCTCGCGGCCACCGCGACTGCAACACTGGCTGAGAATTTTCCGCTCGGCGTGCTGCTCTCGTTTTTTGCCTTCGCGATGATTGGTGTTGGTGTGAGCGCCTCGGGAACCTCAGTACTGGTGCTCTTGGCAAAACGCGTTGAGGACCATCGGCGCGCTGCTGCAGCCACGATTGTCTGGCTGATGATGATCCTGGGTCTGGCCATGACCGCTGGGATCACAGGCCATCTGCTGGATCCGTATTCGCATGAACGTCTGTTGTTGATCGCATTCACGGTCTCACTGATTGCGGTCTGTGTGAGCCTCATCGCTCTGGTGCGCCTGGAGGGCAGTCCCGGGTCCATCAATAGCGCTTCTGATGGCAACACCGCGGCCCGGGTGTCTTTTACTGAAGCCCTGCGTGAGGTCTGGTCTGAACAATCCGCACGCCAATTCACGATTTTTGTATTCGTCTCAATGCTTGCATTCTCTGCGCAAGATCTGATTCTTGAGCCTTTTGCCGGAATCGTTTTTCAATTTACTCCCGGTGAGACCACCAAACTCTCAGGCCTACAGCATGCGGGCGTGCTCTGTGGCATGGTGCTTTGTGCCATTGCATGCGGCCGATTTGGAAGTCGCTGGATGGGACTGCAATTCGGATCGCTGCGGGCCTGGACAGTCGGAGGCTGCCTCGCATCGGCATTGGCCTTAATCGGGCTTGTGGCTGCCGGCATGATCGGCGGCAGCTATCCGATTCGTGCGAATGTTTTTCTACTCGGGCTTTTTAACGGCGCGTTCTCAATTGCAGCCATCGCCTCGATGATGCGGCTGGCCAGCACAGGCCGCGGCCATCGCGAAGGAACTCGGGTCGGCCTCTGGGGCGCAGCCCAGGCGATCGCCTTCGGCACGGGGGGCTTAATTGGTGCAGCAGCAAGTGATTTCAGCCGCTATTGGATCGACGATCCCGGCATCGCCTATGGCGTCGTATTTTTTGCAGAGGCGGGCCTGTTCTTAATTGCGGCACGTCTCGCATTTCGAATCGAACCACGACCACAACTACAACAGACGGCCCAGGAGTCCGCGCCCTACGCCGCCAAATGGAAACGGAAGGAACATCATGAACCCGCCATCTGACACTGTGCTTTTTGATGTTGCCGTTATCGGCGGGGGACCGGCTGGCGCCACCGCTGCAGATGACTTAGCGCTGAAAGGCTTTAAGGTGCTGCTGCTGGATCGCGCAGGCCGTATCAAGCCTTGTGGCGGTGCGATTCCTCCGCGCGCCATGAAAGATTTTCAGATCCCGGAGTCCATGCTGGTCGCGCGGGCAACCAAGGCGCGCATGATTTCGCCAACGAACCATAAGGTCGATATCCCCATTGATAATGGCTATGTCGGACTGGTTGATCGCTGCGAATTTGATGAGTGGCTGCGCACGCGTGCGGCCGACCATGGTGCGGATCGCCGAATTGGCAGCTTCAATCATCTTGAGCAGCTCCAAGACGGCACCGTGCGCGTGCATTATCTGGGCCGCCGGGCTGCTGGCGATACCGAGTCCTTCGCAGCCTCTGTGCGTGCCCGAACGGTCATCGGCGCCGACGGCGCGAAATCAGAAGTCGCCCGCCAGAGTGTGAAAGATGCCGAGAAAACAAAGTATGTATCGGCTTATCACGAGATCGTTCGCACGCCCGACCATCCGCCGGGCGACTATGAGGCAAGCCGCTGCGATGTGTATTACAACGGCAAGATGTCGCCCGATTTTTATGGCTGGGTATTTCCGCATGGCAAGACGGCGAGCATCGGCGTGGGCAGCGCGGTCAAGGGGTTTTCGTTAAGAAGCGCAACCCACCTCGTGCGGCAGGCGGCAGGCCTTGAGGGCGCCGAGACACTGCGCCGAGAGGGTGCACCAATTCCGCTTAAGCCGCTGAAGTATTGGGATAACGGTAAGAACGTGGTGTTGGCCGGCGATGCTGCCGGCGTGGTGGCGCCCGCCTCCGGCGAGGGCATCTATTACGCAATGGCCGGGGGCCGCTTCGCTGCAGAGGCCGTTGAGGAATATCTGCAGACCGGTGAAGCCAGCCGGCTGGCATTGGCACGCAAACGCTTCATGAAAGATCACGGCCGCGTGTTCTGGGTCCTCGGGATACTTCAATACTTCTGGTATTCCAGCGATAAACGCCGAGAGAAGTTTGTCAAAATCTGCGAGGACAAAGATGTGCAGACGCTGACGTTTGAGTCTTACATGCACAAAAAGCTGGTTCGCAAAAAACCGATGGCCCATGTCCGAATTTTCTTCAAAGACATGGCCCACCTGCTGGGGATTGCCAAGGCCCACTAGGCCTCTTGGGGTGGGGGCCTGCAAGCCACCCGGGCGGCATTCCTGAACCGAGGGTTCAGGTGGGCGAGATCAGACCGGCTCTGGGGTCGAATGCAAAGAGACGACTCTCGCCTGCCGGACAATTTTCAAGCCCTCGCGTATCGCATTGGTTCAAAGAAATAGGCCCAAGCGGTTTGCAAGCCACTTCAGTTTAAAAGAAAAACCAGGGCGGCGGCTGAGGTCGCCGCCGGGCGATCAAACGGCCCATTGAGGACCACGTTGGCGTAATTCAAAAATCCCGCGATGGTGACCCAGCCAATATAAGGAACCATCAGCAAAAAAGCGGGACGAGAGATTTTCCAGAATAGGGCCATGAGCGCGGCAATCGACAGCCAGAGAAAGACCAGCTCCACCATGGCCCAGTCAGGCCGCTTGGCTGTAAAAAATAGCCCGCTCCACAACATATGCAGCAGGCTATTGATCGCAAAGAGGCCCAGGATCCAGCGCCGCTGGCCGTCGGAGCTGGCCCGTCGCCAGGCCAAAACCCCCGCCGTCACGATGAGTACAAAAACAGTTGTCCAGATCGCCCCGAAGGCCCAGTCGGGCGGCTTCCACTCGGGCTGACGCAGGGCCTGATACCAGGGGCCGAGATCGGTGAGCTGCTGGCCAATCATCGAGACGGCCGAGACCCAGGCCACTGCGATCGCGATCTGCCGAAAAAGGCCGGGGACATGCGACGTTTGAGAAGTGGTTGTCATTTTTAAAAGTTTAGGTGTTTTTACGGTTGTACCGAAAATGTTGACTGGAAAATCCGTACACTAGCGCCTGTTTGCCCCCGGCGGCACCTGCCGGGACCCCCTTTTTTTCTACCTCTGGAGATTTGCATGTTCGCAACCCTCGTGAAGGCCTCTGTTGCCAAAAAAGTGCTCCTGACCAGTGCCGCAGCAATCGCTGTTGCAGTGGCGGGCTGCGCACCCAAAGACTCGACCGTCAAGATCGGCCATGTCGGGCCGCTCACCGGCTCCATCGCCCACCTCGGAAAAGATAACGAAGCCGGCGCCAAGCTCGCGATCGCGGACTTAAATAAAGCCGACATCAAGATCGATGGAAAGAAAGTGACCTTTACGCTGATCTCGGAAGACGATGGCGCTGATCCCAAGCAGGGCACCGCTGCAGCACAGAAACTGGTGGATGCAAAAGTGGTCGGCGTGATCGGCCACTTAAATTCTGGAACGACCATTCCCGCCTCCAAGATCTACAGTGATGCAGGCATCCCCCAGATCTCGCCTTCTGCAACCAATCCGAAGTACACCCAGCAGGGCTTTAAGACCACCTTCCGTGTAGTGGCCAACGATGCCACCCTTGGCGGCGTGCTCGGCAAATACGCAGTCAACGAGCTGAAGGGCAAAAGCATTGCGGTGATTGATGACCGCACCGCATACGGCCAGGGTGTCGCCGATGAGTTCGTCAAAGGTGTTGAGGCCGCAGGCGGCAAAGTGGTGGATCGCCAGTTCACTACCGATAAAGCAACCGACTTTATGTCGATTCTCACCGCAATCCGCGCCAAGAAGCCCGATGTCGTGTTCTTTGGTGGCATGGATGCAGTTGGCGGCCCGATGCTGCGTCAAATGGATCAGCTAAAAATCAACGCCAAATTTATGGGCGGCGATGGCATCTGCACGGGTGAGCTGATCAAGCTGGCCGACAAGGCCCTGGGCAATAGCCGTGTCTTCTGTGCAGAGGCAGGCGGTGTGGTCGGCCCCTATGAGAAGAAAATGGCAGACTTCAAAGAGCGCTTTAAGAAAGAGATGGGCGCCGACGTAAATCTTTATTCGCCGTATGTCTATGATGCAGTGATGGTGATGGTAGAGGCCATGAAGAAGGCCAACTCGACCGACCCGAAGAAATATCTGCCAGAGCTGGCCAAGATCCAGTATGACGGTGTGATCGGCCCGATTGCCTTCGATGACAAAGGCGACATCAAAGGCGGAACACTCACGCTCTTTACCTACAAAGATGGTAAGCGTGAAGCACTCAAAGTGATTCAGTAAGGCGCTGCAGTTCGCGTCTGAAACATCAACGCAGCCTCGAAAGGGAGAAGGTCGGAGCGAATCCACCTTCTCCTTTTTTCTTGAATCGCGCCACAAATGGACACCCTAATCCAACAGCTGATTAATGGCCTTGTGCTGGGCAGCGTCTATGCCCTCGTCGCCCTGGGCTACACCATGGTCTACGGCATTCTTCAGCTGATTAACTTTGCCCACGGGGATGTGCTGATGATCGGCGCGATGGTCTCGCTGACCGTGCTGGGCATTATCAAAGCGGTGGCCCCCTCGACCCCGCTGGTACTGCAGCTGGTGATCGCAACAGCAGTCGCAGTGCCGGTCTGTATGCTGATTGCCGCAGCCATTGAACGTATTGCCTATCGGCCGCTGCGCAATTCGCCTCGGCTGGCCCCGCTCATCACTGCAATTGGCGTGTCGATTATTCTGCAGACGTTGGCGATGATCATCTGGTCGCCCAACCCACGGGTCTATCCCGACCTGCTGCCGACCACGCCATTTGAAATCGGCGGCGCCTTGCTGGCCCCCAAACAATTGCTCATCCTGGTGGTGGCAACACTCTCAATGGCGGGCCTGTTGCTGCTGATCAATAAGACTCGCCTGGGCCGTGCCATGCGGGCCGTCTCCGAGAACCCCCGAATCGCGAATCTCATGGGCGTTAATCCTGATCGCATCATTACCGCCACCTTCATGCTCGGTGCCGGGCTGGCCGCAATCGCCGGTGTGTTGGTCGCAATGAACTACAACATCGCCCAATTCACGATGGGATTTCTTCTTGGGCTAAAGGCGTTTACCGCTGCAGTGCTCGGCGGCATTGGCAATCTCGGCGGTGCCGTGGCCGGAGGACTATTGCTCGGCATTATTGAGGCGCTCGGAGCGGGCTATATCGGCGACCTCACCGGCGGATTTTTAGGCAGCCACTATCAAGACATCTTTGCATTTGCAGTCTTGATCGTAGTGCTGATTTTCCGGCCCTCTGGCCTGCTCGGCGAGCGGGTCGCCGACCGGGCCTAACGTCTGGGGAATGGCCAATGCACTGGGGTAATGTGTCCATTCCACTCACCCGTCGCAACGCCATTTGGGCGGCGATTGGGATTGGTGCTGCACTTCTGATTCTGCCGTTTGTCGCAGGCCTTGCCGGCAATGCATGGATTCGCATTCTGGCCTTTGCCATGCTCTACATCATGCTGGCACTCGGCCTAAATATTGTGGTGGGCTATGCCGGTCTGCTGGATTTGGGTTACATCGCCTTTTATGCCGTCGGCGCTTACATGTATGGGCTGCTGGCCTCTCCGCATTTGTTTGAGCAATTCGAATGGGTTCGGCAGACTTTTCCCAATGGGCTGCACAACTCGATTTGGCTGGTCGTGCCGCTCTCGGCCTTACTGGCCGCCTTTTTCGGTGTTTTGCTCGGGGCGCCAACCCTCAAACTGCGGGGCGACTATCTGGCCATCGTGACCCTGGGCTTTGGCGAAATCATTCGGATTTTTTTAAATAACCTTAATGCCCCCATTAACCTGACCAATGGGCCGCAGGGCTTAAGCAATATTGATCCGATCGAGATCGCCGGTGTGAGCTTCAATAAGCCGCTTCAGCTGCTCGGCCTGACCATCCCCTCGGTGCAGCTTTATTACTACCTGTTTCTTGTTTTGACCGTGATCGTGATCGTGATCACGGTGCGGCTTCAAGATTCCCGAGTGGGCCGGGCCTGGATTGCGATACGAGAAGATGAGATTGCTGCCAAGGCAATGGGTATCAATACCCGAAACGTCAAGCTTCTGGCCTTTGCGATGGGCGCATCCTTTGGTGGTGTCTCCGGCGCAATGTTCTCCGCCTTTCAGGGCTTTGTCTCACCAGAGAGTTTCATCCTGATGGAAAGCATCGTGATTGTGGCCATGGTCGTACTGGGCGGCATGGGCTATGTGCCTGGGGTCATTCTCGGTGCGGTGTTGCTCTATGCAATTCCAGAAGCGCTGCGCTATGTGGCCCGGCCAATTCAGGAGGCCATCTTCGGCACTGAGCTTCTCGCACCAGAAGCGCTGCGTATGCTGCTGTTTGGTTTGGCGATGGTGCTGATCATGCTGTATCGGCCAACCGGCCTGCTCTCTGCAAAGCGAACGCGATGAGCCAGCCCGCGCTTTTAAAAGTGTCGCAGGCCCGCAAAGTCTTCGGTGGTCTGGTCGCACTCGATAACGTCAGCCTATCGATTGAGGCGGGACAAATCTACGGACTGATTGGCCCGAATGGCGCCGGCAAGACTACATTTTTTAATGTCATCACAGGCCTGTATGCGCCTGATGGCGGCAGTTTTCAGATTGAAGGCAGGCCCTATCAGCCAACCGCTGTCCATCGCGTAGCCGAAGCTGGCATTGCACGAACCTTTCAAAATATTCGGCTCTTTCCAGATATGACCGCCTTGGAAAATGTCATGGTCGGCCGCCATCTTCGGACCCATGGGCTGCATCAGGGCGTATTCGGAGCAATCCTGCGGACACGCGCATTTCAGCAGGGCGAGGCCCGCATCCGCAGCCATGCGCACGCGCTTTTGGACTATCTTGGAATCGGACGCTACGCCGATTCAATCGCCAAAACTTTATCCTACGGAGATCAGCGGCGGCTTGAGATCGCACGAGCCCTGGCGACTGAGCCACGGCTGCTTGCTTTGGATGAACCGGCAGCGGGTATGAATGCCACTGAAAAGAACGCGCTGCGCGAGACGCTCGAAAAGATTCGTGATGATGGAAAGACCATTCTGATCATTGAGCATGATGTGAAGCTCGTCATGGGTCTATGTGATCGAGTCACTGTTCTCGATTACGGCAAAGTCATTGCCGAGGGCAGCCCCGCTGAAGTGCAGCGCCATCCCGATGTGATTGAGGCCTATCTGGGTAGCGGGGCCACGCATGGCTGACCATCGGCCGCAGGCGGCCCTCGAACTGAGAAACCTGAAAGTCCACTACGGCGGCATTCAGGCGGTCAAAGGCGTGACCCTTGCCGTTCAGCCAGGCGAACTCGTCACACTCATTGGCGCAAATGGCGCCGGCAAGACCACCACGCTGAAGGCCATCACTGGCCTTGTGCCTGCGGCTGAAGGCCAGGTGTTTTTCCAGGGCGAAGACATTACTTCAGCAGCGGCGCATACCCTTGCGGCGCGCGGCCTGGTGATGGTGCCCGAGGGCCGTGGTGTTTTCACACGGTTATCGATTCAAGAGAATCTTTTAATGGGCGCTTACTGTCTGGCCGATGGCCATCACAGTGCATCCACGTTCAGCAATGCGGCGATTGCAGCCTTACTGGAGGAGCAGCTGGTGCTCTTTCCACGCCTTAAAGAGCGGCTGCACCAGCTGGCAGGAACACTGTCCGGCGGAGAGCAGCAGATGCTGGCCATGGCCCGGGCCCTCATGGCACAGCCGGCAGTGCTGCTCCTCGATGAGCCGTCGATGGGACTCTCGCCCGTTATGGTTGAAAAAATATTCGAGGTGATTCGTGATGTATCCGCACGGGGCGTGACGATCCTTCTGGTAGAACAGAATGCGCGGCTTGCCTTGCAGGCGGCCCACCGCGGTTACGTGATGGACTCGGGCATGATCACCTCCAGCGCAGAGGCCAAGACATTGCTCGATGATCCCGCAGTGCGTGCGGCATACCTCGGCGAATAACACGCTCCCAGCCCATCGCTGTGTGATATCCAAAAAAAGGCCCGAAGGGGGGAGCCTTCGGGCTTCGCCTCCGGGGGCCGGGACGGGGGACGACCGTCGCAAAAGGCCCAGGGGTGGAGGCAAGGGGCCGGCGAGGGAGCCGTGCCCTAAACCGCTCTTCTTTGTGAGGAGCCGTATTTATAAAGTGTTACCGGCCGCTGCCTCCTGCTGCAGTTTTAATCGGACGGCTTGAGCCGCCGCGAAGTTCTGGCCAATTTTTCGCCATCTGTTCTCCCCAGAGTGGCTTGTAGGCACCCTGATGGCAGGTCGCGCAATTGATCTTGGCCACATCACCAGTGGGCCCGAGCCGATTGGCAGGGAAGGTCTTGGTCAGAGGCTCGATGAATTCGTTATTTAGCTCGCGCACCATCCGAATGCCGTGCCATGCAACTGCGCGCTGCGGCGGGCTCTCTTGCCAGTTCGAAAAGTTTCTTGAGTTATGGCAGAAGGCGCAATTGACGCCCAGGGAATCCGACATATGCATCATGAATCCGTAGGTCGCCTCAGTGGCCTGAGTCGAAGATCCATTGCCGTTAATTCCCTGAGGCAATGCCGTCTGAGAAATCTGTCGAATCCGGTTGTCCTTTAAGAGGTAGGCGCTAAACGGATCGTTGGGCAGCGAACTGTAGGCCACGCTCGGTGCCGGGGCATTCTGGCCATTGCGCTGACCGAGTAGGCCTTTGGCAAGCTTGGACTCATCGGGCTTAAACCAAATCTTTCCGGGCACAGGCTGACCACGGTGGCAGGTGTGGCAGGTCACGCCTGTCTCTGCGACGTGATTTTTCCAGGTGGCATTTAAGTGCAGGGTCATCTCGGTCATGCGTCGTGCAACGACCTTGGTGTAAAGCGAATCATCAGCAAAGTTATTTAAGTTATGGCAATAACCACAGCCCTGCTCCGGCGCGATCCACTGGGTATAGCCCACCATGAGTCGATTGAATTCGCCGACACTGAGGTTGCCCAGTACCTTCACATTTTTATAAACGGCCCCAGCCCGCGGGCCACTCTTATCGGCCTCGGGCAATGCCGCTGGCGGCGTATTTAATGCCTGCTGATCCGCAAGTGTTCGTGGGTTGTAAACCAGCTCCATGCCGGTGCCACGAAATCCCACCTGAACGGTGTCAATCGGGGGCCGCTCACAGCCCGACAGTGTCAGGCCAGCAAGCGCCAGCAGCGCTAAGGCCTGCAGTCGTTTGAGGTTCATTATTTCGCTCCTTGCATGACGCTGGGATCCACCGTGGGTGCGCCCCACATATCGGGATATGGCGGAACGAGGCCATGCTTTATTCCCCAGAGATACCAGTTATCAACGACAGTTCCGGTTAACAAAATACCGATGCCGCCGGTCAGTGGGCAGAGCACGGCAAACCACCAGGCCCAACGGTGCACCGACTCCATCGTGGCGTTAAAGCCCATCGTCCATCGCCAAAATAATGCGGCCCGTTCAGAGGCAGATCCGCGATCAACAATCTGCTCTACCTCTCGGTCACCGCCATATCGGGTCACCGCCAAAATCGTGGCGCCATGCATCGCGAAAAGTAGTGCAGAGCCGTAAAGAAACACGATCGACAGCATATGGAAGGGGTTATAAAAAAGATTTCCATATCGAATCGAAAAGGCTGCTGTCCAATCGAGATGCGAGAAGATCCCGAACGGCACACCCTCCGACCAGCTGCCCATGAGAATCGGCCGGAAAAAACCCAGTACCAGATAC
Source organism: uncultured Bordetella sp. (assembly GCA_964440375.1). Lineage (GTDB taxonomy): Bacteria > Pseudomonadota > Gammaproteobacteria > Burkholderiales > Burkholderiaceae_A > Lacustribacter. The sequence goes on along the minus strand of CAYTRY010000003.1, from coordinate 45,083 downwards.
AGCCAAATGGCCGCTGCAAATGCCCAGGCCACATGGGTGCCCATGTTCAATGCCCGTGCCCGCCGATAGACCCGCACCCACCACAAGAGAATCGATACCGTCAGAAAAAAGCCGGCGATATTCCACCAGCCGCCCTGCTTTAACGGTGCGAGCTTCAGTCCATATTCGGGTGGCGGGGGATCAAGCGACAGCCAGAAGAGCTGGCGTACAAATTGAATCGGGTCGTAGTTGACCTGAACGAGCATGTTCCAGCCCACAATCGTGAAAGCAATCATGAAACAGATTGCGGAGGCCAATCCCACCCAGCCTAAATACAGGGGTCCGATCTGCGCATTGCCGAGCCGGCCAGCAAGATGCCACAGGAATGGGTTCTTGGTGCGCTCGCGCATATCGCGAGGATCGATCGCCACGCCCGAGTGCGGATGCGTCACCGCCTGAACCTGGGTAAATAAATTTTGATAGTCAGCCATGTTGTTCTCCTACGCCGTGGCCTATGACCAAATCGGAAGGTTTAACCACCAGGTCCACCACTCTGGCCATCCACGGGTCCAGAAGGGGCCGCTGATCACGATACAAACCGCACTGAAAAAGACTGCGCCCAGCGCCAAGTAAAGGCCCAGGCGGTGGATGCCCAGCGTGCCAACCGAATAGCCGATCAGATCGCGAAAGAATGTGTCTTCATGTTCAGGGCAGCGCACCGTGTTGCCCTTTTGGGGATTGGAGGCTGCGAGAATCAGGCCGCCGTGCATGGCCAAGGCAAGGCAGGTTGTGAAAAACAGCGTGATGGCCAGCATATGGGCCGGGTTGTAGTGGAAGTGCAGATACTGATAGCCGACGTTTGAGACCCAGTCGAGGTGACTCAAAATGCCGTACGGAAAGCCGTGGCCCCAGGCGCCCATCAGCACCGGACGAATCACCACGAGTGTGAAGTAGCCAAAAATCGCCACCGAAAATGCGACCGGCACGTGATATCCCATGCCCAGCTTGCGACAGATTTCTACTTCTCGCAGGGCCCAGGAGCCGAACGCACCGAGCGCACAGACGGTAATCAGCTGCCAGAGCCCGCCCTTCAGGAGCGGCGCAAGCCCGAGGCCATAGCTGAGATCCGGCGGCGCAATATTGATTTGCCAGAGATTCCATGTCGGCCCTTGCGAGGCGCCCCATAGAATCAAAACAGTGCCGAGTGTCGCGAAGAAAATGGTCGTGAGGCCGAAAAATCCGCAGTAAAACGGTCCCACCCAGAAGTCAAATAGATCACCACCGACAAGGGTGCCGCCGCGAACACGATACTTTCTCTCGAAACTGAGCATCGCCATTTAAATCTCTCCGTTCAAGGTGCAGGGAGTCCAATGGTCAACATTGGCACCCCCTGCTTTGCTCCATAACACTTACTTCGGCGAGGAGACGCTGGCAGGCTTTGCTGCCTTGATCTCTGCCTGGCTTTTGCCATCGAGCCAGTTGAAACGCTCGGTCGACAGCAGAATGAAATGAATCATTGCTGCAAGACCGAACAAAAAAACCGCCTGAGCTACGAGGGCTCGGAGCGGGTCGAACAAGCGCCATACTCTCCACATGGTTCCATCTCCTATAAGTTGATCAGGTGAGTTGTGACATCAGGGTATAGACCGCTGACTTCACATCACCAATTAACGTCTTGCCACCTTCCGCCCCCGGAAACCAGGAACGCCACTGCAAAAACAGCATCTGCGCGACGAGGGCGATCGCCAGAAAGACGATGAAACTGACAGCAAAGATGCTGTAGTAGGCCATTGAGTTGGTTTTCACCGACTCGTGCAGGACTTCGTCTGTGATCTGATTCATAGCATTCCCTTAGAGGTCAGTGGACGGATTAATGGAACCAGGGGCGCCATGCCCACACAAGCGCGTGAGCGATGACGGCGGTCGCCGTGAACGCGAGGGTGCCTTGGATATAAAACTTGTGAAACTCCTGGGCTTCCTCGTCGGTGAGTCCCGAAAGACTCGACTTGCCATTACTCATAGGATCTCTCCTGTAAGTTGGCCTTTCGGCCGTTACCACGAAAACCCCCCGTGGCCGGAGATGGCGCAACAAACTGTTGCGGCATTGGGTGAACGAAACGCAAGGCGCAGTCGCATGTCATGCGGCGGCACCCTGGTTCGTTGCGTGTCGGGCACGACGGACGTGTTCGGTCGTGATCGTGGATTCGCCCGCCTGCCGGGCAATCGCCTCGGCCTGATCGCGAAGCCGCTTGGCGGCAGAAATCTGAACCAGTACAGGCTCTGAGCGGACCAATTCCGCCAGCAAGAGCTGCGCCTCCGGAATCCACTGCAATGCCGGCGCGGGCGCCTCGGCCGCGCGGGCCAGCGTGGGATCGACCCGGTCCATTTCCGTGCCCAGCGGCAGGATGTGAAAAAGTGCGTCGAATAACGCGTTACAAAATTCTTGCAAGACATAGGTCGCACCCGCATAGCCCATAAAGGGCGTGCCGGTATGGCGCCGGATGATGGCGCCGGGAAATGACGCTGGGATATAGGCGGCCCGCGATCCATTCTCAGCCAGATACATCCGCTCGTTGTAGCTGCCGAACATCACCAGGGGTGGTTTCTTGCTGCATAAACTGCGCACGAGCTCGTTATCGGTTTTCTGTCCGGGCTTACGAGCAACTGCGAAATTACATGGCAGGCCCAGCTCTTCTTCCAGGTAGTGGCGCACGCCCCGGGCATAGGTGTCGTTGGCCACAATTGCAAAACTGGCGGTGCCAAAAAAATCTTGGGTTACGGATCGCCACAGATCCCAGATCGGCTTGATGGTGGTGTGTTTCTGCTGCGCAATGAACGGCTCGGGATCTAAGCCAAGCAGCTCGCCCAAAGTTCTTAAAAATTTAGTTGTGCTGTGAAGGCCAATAGGCGCCTGCAGATAAGGCCGATCCAAATCCTCGCACAGCAGTCGGCCGAATTCACGATACATGCAGATGTTGACATCGGCTTCGACCAGCCTGGAGACATCCGCAAGATGGCTGCCCAGCGGAAACACCAGATTGACTTCAGCCCCAATGCCCTGAACCAGGCGACGAATCTCCGCTAAATCACTGGGCATATTGAAGGTGCCGTAGGCGGGACCAATGATATTGACGCGGGGCTTTTCCCCTTCTTTGCGCGGGCGACGGGCGGGCACTTTGCGCATGCCGTACTCAGTCCATAGCCAACGCATTGCGCGATCAGCACACTGCCATTGATCCTCATCAATGGTCCGCGGCAGAAAACGCTTGATATTGGTGCCCTCCGGGGTCACGCCACCGCCGATCATTTCAGCAATTGATCCGGTCACCACCACTGCTGGCAGGTCAGGATCCAGCGTTGCATGGGCCCGCTTCATCGCGCCCTCGGTGCCTTCGCGGCCGAGCTGCTCCTCCGCAAGTCCCGTGACCACAATGGGGAGCTCATGTGGTGGCAGCGCATCGGTGTAGTGCAACACCGAGGTCACCGGCAGGTTTTCGCAGCCCACCGGACCATCAATCACCACCTGCAGGCCTTTGACTGCAGTAAAGACATAGACCGCGCCCCAATAGCCGCCCGCACGATCGTGGTCAATGACATACATCAGCCCATCTCCTCGGATTTGCGTGCCTTTTGCAGCTTGGCCAGCTGACGGCGTGTCAGCTCGCGAAACTCGGGATGGGCCTTGGGGACCTCCTCCCAGACACCCGCGTTATCTCCATCGCCCACCGACTCAAAAAATTCATGCATCTGATCAAAGCGAGATTTGTTGCCAATGGCCGCATTGATGACCTGGGCCAATGAGCCCGCACCCGCAGGGCCCATCAGCGGCCGGGCCGAAATCAAATTGGTGAAATACAAGGCGGGAATGCTGGCCTGCTTGGCGGCCTGGACCACCGGCGTGGTGCCGATTGCGAGATCGGGATTGAACTCATGCAGTGCCTCGAGGTCTTGCTCGAGTGATGCGCGGTACTGGACTCGCACACCTTTGGATTCCAGCCATTGCCGATCGGCATCGCTCCAGATGGTGCGTGGACAGGCCGTGCCGACATAGCGGACATCAGCGCCCGATTCAATCAGCAGGCGTGCGACCAAAAGCTCGGAGCCTTCATAGCCGCTTAATGTGATGCGGCCTTTCACCGGTGAGGCTGCCAAGGCCTGTTGAATCGCGGGCAGCACTGCATTTTTTGCGGCATCAATTGCAGACTGTGCAATATTCGTGGCGCGGCCAATCGCCTGCAGCCAGGCCTCGGTGCCGTGAACACCCACAGGTGCTGAGCCCACAATCGGACGGCCGGCGGCCTCGAATTCACGAATGCTTGCTGTGTAAAACGGATGAATGGCAGCCACGGCAGCGCCATCGAGTGCGGTGTAGAGCTCTCGCCACTCGCGGGTCGGCACCACGGGGCCGGCAGCCAGGCCCATGGGGGCCAGCATCATGCCAATACCAACTGGATCGGCGGGGAACATCTCACCAAGCAAGGTGATGGTGGGCCGATCTGCAACACGGGTCTTCGGCGCGGGCACAGGGCCTGCCATCACCTCCTCGCGGGCAAATCGCAGCATGGCACCGGCCAGCACATCTTTTGCTTCGGCGTGGGTAGGCACACCGAATCCTGGAACATCTATGCCAATGACTCGCACACCGTTAATTTCTTTGGGCAGCAGCTGCAATGGCACACCGCTGGCTGTGGGAACGCAGAGGTTAATGATGACAATCGCGTCAAATTTTTCTGGATTGGCCTGGGCATGGACCGCATCCCGAATATCTTCAAAAAGTTTTCCGGTAACAAGGGTCTCAGAATTAAAGGGCACATAGCCCACGCTGCGACGGGCGCCGTAAAAGTGTGATGTGAACGTCAGGCCATAGACACAGCAGGCCGAGCCCGAAAGAATGGTGGCGGTACGACGCATGCGCAGTCCGACACGTAACGAGCCGAATGCGGGGCACATGCTCTGCGGCTGATCATGCGGGCCCTTTGGATAATCGGTCGCATAACGATCCAGCGTCTCGCTTTTTCCAGCCTGCCGGGCGGCGACAGCCATCTCCTGAGGAGCGCCACAGCCGCCGACTGCAGCCGATGCAGTGGACTGCGATGACACCACCTTGATGGGAATATCGATCGGCTTATTCATGATCGGCTCAGACGGTCTCGTAGACAACTTCAAGACTCTGGCGAACCGGCACATCAGCGCCCATCATGTCCGCCAGGGTGGCAGGCTGCAGCACGACATTGCGGCCAACCGTGTCTGATGCAAAAAGCCCGAGGAGTTCATCCTGACTCAGCGGCGCCGGCCGTACAGGTGGCGCCTCGGCAACGTTGTTGCCCAGTGTTTCGAATAAGGGGCCCCATGTACCGCCCGGTTTACCCACAATTTCATAGCTGGCGCTTTTGCGCCGAATGTCTTCATGGGCAGGGATCGCGGCCAGGACCGGAATGCCCACCTTCTGCGCAAATGCGGCTGCCTCGCCTGTACCGTCATCTTTATTGATGACCATGCCGGCAACACCAACATTGCCGCCGAGCTTTCGAAAATACTCGACTGCGGAGCAGACATTATTCGCAACGTAGAGCGACTGAAGGTCGTTGCTGCCCACCACAATGACCTTCTGGCACATATCGCGGGCAATCGGCAGTCCAAATCCACCACAGACCACATCGCCTAAGAAGTCCAGCAGCACGTAGTCAAAACCCCAGTCATGAAAACCGAGTTTTTCTAGAGTCTCAAAGCCGTGAATGATTCCCCGTCCGCCACAGCCGCGGCCAACTTCCGGGCCGCCGAGTTCCATGGCGAATACACCATCACGCTTAAAGCAGACATCGCCAATGGCAACTTCCTCGCCAGCGAGTTTCTTTTTCGAGGATGTCTCAATGATGGTCGGTGTGGCTTTGCCACCAAACAGCAGGGATGTCGTATCGCTTTTAGGATCACAGCCAATTAGCAGCACCTTCTTGCCTTGCTGGGCCATCATGTAAGACAGGTTAGCCAGCGTAAAACTCTTGCCGATGCCTCCCTTGCCATAGATCGCGATGATCTGGGTTTCTTTTGTTGTGCTCATGTAAGCGCGCTCCAGTCGAGAACCATCTTGAGACAATCGGGATCGGTAAAGGCGGTGCGATAGGCTGCTTCCGCATCCGGGGGAGGTCGGCGGTGTGTAATCAATCCGGCAAGCGATAAGGCTCCGGATTGCGCAAGCGATCTCACCGCATCAAGATCTTGCGGCTGCCACTGGGCAGCAATGCGAATGCGCGCCTCGCGCATGAAGGCGGGCGGAAAGGTAAACGAGAGTGCGTCTTCGTAAAAGCCAGCAAGTGCGATCTCACCGCCTGCAGCAAGACGTGACACCAAGGCATCTAAAATCTTTGGATCGCCACTGACATCGCAAATGCGTGCGTAGTTGCGGCGATCATCCTCTGCCGGATCAATCACGGTGTAGCCCCGGGCGCCTGTGCGTCGGGCGGCATTGGTCTCCCAGACCACTGGCCTTCGGCCTGCTGCGACCGCCAGGCGTGCAATGAGTCGGCCCAACACACCATGGCCCACGATGAGATCCGGCTGCTGTTCCGGCTCACCCTGATAGACGTGATAGGCCGTCGCCGCCAAGGCCAGCAACACGCCGCGCTCACCTAAGGATTCATCGATGGATAAGGCACGATCCGAGGCGACGATCACGCGCGAGGCGGCACCACCAAAAAGACCGCGAATATCACCAAAGCATTTCGCACCCGGAACGAAAACAAAATCGCCCTCGTGATGCTTGGCCTTCGGCATTGCATGCACCACTCTTCCGACGGACTCATAGCCCGGTATCAAGGGGTAGCCCATTCCAGGAAACATCGGCATGCGGCCTGACCACAATAGTTTTTCTGTGCCCGTGCTGATGCCACTAAAAAGGATGTCCACGACAACGTCACCCTCGGCAGGCGGGGAGAGCGCAACCGGACTGAGTGCCAAGTCCATTGGCTGTCGAAGCACGATCGCCTGTGACTGCTTGGCGAAATCGGGGCGGACCATTGTCAAATTTTCCTTACGTTTTAATGTGTCAATTTTGATTGACAACCCGATCGTATGCTTCCTGCCGTCAAAGTCAATACCCCGTCCCTGCGGCGGCCTGCCGGCAGGCCTGCGAAGCCGTATGGCCGGGGACCTGGATTCGTTTTGATTCGTCCCTTATTTTTTCGCGACAATCAGGCCGACCTGGAGCGGCAATCGGGTGGCCCGAAGCCTTGGATCAGAAAATCCAGCCTCAGAGATGAGTTGCATCAGCCGCTGGGCGCTTCTGGATTTGCCCTTGCCCATCGCCAATAGGTAGAAACCGAAGTAAGCACTTCCCATAGATTCTGCTCCCGGGGTCTCTGACATCGGCTCGGCCACCAGCAGCGTGCCTCCAGGGGCCAGGGCCCGATAGGCCGCCTGAAGAATCGCCAGGGCCCGATGGTCATCGTGATCGTAGAGGACCCGAAGCACAGTAATGAGATCCGCCCCGCTGGGCAGCGGCGTCTCAAAAAAACTTCCGCCATGGGCCTGGGCCCGCTCAGCAAGGCCGGCTGCCTTGAAATTTTTATCGGCAAGGCCCGCGACTGCCGGCAGATCAAACAGCATCAGTCGAAGGTGAGGAAATGCGCGGGCTGCTGCCAATAAAAAAGTGCCTTGGCCGCCGCCCACATCCATTAAACATCGATGGCTGCGAAATGCATAAGCACTCAGCACCTCCTGCGCAATCAGGGGCTGTGATGCGCTCATCAAGTCCGAATACGCTTTCACGCGCGCCTCAGGCAACAGTGTTGGTGAGGCAGCCTGCTCATCGGCGTATGGCCAGTACTGCGCAAGATGCGGATCCGTCTCTCCTCTGAGCAGGGCAACGGGATCCCGCAGGTCCGCATACAGCGTCGCATGGTGTTCGATTAATGCAGTCACTGCGGTGTTACTCACCAAGATCGCACCCTGCATGCCCAGGCCCCAGCGTTGATCAGAACGCGACTCAACAAGCTGAAGTGATGCGGCTGCGCGCATCAGCCGATCTGTGGCATCTGTGCTTAGGCGAAGCCGGCTTGCAAGATCTTCGAGGCCCAAGGGGCCCTTGGCCAGCACTGCAAATAAATCGAGCCGGACACATGCAAACAGCACCTGGGAATAAACAAATCCCGCGACCAGATCAAAGAGTGACTTCGCCTGCCGGCGCGCAATCCAGCGGGTGAGGGGGAAGCGAATCGCGAAACGATGAAAAGCCTCGCTGGCGAGGAGTCGATCTCGCAGGTCCAGCCACGCTCGAATCAACTAGACCCGCTCCAGAATCTCTCGCGGCACTAAACGCTCGGACTCGGCCAGCACCAAGGCCCGCAGGCTGGGTGCGCCAGGACAGGAAGGAATCGCGCGAATGGCTTTCCCCACCAACAAATCAAAATTCTGAATAGCGCCCATTAGGCCCAGTTCTCGCGCAGCACTCTGCCGATCATGCGCAACATCCTGGCCAGTGGGTTTGCCCATGGACTGAGGATCACCAATCACATCACGAATATCGTCTGCAACTTGATAGGCCTCACCAAGCCACTCGCCCAGCGGCCGCCAGGATTCGGCATGCCCGCCTGCAGTCATCGCGCCACACGCAGTGGCAGCGGCAAATAAGGCGCCAGTCTTGGCACGCTGATAGTCGCGCAGATTCGCTTTCGGCTCACACTCCCAGGCCTGGCCTGCAACGATGCCCTCTGGTGCGCCAGTGGCCTGCGCGATCAATCCAATCGTTGCAGCGATGCGCTGTGGATGATGGGCTTTGACGCTGGCCAATACTTGAAAGGCCAGCACGATTAATCCGTCTCCGGTCAGCACGGCGAGCCGCTCACCAAAAGCTTTATGCACCGAAGGCTGGCCGCGGCGTGTTGCGGCATCATCAAAACAAGGCAGATCATCGTGGACCAGTGATGCGCAATGCAAAAGCTCGAGCGCAACTGCTGCCGCCATCGAAAGTTCGGGGTCATCATGGCCGCATGCCGATGCGACCGCCAACACCAGATGGGGTCGAATCCGCGCCCCGCCAGGAAAGACCGCATGATGGGTCGCCTTTGCCAGAAGCGCAGGCCCATGCGGCGATTCGGAAAGCGCGACCGCAGAGCCCAGGGCCTGCTCAAGTGCCTGCTTGACGGAGTGGGCCGATGCCATGGAATCTCCCTAGACTGGTTAGGTGGAGCCCTTCCGGCGAGAACCGGCCTGAACATCCACATGTTGTCTAGGTATATTGTCATTTATGACTGTCAACTGCAATAGACACCTGGCCGGCGATGCCGAAGCCGCCCAACGGCTGCTGCCCGCTGACTGGCCGCACCGCAAGGCAAGCCGGCTGGTGGCCCTGGACGGCCTGAGCTGGCACCTGCAGTTTCACCCCGCCAAGAAAACCGGGGGGCCGCTGCTGCTGCTGCTCCATGGAACCGGCTCATCCGCCCATTCCTGGTCTGAGTTAATTGAGCCACTGACTGCGTTTGCAGATGTGCTCGCCGTTGATCTGCCCGGCCACGGCTTTACCCGCGGTGCCCAGGCCCGCATGATGCGCCTGCCTGCGATGGCCGAGGTGCTGCAGCAGCTGCTGGCCTACCTGCAGTGCACCGGCCGACTGGTCGTCGTGGGCCATTCGGCAGGTGCGCCGCTTGCTATCGAGTGGGCGCTTCGATTTGCAAAACAGACACCGGCCCTTCAGCCGATTCGAATTGTTGGGCTAAACCCATCACTGGTGCCTCCGCCGCTGCTCTACACCACCATGCTCGGGCCCGTGGTCGCACCGATTGCGACTTCGTCACCGATGACCGGAATGCTTGCGTTTCTTGCGGCCAATACCGGCATGGTGGATCAGCTGCTGGACTCGACGGGATCCAAGATTCCGGAATCTCATCGGCGGCTTTACCGATATCTCTTTACGCAGCCCAATCATGTTCAAGGCGCGATGGAATTTATGGCGGGCGCTGATCTGCCTGGCCTATTAACGAGATCACATGCGCTTACCCTGCCCACCAGTTTTCTTCTTGGCGCACAAGATGCTTGGGTAAAAGAACTGCCGCTAAAAAACGTGATTCGATCATCGTTTCCCACCGCTGATGTCACCACGTGGACGGGCGGCCATCTCTTACATGAAGAGCGGCCCGCCGAGGTTGCACGGTTTATTCAGACCATTGTCTTAACGGCCTGAGACACCACTGCCGCTCCAGCATGCGGCAGCGGAAGATAACGGGCCCGCATCTGCTCAGATAATGCCTGGGCGGCCGATGACGGCTGCGGCGAGGTATCAATCACCATCGCTGAAACACCTGCAACCAAAAACTGCTGCGCGGCAAGTGCAACGTCCTGGCGGGCCTGCTCGCGGCCCGGCTGACCCTCCAGACTGATATTGGCCTTGCCATCGGTCAGCATCACCACCACAGGCGTTCCGCCTCGGCGCTTCACACTCTCGGCAAGCCGCTGGCTGATCTGTAAGGCTTTTGCGAGCGGCGTGCCTCCTCCGCCCGGCAGTCCTGAGAGGCTGCGCTTGGCCCGCACCAGTGAGCGTGTCGGCGGCAGAATAATTTCGGCCTGCTGATTACGAAAAGCAATCACCGCCACCTGATCACGGCGGACATAACAATCCGCCAGCAATAACTCGACAGCGCCCTTGGCCTCGGCAAGCCGATGCAGCGCAGAGGAGCCGGATGCATCCACTACAAAAATTGTGGTCGTCTCGGAGCGTTCTTTGAATCGCCTGATACGAAAATCCTCTGCACGAATCTGAAGCGCAGACGCTCCCGCCGTTGGGCCCAATGATCTCGCTGGCATCTGGCCACGGCGGCGCAGCCGTTGCCAGGGCGCAGCCGCACGCAAGGTATCCATCAGGCTGAGCCGCGCACCGGAACGCGGCAGGCCGGGCTGAGATCCGATGGGGCGGCCGCGCAGTCCACTTTTTTTCAGGGCACCCGATTTTCCTGAACCGCCTCGGCCCAGACGATTCGGATCCAGCAAGAGCTGCGCCAAAAGGCCAGCAGGAATCGCCGCCTTGGCCGCCTGCAGCACCACTTCATCTAAGGCCTGCAGCTGCTGTGGGTCTTTTGGAGCCTGCTCTGACTCCGAATCCGACTGCGGGGGCTCAGCCGGCGGAGGCTCTTGTGCAGACGCCGATTCCTCCGGAGCTGGCAGCATGGTTGCGCGCGGTGCGAGCACGAGCCGCGCCGCGAGGGCCGCATCTTCTTGGCTGATCTGGCTGGCCGAACGCCAGCTGCACGCGAGGGCTGCAACACGATGCGCCAACATCACTGCGCGAAGCGAGTCAATGCCGAGGGCCAGCGCAGTCGTGCACAAGGCGGCAGCCAGCGAATCGTTTAACTCGGGCAGCGCAGTCCGATCCCATGCTGCATTCGGCGGGCTCGTATCGCCATCCTGTGACTCTTGAAAAAAATGAATGGCCTCTTCTAAGTCGGATAGCGGCACTGCACGCAGATCAATATGAAAGGCGAGACGATCCAATAGCGATCGAGGTGCGGACTCATCCTCTTCTACCTGTTCATCAAGGAGCACAAGTCCAAAGGCTGTAGGTGTTGTTGCCACCAGCCCCTCGCGCGCCACCACGATCTCACCGCGATCCATCGCAAGCGCGATGCGTGCAGCAAGCGCAGGACCCATGCGCTCTGCCATGGCGACCCATAAAACGCCGCCATTGACCTCGGCGAGCAAGCCCTGCGAGAGCACCGGGCGGCCCGACTGCAAGGTCGACACCAGATCGAGCCCGCCGAGCAGCCGCTCGTCTTGAATCGACAATGGCAGCTTGCGAGAGGGCTGATCCGGCCGCAGACGTGATTGAATAAATTCAATAAAGCGCGTACGCACCGGGCCCGCATGGGCCTGCACACAAATGCCGCCCAGCCCGATAGGATCCTGCGCAAATAAGGCCGCAGCCAGTACCGCGTCGTCGGCGGCGTTAGGCGTTAAAGAGTTCATCAACGGCCCGCTGTACTCTCACACCGGATGCCGTGTCATCAAGAGGATTTCGGCGCAGCCGATGACGCAGTGCCATTGGCGCGACCCGACGCAGATGGCCTGACGAGACGGTCTTGGCGGATTCCAATGCGGCCAAGGCCCGCGCTGCGCGCATCAGCGTGAGCTCCCCGCGCAGACCATCCGTACCCAGCTTCATACACAGTGAAGATGCTTGCCGCAGAATCTCATCGGCGACTTTTACCGATGCGAGCTGTTCGCGGCCATGGCTGATCTTGCGGCGAATTTTGCTGTCTTCTTTTTTCCAGAGCTCTGTAAAAGCCTGCGGATCCCGCTCAAATGCATCACGACGTTTGACAACCTCAATGCGATCGGCGAGATCATCGGGCGTTCGGACATCCACCGAGAGTCCAAACCGATCCAACAGCTGAGGACGAAGCTCGCCTTCTTCAGGGTTGCCACTGCCGACCAACACAAAACGTGCAGGATGCTGAACGCTCAAGCCCTCGCGTTCGACCACGTTCTCGCCGCTGGCGGCAACATCAATCAGCAGATCGACAATGTGATCTTCCAGCAGATTCACTTCGTCGATGTAGAGAAAGCCGCGATTGGCGCGCGCCAGAAGTCCGGGCTCAAATACCTTCACCCCATCGGCAAGTGCACGCTCGAGATTGAGCGCACCCACCACACGGTCTTCGGTAACACCGAGTGGCAGATCGACCACTGGCACCGGCAGCTGATGGATCTTCATGCGCGCGGTGCTGGCCTTTCGTTCGGCGCAAAACTCGCAATGGGCCTGACGAGACTCGGGGTCGCAGGCATACGGACAGCCCACGACCGCCTTCATTTTCGGAAGAATCGCGGCCAAGGCCCGCACTGCGGTGGACTTTCCTGTGCCCCGGTCACCAAAGACCAACACACCGCCAATCGTCGGATCAATGGTGGTCACCAGCATCGCCAGCTTCATTTCTTCCTGGCCAACGATTGCGGAAAATGGAAATGCAACTGCCATGGCGGCTAGTTTACCGCCGCCATCGACTTCGAATGTCTAGGGCATGAAAAAATCCGGCCACCAAGAGCAGCAGCATGATCATCAGACTGCTGGCCCCCGAAAGCGCTGCGCGCAGCGCTCCCATGAGCGCTAGGCCCGAACAGAGATTGAGCCGAATCTCTTGCGGCGGGACCCCCCGGCCAAAACGGCGATACCACCAGGCCAGGCCCAAGAGTTCAAGCGCGGTCAGCAGCATGACTGCGTCGACCAAGAGCACCAGGCCGCCCATCAGCGCAATGCCCCGCGCGCAAGAATCGGCCAGATGGCCTCGACGTGGCCCTCGTGCACCACGATCAATTCATCGTACAAATTCACGGTGGGATCGCAATGGCCAGGGATCAAGCGCATCTTCTGGCCCAGCCGCATTTTTTCGGCTTTTGGTCCGCGCTGTAAAACGCCATGCTCATCCGAGGCTTTATGAAAGCGCACATCCGCGAGATCTGCAATCAGTGGCAGGCCAGAATCCACGCTGGAGGCTTTCAGGCCCGCATCCACTACCGCATGATCAGGATCCCGCAGACTCATGACCGAAGTCAGGATAAATAGACTCTGCTCAAAGATCGGCATGCCGCTGTCGTGCCAATCATTGCGGCTGTAATCCGCATCCATAAAAATATAAGAGCCGGGCTGGATCTCGGTGTAGACCGTGCTGCACGCCTCGAGCATGAAGCTGCCAGTACCTGCGCCCGTAATGCGGCTGCAGACGATGCCATGCCTGGCCAACAAATCGCGAGTGTCGCGGGTCAGCGAGATGGCCTGATCAATGGCGCGACGCCGCTCTGAAAGTGTGCGCAGATGCTGGGCCGGGCCGTGATACGACTGAAGGCCCAACAATCTCAAGCCCGGCATCTGGCCGATCGCTTGTGCAAGCGCCAGGGCGGGCCCACCTGGCGCGATGCCGCAGCGCTGGGCGCCCACCTCCAGTTCGATCAACACCCCCAGCCGAATGCCGGCAGCAATCGCTGCTGCATTCAGCGCCTGGGCATTCTCAATGTGGTCCACACAGACCGCGAGATCTGCATGCTGGGCCATCGCCATTAGACGGGCGATTTTCCTTTCGCCAACAACCTCATTGGAAATCAAGATGTTTTGAATACCGGCCTCGACAAAGGCCTGTGCCTCAGAGGCCTTCTGACAGCAGATACCCACAGCGCCTGCCGCGATCTGGCGGCGGGCAATTTCTGGACACTTGTGGCTTTTGGCATGCGGACGGACCGCAATCGGCAGGCCGCTGACCGACGCCATGAGGGCGGCAACATTTCGCTCAAACGCAGACCGATCCAGGATCAGGGCCGGGGTGTCGATGGTGGCGAGCGCATCGCCGATCTGGGCTGCATGATGCATCGATAGCGGCCTAGGGCGCTTTCTGGCGCGCAGCAGCGAGCACCTCTTGCACATGGCCCGGCACCTTCACATTGCGCCAGACGCGGCGCACGGCGCCCTTTGCATCGATCAGAAAAGTGGAGCGCTCGATGCCGATAAATTTTCTGCCATAAAGATTTTTTTCTTTTAAAACACCAAATGCCTGGCAGACTGATTCCTGATGATCGGAGACCAGGGTGATCGATAGGCCATGCTTGGCAATAAATTTCTCATGCGAGGCCAGGCTGTCTCGGGAAACGCCAATGACCTGCGTATCGGCCGCAAGAAAATTCCGATGCTGGACCGAGAAATCCTTGGCCTCCACCGTGCAGCCGGGGGTGTCGTCTTTGGGGTAAAAAAAGATCACCCATTGATGGCCCAGAAAATCACGCAGCCGGGCGCTGCCACGAGTGGTATTCAGTTCAAGGCGAAGGACTGCATCGGCAAGCGGTCCGGGTTCGATGTGCTGGGTCATGAGCGGCCCTCTCATCAATGAGAATTAAATTGCGTTTCGGCAGCATCGCCATAGGCAACGCGCACCACAGTAATTTCTCTTGGGCCAGAGGGGCTCTGCACGGTCACGGTGTCTCCCTCGCGGGCCTTGATCAGCGCCCGGGCCATGGGGGAGACCCAGCTGATGCTCTGGGCAGCCAGATGGGTCTCGTCGACCCCCACAATTCGATACGTCTGCTGATCGCCTTGTTCATCTTCAATGGTGACTTGTGCGCCAAAGAAAATCTGATCATTGCCGGCTTGTGCAGCCGGATCAACGACCTGGGCCACCGCGAGCCGCTTGGAGAGAAATCGCAGACGGCGATCGATCTCACGCAGGCGGCGCTTGCCGTAGATGTAATCTCCATTTTCTGAGCGATCCCCGTTGGAGGCCGCCCACGACACGATCTCGACTGTTTTCGGGCGCTCCACTTTCAGCAGCTGATGAAGCTCTGCTGTGAGCGCCGCATAGCCGGCTGGCGTCAGGTAATTCGGTGTGCCCGAGGGCAGCGCAGCGCCCTGGGCATCGGGCTCCTCTTGCGGATCATCATCACGCTCTTTCGTGAAGGCTTTACTCATAGAATCTGACTGTATCAAAGGAAACCCCGCCGCATGGCGACTGAAACACTGCCACTTTTTCCGCTGTCCCAGCCCGTCTTTCCTGAGGGCCTATTGCGGCTCACCATCTTCGAAGTTCGCTACCTGCATTTGATACGACGCTGCCAGCAGGAGGGCATTGCTTTCGGCGTTGTGCCGCTGGCCGACGGGCACGAAGTCCAAAAAGCAGGTGCGCAGGAGCGTCTGTATGACATCGGCTGCCGGGTGCAATTACTCAGCGTGCAGGCCCTGCAGCCCGCCGTGCTGTCGGTGGCCTGTGTGGGCACAGCACGCTTTCGTTTAGGCGAGCATGCACGCGGCGCCTATGGACTCTGGAGTGGGGAAATCATCCCCTGCCCGGCGCCGTCCCGCCTGCCGATTCCGGCTGATCTTCAGCCGCTTGCCGATCAACTCGGGGGATTGATTGCCGCCGCACAACAGCAGGGCCAAGAGGCCGACATTCCGATGCGTCCGCCCTATCGCCTGGATGAATGTGGCTGGGTCGCTGACCGATGGGCAGAGCTGCTGCCGCTGCCCGCTGCTGAAAAGGCAATGCTTTTAGCCCAAGACGATGAATTAAAGCGGCTACGACAGATCGCGGGCTGGCTGTCGGCTGCGCCGACTTAATAAGGCGGCCGAAGGATCGAGACCGCTGTTGGCCGGGTGAGCTCAAGGCCCAGCCATCCTGTGGACTCCCAGCGCAAGTTCACCAGCGTGCAGGGCGAGAGCTCTTCGGCATCTGCCGATAAAAAGATTGCGAGCTCCGAGAGCTCCGGGTTATGGCCAACGATCAGCAGCCGCTCCACAGCGTCGTCGACTCGGGCGATGATGCGCAGCAGCCGATCCACGCTGGAGGTATACAGCGCCTTCTCCAATTCGATCACCGGCTGCTGAAGGCCCATGGCTTGAAGCAGCAGATTCGCCGTTCGGCTGGTCCGAGCAGCTGGGCTGCAGATGATTCGATCAAAACCGGTCTGAGCATCTCGAAGCCGCATGCCCAGACGCAATGCGTCACGCTCGCCTGAAGGCTCAAGCGGCCGATCAAAATCCACAAACCGAGGATCCCTCACCGCTGTCGCATGGCGCAGCAACGATAGGACCTTCATCGGACCAGGGCCCGATTGATCAGTGCTGAAGCGATTTGATCCAGGCGTCCGTGCGACTGCCCAGACGATCCATCAGCTTAAGTGTCGTGGGCGAAGGCCGAACGATTCTTCGTCGGGTGTCTTCGGGATCGACGGTGACCTCAATCATGTGTTGATCCATCAGTTTCGAGACCGATTTATAGATGGTGGCGGGAGAGGCGACATTGGCGCGAAGCACGAGGCTTTGCATATACAGGGGGGCTGCGCTGCGGCTATTTTGAACGACAACCCAATCCAAGAGTCGAAGCGAGATGTCGTCGAGCTGGGCGAATTCGGAATTATGAATGGCCTCTTGAATAAACTGCCGTACCTCGAGCCAGGCGTTGGTTTTCATTGTTTTTATTGTGGGATTCGGGCAGCCCAAAGTTTATCAACTGATATCAAAATTTCGCCCCCCCCCCCAATGCAAAAGACCATAACGCTAGCTGGGTTAAAGGCCTCCGGGGCCCCGCCGCGCGAGGAAAAGGACTGGCCTGCCGCCTCGGGCGATAATCGCTGCACTACAAAAAGATCACCATCCGGCCGCTAGAGGAGAAAACCGAATGAGCCAAGATCCCACCATTATTTACACCCTCACCGATGAGGCGCCGATGCTGGCCACGCACGCCTTTTTGCCGGTGATTCGGGCGTTCACCAAGCCTGCCAAGGTCCAGATCGAGGCCGCCGACATCTCGCTGGCCGCCCGCATCCTGGGCAGCTTCCCGGAGCACCTCTCGCAGGCGCAGCGCATGCCCGACACGCTGTCGGAGCTTGGCAAAAAAACATTGCAGCCCGATGCCAATATCATCAAGCTGCCCAACATCAGCGCCACCGTCGCGCAGCTCACCGCTGCGATCAAAGAGCTGCAGTCCAAGGGCTACAAAATTCCGGATTACCCCAGCGATCCGAAAACAGATGAGGAAAAAGCCATCCGGGAGCGCTACGCCAAGTGCATTGGCTCCTCGGTCAACCCAGTGCTGCGCGAAGGAAACTCTGACCGCCGCGCTCCGCGTGCCGTCAAGGAGTACGCACGCAAGAATCCCCACGCCATGGCCGAATGGATGCAGGCCTCGCGGACCCATGTCTCGCATATGCACCATGGGGATTTCTATCACGGCGAAAAATCCATGACGCTGGATCGTGCTCGCACCGTCAAGATGGAATTGATCACCAAAAGCGGCAAGACCATGGTGCTCAAGCCAAAGGTCGCGCTTCAGGCTGGCGAGATCATTGACTCAATGTTTATGAGTCGCAAGGCCCTCTGCGAATTTTATGAGCGCGAAATCGAGGACGCCCGCAAATCCGGCGTGATGTTCTCGCTGCATGTGAAGGCCACCATGATGAAGGTCTCGCATCCGATTGTCTTTGGCCACTGTGTCAAGATTTTTTACAAAGAGGCCTTTGAAAAACATGCCAAAGTCTTGAAAGAACTCGGCGTGAATGTCAATAACGGCATGGTCGATCTCTACAACAAAATCGCGACCCTGCCTGAGCGTGAGCGCGAGGAAATCATGCGCGATCTTCATGCCTGCCACGAACATCGGCCCGAGCTGGCGATGGTGGACTCTGCAAAAGGCATCACGAACTTTCACTCTCCGAACGACGTGATTGTGGATGCCTCCATGCCCGCCATGATCCGTAACGGCGGCAAGATGTATGGTGCCGATGGGCGACTCAAGGAAGTGAAGGCCGTCATGCCGGAGAGCACGTTTGCCCGGATCTATCAAGAGATGATCAACTTCTGCAAATGGCATGGGGCCTTCGATCCAAAAACCATGGGCACGGTGCCCAACGTAGGGCTCATGGCCCAGCAGGCTGAAGAATACGGATCGCACGACAAGACCTTTGAGATCGCTGAGGACGGCACTGCCAATATCACCGACTGCGAAACCGGTGAAGTGCTGCTGTCGCAGCATGTCGAGGAGGGCGACATTTGGCGCATGTGTCAGGTCAAAGATGCGCCGATTCGCGATTGGGTCAAGCTTGCAGTGACCCGCTGCCGTAACTCCGGCATGCCCGCCGTCTTCTGGCTGGATCCCTATCGGCCGCATGAAAATGAACTGATCAAGAAGGTAAAAACCTATCTCAACGATCACGACACCGAGGGCCTTGATATTCAAATCATGTCTCAGGTCCGCGCGATGCGCTACACGCTAGAGCGCGTGGTGCGCGGCTTTGACACCATCTCGGTCACCGGCAATATTCTGCGGGACTATCTCACCGATCTGTTTCCCATCATGGAGCTTGGCACGAGCGCGAAGATGCTATCCATCGTGCCACTCATGGCGGGCGGCGGCATGTACGAAACGGGCGCTGGCGGATCTGCCCCCAAGCATGTACAGCAGCTGACCGAAGAAAATCATTTGCGCTGGGATTCCCTTGGCGAATTTTTGGCGCTTGCCGTAAGCCTAGAGGAGCTTGGCATCAAAACCGGCAACTCAAAAGCCAAGCTGTTGGCCAAAACGCTGGATGCTGCGACCGGAAAGCTGCTCGATCATCGCAAGTCGCCCTCCCCCAAAACCGGTGAGCTCGATAATCGGGGCAGCCAGTTTTATCTGGCCATGTACTGGGCCCAGGAGCTTGCATCGCAGTCAGAGGACACCGAACTGGCCAAGCATTTTTCAGGCTTAGCTAAGCACCTGACCGAGAATGAACAGAAGATTGTGGCGGAGCTCAATGCAGTGCAGGGCAAGGCCGTGGACATCGGCGGCTATTACATGGTCGATGCGCAAAAAATCGCTGCCATCATGCGGCCCAGTCCAACATTTAACGCTGCGATCGCATCGGCCTAGTCAGGCTTCATCCACCTGCAGGCGGCATTGCCGTGGGCGGGTGGGTGTGAAAAGCCGGCTACCGGGGGCGGGCCTGCTTACGAAAATCCTCCACCAGGCTTTCCCAGACCACCTCAAGCTCATAAGCGCTTGCCCGCGCTAAGCCTTCAAGATCCGGAAGCAATGTGGCCTGCGTGATGTTCATCCGGTAGAGGGACTTCATCGCCTCATCTCGAATGGGCTGGGGCAGCACATACTTCACCAGCAATTCAGCATCGGTCTGATAACTGTCGAGCACTTCAGACAGCGGACGATCGATCTGGCCAGGAATGACGAACAAGCCCGACTGTGCGATCAGGCGACGATCCATCTCAAGGGGCTCGCCGACCCAGACCACCGGAAACTCATTGTTCACAAAATACTTATCAAAATGCCCCGGCACACGCGGATCAATACGATCCCGCGTGAGCGCAGGATTAAAGGCGGGCGCCAATCCCCAGAGCAGTGGCGTATTCAAGGCATACACCGCGGAATCGCCAAGCGCGCTTTCGAGCGCGAAAAATGCCGCCACAAAGGCCGACTTTGTGAAATCCAGCAGACGGGTCGGCGCCCCATGATGCTGCATCAAGGCGAGTGTTCGCAGATCATCTCGCAGTGTCGAGGAGTCATTTAAGTAGATGTGCCCTTTTCGCCGAAAGACCCGCAGGGCACGCGTCTCCCGCAGCGGCCAGAGCGTCTTATCCGGGCAGTACGCGCTGAGCCGTCGGGCCAATGCGGTCTGCAAAGGCCAGGCCGCCTCGGACTCACCACGAAAGGCCCAGCCCTCGAGTTCATCGAC
>CAYTRY010000003.1:2456-24823 GCA_964440375.1 uncultured Bordetella sp. | reverse complement strand
AAGGCCAGGCCGCCTCGGACTCACCACGAAAGGCCCAGCCCTCGAGTTCATCGACCCGCTGCACAAACTCAGACCAATTCGACATCACGATCTCACGCATGGTGCGCATCATACCGCCGACAACTTGTGTGACCGGGCAGGAGGTCTATACTGCTTAATGCATTCGCATCAACTCACGACCAGATTGCCAGCATGGGCCGGACTGCAACCGAAGCGACTCCTCGACACCTCTCCCGGACAACGGCAGAAACGCGCGAACAGGCTGCATCACGCGAAAACAAAATCGCAACTGCACTGATTGGTCTTGGTGCCGTTGGCCGCGCCATCTTTGAGCGTGCCTGGCAAGAGCCGGAAATCCGTATTCGCGCGGTTGTTGTCTCCGAAAGCCGGCAGGCCGAGGCGGCCGCATGGATTGATGGCCGGGCCGAAGTGCTCACCCATCTGCCCCAAGACTGCGATCTAGCGCTGGAATGTGCCGGCCACGCAGCACTCGGGCAGCACATCATTCCCGCGCTTTCCGCCGGCATTGAGTGTGCAATGCTGTCGGTGGGCGCACTCGCAACACCGGGCGTTGCAGAGCAGCTCGAAGCGGCGACGCTTATCGGCGCAACACGCCTTCACCTGCTGCCTGGCGCCATCGGCGGCATTGATGCGCTTTCTGCTGCCCGGCTCGCAGGCCTTCAGTCGGTGACCTACATCGGCCGAAAACCAATTTCCGGCTGGCGGGGGACTGCTGCTGAAGCGGTGCTTGACCTTGATTCCCTACAAGCGCCTGCAGTCATTCTGCGGGCAAGCGCCCGAGATGCAGCCCGCCAATATCCAAAGAATGCGAATGTCGCCGCCGCACTCGCGCTGGCGGGCGTTGGTTTAGATCAGACGCAGGTGCAGCTGATTGCCGACCCCACCATCAGCGAAAACATTCATGAGTTTTCGGCATACGGCGCCTTTGGCGAGATGCGGGTCACGCTGGCCGGCCGGCCCCTTGCGGAAAACCCCAAGACCTCTGCACTCACCGTGCTGTCTGCCCTGCGATTTCTGCGGCACCGCACACCCGGCATCTGCATCTGAGCCGGGGGCCGGCGGGCTTGACGCGGCCCGGCTTTTGGCCGATATTTATTTCAATATTGAAATTTATTGAGGCATCGGAGGTTCGCCATAAAGATCGTCTGTATTGGCGGTGGTCCCGCCGGCTTGTATTTCGGCCTCCTGATGAAAGCACGGCATCCGCAGCACGACGTCACCGTCGTCGAGCGCAATCTGCCCTATGACACATTCGGCTGGGGCGTGGTCTTCTCGGACGCCACGATGGACAACATGCGGCAGTGGGATGCGGTTACCGCAGATGAAATCCAGCAGGCGTTTAATCACTGGGATGACATTGAGCTCAGGTTTAAAGGCCGCGTGATTCGCTCTGGCGGCCACGGCTTTGTCGGCATTGGCCGAAAAAAACTTCTCAATATTCTGCAGTCGCGATGCGAGGCCTTGGGTGTCAAGCTGCGCTTTAGCACCGAGGTGGACTCTGATGACGACTTCCCGGATGCTGATCTCATCATCGCCTGCGATGGCATCAACTCAAAAATTCGGACACGCTACGCAGAGCACTTTCGGCCTGACATTGTGGTGCGGCCCAATCGCTTCATCTGGCTGGGCACAAACCGTCTCTACGATGCGTTCACCTTTGCCTTTGAGAAAACCCAGCATGGGTGGTTCCAGGCACATATCTACAAATTTGATCAGCAAACGACGACTTTCATTGTGGAGTGTCCAGAATCGGTCTGGCAGGCACACCAGCTCGATCAGGCCGATCAAGAACAATCGATTGCGTTTTGTGAGTCGCTCTTTGCCGATACGCTGAAGGGCGCCGCGCTCATGACCAATGCGCGGCATCTGCGTGGCTCTGCCTGGCTGAATTTCCAGCGCGTGGTCTGCGACCAGTGGTGGCTGAAAAACCAGCAGGGCAGTCATGTGGTCCTGATGGGGGATGCGGTGCACACCGCCCACTTTGCCATCGGCTCGGGCACGAAACTGGCGCTGGAAGATGCAATTGAGCTCACCCGCCAATTCGATCACTTCGGCCATGAGGCCTCACAAATTCCCCAAGTGCTCGCCGCCTATCAGGAACTGCGCCGTGTCGAAACGCTGAAGATTCAAAATGCCGCATGGAATGCGATGGAGTGGTTCGAGGTCTGCGGCCAGCGCTATTGCGATCAGCTTGAGCCCGAACAATTCATGTACTCCATGCTGACCCGAAGCCAGCGCATCAGCCATGAAAATCTTCGGCTGCGCGATGCGACCTGGCTTGAGGGCTATGAGCAGTGGTTTGCCAGCCGGGCCCAGAGCCCCGCCAAAGCCGCCATTCCGCCCATGTTCACGCCCTATCGGCTTCGCTCAGTCCACCTGAAAAATCGCGTGGTGGTCTCGCCGATGGCGCAGTACTCGGCAGTCGATGGCATCGCGGGCGACTTCCACTTGGTCCATCTTGGCGCACGGGCCTTGGGCGGCGCTGGCCTGGTCATGGTCGAGATGACTGCCCCCTGCGCCGAGGGCCGCATCACACCCGGCTGTCCCGGCCTCTGGAATGATGCCCAGCAGCAGGCCTTTGGCCGAATTGTCGACTGGGTACACCAGCAGACCGATGCAAAGATCGGCATTCAAATCGGCCATTCGGGGCCGAAAGGCAGCACCAATGCGCCATGGGAACACACGGGAATGGATCAGCCGCTGCCCGAAAACAATTGGCCGCTGCTGTCGGCCTCCGCCACGCCCTACCTGCCCAATGGGCCGCTTCCACAGGCCATGTCGAAGGCCCAGATGCAGGATCTGATTCAACAGTTTGTCGCCTGCACACAGCGGGCTGCGCGGGCGGGCTTTGACTGGCTCGAACTCCACTGTGCCCACGGCTATTTGCTGTCGGCATTTATCTCACCGCTGACCAATCATCGAACCGATGCCTATGGCGTCAGCCTAGAAAATCGCCTGCGCTTTCCGCTCGAGGTATTTTCTGCGGTCCGATCGGCATGGCCCGATCATCTGCCGATCAGTGTTCGAATCTCGGCCCATGATTGGGTGGAAGGCGGCATCACACCTGCCGATGCCGTGGAGATCGCAAAGGCATTTAAATCCGCCGGCGCTGACATGATTGACTGCTCTTCGGGCCAGGTCAGTCCTGCGCAAAAACCGACCTATGGCCGTATGTATCAGACACCCTTTGCAGACCGAATTCGGCAAGAAGCAGGGATCGCCACAATCGCAGTCGGTGCAATCAGCGAAGCAGATCATGTCAACAGCATCATCGCAGCAGGCCGGGCCGATCTCTGTGCGGTTGCGCGGCCACACCTGGCCAATCCCGCCTGGACATTGACCGAGGCTGCGCGCATTGGCTTTCGTGGCATTGACTGGCCACCTCAGTATCTGGCGGGCAAATCCCAGCTCGAAACCAACTTCGAGCGGGCGGCGGCACTCGCCGGGACGACGAGCAAATGACGTCGTTACAACTCCAGGGCCAGCATGCGGTCATCACGGGCGCAGGCCGCGGCATCGGGGCCGCCATCGCCCGCACACTTGCAGCAGCCGGTGCGCGGCTCACGCTGATCGGCCGCAGCATGCCGCCGCTGACGGCGTTGGCCGCCGAGCTGCCCCGCGCAGCCGAACATCACACGCTGGCAGTCGACGTTACCGATCATGCCGGCCTGGCGAGCGCATTTCGGCTCGCCGCAGAACGGCTCGGCCCCATTACGATTCTGGTGAACAATGCCGGCCAGGCCGAAAGCTGCAGTATTGACGAGACAAGCCCCGCGTTATGGCAACGCATGATCGCGGTGAACCTGACGGGGAGTTTTAATGCGATACAGGCGGCACTCGGCTCAATGCGTCAGGCCGCTCAAGCCAACCACTTTGCACGCATCATCAATATCGCCAGCACGGCAGGCCTGCAGGGATACCCGCAAGTCAGCGCGTATACCGCCGCTAAACATGGCGTCATCGGCCTGACCCGATCGCTCGCGCTTGAGCTTGCAAAACACCACATCACCGTCAATGCCATCTGCCCAGGCTACACCGAGACCGATATCGTGGCGCAGGCAATTGACACGCTTCAAAGCAAAACCGGAAAAAGCGCCGAAGAGGCCCGGGCGATGCTTGCCAAACGCAATCCACAGCAGCGCCTTGTCCAGCCGCAGGAAGTGGCGACCGCCGTGCTCTGGCTCTGCAATCCCGCAAGTGGCTCCATTAACGGACAGACCATCGTGATCGATGGTGGGGAGCTCGCCGGATGAATCATCATGCGGCCTACGAACATGATGCGATTCGCCATTCCGATCGGGAAATGCGGGCGCATGAGGACCATCATGAATCGCTCAGGCTTTGGCTGCGACTGCTGTCATGCAGCCTGCTGATTGAAGGCGAGATTCGGCAGCGTCTGCGAACGCATTTTGATGTCACCTTATCCCGATTTGACCTCCTGGCACAGCTTGAACGACACCGTGAGGGGCTCACCATGGGTGAGCTGACACGCCGAATGATGGTCAGCGGCGGCAATGTAACGGCCCTGGTGGATCAGCTTGAACAAGAAAAACTCGTGCAACGTCATGCGGACCCGCAGGACCGCCGTTCGTTTCGAGTACGACTCACGGCCGCTGGACGCCGAGGCTTTCATCGGATGGCGGGCCAGCATGAGCAGTGGGTCATCGATCTCTTCTCCGGCCTCGGGGACCGTCAGCGGGCGCAGCTGCACCGCCTGCTGGGCGACCTGAAGTCGGCCGTTCATCAGCATCAGGCCCACGCCCAGGAGGAATCTCAATGAGCAGCCGTTATTTGCCGGGAAAGTCCCACCAGCTGCCACGACATCGGCAGCGGCTGGCCCACTATCAGGGCCAATTCATACGCTATGAGTGTCAACAGTCTGTGGCCACCATTACGCTGAACCGCCCTGAGAAAAAAAATCCGCTGACCTTTGATTCGTATGCAGAGTTACGTGATTTGTTTCGTGCCATGACGGCCGCAGATGATGTGCATGCCATTGTCATTCGCGGTGATGGCCAGAATTTCTGCTCGGGCGGTGATGTCCATGAAATCATCGGGCCCCTGACCGAACTCGATATGCCAGGCCTGCTGGCCTTCACGCGCATGACTGGCGATGTCGTCAAGGCCATGCGGGCCTGCCCCCAGCCGATCATCGCGGCCATCGATGGCATCTGCGCAGGCGCGGGCGCCATGCTGGCCCTGGGTGCTGACCTGCGATTGGGCACTGGCCGCAGCAAAACCTATTTCCTCTTTAATCGCGTCGGGCTCGCGGGCTGCGATATGGGTGCCTGTGCATTGCTGCCCCGTGTCGTTGGCCAGGGCCGGGCAGCTGAATTGCTCTACACCGGCCGCGGCCTCGGCGGCGAGGAGGCAGAACGCTGGGGATTTCTGAACCGCCTCTGCACGCCAGAGGCGCTCGATGAGCAGGCCCGGCTCATGGCGCAGGAATTGGCGCAAGGCCCAACATTTGCCAATGGCATGACCAAAAAAATGTTGCAGCAGGAATGGGCCATGAGTGTTGATGAGGCGATTGAATCTGAGGCCCAGGCCCAGGCGATCTGCATGATGACCAATGATTTTCATCGGGCTTATCATGCTTTTGTCGCTAAGCAAAAGCCCAGCTTTCAAGGCGACTGAGATGACGGCCCGCCTGCCCGAGACCCCCCTCATGGCCCCGCTACAGTGGCCCTTTTTCGATCAGCATCATGCTGCTTTACGTCAGTCGCTGCATGCATGGGCAAGCCAACACCTTCAGCACGATGCCGATGAAAAAAATGTCGATGACAGCTGCCGTCGTTTGGTGGCTGCACTTGGCCGAGATGGCTGGCTTGCGCATGCCGTGGCAGGACCGGCGTATGGCGGCCGGCACGACACCATCGAAACACGCAGTATCTGCCTGATTCGTGAGGGGCTCGCCTGGCATCATGGGCTTGCTGATTTTGCTTTTGCGATGCAGGGC
Organism: uncultured Bordetella sp.; assembly: GCA_964440375.1. Taxonomy (GTDB): domain Bacteria; phylum Pseudomonadota; class Gammaproteobacteria; order Burkholderiales; family Burkholderiaceae_A; genus Lacustribacter. The sequence goes on along the minus strand of CAYTRY010000003.1, from coordinate 18,843 downwards.
CTGGGCTCAGGCGCCATCAGCCTGTTTGGCAGCAGTGAGCAGCGGGTGGCATTTCTGCCGCGTGTTGCAGCGGGTGCGGCCATTGCCGCATTTGCACTCAGCGAACCCCAGGCCGGCTCGGATGTCGCCGCCATGCAGTGTCGGGCCCGACGAGATGGCAACGATTACATCTTAGATGGTGAAAAAACCTGGATCTCCAATGGTGGCATCGCTGATTTTTATGTGGTCTTCGCCCGTAGCGACGACGAGACCACAGGCCCCGGGACTGCCGGCCGGGGAGCAAAAGGCATCAGCGCGTTTATTGTTTCGGCCTTGACCCCTGGCCTTGAGATCGCGCAGCGCATTGATGTGATTGCGCCGCATCCCTTGGCCCATTTGAAATTTAATGGAGCCAGAATTCCTGCCCATCATCGAATCGGCGATGAGGGCGGCGGCTTTAAGATCGCGATGGCAACACTCGATGTCTTTCGGACTTCTGTGGCTGCCGCAGCCCTGGGCTTTGCACAGCGTGCACTGGATGAGGCCATCCGCTGGGCAAAAGAGCGGACCATGTTTGGCCAGACCCTGGCCGATTTTCAAATCACGCAGTCCAAGCTTGCAACAATGGCCACTGAGCTAGATGCTGCCCGGCTGCTGACGTATCGAGCAGCCTGGATGCGTGACCAAGGCCATCGCATCACCCAGGAAGCGGCAATGGCCAAACTCACCGCAACCGAATCTGCCCAGCGCATTATTGATGCAGCGGTTCAACTGCATGGCGGCGTTGGTGTCCGGGTCGGCAGCATCGTGGAGTCCCTGTATCGAGAAATACGCGCACTCCGTATTTATGAGGGGGCAACCGAAGTTCAGCAGCTGATCATTGCACGCGAATTGCTAAAGCGCTGAGGCTAAGGAGCTGCCATGCCACAGGAACTCGCCCCATCATCTCACCAGGATTTATTCTCCCGGCAGCATCTGCCGCCCGCTGATCAATGGCCAGTGTTTTTATTTGATCGTCCAGAGGTGCAGTATCCAGATGCACTGAATGCAGCGGCCGAGTTAATCGAGCCCCATCTGCAGCGCGGCCACGGCAATCGGGTGGCCTTGCACGGCCGCAACGCTGCGGGTGATTTTCAATGGAGTTATCACGAGCTCAGTGATCGGGTCGATCGCATCGCCCATGTGCTCACCGGCCAGTTGGGACTGGTCAGCGGCAATCGGCTGCTGCTCCGGGGGGCCAACAGCCCCATGATGGCCGCCTGCTGGCTTGCTGCAGTCAAAGCGGGGCTGGTGGTGGTGCCGACCATGCCGCTGCTGCGGGCCGCAGAGCTAAAGAAAATTATCGACAAGGCAGAAATTCATGCCGCCTTATGCGCCGAGAGCCTCGCAGAGGAACTCCGGCATTGCATGGATGCAGGCCATCCCCACTACACGCCTTTTTTAGAGCAGGTGCTGCATTTCGGAAATGATCAGACGGATCCTTTGTCCCAGGCGATGCGGTCTCAATCCGGGCGGTTTGCCGCCCACCCCACCAGCCGGGATGATGTCTGCCTGATTGCCTTTACCAGCGGCACGACCGGCAATCCAAAGGGCACGATGCATTTTCATCGCGATATTTTGGTGATGAGCGATTTGTTTCCACGGCATATTCTGCACATGGGCCCAGACGATGTCGTCTGTGGCACGCCACCGATTGCATTTACATTTGGCCTGGGCGGACTGCTGACGTTTCCCTTGCGATACGGCGCCTCCGCCGTGCTACTCGAGCGGCACACACCCGAGACACTGCTGCAGACCATTGAGCGTTTTCATGCGACGCAGTGTTACACAGCACCGACTTTTTATCGGCAGATGGCCGCCCTCACTTCTGAATTCGATCTGCGCAGTCTGCGTCATCCGGTCTCGGCAGGCGAGGCCCTGCCCGATGCAACGCGCCAGCTCTGGAAAACTGCAACTGGCATTGAAATTACCGATGGCATTGGCGGCACTGAAGTCATTCATATTTATATCGCAAGCGCCGGCAAGCAGGTCCGCCCAGGTTTTATTGGCCAGGCGATTCCGGGCTATGTCGCGCAGATCGTTGATGAAGACATGCGGCCCGTTAGCGCCGGCACACCGGGCCGGCTGGCAGTGCGCGGGCCCACCGGCTGCCGCTACTTGGATGACCCGCGTCAGAAAGACTACGTCAAAGATGGCTGGAATCTTCCGGGCGATACCTTTGTGATGGATCGCGATGGCTACTTCCAGTATCTCGCCCGCAATGACGACATGATTATTTCAGCCGGCTACAACATTGCCGGCCCCGAGGTCGAAGGCGCCCTGCTTCAACACCCCGCCGTCGCCGAATGTGGTGTTGTCGGCGATCCTGATGAAGAGCGTGGCCAAGTGGTCACCGCCTATGTCGTGCTCAAACCCGGCCATGAGGCCAATGCAGCCATGGTGGAGGCCCTGCAGGATTTTGTAAAAGCGAATATCGCGCCCTTTAAATATCCGCGGCGTGTGCACTTTGTGACGCACTTGCCGCGCACCGAAACTGGCAAACTCCAGCGCTTCAAACTTCGGCAGATGAGCAAAGGATAAATTCATGTGGAATATATTGCAGCCGCCGGGCTGGGCTCAGCCCAAGGGCTACTCAAATGGCATCGAGGCCCGCGGCCGTCAGATTTATGTCGCAGGCATGGTGGGCTGGAACGAAAACGCCGAATTCGAAACCGATGACTTTATTGGCCAGTGCCGCCAGACCCTGCGCAATATCGTGCAGACACTGGCCTGCGCGCAGGCGGGTCCACAGCATATTGTTCGGATGACCTGGTATGTCAAAGACAAACATGAATATCTCGCGCGCGCTCGGGAGCTGGGCGCCGTGTATCAAGAAGTTATCGGCCGCCACTATCCCGTCATGGCGCTGGTCCAGGTCGCCGATTTGGTCGAGGATCGGGCGAAGGTTGAAATTGAAGCCACCGCAGTTGTTCCTGACTGACCGGGGCGGCGATCCTCGGCTGCCAGTGACGGCGTGTCGGCGGCAGGCCGCAGAAAAAGTGCCGCCATGACCCTGCTTCGGGGTTTCGCCTAGATCCCAGAAGCCCAACTTTCAGGTTCAATTTTGAAATGCATTTTAATAAGGAGACGTCAATGAAAGCTTCACCAATTAAATCGGCGGTCTTGGCTTGCATGCTCGGCCTTGGCAGCCTTGGGGTATATGCCCAGAGCCAGCCGCTGAAGATCGGCTTTATCGGCACATTGTCTGGGCCGGCGGGTGCCTTGGGCCAAGACCAATACGATGGCCTGATGCTCGGCATTGAGCATCTGGGCGGCCGGCTTGGTAATCAGACCGTGCAAGTCATCAAGGAAGATGATCAACTCAAGCCTGACCTTGGCGTCGAGATCGCAAAGAAATTAATCGAGCGTGATCGGGTCAACATCATCACGGGCGTGACATTTTCGAACGTGATGATGGCGATTCATAAGCCCATCACAGATGCCGGCGTATTTCTGATTGGTTCAAATGCGGGCCCAACCCCGATTACTGGCAAGGGCTGCAGTCCCATGTATTTCTCGACCTCATGGAATAACGACTCACTGCACGAATCCATGGGTGTCTATGCCCGCGAGCAGGGCTATAAGCGCGTCTATCTCATGGCGCCAAACTATCAGGCGGGTAAAGATGCGCTGTCTGGATTCAAAGGCCAGTACAAAGGCAAGCCACTCGATGAGGTTTACACCACAGTCAATCAGCCGGACTACTCCGCTGAAATCGCACAGCTTCAGGCCGCCAAGCCCGATGCGGTCTATGTGTTTTATCCCGGCGGCATGGGCGTGAATTTCGTCAAGCAATATCAGCAGGCGGGCCTGCTGGGCAAAGTGCCACTCTTGTCCGCCTCCACCGTTGATGGCACCACCCTGCCCGCGCTGAAAGATATTGCGGTAGGCGTCATTACCGGATCGCCCTATAGCCCCGACCTCGACAATCCGCAGAACAAGAAATTTGTTGAGGATTTCCGCAAGAAGTACAACCGTGTGCCGTCTCTCTATGCCGCACAGAGCTACGATGCGGCCATGCTGCTGAACTCGGCGCTACTGAAAACCGGCGGAAAGATTGATCGTGAGCCGCTGCGCGCAGCATTAAAGCAGGCGGATTTTCGCTCGGTCGCAGGGCCATTTCGCTTTAACAACAATCAGTTCCCGATTCGTAACTTCTATCGGGTCGATGTGGGCCGTGACAGCAGCGGGCAGGCAGCCTTTGTAACCCGCGCAACGGTGCTGAAGGATCATCCGGATCCCCATGCATCACAGTGCCCGATGAAGTAAACCGTTTGCCCCCGAGCCGATGACCCTATCGTTATTTTTAATTCAGCTGCTTAACGGTCTTCAGCTCGGGGTGTTGTTGTTCATGCTTTCTGCCGGGCTTACGCTCGTGTTCGGAATCATGAACTTTGTCAATCTGGCCCACGGCTGTATGTACATGATGGGGGCCTACTTTGCTGCCACCGCACTGGCAGCCAGCGGATCCTTCATTGTGGCGGCAGTCGTCGCGGTCTTAGGCGGCGGCCTGCTGGGCATCGTGATCGAACGCCTGATGGCACAGCATCTTTATATGCGTGACCATCTTGACCAGGTCCTTGCCACTTTTGGATTAATTTTGTTTTTCAATGAACTCGCCCGCTGGATCTGGGGTGCTTCGCCTGTTTTTATGAGTGTGCCGCCAGCGCTCTCCGGGACCGTCAGCATTCTGGGTGTGACCTACCCCATGTATCGGTTCTTCATCATCCTGGTGGGCCTGCTGTGCGCAGTCGGCTGCTGGCTGCTGATCTCTCGCACGCGCGTGGGCATGTTGATTCGGGCCGGATCGGTCAACCCCACCATGGTTTCGGCCCTGGGGGTCAACATCGGATTACTCAATGCATTGATTTTTTCCCTTGGCGGTGGGCTTGCCGGTGTGGCGGGGCTGATGAGCGGGCCGATTCTCTCGGTGCAGCCCGGCATGGGCGAGCCCGTGCTGATTCTGGTCATGATCGTCATCGTGATTGGTGGCATTGGTTCCATACAGGGTGCGTTTTATGCCGCCCTGATGGTGGGCCTGATTGATACTGCTGGCCGGGCCTTCCTACCAATGCTGCTGCGTGAATTCATCGATCGAAGCATTGCCCAGGCGGCAGGCCCTGCGATTGCATCCATGCTGACTTGTATCTTTATGGCGACCGTGTTGGCACTGCGTCCAAGGGGCTTGTTTCCGGTGAAAAACGGATGACAGCTTCACCGATGGTCAACCGGCTGTTAATTGGGCTGCTGGCGCTGCTGGCTTTTGTTCCGCTTTACGCACAGTGGGCGGGAGAGCCCTTTCTCATCACGTTCTTATCTCGGGTGCTCATCTTTGCACTTGCCGCACTCAGCCTGAATATCATTCTGGGCTTTGGTGGTTTGGTGAGCTTTGGTCATGCCCTCTACCTTGGCCTGGGTGCCTACAGCGTCGGGCTTCTGGCCCACTATCAAATCGATAACGGATGGCTGCAGCTGCTGGTCACCGTGGCCTCCTGCGCTGTCGTCGGTCTTCTCACAGGCTGGGTCTCGCTGCGGACCACGGGGATTTCTTTCATCATGATTACGCTGGCCTTTGCGCAGATGTTTTACTACCTCTTTGTCAGCCTGAAACAATATGGCGGCGACGACGGACTCTCGATTAGCCTGAAAAGCGATTTCGGATTCATTCATCTGGGCTCGCCCATTACCCTTTACTACGCCGCATTTGTGCTGGTGGCCCTGGTGCTGTGGTGGAAACAACGCATGATCCAAGCCCCCTTTGGGTTGGTGCTACAGGGCTGCCGCATGAACGAAGCACGGATGAAGTCCCTTGGATTTCCCACGCTGCGCTACAAGCTGAGTGCCTATGTGCTGGCCTGCGTCATCGCTGGCTTGGCCGGCCTGCTGTATGCCAATCTCACCGGCTATACCTCGCCCGCCTACCTGAACTGGACCATCTCTGGAGAGCTCATTGTGATGGTCGTGCTGGGCGGAATGGGCACTGTGGCAGGGCCGCTCATTGGCACACTGGTGCTCTTGGTCTGCGAGGAATTGCTGAAGGCCTGGACATCCCACTGGCCAATTATTCTCGGGCCATTGATTGTGCTGGTGGTCATGACCGCCCGCCGAGGCCTGGTGGGATATCTGATGCGCGGTAAATCGTCGCCATGAGCCCGGCGCTGCAAACGCATGCGCTGGTCAAGCGCTATGGCGGCCTGCTCGCAACCGATCAGGTCAGTCTTAGTCTCGCCGCCGGAGAGGTCCACGCCATCATTGGTCCGAATGGTGCGGGCAAAACAACATTGATTGGCCAGCTCAGCGGCGATCTCAGTCCAGACAGCGGGGAGATTGATCTGCTCGGCCAAACCATCACCCATCAGACCTCATGGCAGCGGGCCCTGTCGGGCCTGGGCAGGTCGTATCAGATCTCTTCAACATTTCCAGAGTTCACAGTCCTGCAATGCGTGGCGCTTGCCCTGCAGGCCCACCGCGGCAATAGTTTTGATACTTGGCGGCCACTACTTTCTCGTGCCGAGCAGACCACACGGGCCGAGCAGGCAATCGCACAGGCCGGGCTTTCCAGTCGAGCAGAGCGCCATGTCAGTGAGCTGGCCCATGGAGAGCGTCGTCAGCTCGAGCTCGCAATGGTGCTGGTTGCCGAGCCGCGTGTCTTGCTACTCGATGAGCCCACTGCAGGTATGAGCCATCACGAGACTCACTCGGTCGTCGATTTACTCGCCTCTTTTAAGGGCCGCTATAGCATTCTGCTTGTCGAACACGATATGCAGGCAGTCTTTGCCTTGGCCGATACGATTTCAGTGCTGGTCAATGGACGCATCATTGCATCGGGCCGGCCCGCGGAAATTCGCGACAACCCGGATGTCCGCACGGCCTATCTCGGCGACGAGGAGCTTCCCCAGTGAGCGAACATCTGCTGCGGGTCGAGGCCATCCAGAGTTTTTATGGCGATGCACAGGCGCTTTTTGATGTTCAGCTTGAGGTCGCCTCAGGAGAATTCGTCACCCTACTGGGCAGAAACGGCATGGGAAAAACTACGACCGTGCGCTCCATCATGGGCATCATGACGCCGCGTCATGGGCGTGTCATGTTCAAAGGCCAAGACATTACCGGCTGGCCTTCTTATAAAGTGGCCCGCCTGGGTATCGGGCTTGTGCCGGAACAACGCCAGGTATTTCCCAATCTCTCGGTTCGAGAAAATCTTGTTGCCACCGCTGGCAATCGGCTCGGCCATGCCGAGCCCTGGACCCTCGAACGTGTCTACAGTCTGTTTCCGCGGCTCAAGGAGCGGGCAAAAAATCTCGGTGCCAACCTCTCCGGCGGAGAGCAGCAGATGCTCGCCATTGGCCGGGCCCTGATGACCAACCCGCAGCTGCTAATTCTTGATGAAGCCACCGAAGGGCTCGCTCCTTTGGTGCGTGCAGAGATCTGGGATTGCCTGCAGACCCTGAAGGCCTCCGGGTTGTCGATACTTATCATCGATAAAAATCTAGTGCCACTCATGCGGCTTGCCGATCGGCATTTTCTGCTCGAGAAGGGCCGCACGCTCTGGCAGGGTTCATCCCAGGATCTGCTGGCATCGCGGCACGATTTGCGCGAGTCCCTCGGCGTTTAGAAAGTCCTGATCTCCGGCGTCGCTGCTATCGAAGCGCTGCCTGGGGAAAATGCTCTGCACAGAGCTGATGCCAGGACTGCCAATCGCGGCCGCTGTGAACTGTGCCGCATTCAGGACAACGCCGCTCTGATTCGCTGGAATCGTAAAAGGCTGCGTAAGTCTTCGGCAGATCTTCGACGATGCTCAGCAGTTGCACCTCGCGTCGTGTAACACGCGTGCCACATTTCGCGCAATACCATTCAAAGGCGTCGATGACGCCGTGGGGCCGTGAACGCTCAATGACCGTGCAAAGGCTGCCCGGCTCGGGGCGCTGGGGCGAATGCCGGACATGGGCCGGCAGCAAAAAAATGTCGCCTTCACGCAGATGCACCCGCTCGAATTTGCCCCGATCCGCGATCAGTAAAGAGGCATTGCCTTTAAATTGATGAAAATATTCCTCGTAGGGATCATCATGAAAATCGGTCCGCTGATTGGGACCCCCGACTACCGTGCAGATCAAATCAGAGTTCGGCCAGACCTGTTGATTTCCGACTGGCGGCTTCAGTTGGTGCTGATGGTCCTGCAGCCACTCTGAGAAATTAATCGGCGCGCTGTAATGAAATACAGACGATGCGGTCATCGGGATTCTCCTTTTTTTCCAATTAGACGATGCCACCAGCGGCCAAACGCATGGGCCAGCCGAGACCATCGCGGCCTACGGACTGATGCCAAAGGCTCGCCACCAAGTATTGCAGACAGGCGAATGAAAAATTCTTCACTTAATCGTTTGGCACTGATCTGCGTGAGCCGCTGGCCTACCTGCGCAAGCTGGCCCTGAAGCTGTGGCAGGGCCGACCAGGTCAGCCGAGTGCCCTGCGCAGTCGGATGCAAATGGATATCGATCTTTGCCTGCGCCTGGCCAAGCCGGCCCGCATCGCCCTCAGCCTGCAAGATAAAGTGTGCAGCCCGACTGGCCGATACAGGTTCGATCACAGTAAGGCGTACCTGGCTTGAGAATCGCGCGGCAATCGGTCCAAGGCCAACGCGGACCTGGGCCTCATAGCGCAGCGGCGCAACTTCCTGAATCTGATCGCATCCGGGAATGCAGGCCTTAAGCACTTCTGATTTCAGCACTGTCTGCCAGATGACATCTGGTGATGCGGTCAACAAGGCCTCGCCCTGAATGCGAAATGTGGAATCCACACTTGTGGTTGACGTTAAACCTGCTGGCAGTGTCGATGGCGACAGGCCAGGGGCCGCCGACCGTTTCGGCAGTAAGGGCTCTGGATCCTCGCCTGCCAGCGATGCCACCAATCGACGACAAAGCACCCGGGCCAAATAGCATCGGTATTCAGCGCTGGCATGCACGTCGCTCTCGGCATGGTGGACCGGCAGATCAAGATTATCTAGGGCATGCTGGCTAAAGCGGCCCGCCAGGGCCTGCTCCGCCTCCTGCCATCGCACGACGCCCTGGCCAAGGCCAGTGACTGCAATGCGAATTGCGCCCTCGGGCATATGCGCAAGGGCCACGCCCGGCATTGCGAACCGAGATGCCGGATGCTCGTGCTTACGATAGGCGCCCCGCACCCCATGACGCACACGAATTCCCAGCAGGATTTCATCGCGCCGTAGTGACGTCGCAAAGAGCCCAGGAAAAAAATCATCTGCTGTGATTTGTCGCTCAGAAGTCACAAGCACGGCCTGGCCCGCCAAAACGGCGGCTGGCCAGCAGGCGGCAGGATCATGGTGGGCAATGGATCCGCCGATCGTGCCCACCTCGCGGACCTGGGCATCTGCGATCTGGGCCGCCACCTGCGCAAAAAAAGGCTGGATTTCACGAACCCGTGGATGTCGCGCAATCTCTGCGTGGGTCACCATCGCCCCAATCCATAAGTCATTTTCGGCATTTTCAATGGATCGCAGCTGGCCGATATCTTGAAGGTCGATTAAATGAGAAGCTTCGCCCAATCCCCAGCGAAGCATCGGCAGCAGACTCTGACCTCCGGCCAAGAGCCGTGACTGCGGATAACGCTGCAGCCAGCCAATCGCCTGCTCAACACTCTCAGCGCGCAAATAGGCCGTGTTCATGAATGATCCGGCAGCACTTGATCGGTGGCAGCCTTCGGGCTGCGCAAGAGTTCACAAACCGCGCGCACGATTCCTTCATATCCGGTGCAGCGGCAGAGATTTCCAGATAAGGCAGCCCGCACGGACTCCTCATCAGAGGCTGCCTGGTCCTGAATCAAGGCGATGGACCGCATGATCAGGCCTGGAGTACAAAAACCACACTGCAAGGCATGATGCTGACTAAAGGCCATCTGCACAGGATGCAAGGGCCCATCTTGAGATGCGATGCCCTCGATGGTGGTGATCTGCATGCCTTGGCATTGCAGCGCGAGCCGATTACACGACTTTACTGCCCGGCCATCGATCAATACGGTGCAGGCACCACACTGCACCGTATCGCAGCCCTGATGGGTTCCGGTCAGATGACAGTGCTCACGCAAAACATCCAGCAGACTGGTCATCGGGTCTGCCTGAATCTCGACCTGCTTGCTATTCACAATCAGTCGAATCATGGGATTTGCCATGGCAGACATACGACCGCTAAGCGACCTTTAAGCCGCAGCCCTCAAACGCAGCTCGCGTCTGCGCCCGTTCCGCATCAGTCAGCTGCAGCAGGGGCCGGCGTACGGGGCCACCATGCTGGCCAAGCAGCTCTTGCCAATACTTCGCATGGGCCTGCGGTTTTCCCTTGGGTTTACTCTGCCGAATCGCCTGACGCACCGGCTCTAAGCTGTCACGGACCTGCCGGGCCTCCGCAAGGCGGCCCTCAAAGGCGAGCTGGGTATAGGTATTCATGCGCTGATCCACGGCGGTCTGCAGCAGAAAGGGGGGGGTGGAGCAGAGATATAGCTTCCAACCCAACTCAATAATGTTTTCTAGCCAATCGGGCTCATCAGGATTGCTCACATGAATCTGATCCCCGACCATCTCGGTAAGGCGTTTGTATTTTTCTCGATCAGTGCTGTATTTGATTGCAACGACATTGGGCAGGGCAGCGATTCGTGCGCAGAGTTCGGGGCTCATGACATAGCCACAGTCGGGGTGGTTCCACATGGCCAGCCCGAGGTCGATTTTTTCAGATAAATAGCGGTAATACTCGTAGATGGTCGCATCAGTGTCGGCACCGAAATGCAGCACAGGGCTATGCACGATCACATAATCGGCGCCGATGTTTTTTGAGTGCTCTGCGAGCTCTAAAACAACATCCAGGTTGGTATCCGAGCATGAGGTGACAATGCCACAGCGGCCGATGCCCCCCCGATCACCGGCCGCAGAAGCCGCCTCAACGGCCAGCTCCATCAGCCGTTTGCGTTCACCAATACTCATCGAGAAAAACTCGGCCTGCTTGCCAGCAACAAATAGGCCGCCGAGCTTGAGTGTCTCAATCCAATGGCGGAGATTAGACCGATAGGCCCGCTCATCGAAACGCAGATCTTCATCAAACGGCGTGAGGTTAGCGGCCCAGACGCCCACCATATGCTGTCGTGCATATTCTTTTGCTTCATGCTTTTTATAGTTCATTATGGTCTCTCGGATGATGAATTATTAGCCTGCATCAATACGCGCCAGAGCTGCTCTGGCAATAAAGGGAATTGCAAATCAAATTCGCCAATTGGCGATACGGCATCGCGGGCCGCATTCAGAATTGCAGCAGGAACTCCAATACAGCCCGCCTCACCAACACCCTTGGCACCCAGTGGATTCAGAGGGCTCGGTGTGCAGAGCGATTCAATTTCAATCGGGGGCATCTGATCTGCCCGCGGCAAGGCGTAATCCATCAGTGAGCCAGTCAACAGCTGGCCCTGCGGGTCATAGACCAGACGCTCCAGGAGCGCGGACCCAATGCCCTGCGCTGCGCCACCCACCAGCTGGCCGTGGGCCAACTCAGGCTGCAAAATATTTCCTGCGTCATCAACCCACACCAGCCGCTCGATGGATGGCACGCCTGTTTCAGCATCAATACAGAGCCGCACAATCACGCAGCCGGAGGCCCAGGCCTCCTGGGATGAATAAATCTCTTCAGCAGATAAAGGCAAAGGCTGGCCCTGCTGCCGCATCTGAAGCAGGCGATTGCAGGCCTGCAGTATGGCGCTGCCGCCAATCGCAATGCTGCGGCTCGCAAGGGCACCGACGCCTTCCGGACAGCACTGGCTATCGCCCATGATCACTTCGATTTGGTCTGGATCGCAGCCCAGAGTCTTCGCAGCAAGCTGTGCATAGGTTGTCGCATGGCCCTGGCCCTGAGCGGGTGCGCCACTGGCAACACGCACACGACCCTCCTCAAGCCAGTCCACCCGAGCCGACTCCCAGCCTTTACCGCAGGGCTCGACGTATAGAGCCGCTCCAATTCCGACCCACTCACCCCGCTGGCGTCGCTGGTGTTGATCGCGTCGCTCGACGCTGTAATTAAACCGTTCACAAGCACGGTCTAAAAGCGCCACATAATCTCCTGAGTCGAGCTGCTCGCCTGTCGCAGTAAGGTAAGGCATTGCATCTGGTCGAATGAGATTTACTCTACGGCACTCCATCGGATCAATTCCGAGGTGACGCGCCGACTGCTCAATGAGGGTCTCCATCAGAATGGCTGCCTCGGGCCGGCCAGCACCCCGATAAATGCCCACTGGCGCAGCATGACTGCGAGTCGCAAGCCCCTGAATACTCACCTGTTGTATCGCATAGGGACCAGGAAGAATTCGTGCAGCATTGCGCAGGGGCACAACCGATGAATATGGCAGCCAGGCGCCGAGGGTGAAATGCAGCTGTGCGCGCAAACCCAGCACACTGCCTTGCGGATTGACCCAGAGCGCGCCCTGTAATCGGCTGCCTCGGCCATGGGGGCCCGCGACAAAATCCTCTGATCGGGTTGAACGCCAGCGCAGCGTAATGCTTGGTCCCAGCGATTCAAGATGGCGGGCCAGCAGGGCCAGGGCCAGCTCCTCCGGGCTGACCGAGGCGCGGGCGCCAAAGGCACCGCCAACATCCGGAGTCATGATGTGGACACGATCTGTCGATAGGCTGAGTACGGCAGCAATATCCGCCTGAGCCCGTGAGGGAGTCTGCGATCCAATCCAAACCGACATTGACTGGTCTGAGGTATTCCATTTAACTGCGCAGTGACGTGGCTCTAAGGGCACCGCGGCGACTCTCGGCAGATGCAGATCGGACTCGGCCGTGGGTGGCGTTGTGGGACAAGACCCCTTTTGGAAATTGACACGCGTAAACGGCGAAGCATCCTGCTGCCAATCCACGATCGGGGGCTGGGGCTGTAACTTCAGCACAACCCGGGCTGCGGCCTGTCGGGCCTGCAGGGCCGACTCTGCTACGACCGCTGCCACTGGCTGGCCCACGTAGTGCACAGCATCACGCGGTAACACCGCAAATTCATAGGGCTCAAGTGAGGCCAGCAATGGATTGATGGCGGGCATGAGGTGGCTGCCCAACTCCATCGCGCTGATGACAGCAACCACGCCCGGCTGCTGGCGGGCGGCCTCAGCGTCGATGCTAAGAATTTGGGCATGGGCATGGGCGCTGCGAACAAAGACCACATGCAGGGCCTGCGGCAGCACAACATCATCGCCAAAACAGGCGCTCCCCCGCACAAGGGGGCCATCCTCCCTGCGCAGGGAAGGATACACTTGACCGATGGCTTGTCTGCCGTCGCTATTTCCCAATCACTTATGCCTTTCTGAGCGTCGGGCCATTACGGCTGCGCAGACGCAGTTTAACAAATGATCTCTGACGAATTTGAGCAACACTACAACGCACGACTTGCCGTTCCCGATCATGCAACTTGGTTTGATGCATGGAAAACCGAGAGCGCCGCAGCCCGGCGGGAGCTGACTTGTGAGCTCGACATTGCGTATGACAACGAGGAGAAAGGCAGTCTCGATTTTTTTCCTGCTGCCCAGACAGCAGGTGCACGGCCAGGATTAATCTTTATTCATGGCGGATATTGGAAGGCCATGGACAAATCCGACTACAGCTGGATCGCCAGGCCCTGGGTGCGGCAGGGTGCACATGTGCTGGTGATCAATTACATGCTTTGCCCGAAGGCAACGATCGGAGAGATCGTCAACCAGGTACGCCGCGGCTATCGGTGGATTGTGGATCACAGCGCCAGACTGGGGCTTGATTCCTCACAGCTGACCCTGGTCGGACACTCCGCGGGCGCCCACTTGGCGGCCACGATTCTTACAGATTCGCAGCTGCCCGCACCCTCTGCAATTCTGGGCCTTTCAGGCATCTATGACCTCACGCCACTGGTGCAGACCTCAATGAATCAAGAGCTCAAATTAGACGAGCCCACTGCACGCGCCCTCTCACCACTATTTTCGGATCGGCCGAAAAAGAGTTGTCGGCTGCATCTTTATGACGGCGGACTTGAGAGTCTTGGCTTTCATGATCAAACCAATCGCCTGGCCGAGGCCTGGGATGCAGAGGCCTATGGCCAGCTGGCGGGGCTGCACCACTTCAGCATTCTCGATCCCCTCAAAGATGAAAAGAGCATGTTGTTTCAATGCTGCAAGCGGCTGATTGAAAACGCCGCCTGATCACTTCTTGATGGCTTAAATATTTACGCTAAACCGGGAGCGCACACCATGAGCCTTCAGTTCGACACCCTGTCTTTGCATGCGGGCCAGCTGCCCGACGCGGAATTTGGGGCCCGGGCCCAGCCGCTTTATCTGACGACTTCATTTGTCTTTCAAGATACTGATCAGGCGGCATCACTTTTCAATATGGAGCGCGCCGGCCACGTCTATTCGCGGATCTCCAACCCCACCAATGCAGTGCTCGAGGAACGCATCGCCGCACTTGAAGGCGGTGTGGGGGCGATTGCAGTGGCCTCGGGGCAGGCGGCCCTGCATCTCGTGATTAGCACCCTCATGGGGGCTGGCGGGCATATCGTGGCCAGTCGTGCCTTATATGGTGGATCCCACAATCTTTTGGAATACACGCTACCCAGATTTGGCGTGCAGACGAGTTTTGTCGACCCCCGTGATCTCAATGCCTGGCAGGCCGCCATTCGGCCCGAGACCCGGCTGCTATTTGGCGAATCGCTGGGCAACCCCGGACTCGATGTGCTGAATATTCCCGCCGTCTCTGAGATCGCACATGCCGCTGGAATACCACTGCTGGTGGATGCCACCTTTCCGACGCCATATCTGCAGCGGCCGTTTGATCTTGGGGCCGATCTGATTTTTCACTCGGCCACAAAATTCCTTGGCGGACATGGCGTTGCGATTGGCGGCTTAGTCGTCGACTCTGGGAAATTTGATTGGGCCAGCAGCGGCAAATTTCCTCAGCTCGCTGAGCCCTATTCCGGATTTCACAACATGGTCTTTGCTGAAGAATCAACAGTCGCTGCATTTTTATTGCGGGCCCGCCGCGAGGGCCTGCGTGATTTCGGCGCCTGCATGAGTCCCTTTAATGCGTTTCAAATTCTTCAGGGCCTTGAAACGCTGCCGCTAAGAATGGCGCGCCATGTTGAAAACACCCGTGCAATCGTCGCCCATCTGGCAGGCCTTCGTGGCGCAGAGGGCGCAGTCGAGTCCGTAATCCATCCTGATTTGGCCGAACATCCTGATCATGAACTGGCCAAGCAACTGCTGCCTAAGGGCAGTAGTGCGGTTTTTAGCTTTAATCTGCGCGGTGGGCGGCCCGCTGGCCGACGGTTTATTGAAGCCCTGCGCGTGTTTTCGCATTTGGCAAATGTCGGCGATGCCAAATCCCTGGTGATTCATCCTGCATCAACAACGCACTTCCGAATGAGCGATGAGGCCCTGAAGGCTGCGGGAATCCATCCGGGCACGATCCGTTTATCGATTGGACTCGAGGATCCCAAAGATCTCATTGACGATCTTAATCGCGGCCTCGCGGCTGCAGCCAAGGCCTAGCCGATGCAAATTACCGTAAAAGGCCAGATGGCCTACGTCTACACCGGCGGCAAGCCATTTGATCGTCAGCTGCCCGCGGTTGTGTTCTTGCATGGTGCGCAGCTCGATCATTCCTGCTGGAACTTGCAATCGCGTTGGTTTGGTCATCATGGATTCGGGGTGCTTGCTGTCGATCTGCCGGGCCATGGACGCAGCGCCGGTGCGCCACTGGGCAGCATTGAAGAATTGGCCCAGTGGGTCGACGCCCTTCTTTCCAGCGTCGCGCTCGAGCAGGCGGCGCTTGTGGGCCATAGCATGGGATCGCTGATCGCAATGGAAGCCGCCCTACAGTTTCCAAGTCGCATCAGCAGGCTGGCCTTACTGGGCTCAACGCTGCCCATGCCGGTCTCTGCCGCGCTACTGGATGCGGCCTGGCATAACGAAGCTAAAGCAGTCGCCATGGTGAATAACTTTTCTCATTCGTCCTCGGCCCAAATTGGCGGCAACACAGTGCCCGGCCTCTGGATGATGGGAATGAATCAACGGCTGATGGAGCGGCAAAAGTCGGGTGTATTCGGCTGCGATATGAACGCTTGTAATGCCTATGCAAGACCGCTGACCGATCTTTCGGCAATCCGTCAGCCCACCCTGATCCTTGCTGGCGCCCAAGACCGCATGACGCCCCCGAAGGCCTCCCGGGCATTGGCCAGCGCCATTGAGACAGCCCGCCTTGAAGTCCTTGCCGGTGCGGGCCATGCACTCATGGCCGAGCAGCCTGATCAGGTGCTCAATCACCTACGCGACTTTTTACAACAATAAAAAGTTACCTGCTTAGACC
>CAYTRY010000003.1:0-2356 GCA_964440375.1 uncultured Bordetella sp. | reverse complement strand
GTGCTCAATCACCTACGCGACTTTTTACAACAATAAAAAGTTACCTGCTTAGACCCGCCAGCCCGGCATTCTCCAGCCCCGGAGAATGGTGAGGATGCGCAGGGCCGATGTCACCCCAAATGCAGCGATGAGCGCAAGGGAGTCTGGCATTCCCAAGTGCTGAAGCAACACCAGGGCGCTGCCGCCCAAAAGCGCGCAAAGCGCATACGGCTGATGATCCGAGAACGCCGTGGGGATTTCGTTACAAAACACATCGCGCAATACCCCACCAAAGACCGCCGAGATCACCCCCATCAATACCGCGGCGATGCCGGATAAGCCATCACCCAAAGCAATCTGCGTCCCTAGGGCGGTGAATAGTCCGAGCCCCAGCGCATCCGGCAGCTGAATGGCCCGCTCAGTCAGCTGCAGATGGCGAGACCGCATCAGAAGCATGGCAATCACGACCAGGGCCAGCAAGGCCCACAGCCAGTAGGAATTTTCAATCCAGAAAAATGGCCGACGGTCGAGCAAAATATCGCGCAGCGTACCGCCGCCAAAAGCAGCCACTCCAGAAACCATGCAGATCCCTACGGGGTCTAACTGCTTTCGTGCAGCTGAAATCAGGCCGGATAGGGCCAGGGAAATCGTGGCGACGATTTCAAGCGCAAGCTGCAGATGCTGGATGGGTTCAGTCATGATGGATGCGGAACTTAGGCCGCGCTGAAATCCACCGAGGCGCTAAAAACCTAATCTTACAAAAGTTTCAAGCGCTCAATCACCCAGTTCGGATCGCTATCACTGGGAAATACAGGATAGTGGACCGCTTCGATGATGCCACTCTTCGCAATCAGCGTAATTCTTTTGAGCAACGTCATTCCCGCCACCTGGAATGTCGGAAGTTTGAGTGCCTTTTGGAATTGATAGTCGACATCACTAACAACGGGAAACGGCAGGTGCAGACGCTCGGCCATTTCCTTCTGATAGGCGGTATTTTGGACACTTAAGCCGATGACGTCGGCACCAAGTGCTCGGATTTCTTGATAGTGGTCTCGAAAAGAACAGCTCTGTGGAGTGCATCCCCTTGCGCCCGGGATCTGATCCCAGCCGTCAGGCAGCGGCACATTTGGCTGGCCTGTCATTGGATAGCAATAGATGACGACTGTGTTCACTATCGTTCCGACATCAATCACCGAACCGTTGGTCGCAGCCAGGGTGACGCTCGGGAGCCGCTGTCCGACGAGATGATTGGCAGCGCCGTCATCTTGCGGCACCGGAAGTTCTTTGGGTAGCTCGTATACGTTTGTCATTGCAAGATTCTATCAGCCCCGATGATAGGTCACTGTTACGTTCAAACAGGCCAAGCCTGCTTGTGGTCGGGAGTGACGATGCCAAGGCCGGCTGACGTGTCTTCAGCAAGGCACGAGTTCGCTGTCAAGCAGATGAATGACCTGTGGGCAGTGTGGGCGAGGGTGACTCGCCACTGATCGTAAATGCTGCTACCTCTCGCAGGTTTATACAGACAACTTTTGTTGTTGCTTTAAAACCGTGGCGTGTGAACTGTGGACGTCTCGTCTCATATAAAGGCTAATACTGAGTTGCAATCTTAAGAATTAACCGTATATGTGGCAGTCTGAACTGAGAGAATTACAACTTGTTTTATCGGACAACATCAGAACGCTGAGGGGCAAGCACGGATTGTCACAAGAGCGTCTGGCATTAGAAGCAGGGGTTGATAGGACTCTTGTCAGTAAGATTGAGCGCACGATTGCCAACCCAACACTAGAGGTCCTTGCAAAGTTGGCTTTTGTTTTGGGTGTACCCGTTACTCGACTACTCAAAAACTAATTGCACGCGTGACGTGTAATTTAGTCTGTCCCTTTTATTATTGAGGTTTTAAAGCCTCATACTGAGCCTCCAACTTATCAATACTTCGTAATCTTTTTTGATACCGGGGGGGGAGTTGCCAATCTCAGATGTTTTTTCCGAGAAGTTGAGAGAAGGGCTACGAAAGAGGTATGGGCGCTTGCCATCTGCTGCTTTCGTAGCCATTCACTTTAACCGACATTCAAAAGCCGAAAAGCCAATATCGCAAGAAACAATGCGTCGGTGGATACGTGGCATATCAATGCCTGGGTATCAACATCTTTTTACCCTATCCATCTGGCTTGCGGTCGATGTTAATCCGATGTCGATGGGAGAGGCGCCCAAAGCAAATTTGCACTCATTACCGCTCAAGGTAGAGCACTCAGAGGAGACTTTGCGGCTTACAGAGTGGTTCAGCAAGTTGCCCCTTGATACCAAGGGCCTGCTTTTCAAATTAATGAGCAATTAAACAGCAGCGCAAGGTTTTAAAGACGGTCTTAATCAATCGCCC
>CAYTRY010000002.1:0-89899 GCA_964440375.1 uncultured Bordetella sp. | reverse complement strand
TGAAGAAAACCATCCTCGCGCTCTCTCTCGCAGCGCTCTCTGTCCCCGCCCTGGCGCAAGGCAAAAAGCCTGAGCCGGAATACACGATCAGCGGTAATTTTGGCGTGACGTCTGACTACAGATTCCGTGGGATGTCCCAATCCGACAAGAAACCGGCGATTCAGGGCGGTCTTGATTTCACTCACAAATCCGGCGTTTATATCGGCAACTGGAACTCGAGCGTTGCTGACTGGGCTGCCCCACGCGGTAGTGGGATTGAAATGGATGTCTACGGAGGATACAAAACTGAGGTGCTGGGAATTGGACTTGATGTCGGAGCAATTTATTACTACTACCCCGGAGCTCAAGTCTCGGCAACGAACTTTACTAACCCGGTCAATACACAAGAGGCCTACATTGGGTTTGGATGGGGCCCTGTCTCCTTCAAAACCTCTTATACCCTGAGTGATCGTTACTTCGGCTTAGGGAAGGGCGGCGGAGATACCTCACTGCAGAGATCTGCGAATTCAACCGCCAAAGGAACACTTTATTTCGACCTGTCTCTCGCTAAGGAAATTTCCCCCGGCCTAACAGTGAAAGCTCATGCCGGATTTCTTGATCTGAATGACAAAGAAGCAGCCTTAGACTACATAACCGATTACTCCATTGGCCTTGCCTATGATATGGGTGGATGGGTTTTGGGTGCGAGTTTTTTTAATACATCAGGGCTCTCCCCAGACGCTAAAACTTGGTTTACGACCAGTGATGGTCGTAATACAAAGCTTTACGGTAGCGGCTTTAACTTGAGCCTAACAAAATCTTTCTAACCCAACCTTCATGAATCCCCGGGCTTAGCAGAACATCGCGGCCCCCATTCAACCCAGAGGACAACATGAAACTCATCACTGCAATCATCAAGCCATTTAAGCTCGACGAGGTGCGTGAGGCCCTATCCGCCATCGGCGTTCAAGGCATCACCGTCACTGAAGTCAAAGGCTTTGGCCGTCAGAAAGGCCACACTGAGCTCTACCGCGGCGCGGAATATGTGGTCGACTTTCTACCGAAAGTCAAAGTCGAGGCAGCCGTCTCGGAAGATCTTCTCGAGCGTGCCATCGAGGCCATTGAGGGCGCTGCCCGCACCGGCAAGATCGGCGACGGAAAGATCTTCGTCTACGACCTTCAACAAGTGATCCGCATCCGAACCGGCGAGACCGGCAAAGAGGCGCTCTGATTCACATCACCATTTCTACGTGAGGCGAAAATGAAATCCTTCCACTCTCTTATCGCGCGCTTGGCCAAGCCGCTGCTGATGATCCTCGGCACCGCAGGCTTTGCGTCGCTGGCTTTCGCTGCAGATGCGCCTGCAGCACCCCCGCCGCCGGTTCCCAACAAAGGGGATACGGCCTTCATGATGACTTCAACCGTACTCGTGTTATCGATGATCGTTCCTGGTCTTGCGCTCTTTTATGGCGGCCTGGTGCGCTCGAAAAATATGCTGTCCGTGCTGATGCAGGTCATGGTGGGTGCCGCCCTGATTTTTGTACTCTGGGCAATCTACGGCTACTCGCTGGCATTTACCGGTGGCAGCCCCTTTGTCGGCGGCTTTGACAAGGCGTTTTTAGCTGGCATTACCGCTGACTCAGTTGCTGCAACCTTTAGCAAAGGTGTTGTCATTCCTGAGCTGATGTTTGTTGCCTTCCAGGGCACATTTGCCGCCATCACCTGCGCGCTGATTGTTGGCGCCTTTGCTGAGCGGATGAAGTTTGCTGCAGTGCTGATGTTCTTGGTGTTGTGGTTCACGTTTGCCTACATTCCGACTGCGCACATGGTCTGGTATTGGGATGGCCCCGACGCCATTACCGATGCGAAGTCTCTTGAGGCTGTAATCGCTGCAGCAGGAGCACTCTGGGCAAAAGGCGCTCTGGACTTCGCTGGCGGCACGGTGGTCCACATCAACGCGGGTGTTGCTGGCCTGGTTGCGGCCTATATGGTGGGCAAGCGCACCGGCTACGGCAAAGAGCCGATGCCGCCGCATAACCTCACCTTAACGATGGTGGGTGCTGCAATGCTGTGGGTGGGCTGGTTCGGATTTAACGCCGGCTCAAACCTCGAGGCGACCGGAACTGCGGCGCTTGCGGTGACCAATACGCTGTTTGCCACTGCTGCTGCGATTGTTGCGTGGACGCTTGGCGAGGCCATCTTCCGCGATAAGCCCTCAATGCTGGGTGCTGCCTCCGGCGCTGTTGCCGGCCTGGTGGCGATCACGCCCGCCGCTGGCTTTGTCGGAATCATTGGCGCGCTGATCATCGGTCTGACCGCCGGATTTGTCTGCCTCTGGGGTGTGACTGGCCTAAAGCGGATGCTCAAGGCCGACGACTCGCTGGATGTGTTTGGTGTGCATGGCGTGGGCGGCATCATTGGTGCGCTGCTTACTGGTGTATTTGCCGCACCCTCGCTCGGCGGAACGGGAATCTTTGATTACGTGGCCAATAAGGTCGGAGAAGAGTATTCGATCAGTGGCCAGCTGCTGATTCAGGCCGAGGCCGTGATTACAACGATTGTGCTCTCGGCGGTGGTGTCGGTCATTGCCCTGCTCATCGTGAAGATGATTGTCGGCCTGCGGGTGCCGGAAGAGTCTGAGCGTGAGGGCTTGGACACCACATCCCACGGTGAAAAGGCGTACTACCTGTAATTGCTCTGCTCGCTGTAACTCAAGCCCGCCCTCTGTGGCGGGCTTTTTTTTGAAACAAAGGTTTCACCATGGCCGGGCTAAAATGCCCAACTATGGTGCCTTACACCCTTAACCGCCCAGACGGCGGCGGACCCCTTGCCGCACTGGAGCGCCGAATCCTTCAAGCGAGCGCTGAGATCGAGCACTGGTTTCGCTCGCAATGGCTCTCCCATACGCCACCGTTTTATGCCTCGGTCGACATCCGAAATGCGGGCTTTAAGCTCTCCGTGGTCGATACCAATCTTTTTCCCGGGGGCTTTAATAACCTTGCTGAAAATGCCCTGCCCCTGACCGTGCAGGCCATGAGCGCAGCCGTCGAACGGCGCTGCCCCGATGTCCGCCGATTTCTTCTGATCCCAGAAAGCCACACCCGCAACACCTACTACCTGACCAATGTGGCCCGGCTTGCGGCCCTGCTCAAGCAGTCTGGCCTTGAAGTTCGAATCGGCACGCTGATTCCTGAAATTACACAGCCCACACCGATTGCGCTGCCCGATGGCTCACAGCTACTGCTAGAGCCCCTGGAGCGGCAGGGAGATCGGCTGGGTGTGAAGGGCTTTGACCCCTGCGCAATTCTGCTCAATAACGATCTCTCAGCCGGGATTCCCGCAAGCCTTCAAGGTATCAGAGGCCAGCACATCATTCCGCCACTGAATGCGGGCTGGTCGGTGCGGCGCAAGAGCCAGCATTTTTCAGCGTACTCGACTGTAGTGAAACAGTTTGCCGAGCGCCTGCAGATCGATCCCTGGGTCCTGGATCCGTTTTATGCGACCTGCTCAGAGGTCGACTTTCACGCCCGCGAAGGTGAGTCTTGCCTGGCCGACAATATCTCGATGATGTTGGAAAAAATCCGCATCAAATACCGCGAGCTTGGGGTGCAGCAGACCCCCTATGTGGTGGTCAAGGCAGATGCCGGCACCTATGGCATGGGCATCATGATGGTCAAAGACGCCAAGGAAATCATTAACCTCAATCGCAAGCAGCGCAACAAGATGGCGGTGATCAAAGAAGGCCTCTCCGTCTCCGATGTGCTGATTCAGGAGGGCGTGCCCACCGTTGAGGCGGTTGATGAGGCAGTCGCCGAGCCCGTGGTTTATATGGTGGATCGCTATGTGGTGGGCGGTTTTTATCGGATTCACGCAGAGCGTGGCCCAGATGAGAACCTCAACGCTCCCGGCATGAAGTTTCTGCCCCTGCCGTTTGATGAGAGCTGCATGCAGCCCGACCAGGCCATTCATCCTGATGCGGCGCCCAATCGCTATTACGTTTACGGAGTCATTGCCCGTCTGGCACTATTGGCGGCATCCTTGGAACTCGAGCAGGCTCGGCCATGACCCGCAGTGTGCTGTTTGTCTGTGACCCACTGGGTGGGTTTAAGACCTATAAAGACACGACCTTTGCCATGATGCGGGAGTGTCAGCGGCAGGGCATTGAGATCCACACCGCTGAACTGCATGAACTACGGACCCGCGCCGATCGTGAGGGCAGTCGGCTTGAGGTTTTTGCCCACCGGATTCGGATCGATCAGCCGCAGGCGCCGACCTGGTGGATTGAGGACACTGCGCAATGGCAGCCGGCAAGCGCGTTTGATCTGATTCTAATGCGCAAAGATCCACCGTTTGACGCGCGCTATCTTGCGGCCACGCAGCAGCTGGAAATTGCACAACGCGGGGGCGTGCGTGTGCTGAATTGTCCGCAGGCCTTACGCAATCATGGCGAAAAGATGGCGGCACTTGAATTTCCAGGGCTTACGCCAGAGACACTGATCTCAGCAGATCTCAAGGCCCTGAAAGAGTTTGCGATTCATTATCAAAAAATTGTCATCAAGCCCCTGGATGCGATGGGTGGAATAGGTGTTTTTGTGTTGGCAGCTGAGGACCCCAATCTTCCGTCTGCAATTGAATTGCTCACCGACCATGGCGCAAAACAAATTGTGATTCAGCGCTATCTGCCAGCAATCTCGCATGGCGATAAACGCATCATTGTGATTAACGGCAAACCTGTGGAATCTGTGCTTGCAAGAATCCCCCCAGCCGGCCAGTCGCGTGGAAATCTTGCCGCAGGCGGCAAGGGCGTCGTCATGGCGCTTTCTGCCCGCGATCGAGAAATCGCACTAACGGTGGGTGAGGCCCTCGCACCTCGGGGCCTTATGCTGCTGGGCCTGGATGTGATTGGCGAACACCTCACCGAGATTAATGTCACCAGCCCGACTGGATTTCAGGAAATCCAGTCCCAGTCCGGAATCGACGTTGCGCGCATGTTTATCGAAACAGCACTCGGATCATGACTTCCTTGATTCTGATTTGTCACGCGCCCTTGGGCCATGCCCTGCATGCTGTGGCCTGCCACGCTTTTGGTCGATATATTGCAGAGGTGGTCGTTGCGGATATCGCCGCAAACTCTTCACTCGATGATGCCGTTGCAACAATTGAAACGACATGGAAACAGGAAGGCTGCCCACAGCAGGTTGTCTTGCTGGGTGACATCTTGGGTGCGACACCCTGCAACGCAGCCTGCGCCTGGCTTAGCCTGCATCCGGAAATTCGTGCCCGCGGACTGACCGGCGTGAGTGTTCCGATGATGCTCAAGGCGTTTACCTATCGTGAACTTCCCCCTGAAGAATTGGTTGAAAAACTCGCCGATACCGTCTCACCTTCTTGCGCGCCCTTGGCGCCTGCCAACTAGAGACTTCGATGCCCAAACAGACGGTTCCTGTTATCAATACCCTTGGCCTGCACCTGAGGGCCTCTTCGAAGCTCAGCCAGCTGGCGACACGCTTTCCTTGCGAGGTCTGGCTATCCCGTAATGGCAAACGGGTTAACGCGAAAAGCGTTCTGGGTGTGACGATGCTGGCCGCCGGAAAGGGCACCGAAGTCGAAATTGAAACGACCGGCGAACAAGAGGCTGAGGCGCTGCAGGCGCTGATTGATCTTTTTGCCTCTCGATTCGGAGAGGAATCCTAGGCATGGCATTTTCGGTCTCCGGGATTCCTGTAGGGCGGGGCATCGCAATTGGCCGTGCTTGGGTGCTGGCGCCCGCATCACTGGATGTGCCACGTCGCACGATTGAGGCAAACCAAGGCCATGCGGAGGTGGAGCGGCTCTACACCGCAGTCCGTGCCGTGGACGAAGAGTTTGAAAAGATGCGGCATGACCTGGGCAATGAGGTGGCCGCGGAGCTACGGGCTTTTCTGGATTTGCAGGCCATTGTTCTACATGACCCAATGCTCATCGAGGCCACGCGGGATCGGATTCTGGCCGAACAGTGCAATGCTGAGTGGGCTCTTGTGCAGCAATATGAGCAGGTCGCAGAACAGTTCGATGCAATTGAAGATGCTTATCTTCGCGAACGCCGGGCAGATGTTCGGCAGATTGTTGAACGCATTCTCAAGGCAATGCGTCATCCCGAAGGTGGCGCTCGCATTAGCCTTCCGCAGCCCGCCACAACGGCGTCTGGCCCGCATGCCGAATTGCCATGGATTCTTGTCGCCCATGACATTGCGCCGGCCGATATGCTGCTGCTTAAGCAACACTCCTTTGCCGGATTTGCGACCGACACGGGCAGCCCCACATCCCACACCGCGATTCTTGCCCGAAGCCTTGGCCTGCCCGCAGTCGTTGGGCTCCAGACTCTGTATGGATTAATTCAGCAAGGTGAGCCCATCATCATCGATGCGGAAGCCGGGGTAGTCCTTGGCAGCATCGATGCCCCGATTCGTAGCATCTATGAGGTCCGACAGGCCGAGCAGGCGGTGGCCCGCAGCCGCCTGACGCGACTTAAAAATGTTGCTGCACAGACCCTTGATGGCCAGGCGGTAAGTCTTTTTGCAAATCTGGATCTGCCCTCTGATGCGGCCCATGCCATGGAAGCGGGCTGCCAAGGTGTGGGTCTTTTCCGTAGTGAATTTCTTTATATGAATCGCAACGATCCGCCCTCAGAAGAAGAACAATACGAGGCCTATCGAAGCGTTGTGGTCGCGCTCAGGGGCAGGCCGGTCACCATTCGGACACTTGACTCAGGGGCCGATAAAGATGTGCCCAGCGTATCGGCCAATCGGGATCCGCCCTCGAATCCGGCGCTTGCCTTACGCGCGATTCGTTTATGCCTGGCGGAGCCCGAACTCTTCATGACCCAGCTGCGTGCCATTCTCAGGGCCTCGGCCCACGGCCCGATCAAACTTCTGATTCCGCTTATCAGCGGGCCGCAAGAGATGATCGCGGCAAGGAAAATGGTCGAGGCAGCGATGGCTCAGTTAAAAACCCGCCGTCTGGCCTTCGATGGGTCAATCGCGATTGGGGCAATGATTGAAGTGCCGGCGGCAGCTCTGGCCATCGACGGGCTGCTGCCGGTGCTGGATTTTGCCTCCCTGGGCACAAACGACCTCATTCAATACACGCTTGCCATAGACCGGGCTGATGGCGATGTGGCCCACCTGTATAACCCTCTGCATCCGGCGGTGCTGCGCTTAGTTGCCGATGTAATTAAGGCCTGCAATCGGCGGGGCAAGCCCGTCTCGGTCTGTGGCGAGATGGCGGGCGATCCTGAGCTGACCCGGCTGCTACTGGGCTTTGGCCTGCGTGAATTCTCAATGCATCCAGCACAGGTCTTGCTCATCAAACAAGAGATTCTTCGGTCACGCGCCGCCGACTGCAGCAAACAGTCATCGCGAATTCTTCGGCAGGGCGACCCCTCAAAGCTGACGGCCGCCCTGGCCAAGTGGAATCAAGACCGCGACCACATCTCCGGCTGAATCCAGCCCTCGCGCAGGGCCACAAGTGTCGCCTGGGTCCGATTTCGGACACGCAGGGCCCGAAAAATCGCGCTGATATGGACTTTTGCGGTCCCCTCGGAGATTCCGAGTTCAGTGCAGATTTTTTTCGTTGGTTTGCCCTCGACCAGACAAAACAGGACCTCTTGCTGACGCGGGGTAATCGCTGCGGTGGGCCCTGGCTGCTCGGGCTCAAGCCTGCGGTAAGGCTGCACCGGGGCCTCTTTAATGAGCAACGAGGTCGGGGGTAAAAAAGTTTGCTCCAGGCTTAAACGCTTTGTCACTCTTGGCTCTCCCTATAAAGACAGTCAATCTGTCTGAGCCAGTATCCCGATGGGGCCTGCCGAAAATCTCAACAAATGCGAACTCTGCGAGCGCATAGCCCGGGGCCAAGCCAGGCTTTGTGTCAAAGTGTCACGAAATTGACATCCCCCTTCCCGGATGGATACCTTTTGCGGCTTACGTCAAAATTCCACATGGCAATCAATTCTCAGCAGGCGGGTTCGGTCGGGCCCATCACGCCACAGGCCGCCGACTTCTCCGAGCCCCTGACGCTCAAAAGCGGCCAGTCATTTGGCCCTTACCAGCTCGTCTATGAGACCTATGGGACGCTGAATGCCTCGCGCAGTAATGCGGTACTCATTTGTCATGCTCTGAATGCCTCCCATCATGTTGCGGGCAGCCGGCCCGACGATCCGCAGGCCTTGGGCTGGTGGGACAACATGGTGGGGCCGGGCAAGCCTGTGGATACCAATCGTTTTTTTGTAATTGGTGTCAATAACCTTGGCTCCTGCTTTGGCTCGACAGGCCCAGCCTCGATCAATCCCGCAACGGGCCAGCCTTATGGCGCTGACTTCCCGGTTGTCACTGTTGATGACTGGGTCGATGCCCAGGCCCGGCTTGCTGACCGGCTCGGAATTGAACAATTTGCTGCCGTTATGGGCGGAAGTCTCGGTGGCATGCAGGCCATGCAGTGGTCGATTGCCTACCCCGATCGGCTTCGGCATGCCGTCGTCATCGCCTCCACCGCGAGGCTATCCGCACAGAACATCGCATTTAATGAGGTTGCGCGGCGGGCAATTGTCAATGACCCAGAGTTTCATGGTGGCCACTACTACGCCAAAAATACAGTGCCCAGAACCGGCCTATCAGTGGCCCGAATGATCGGCCACATCACCTATTTATCCGACGATGATATGGCCGAAAAATTTGGCCGGCAGCTGCGTGGCTCTGATGACTACCGTTTTGGCTTTGATGTGGAGTTTGAAATCGAATCTTATCTGCGCTATCAGGGAGAGAAGTTTTCGACTTACTTTGATGCCAATACCTATTTGCTGATTACGCGGGCACTCGATTACTTTGATCCCGCTAAGGCTTTTTCAGGCAGTCTCTCAGCTGCACTGGCCGGCATCCAATGCAGCAATCTGCTGATTTCGTTTACGACGGATTGGCGATTTCCGCCGGAGCGGTCCCGGGAAATGGTTGAGGCCCTGCTTGCCCAACGCAAATCGGTGAGCTATGCCGAAATTGATGCGCCCCATGGGCATGATGCTTTTTT
Source organism: uncultured Bordetella sp. (assembly GCA_964440375.1). Taxonomy (GTDB): domain Bacteria; phylum Pseudomonadota; class Gammaproteobacteria; order Burkholderiales; family Burkholderiaceae_A; genus Lacustribacter. The sequence continues at coordinate 80,863 of CAYTRY010000002.1, read as the reverse complement.
AATGAACGATCCCCGCTATCACCATCTGGTTGCGGCCTACTTTGATCGCATCGGCCAGGAGTCTGGCGTATGACAGCCATTCCTCACCGCAACGGAGAGTCCCTGCGCAGCGATCTTGCGCAGATCGCCAAATGGGTCGCCCCACACACACGGGTGCTGGATTTAGGCTGCGGCGATGGCACCTTATTGCACTGGCTGGCCGCCCATCAGTCCTGCGAGACACTGGGCGTTGAGATCGCCGACGAGAACGTATTGGCCTGCGTGAAACGTGGGGTGAATGTCATTCAGGCCGACATTGACCAGGGGCTTGCAATGTTTGCCCAGGGCCGCTTTGATGCGGTGGTGCTTTCGCAGGCCCTGCAGGCGACGCGTGAGACGGAGCGGGTGCTGCGGGAAATTGGCGAAATAGGTCGCGAGTGCTTGGTCAGCATTCCGAATTTCGGCCACTGGTCACATATCACTTCGCTGCTTTCAGGCCATATGCCCGTGAACAAGCGGCTGCCGTACGCCTGGTATGACACGCCCAACTTCCACTTTGCTACTGCCCGGGATTTTGAAGAGCTCCTGATACGGCTGGGCTTTGAGATTCTGGATCGTGCTTTTCTTGACGATGATGAGGTGATCCGGTGGCTGCCGAATCTGAGAAGCACACTGGCGGTGTACCGTTTTCGCAAAAAATCGTCTTAAGTTCAGATTGCGGTAATCTTTCGCCCGAGGAGGAAGAAGCTGGCTGACTCCGCCTAGAACTCATCACGCTTAGGGAACTTAATTATGACCATCAAGACTATCGGCGTTATTGGTGCCGGCACCATGGGCAATGGCATTGCCCAGGCGTTTGCCGCAAAAGGCTATGACGTCATCATGCAAGACATTGCTGAGCCCGCTCTCGCGAAGGGCCTGGCGACCGTATCAGGGTCCATGGATCGGCTGATCAAAAAAGGGGCGCTGACTGAAGAGGCAAAAAAAGCGACCCTATCGCATATTCGTACCACTACCAAGATTGAAGATCTGACCTCGGCGGATCTTTTGATCGAGGCTGCCACCGAAAACGAATCCGTAAAGATCAAGATTCTTCAGGCGGTAGAAAAAGTCCTGCGGCCCGAAACCATTATCGCCACGAATACCTCCTCGCTCTCGATCACGCGTCTTGCGGCTGCGACCCAGCGGCCCGGGCTATTTGTCGGCATGCATTTTTTCAATCCCGTGCCGATGATGGCCCTCGTTGAAATCATTCGGGGCCTACAGACTTCGGAATCCACCGTAACTGCCGTGACAGCGCTTGCCAAGGCAGTTGGCAAAACACCCATCGGCGTCAAAAATAGCGCCGGATTTGTTGTCAATCGCATTCTCTGCCCGATGATCAATGAAGCTATTTTTGTCTATGCTGAGGGATTAGCCTCGGCGGCTGAGATTGATGAAGGCATGAAGCTTGGCTGCAATCATCCGATCGGCCCGCTTGCATTGGCAGATCTGATCGGCCTTGATGTGCTGCTGGCGGTGATGGAAGTGCTCTACAGCAATTTCGAGGATCCGAAATATCGCGCTGCGCCCTTACTTAAAGAGATGGTCGATGCAGGCTATCTTGGCCGAAAATCAGGCCGGGGCTTTTACAGCTATTAATTCTTGAAACAAGATGTTCTAAGGTCTGCTGTTCCCCCGCTTGGCTTGGCCCTGCTGATGTGGGGCCTGGCTGCAGCGTTTTACCTGTTTGGATTTTTTCAGCGGGTCACGCCTGCCGCATTGGCCCAAGAGCTCGCGCAGGAGCTTGCGCCCACCGCAACCGCCTTGGGCTGGCTATCAGCAACCTATTTTTATTGCTATGCCGTTATGCAGCTGCCCGCAGGCCTTCTTGCCGATCGCTTTGGTCCACGCCGGCTGTTCATTGCGGCCACAGCAGCCGTGGTCGCCGGAACACTCTTATTCGCATGGGCGGAGACCTTTGCTGCTGCCGCTGTCGGCCGCGGCATTATCGGGGCCGCATCTGCAGTCGGATGGATTGGCATGCTAAAGCTTGCGGCACACTGGTTTTCGCCGCAGAAATTTGCCTCCGTCTCGGGGCTGTCGCTTGCTGTCGGCACCGTTGGGGCCGTCTTGGCGGGATTTCCGCTGCGGCTTTTGTCCGACGAGTTTGGCTGGCGTGATGTTGTGGCAGGCAGTGCCGGATTTGCGGCGATTGTATTAATCGCAATGGTGTTCGTGCTGCGCGATGACCCCGCAGATCGTGGCTATCGAAGCTGGGCGCCGGCCCCGCAGACCGACGATGTCCTGGCGAAGATGTCACTAAGAGACTCCCTTCGGGCGCTTCCGATAAAGGATCTCACCCTGCTATGCCTTGGCCAGACAGCGGTCACCGGCAGCATGGTCATGATGGCCGGGCTCTGGGGCGTTCCATTTCTAACGACAGTCTTTGACATTGGAAGCCGCACCGCAGTCGCCCTTACCTCGCTGATTTCCGTAGGGTTTGCGGTGGGAAGTCTGATTTTCGGGCCCTGGTCTGACCGAATTAGACGGCGAAAAAAGCCACTGCTCACCGGCACACTCTGCGTATTGGCTGGCTACATCACACTCGCAAGTGGCCTAACACTCACCTCGCTCTGGATGACCGCACTTCTGCTCTGGATAATCGGAATCGCCTCTGGATCCATGGTGGTCTCTTTTGCCTACGGCAAGGACTTGGTCGGCGGCCATCGCACCGCAACGGTCACCGCCTTAGTCAATCTCTCGGTGACCCTCGGCTCTCTTGGGCTGCAGCCACTTTTCGGTGTGATTCTCGACTGGCGCTGGGATGGTCTTATCGTCGAGGGCGTCAGGCGCTATGAAGCAGTCGCCTTTCAGTGGGGCTTTGCCGCAACCGCCCTATGGCTAGCCCTTGCCGCTTTTGCACAATGGAGAACCCGGGATGCGATCAGTCCCGCCAGAACGCTGGGATCAGCATCACCAGCAGGGTAAGCAGCTCAAGCCGGCCCAACAGCATCGTAATTGAACATATCCAAAGCTGTGGGCTAGAGAGCCCTGCGTAGTTTCCTGCAGGCCCCACCTCGCCAAGGCCAGGCCCAAGATTATTAACGCTGGCCAAAACTGCGCTGACGGCGCTGATCGGGTCCATGCCAGTCATGAGCATCAGAAAAGACATCACCATTACAGTTGCACCGTAAAACAACATATAAGCCAGGATGGCAAAAATCACTTGATTACTCACCGGTGAGCCCCCAAGCTCTACTGGCTGCACCAAGCGCGGATGAATAATCTGTAGCAGCTCACGCTGGGCCTGTTTGAACAAAAGAATCAGGCGAATCATCTTGATTCCCGATCCTGTCGAACCCGAGCAGGCGGCAAAAGCACTCAAAAAAATCATAAACCAGGCCGTAAATGGCGGCCACAGGCCATAGTCTTGAGTTGAGTATCCGGTGCCAGTCGCCACCGAGACCGTATTGAATAAGGCATGGCGCAATGACTCCGCGAGCGTGGGATAGCTGCCCTGAAAAAATAGAAAGACCCCAACAATGCAGCTGCCCGCAAGGCAGGTGATCCAAAACCAGTGGGCCTGAATATCGTGGAGATAGGGCCGAATCGATAGGCGCTGAATGGCCACCGCATGCGAGACAAAATTCACGCCGGCCAGCAGCATAAAGACGACTGCCACCAATTCAATGCGCAAATTATCAAAGTATCCGATGCTTGCATCATGGGATGAAAGGCCCCCCAAGGACATGGTTGACCCCGTATGGATAAATGCATCGAAGGCACTCATTCCGGCCCACCAGTACGCAAAGAAACAGGCAATCGATAAATACAAGTAGATGCCATAAAGCAGCTTGGCAGTCTCCGCAATGCGTGGGGTGAGCTTGCTGTCTTTAATTGGGCCAGGCATTTCGGCCCGATAGATCTGCATGCCACCCACACCCAAGAGCGGCAAAATGGCCAGCGCAAGAATCAGAATGCCCATGCCGCCAAGCCATTGCAAAAAAGAGCGCCAGACCAGAATAGACCCCGGAAGGCCATCAAGGCCAGTTAAGACAGTTGCGCCCGTAGTGCTCAGTCCAGATGTCGCCTCGAAATAGGCCTGACTAAAACTAAGCTCAGGAAATAGCCTCAAAAAAGGAATCGCTGCAACGACTGGCAGCGCTAGCCAGACAAGGGCCACCAGCAAAAAACCTTCTCGCGGATAAAGCTCCCGACGATGCCACCATGTCAATCCGGTGAGCAAGGCCCCCACAACAGCTGAGATCAGCATGGCCTCCCCATAGACCAGGGCCAAAGGCTCATCATTTGCAGCCGCAAAGCTCCAGGGCAAAAGCAGCGTAAGTGAGAACAAGCCGATCACCATGCCCAAAATTCTTAAGACTGAAAAAATTGGGCGATCTAACTCGACTCGGGAGTCCTGGGTGGGTTCCACAATAAAAAGGGGGCTGGTCAACCAGCCCCCTAAGATACACCTTCTATTTTTGGGATGTGGGCCTAGCGATACAACACTGTCGGCAGCCACATGCCAATGGCCGGGAAAACATAAAGCAGCACCACGGCGATCACCTGTATGCCCATAAAAGGCAGCATGCCTGCGAAGATTTGGTTGAGTGTGACATGCGGGGGCGCAACACCTTTTAAGTAAAACGCAGACATTGCCACCGGCGGGGATAAGAATGCCGTCTGCAGGTTGAGCGCCACCAAAAGCCCAAAGAACAAAGGATCAATTCCGAAATTATCCAGAAGCGGAATAAAAATCGGCATAAAGATCACAATGATTTCAGTCCACTCCAAAGGCCAGCCCAGCAAAAAGATAATGACCTGGGAAAGAATTAAGAACTGAATCGGCGTTAATCCAAGGCCCAATACCCACTTCTCGACAAGTTCCTGGCCGCCCAAGAGTGCAAAGGCGGCCGAAAAGATTGAGGAGCCCACAAAAAGCCAGCAGACCATGGCGCTGGTCTTGCCCGTCAAAAAGACCGACTCTTTCACAACGTGGTAATTCAGGCGTCGATAAGCGGCGGCCAGCAAGGCCCCGCCGATCGCTCCCACGGCGGCCGCCTCGGTGGGTGTGGCAAGGCCAAACACGATCGAGCCCAGCACCGCAAGAATCAGCACCGCCAACGGGAAAAATGAGCCCAGCAGCATCTTGAAAATCTCAAGCCTTGCCCAAGTGAAGATGGCGTAAAACGCAACACCGAGCACTGATCCGACCCCCAGCATCCACCAGTACCAATTCGGTGCGGGCTGCCGCTCTGCAGGCGGAGCATCTGGCTTTGCTGCCTCGGCAGCAGGTGTTGCCTCTTCTTTTGCCTGCGCGGGGGCAGAGGAATTCGCGCCCATCTCGACTAACTCTTCCTCGGCTTCTTCGTCGACCGCTTCACCGGGAGCATCCACGCCGATGCCCATTTCCATGAGGCCTGCGGCCTCATCGATTTTGGCGGGTGCTGTCACCACCGAATATAAAAATCCCATAAAGAGGGCAAAAAAGATGGCCGGCAACAATGCCACGATCGCAGTTTTGATCACCTGGCCTACCGATACGCCAGCATTGCTTGCGCCAATAAAGCCGCGGGCCAAAGACGGCAGGACCCGATCACTGAACGCCCGGCGCAGATTTTCATAGGCCTGCGGCAGATCGATTTTGCGTTCCTCCTCAGCGAGCGGCGGCATCGAGGCGGGCTTAATCTTGGCGACTAAAATGACATACAGCACATAAAGCCCCGCCAGCATGATGCCGGGGAAAAACGCACCGGCGTAGAGCTGCACGACGGAGACGCCGGCAGTTGCGCCATACACAATCAGCATGACTGAAGGCGGAATCAAGATACCAAGCGTTCCGCCTGCAGTGATCGCGCCCGCTGAGACGCGGATGTCATAGCCGCTTTTCAGCATCTGTGGCAGGGCCAGTAGGCCCATCAGCGTTACCACGGCGCCCACAATGCCAGTGGCGGTTGCAAATATTGCGCAAGTAAAGATGGTCGCAACGGCCAGCGATCCCGGCACTCGCACCAGTGCCAGATGCAGCGATCTAAATAGCTTTTCAATCAGATTGGCCCGCTCAACCAAATAGCCCATGAACACAAAGAGTGGAATCGCAATGAGCACATCATTGGTCATCACGCCATAGGTCCGCTGCACCATCAGGGTGAGGGTATTGTTCAGCGCGAGATTAGGATCGCGAAAATAATAGGCAAAAAACGTAAAGATCACGCCCATGCCCATGAGTGTGAAGGCGGTCGGAAAGCCAAGCATGATGGCCACCACAACAAGGGCAAGCATTAAAAGCCCAACGTGGCCCGACTCAAGATTGCCCCAGGGCATGAAGGCCAGTGTGGCCAGCACCACCAGGCCCATAATCGAGAAACCAAAAAGAAGTTCTTTACGCATTTTTGGTTTCTCCCTCGTGGGAAATCATGGCTTTCAGCTCATCGACATCGACCTCTTCCACATCCTGTTCGCGGGAGGGCCACTCGCCTTCTTTGATGCAGACCGCACAGCGAAGGATTTCAACTAAGCCCTGAATGATGAGAAACACGCCCGCAATCGGAATAATGGTTTTAAAGGGATAAAGCGGCGGGCCGTCGGCGGTAATTGATGAATGCTCAAGGATGCGCCAGGAGTCAGCGGCATAAAAATAGCCTGCATAGATCAGCGCACAGACGCCGGGAATAAAGAACACGATATAAAGAATCATGTCCATGATGGCCTGGGTTCTCGGCTTTAAAAATCCGTAAAGAATGTCACCGCGGACATGGCCATTTTTTGCCAAGGTGTAGGCGCCCGCCATCATGAACAGGGTGCCGTAGAGCATCATCTGGGCATCAAAGGCCCAGGCATGGGGGCTATTCAGGACATAGCGAGAAAAGACCTCAAAGCCGATCAGAAGGGTGAGGCCGATGATGAGCCAAGAAAAGGCATGGCCCACCAGGGTCGAAATTTTGTCAATTGTGAGGAAGATTTTTTGCATTTCAGGATCCCGAAGGTTGACTTCGTATTAAAACAAAAGCAGCCCGGGATGTGGGCTGCTTTTGTTGGGAGCCGGCAGGCAGAGGGCCGTTTGGGCCCCTGCCGGCCTTAGACTGCCATCCCTTACTTCTTGGCTTCTGCCTTCTTGGCAGGAGCAGCTGCCGGGCGGAAGTAGTGATCGTAAGCCATCCGACGCTGGACATTGGTCTCAAGATCCCACTTCACCGCACGTGCAGCAAAGGCACGCTGCGACTCGACGATCTTCTTGAACAAGGGGTTCTCAGCTGCTTTCTTGTTAACGACTTCATCAAACACGCGCAGCTGTGAGCGCAGGACCGCATCGGGGGTCTTGAAGAACTTGACGCCCTGCTGGGTCTGCATTTCCATATAGTCTTTAGAGTAACGATCGACAGCTTTCCAGGACATATCGGCCGAGGCGGCCTCAACGGTGTTGTCCAGGATCGCGCGAAGCTTTGCGGGCAGTGCACGATACTTCGCGCCGTTAAAGAGAATCTCGAACTGCTCTGCGTTCTGGTGATAGCTCTGCAGCATGCAGATCTTGGCCACATCAGGAAAGCCCAGCAGGCGGTCAGAGGAGGCGTTATTGAACTCGGCGCCATCCAGCAGGCCACGGTCCATCGCGGGAACGATCTCACCACCGGGCAGCGCGTTCACTGAAACGCCCATGGCCGTGAACATATCAATTGAAATTCCAACGGTACGGAATTTCATGCCCTTCATGTCTTCAATCTTGGTGATCGGCTTTTTGAACCATCCCAGCGGCTGGGTGGGCATTGGGCCATACACATAGGATTTCACATCAGCGCCAACGGTCTTGTAGACCTCTTCGAGCATTGCGGCGCCGCCACCATATTTGTGCCAAGACAGCAGCATGTTGGCGTCCATACCAAAGGATGGGCCCGACCCCCAGAGTGCCAGCGAGGGGTTCTTGCCGTAGTGGTAGACCACCACGCCGTGGCCACCATCCAGCGTGCCTTTGCTCACCGCATCCAGCAGGCCGAAGGCCGGAACGACTGAGCCTGCGGGCAGCACTTCGATACGCAGCTCACCGCCGGTCATGTCGTTGACTTTTTTGGCGAAGTCGTTGGCGTACTCGTGGAAAATATCTTTCGCTGGCCAGGTCGACTGGAAGCGGAAGTTGGTTACCGACTGCGACTTTGCAATCATCGGGAATGCAAGCGCGCCAGCACCGGCAGCACCTGCACCGGCAAGAAACTTACGACGGGTCGGCTGCTTGGAAGCAACAGCCTTTACTTTTTTGGCATCAGCCATTCGTATCTCCTGAATATTGAGGAAATTTTCTTACCGGCATCATCGCGGCCTTTTCCGCCTGATACCGAACCTAGGGACGCCGCCTGCTGAGGCGGCAAACCGAAGCCGGATTATGCCTGTCCGGCCTGTACCGTTTTGCCTAGGGAATACCCCGTACAGCCACGCCAGACGGGCCTTTGCGGGAAATGACTAAAAAAACCCGGCGCTTACTTGAAACAGTTTCTCGACCCTGGGAATCATGCGCTTATCGGCCACAAAAAGAATCACATGATCATCGCCTTGGATCTCCGTGTTGTGGTGCGCCATCAGCACCTGCGGCTGGGCGGACTCAACATTGCGGACCAGGGCCACTATGCTGCAGCCCGCGGGCAGATCGATTTCCTGGATCTGGCGGCCGACCACCTTAGAGGTGCTTTTTCCGCCATGGGCCACGATCTCCAGGGCCTCTGCCGCACCTCGGCGCAGGCTATGGACCGCCGCAACATCGCCGCGCCGCACATATTTCAAGAGCTCGCCGATCGTTGCGTGTGAGGGGGTAATCGCAACATCAAGCTGGCCACCCTCCATCAGTTCAGCGTAGGCCCTGCGATTAATCAGGGCAATCACCCTCCGGGCGCCCATTTTCTTGGCCAATAGTGCCGACATGATGTTGTTCTCATCATCATTGGTCAGGGCCAAAAAGAGGTCCATGCCGCTGATGTTTTCTTGGGCCAGGAGTTCCTCATCAGTAGAGTCGCCATGCAGCACCAGGGCCTGGCCGCTCAACTGCTGGGCCAAGGCGGTGCAGCGCGACCGGCTGCCTTCAATGATCTTCGGGGTCATATAGCCCGACACACCCCGGGCTACCCGCATGCCGATATTGCCGCCACCGGCAATCATCATCCGCTTTACCGCATGGGCTTCTTTGCGTAGCTCTTTGGTGATCTGTCGAATGTGCTGTCGGGAGGCGAGAAAAAATACTTCGTCGCCCGCCTCAATCATGGTGTCGCCGTCCGGCATGATGACCCGATTGCCACGAAAAATTGCGACGATGCGTGATTCGATGTGGGGCAGATGGTCGCGCAGGTCGCGCACAGGATGGCCAACGATTGGACTGACCGCATCGGCTTTCACCGCCACAAGGCTCACGGCACCCTTTACGAAATCAATGACCTGTAAGGCCTCGGGAATTTCAATGAGTCGAATTAAATAATCGGTGACCGTCTGCTCGGGGCTGATTGCCAAATCGACCGCAAAAGCCTCTGGCGCCATAAGGTCAGGATTCTGAATCCACTGTGATGAGCGAAATCGGGCGATACGCTTAGGCACATTAAATCGCCGATGGGCCAAGGCACAGGCCACGAGATTGGCCTCGTCGTCGGCGGTGACGGCAATCAAGATGTCGGCATCCTGGGCACCGGCATCCTCGAGCACGGCCAGAGAAGTCGCATTGCCACAGATGGTGCGCAGATCAAAACGCTCTTGGAGTGCGGCAAGGCTCTCGGAGCTGGTGTCGACTACAGTGATGTCGTTGCGTTCCAGCACCAGCTGCTCTGCAAGGCTTGCGCCTACCCTGCCAGCACCCAGAATCAGAATTTTCATTGCGGCCTGAATGAATCAGCGCTTATCGATGCCGAGCTGCTTTAGTTTTCGATACAAATGCGTCCGCTCAAGGCCCGTGCTTTCTGCAACACGGGTCATGCTGCCGGATTCTTTTTCAAGGTGATACACCAGATAAGCCCGCTCAAAATTATCGCGGGCCTCGCGCAGTGGCGCATCAACATCAATGGCAGCCAGGGTCTGCTGTGCCATTTCACGGGACGACAGCGGTGGCCGGACGGCCTCGGCCTGCATTGGGCTTGCTGCCGGCTGCATTGGCGGCGGCGCGGGATCGTATTCCGTCTCTGGCTCGCGCTGCAGTGAATAGGCGGAGGCCTTCTCGGCCGGTGGCGCAGCGGGCTTTGTGCGCCGAGTGAGGGCGGACTCAATCGTTTGTAGCAGCTTGGTCAGCGCAATCGGCTTTTCAAGAAAATCGATCGCGCCAATACGGGTCGCTTCCACAGCGGTCTCAATCGTGGCATGGCCCGACATCATGATGACGGGCGCGGTGAGCTTTTGCTGGGCGGCCCATTCTTTTAAAAGTGAGACGCCATCCATATCGGGCATCCAGATATCGAGCAGCACCAGGTCATGACGCTTGCTGAGATGCAGGTCTCTGGCTTGTGCTGCATTCTCGGCAAGCGATACCGAATAGCCTTCATCCTGCAGGACCTCGCTTAAGAGCTCCCGCACGCCGATCTCATCATCAACGATCAGGATGTCAGCCATAGTGACGCTTATTCTCGGTAATCACCGCTGAATTGTCGGCCGCATTTTGAAGTTTCGCAAATTCAACACAGGCAACTGCGCCCGCATCATCAGACGGCCAGAGCTCGGATCGATTCATGAGACTCACCCGGCCATGATTTTCTTCAACAATTTTTTTGACAATCGCCAGACCAAGGCCGCTGCCCTTGCTCTTGCTGGTGAAATAAGGTTCAAAAAGCCGCGAGCGGGCCTCCGCGCTGATGCCTGGTCCGCTATCGAGCACCGATAGGCGGACCCACTGATGGGCGGCGGCCGATTCTGAAGTGGCGCCCTTTGCCGAATCCAGCAGTTCCAGCCCAAGCCGAATGCTGGCCTCGGCCTGATCAGCCACCGCATCTTGTGCGTTCTGAATCAGGTTGTGCACCACCTGAATCAGCTGGGCCCGATCGACAGAGACCCAGAATTGCCCAGCCTGCTCGGGCCATTGGATGCGACGGTCATTGCTGTACAAGGGATAAATTTCTTTCAGTAGGCGGCCGAGCTCGACCGGCTCGGGATTGGGTGCCGGCAGGCGCGCGTAGTTACGAAACTCATCCACCATGGCTTTTAATGCCATCACCTGATTAACGATCGTCTGGGTTGATCGTCCGAGCAGCTCGGCATCCTCGGGCCCAAGACGATCAAGCAGCCGGCGCTCGAGTCGCTCGGCAGATAACTGAATCGGGGTTAACGGATTTTTTATTTCATGGGCAAGCCTGCGGGCCATGTCGGCAAAATCTCGGGATCGTTGGGCCGCGAGAAGCTCTCCGATGTCATCAAAAATCACAACGTACTGGGCTGGCTTGCCCGGAAGCCGTGAGCCGCTGACAAGCAGGGTCAGTACTCGGCCATCTTGCTGGGTGGTTTCATGCTGAAACTGGATCTCATCACGATCCTTCAGGCCGCGTGTTAGCTGGTCACTGCAGGAGCCTACCACCGGCAAAAGTGACAGCGGACGAAGCCGTTCTTCGCCAAGGCCTGCCGCAAGAATGCGCTCCGCGCTGGTGTTGTAATCCACCAGCCGCCACTGGGCATCCATCACCATCACCCCCGCTGAGAGGTGGCCGAGCACCTGCTGCAAAAATAAATTTGATTCTTCCAGGCGTAGCCGGCTGCGCTGAGCGAGTTCACGGGCCTCGTTGAGCTGCGCCGTCATCTCATTAAACGATCCGACCAAAACATTGAGCTCATCGGCTGATCGGGGGTCATACCGCAGCGGCCGATAGTCCCCGGAGGCCACGGCCTTGGTCGCACGCTCCAGCTGACGTAGCGGCCCAGCAAGCCAGCCGCTGAGCAAAAGCGCAGTCAGCAGTGCGCCAAAAAAAGCCAATAGCAGCGTCAACAATAATGTGGCGCCGTAGAGTTTGCGCAGGCCTTCTTTGCCCAGGGCCAGCTGCTGATAATCACGAACACCGTCGTTGAGGGCCTCAAGATTTCTGGCAAGCGCAGCAGGCACCTGCTCGACCCACTGCACAAAGCGGGTCTCATCGCCCTGGGCAGAGACTCGGCTGGTCATTGCGATGGCGCGGACTTGAAGGCCCTTCTCGGGCCCCGACAAGACAGGCTCTACTGAGACAAACTGCCGTGCAACACGGGCCCGATTCAGGGCCTCTATCGGTGGTAATTCCGGCACAAGGGTGCCCAGTCGGGCACTGCGGCTCGCAAGCACTGCGCCCGCGCCGGTCATCACCAAAACATCAACGCCCTCGCGGCTATCCACCACACGCTCGATGGTGCCAATCATCTGGTTGGCGGGCGAGTCTTCTAGCAGGATGACCAGTCGCCTCGCCTTGGCAAGCGCGTCGACCTGAATCCCATCAAGTGAGGCCCGGCCCAGAGAGATGCCAGACTCAAGGGCGACGTTCACGCCCTGGCTAAACCAGCTATCGATGGTTTTCGCAAGAAACTGCGCCGAAACAAATGACACCAAGGCCACCGGAACCGCGCCAATTAAAGCAAACGCGATCGCCAGCCGAATCATGATCCGGGTGCCGAATTCGCCCCGTCTAAATCTGCGCCAGACCCGAACAATTACACCGATCGTTAGCCCGACCATTGCCAGGGCAACCGCCCCGCTCGCGCCAACGAGCCATGGGTAAAACTGATCGAGTGCCGAACTGCTTGAGCTTGCTGAGGCCAGCAGCAGCATCAGCACCACCGCCAGCACAACGACCAGCAGCAGCGCGATTCTTAATGCCAAGCTCATTGCGTGCTTCCTGGTCCTGACAGACTCAGCTGCGGCCGTACCCACTCCGTCGAAAGATTCCAATCACGATTGGTCAGCGCATTTAATTGCAGCGGCTTTGGAAGCTGTGCGCTATCGAGACGGGTGCGGAATCGAATCTCGTAGGCATCGGGTGTCTTCGCAACCTGCTGCATCAGATCTTGCAATGGTGCCTCTCCGGCAGCGAGCGCGACCTGCCACTGGCGCACATTGAGCGTCGCCGCTAAGGCCTCATCAAGGTTGGCTGTCATGAGGAGCAATTGCTCGCCCTGGCTGACACGGTATTGCTGAGTCACGGAATGAAAGCTTAGCCGTAGGGGCCGAGACTGGCTAATTAGTCTTTCGTTAAACCAATACCATCGCTTTTTCAAAATTTCGAACTCAGCAGAAAACACCAAGGGCACGCCGCGCTTTAAGGCATCAATCAATACAGAGTTCAGTGTCACCTGGACATCGGCATCGATCATCCATGCGTTGTCTGCTGCCAGACTCAGCACCGGCCGAGACAATCGAACCGACTCCGTCTCGTTAGCACGCGTGGCCAGGCCCGGCATCAGCATGGCGATGACGATCAACACCTGCGTCAGGGCCATCATGCTTCTGCTTCTGAAACCTGGCATAAAAAAATCCATCCTGATCATTTCCGCATTCTGCATTGGTCACAGGCAAAAGCCTGCCGGGGGAGGGCAGCGGCCGCGCGTCCGGGGTCCGGCCGAGAAAGGCCGATTCCTGTGCCTCGCCCTCCGCTGCGAACACCGAACAAGTCACAAAGATCAATTCTCCCCCGGGAAGCAGCCTTCGCCAAAGGGTATCCAGCATTCTGCGTTGGGTATCAACGACAGCCTTTAAGCCCGTCGGGTCTCTTCGCCAGGGGATCTCGGGCTGGCGGCGCGTAATGCCGGAGCCTGTACACGGCGCATCCAGCAAGATCACATCAAAGCCGGCATCAAGCCCCGGCTGCTTGCTCCAGGCGTTTTCATCAAGAACGTCAAGCAGAACAAACTGCAAGCTGGACTGGGCGGTCGGCAGAATGCGGGCCCAATCATCTTGCATTCTTTTTAGGCGCGCCGGGGAAACGTCCGCCGCCCATATTTCTGCCTGAATGTTCTGCGCAATCGCAAAGGTCTTACCGCCGGGCGCAGCACATGCATCGAGAATTTTTGGCGGCCGGCCCAGTCGCCGACAAAACTCATGAATTGGGTCAATGATGAGCTGTGCAGCACTGTCTTGCACGCTCGCCCAGCCCTGCGAGAAGCCGGGTATCTCGGTGACCGGCACCGCCGGCTCTATCGCAACCGCATGTCGGCCCACCGAATACCCGGCCAGCCCCTTGTCGCTTAATGCATTGATGAACTGCTGCGAATCGAGATACGGCTCGCAAAGCCGAACCGTCAGCGGGGCCCGCGTGATCAACGCATCCAGAATCGCCTCTGCCCTGTCTTTGTGGTCTGCATAAACACGCTCAATCCACCAGGCGGGCGCATTCCAGCGGGCCATTGGCTGCTCACGATCTTTAGCAGAGGCCACAGGGTCCGATAAAGACGCCCGCAGCAATGCATTCACAAATCCCGAGACTTTTTTTGCTGCAGCATCGGATCGGCCGGCGGCCCGGGTCAGCTGCTTTGCGGCAGCGACCGCTTCGTCGACAACGACATAAGATTCGCGCAGCGTCTGATCAATTGCGGCCCAGGCAATCGCCAACAAGGCAAGAATCTCGGGGTCTGGTTTTTGTTGGGCAAGACGGCCACAGCGGACCTGGGCAAGGCCCCAGTAGCGGGTGCCCCGGTAAATAAGATCGTTGACGGCAGGTGTGCGGGGTGCGAGCGCGCCCTGGCCCCCCGACAGTCGATGGGCGATCGCCTGGGCGGCGGCAGTAAAGCTGGCCGATAAAGGAGGGCTGCCGACAGGCCTACCCATTCATGGCCCGAGCGAACTCTCGCAATCGGGCGATACGATCCTCTGTCGCTGGATGGGTTGAGAAAAGGCCTGCCACACCACGGGCCGAGAGCGGATTCATGATCATCATCTGTGCCGTCTCAGGGTGGCGCTCGGCTGCCTCAAACGGTATCCCCCTAGCGTAGTGATCTATTTTTTCAAGTGCGCTGGCCAGGGCCAGAGGATCACCAGAAATTTCAGCGCCCCCACGGTCGGCTTCGAACTCTCGAGCACGAGAGATCGCCATTTGAATCAGGCTGGCGGCAAGCGGCGCAAGCAACATCACCGCGATGGTCGCGATCGGATTGCTCGGTCGGCCTCCAGAATCTCTGCCGCCAAATAGCATCGCAAAGTTAGCCAACGCAGAAATCGCGCCAGCCATCGTGGCCGATATCGTCGAAATCAAAATATCGCGGTGGGCCACATGGGCCAGTTCATGGGCCATCACGCCCCGCATCTCGCGGGCCGAAAGCAGCCGCATGATGCCGGTGGTCGCGGCGACCGCCGCATTCTCGGGGTTTCGGCCTGTTGCAAACGCATTCGGTGCCTGGTCGTCAATGATGTAGACCCGCGGCATCGGGAGGCCCGCCTTATCGGCGAGCTCCTGCACCATGTTGTAGAGCTCAGGCGCAGTTGAGCCATCCACCTGCTGGGCGTTATACATCCGCAACACCAGCTTGTCAGAAAACCAATAGGCCCCAACATTCATTAAGAGTGCGAAACCAAGGGCCAAAAGCATCCCGCTCTGGCCACCCAGAGATGCCCCGATGACACCAAACAGCGCAACAATTGCTGCCATCAAAACCGCTGTTTTTAGCCAATTGAACATGCCGCTTCCCTCACTCAGTTAAATTGAAACTCTGGCCTGCTCTGACCGGCCAGCCGTTTAAAAATTCCCGCATCTTTAGCCTGCGGCCGCCAGGCCGCTGTGCGGCCCCGATCGTGATCGCCCCCTCGCCGCAGGCAACGACCAAGCATTCCTGATCAGCCTTAATAATTTGTCCTGGCACCGGATTTTTCAAGGCCTGGGCCCAAAGCCCCGGCTCAAAGCACTTCACCGGCTCGCCCCCAAGGCGCGCAATCGCGCCGGGTGCCGGATCATAGGCCCGAATCTGGTCGCGGACTGCTAAAGCCGGCTTTGACCAATCAATTTCCAGATCGGCCTTCGTAATTTTGTGCGCGTAGACCACGCCGTCGGCGGCCTGGGGCCTTGGCCTTCGGCCAGGAGGCGGAAATTCCGCAAGGAGATCAACGATTCCCCGGGCGCCCATGTCGGCTAGCCGGTCGTGCAGGCTTTGAAAATTATCTTCAGGACCAATCAGACATCGATATTCTGCCCAGACCGGTCCGGTATCCAGGCCCTCTTCCATCTGCATCAAGTCGATTCCGGTCTCGCGATCTCCCGCCGCAATGGCACGCTGAATCGGTGCGGCGCCGCGCCAGCGGGGCAACAGCGATGCATGAATATTGATGCAGCCATGCCGGGGTATCTCCAAGACCTTTGGCGGAACAATAAGGCCATAGGCCACCACAACCATCACATCTGGCGCGAGCTGACGGAGCTGATCAAGTGCCGGGCCTGATTCAGGGTGGTTCGCTTTCAAAGATGTGGGCTGCATTACCAGCAGTCCAAGCCGGCTTGCTTCCCGCTTCACGGGGCTTTCCAGCAGCTGCCGGCCGCGGCCGCCGGGCCGGTCGGGCTGCGTCATCACCGCAACACAGTCATGGCCTGCTTCAATAAGGGCGAGAAGCGAGACGCGAGCAAACTCCGGCGTGCCGGCAAAAACAATCCGCATTAGATTGGGCCGCCTGATCTAGGCCTTCTGGGCCATTCGATCGTGACGGCGAGAAAACTCCTGATCCACTTCAAAGGCACCGCTTTCTTTTGCCTTCATCATTTTGGTTTTGATTCGGCCCTGCTTTAGCCGCGACAAATAATCCACAAAGACTTTGCCATCGAGATGATCGATCTCGTGTTGTATACAGACCGACAACAGGCCGTCAGCCTCAAACTCAATGGTCTGGCCATCTTGATTGAGGGCCCGAACTCGAATTCGATCTGGCCGCTCCACATCATCAAAAATTCCTGGCACCGACAGGCAGCCCTCTTGAAAAAGTTTTTTTTCCGCGCTTGCCTCGACGATTTCAGGATTAATGAGAATGCGAAGGTCGGAACGGTCTTCAGAAACATCCACCAGGATCATGCGCTCATGAATGTTCACCTGTGTGGCAGCCAGGCCAATCCCCGGGGCGGCATACATGGTCTCTGCCATGTCATTGGCAATGCTGCGGATCCGATCATTTACTTCGCGGATAGGCTGCGCAACAGTCCTTAGCCGTTCATCTGGGTAATGCAACAGTTCAAGAATTGCCATCGATCTGCCTCTCTAGTACGGCCGGACGATTTCACTGGCGCTAATGGCTCTGTAATGTGCTGCCAAAAACTGAGCCCTATGCCCCATGAGTATCCAACCTGCGCCTTTGCTTTTCTCTATTCTGGATTCAGATTCTGATTTTCCCACGGCCCTTCAGCAGGCGCATCCGCCAGTCCGAGAATTGTTCGGCCTGGGCAGTGAGGCCTATGCCCGGCAACTATTTCGAAAGCCTGGCGTGGCGATCGTCGGGAGCCGGCAGGCCACCGCCCAAGGCTGCGCCGATGCAATGTGGTTTGCGGCGGCCCTCTCGAGGCAGGGCCTGGCCATTATCAGCGGCCTCGCCCAGGGCATTGACGCTGCCGCACACCGTGGCGGGCTATCGGGCCACGGCAAGACAGCAGCAATTTTAGGAAATGGGCTTGATCAGATTTATCCGCGGCATCACACGGGCCTTGCAAACGAGATCCAACAGCAGGGGGCCTGCCTGCTGACGGAATATCCGGCTGGCACTCCCGCCAGGCCCCGGCACTTTCCGAATCGAAACCGAATCATTGCCGGCCTCTGCAGGGCGGTGCTTGTCGTGGAGGCAATGCCAAAAAGTGGCTCTCTGATTACGGCTCGGCACGCGCTGGATCTCGGCATTGATGTGTACGTCATTCCGGGCTCCATCCACCTTCCGCAGAGTGCCGGCTGCAATCAGTTGATTCGCCAGGGTGCACAGCCAGTGCAGTCGCCGGAGCAGCTGCTCGAAGATCTCGGGCTAAAACAGCCTGCTGCAATCCCCCGAAAGGCCAAAGCAGATGGCCCGGGTCTTTTGCCCGGCCCAGATCTTTTTACGAAGTCGGCCGGCTTTGGGGCTGGGCAGGCTGAGCAATTGCAGCGGCTTTTGGGCTGCCTAAATGCCCACCCGCAGGAGGTTGAGGCCCTTGGCCGCCTGACCGGCCAGGCCTACGCTAGCCTTTATGGGGATCTGTTGCTTTTGGAACTCATGCGACTTGCCATCCGAACGCCTGACGGGAAGTGGCAAAAAATAAGTCTTTTATAAATAGTAAGCGCTAGCTATACAATTTTTGGTCTTGCCGGGCAGCAAAAAAATATTTGCTCCAGCCCAAACTGCTCGCCTATGATCCGCGCCTCTATGGACAAAGCTCTGGTCATCGCAGAAAAGCCCAGCGTCGCCTCAGACATCGCCAAGGCTTTGGGCGGATTTACAAAGCACGACGACGTGTTTGAGCGGGACGACATGGTGATCGCCTCCGCGGTGGGCCATCTTCTTGAAATCGTTGCCCCCGAAAAGTACGACGTAAAACGCGGCAAGTGGTCTTTTGCGCAGCTGCCGGTCATACCCCCAAATTTTGACCTTCAGCCCATCGCAAAAAGCGAAGCGAAGCTCAAGACCCTGTCCAAGTTAATCAAGAACAAAGAGGTTGGGCGCCTGATTAATGCCTGTGACGCCGGCCGTGAAGGCGAACTGATTTTTCGCTACATCGTTCAGCACACCAAAGCAAAGCAGCCCATCAGCCGGCTCTGGCTTCAGTCCATGACGCCCGCCGCGATCCGAGATGCGTTCGCCCAGCTGCGCTCCGACCAAGAATTAATTCCGCTGGCTGACGCGGCCCGCTGCCGCTCTGAGGCGGACTGGCTGGTCGGCATTAATGGCACCCGGGCCATGACCGCCTTTAATTCTAAAGAGGGTGGTTTTTTTCTCACCACAGTTGGCCGTGTGCAGACCCCAACACTGGCGGTAGTGGTCGAGCGGGAAGAAGCGATTCGGCGGTTTGTGGCGCGAGATTACTTTGAGGTGATTGCGACATTTGATTGTCAGGCCGGCCAATACCAGGGCCGTTGGGTTGCGCCTGATTTCAAGAAAAATGACGCCGATCCTGAGCTTAAGCCGGAGCGCATATGGCAGGCGGCGAGCGCGGACCGCATCGTTGCTGAATGCCAATCCAAGCCCGCCTCAGTTCGCGAGGAAAGTAAGCCTTCCTCACAATCAGCACCCGCGCTGTTTGACCTGACCAGCCTGCAACGAGAGGCCAACGCCCGCTTTGGGTTTTCCGCCAAGAACACGCTCGGCCTTGCCCAGGCGCTCTATGAGCGGCACAAAGTTCTCACCTATCCGAGAACAGACTCTAAAGCCCTTCCAGAAGACTACATTGGTACGGTACAGACCACCATCGAGTCACTTGGTGCAGCAGCTGAATTTGCAGGGTTTGCTAAAGACATTGCGCGTAACAAATGGGTTCGGCCCAACAAACGCGTATTCGATAACAGCAAGGTCTCAGACCACTTTGCAATTATTCCAACCGGCGTGCTGCCGAAATCCTTATCCGAGCCGGAGCAGAAGATTTTTGATCTCGTCACCCGCCGATTTCTGGCGGTGTTTTATCCAGCAGCTGAATTTCAGGTGACGACCCGCATGAGCACCATTGGGCCCCACCACTTCAAAACAGAGGGCAAAGTTCTCACCAGCCCTGGCTGGATGGTGGTCTACGGCAAGGATGCAGCATCTGATGATGCGGTGCTCGTTGCGGTCGGCGCCTCAGAAAAGCCAAATGCGCGCGTGGTTGAATCAAAGCCGCTAAAGACAAGGCCGCCCGCCCGATACAGCGAGGCCACGCTTTTATCGGCCATGGAAGGCGCAGGCCGACTCGTCGATGATGATGAGCTGCGGGAGGCGATGGCGGGAAAAGGCCTTGGCACCCCAGCAACACGGGCGGCCATTATCGAGGGCCTACTGGCCGAGAAATATTTGCTGCGCGACGGCCGAGAGCTCATTCCAACCGCAAAGGCCTTCCAGCTCATGACACTGCTCAGGGGCCTGGATGTCAAAGAGCTGTCACTGCCAGAACTGACCGGGGAGTGGGAACACAAGCTGCGCCAGATTGAAAACGGGTCCTTATCTCGCCAAGACTTCATGCGAGAAATCGCGCAGATGACAGAGCATATTGTCAGCCAGGCGAAGAATTACACCAACGACACCATTCCAGGCGACTATGCCACCCTAACAACGCCTTGCCCAAAGTGCGGGGCGATCGTGAAAGAAAACTATCGCCGATTCGCGTGCTCGTCTTGTGATTTTTCGATCTCCAAGATCCCAGGAGGCCGCGCATTCGAAATTCCTGAGGTGGAATCACTATTAAAAGACAAAGTGTTTGGCCCGGTAGATGGCTTTCGCAGCAAACTTGGCCGGCCTTTTATGGCCAGCCTAAAAATTACCCCGGAACACAAGCTGGAATTTGATTTCGGCAATAGCAACTCTGAGGCAGATGCCGAGCCTGTTGATTTCAGTGGCCAGGAGTCTCTGGGGGACTGCCCCAAGTGCCAAGCATCGGTGTATGCCCACGGCACCTCATACGTCTGCGAAAAAAGCGTTGGGCCGGCGCCCTCTTGTGACTTTAGGACTGGCATGATGATTCTGCAGCAAGCCATCGCAGCCGATCAGGTTAAAAAACTGCTCGAGTCAGGAAAAACCGATCTTTTGGATGGCTTTGTTTCTGCGCGCACGCGGCGCAAATTTAAGGCGTTTTTAGTGAAGACCCCGGAGGGAAAAATTGGCTTTGAGTTTGAGGCGAGGCCAGCAAAATCACCCAAGGCCTCGGCAGGCAAAAAAGCGGGGGCCTCTAAAACCCCCAAACCTTCTCGATCCCGGGCAAGCAGTAAGGCTGCTTAGATTTATTTTTGATTAATTACGCCTGAGCGCACGTGGCCGGTCGGGCCTACGGCAGCTCCAGATTCGCAATGCCGAGTCTGGTCATCAAAGAAAAAGTCGGGCTCAAACTCTTTGAGAAAATCGCCTTTATCCAGGCCGCCGAGAAACATCGCCTCATCAATCTCGATGTTCCAGTCAATCAGGGTACGGACCGCCCGCTCGTGAGCGGGTGCTGAGCGCGCGGTTACTAAGGCGGTGCGAATGCGCATGGTCTGAGCGTCGCGGGTTTCTTGCTGCAGCCGATGCAGGGCCTCTAGCAGCGGCTTAAATGGCCCGGGCGGCAGTGGAGTCTCGGCCCGCTGAGCCTCGTGGGCAACAAAAGCATCTAGGCCTTCGGCCTGGTAAATTCGCTCGGCCTCGTCGCTAAATAACACTGCATCACCATCAAATGCGATCCGCAGTTCGTTGGGGAAGTTTTCCGCAGCTCGGGTAGAGTGGGGATAAACGTGGGCGGCAGGATAGCCTGCCTGCAACGCATCTTCTACGTCCGGGCCGTTGGCAGACAAAAACAAATGGGCGCCAAGCGACTTCAAATACCGATAGGGCGAGCGGCCGCGCGTAAATACGCCACGCTGAATCGGCAGACCATGACGCTGGGCAGATCGGTAGACCCGCAGGCCCGACACCGGATCGTTACGCGAGAGCATCACAATCTCAACACGATGATGGTCTGGCCGATTAAACGCCAGCAGCTTTCTTACAAGAGAAAAGGCGACACCAGGATTTGCTGGGATCTGCAGCCGTTCGCTTTGCAGCCGCATATACGCCCGATCGTCTGCCTGCTCAAAAAGCCGGTTTTCCTCTTCAAAATCAAATAGCGCCCGCGAGGATAGTGCAATAACCAGCTGATCAGAAAGATCGGTTGGCATTGGTGCCGCCTTCTTTAGACATCAAGGTTGGCGACACGCAATGCGTTGTCCTCAATGAATTGGCGTCGCGGCTCAACCTCTTCGCCCATCAGGGTTGTAAAAATACTGTCGGCCGCAATGGCATCTTCGATTTTGACCTGCAGCAGTGTCCGGCTCTCGATGTTCATGGTGGTCTCCCAGAGTTGTTCTGGGTTCATCTCGCCCAAGCCCTTATAGCGCTGCTTGGTCAGGCCCCGCTCTGCTTCGGCCAGCAGCCATTGCATTGCCTGTCCAAAGTCTCGAACTTGGCTTGAGCGGGCCTGTTCGCCGCGGCCCCTTGAAATTGTCGCCCCCGGGGGTGCTGCGGTTTTTAAAATCGTCGCGGCGTTTGACAGGGTCTTGTGGTCTTCAGTATTTAAAAAGTCTGCATCTAGCGATGACAGCCGAAGGTTGCCGTGGAAAGGCCGCTCAACACGCAAACGCCAACGCTCGGTTTGACTATTAAATTCCGCGAAGACCTTAACCTGCTGGTCCTGAAGTGCGGCGATGGCCGCCTGTTTCTGATTCATCCATGCCTGAAGAGTTTCCGCTGACCGCACCGCGCGCTCATTGGATGAGAGGTCAAGTGTTACACCATCAAGAATGGCCTGAAGCGCCTGTTCGTCTATGATTTTAGATAACCTCAGAATTACCTCGTGGGCGGCCAGGTAAAGCTTTGCGAGCTCAGCGAGATTCAGGCTTTGGGGCTGTGCAGCGGCAGCAACAAGCTGTGCGTCGTGCAGGGCCAGGGTCAAAAGGTATTCCTGAAGCTGGCTGTCGTCTTTAATGTAGCGCTCTTCTTTTCCGTGCTTTACCTTATACAGCGGCGGCTGAGCAATGTAGACATAACCCCTTTCGATCAGTTCGGGCATCTGGCGATAGAAAAAGGTGAGCAAAAGCGTACGTATGTGGGAGCCATCGACATCCGCGTCCGTCATGATGATGATGCGGTGGTAGCGCAGGCGGTCTGGGTTGTAGTCGTCTTTGCCAATCCCAGTGCCCAAGGTTTGAATCAGCGTAATGATTTCTTGGGATGCAAGCAGCTTGTCAAAACGGGCTTTTTCAACATTCAATATCTTGCCCTTTAGGGGAAGAATGGCTTGAAACTTGCGATCTCGGCCCTGTTTTGCGCTGCCGCCCGCGGAGTCGCCCTCCACCAGATAGAGTTCGGCTTTAGCGGGGTCTCGTTCTTGGCAGTCGGCGAGCTTTCCTGATAGCCCAAAGGAATCCAAGACCCCCTTTCGGCGGGTCATTTCTCGGGCCTTGCGTGCTGCTTCACGGGCCCGGGCCGCTTCTACAATCTTTCCGCAAATGGTCTTCGCGTCGTTTGGGTGTTCAAGCAAAAACTCTTCAAGGGCCTTGCCCACCACATCTTCTACTGGCTGACGGACTTCGCTCGAGACCAGTTTGTCTTTGGTCTGAGAGGAAAACTTAGGCTCTGGCACCTTGACTGAAAGCACACAAGTTAGGCCTTCACGCATGTCATCGCCGCTGGTTTCGACTTTGGCTTTTTTGGCGAGCTCTGATTCGCTGATGTATTTGTTTAATACGCGGGTCATGGCCGCCCGCAAGCCAGTCAAATGGGTACCACCATCGCGCTGAGGAATGTTGTTGGTAAAGCACAAAACATTTTCGTTATAGCTGTCATTCCACTGAAGCGCTGCCTCAACCGTGATTTGGTCTTTTTCCGCACAGGCATAAAAGATATTCGAATGTAGTGTTGTTTTCGACCGGTTGATGTACTGAACAAACCCCTGGACACCGCCTGAAAAAGCAAAATTTTCTTCTTTTGCCTCACGCTGATCCACCAGCCGAATTTTTACACCGTTATTAAGAAAACTGAGCTCTCTTAGGCGCTTTGCGAGCACATCAAAATGAAAGTCAACCTGGCCGAAAATTTCCGGGCTTGCCAAAAAATGCACTTCGGTGCCACGGCGATCGGTAGGTCCTGTAACTGTCAGGGGGGCGACGCGCTCACCCAGCCGGAATTCCATAAAGTGGGTCTGCCCCTCTCGCCGGATGGTCAGGCGAAGCCAGTCAGAAAGCGCATTTACAACGGATACACCAACCCCATGAAGCCCGCCTGAAACTTTATAGCTGTTTTGATCAAATTTTCCGCCAGCATGAAGCTCGGTCATTACAATCTCAGCGGCAGAGCGGCCAAGCTCATCGTCTTTGTGAATGGCGGTGGGAATGCCCCGTCCGTTATCGGTTACCGAGATGGAGTTGTCCGTATGGATGGTGACAACAATGTCGTCACAATGGCCAGCCAATGCCTCATCAATCGCGTTATCGACAACCTCAAAAACCATGTGGTGCAGGCCGCTGCCATCGTGGGTGTCGCCGATATACATGCCTGGCCGCTTACGAACGGCCTCCAGGCCCTTGAGCATCTTGATCGAATCAGCCCCATAGCCTTGGGCCTGATCTAGATTTTCGTGTTCTTGCATTAAAACAGCCTTCACCATAGTCACTCAATAGTCTCGATTCAATTAAGGTTTAGATTCGCATTGGCATTACGACATACTTAAACTCTGGATCACTTTCTGAAGTAATTAGCGCGCTGGCATTCGGATCTTGTAGCGCAATGTGAATGATGTCGGCCTTTAGGTTGGATAGAACATCAATGAGGTATTGAACATTAAATCCAATGTCAACTGACTCGCCCTGGTACGCAACCTCGATATCGTCTGATGCTTCCTCTTGCTCTGCGTTTGTCGAGGATATCTTAAGTGAGCCCGCCGAAAGGGTAAGTCGTACCCCTTTAAATTTATCGGTGGTTAAAATCGCTGCCCGCTGTAAGGCTCCCAGAAAAAGCTCCCGACTAATCGGTACGATTTTCTGATGCTGAGCGGGAATGACACGTTGGTAGTCTGGAAACTTACCCTCAATGAGTTTTGATAAGAGCTCCACCTGCCCGAAACGGAATCGGGCCTGGTTTGAAGCGAGTTCTATTGTGACAAGGCTATCAGAGTCATCAAGCAATCGTTGACATTCAATAATTGCTTTTCGCGGGATGATGACTTCTTGGCGTTCGCCGTTAATCTTGATCTCTACTTCTTTGTTGTCCTGTGTTACCGCGCTATAAGCGAGCCGATGGCCGTCTGTTGCTACCGCTTTCAGGCTGGATTGATCAATAACCAGCAAAAGCCCATTTAAGTAATAACGGATATCTTGCTGGGCCATTGCGAAGTGAACCAGATGCAGTAGCTGTTTTAGTGTGCGCTGCGGAAGCGTAATGCTTGCTGGGTACTGATCTGCTGAAACTACGGTTGGAAAATCTTCGGCGGGTAGCGTCTGGAGACTAAATTTCGCTTTACCTTGGGCCAGCGATAGTTTTTTATTGGTGTAAGAAACAGTGATTTCAGGCTGCTCAGGCAGTGCTCTGAGAATGTCCAGAAGTTTTCTTGCCGCCACCGTGGTCGATAAGGGTTCATCTCCTGATGCCATCTCAGAAGATGTTCGAATTTGCATTTCAATATCAGTTGAACAAAATGAAACGGTCTGTAAGTTCTTACTAATTAGTACGTTGGAAAGTATGGGAAGCGTATGCCGGCGTTCAACAATACCAGTAACAGTCTGCAGGGGCTTGAGTAAGGCGTCTCGCTGAGCTTTGATAAGAATCATGATATTGAAAATTAGGATTAGTAGATAAGGGGTCCGAAACCTGTGGATAGTGTGCTCGACATGTTGCTGGGCCTGTTGTACTGGAAACTTAAAAGCTGGGGATAACTTGCGAGTAACTTATTAAAGCTGTGCGTAACCTGGAGTGCGTCGGCTTCGGGGACTAAGTTGTAATGAGACGATCTTGGCTTATTCACAGCTTACCCACGGAGTTGTTGTTCGAGCACATGAAGCTGGTGGTTAAGCTCCGCATTTCTTAGGCGTAGATCCGAGACTTTCTTGACAGCATGAAGCACTGTAGTGTGGTCCCGCCCCCCAAACAAGTCCCCAATTTCGGGAAAGCTTTTTTGGGTCAGTTCTTTTGCAAGATACATGGCAATTTGTCTTGGCATGGCAATATTGGCCGGCCGGCGTTTGCTGTACATATCAGCGACTTTGATGTTGTAGAAGTCCGCGACAGATTTCTGAATGTTTTCGACTGAGATTAAGGTTTTTTGTAACGATAGAATGTCTTTTAGCGCCTCACGTACTGTTTCATTAGATGGCCCACAGCCATGAAAGTCGCAATAGGCGATTATTTTTTTAAGCGCCCCCTCAAGCTCACGGACATTTGAGCGCAATTGTTTTGCAACAAAAAAAGCCTCTTCCTCCGGCAGGACAAAAGATTCGATTTCTGCTTTTTTCATCAGAATCGCAACGCGCATTTCGAGTTCTGGTGGTTCAATTGCAACGGTGAGGCCAGACGAAAACCTCGTCAATAGCCGGGGGTTGATCTCGCCCAGCTCTGTTGGATAAGTATCGCTTGTGATGATGATTTGCTTTTGGGCCGCGATCAGGGCTTCGAAGGCGTAGAAAAATTCTTCTTGGGTGCGTTGTTTGCCAGCAAAAAACTGAATGTCGTCAATGAGAAGCAGGTCAAGCGAGTGGTAATACCGCTTGAACTCATCAAAGGATTTGCGTTGGTAGGCCCTCACAACATCACTGACATAGGCTTCTGCGTGAATGTAGCGGGCCCGAGCGTTTGGATTGCGCTGCATGAGTGCATTGCCAACTGCATGAATCAAGTGGCTCTTGCCAAGGCCTACGCCACCATAAATAAAAAGCGGGTTGTAGCCTTTACCGGGGTTATCAGCGACCTGAAGGGCCGCGGCTCGAGCGAGCTGGTTGGCCTTTCCTGGGACAAAGGTTTCGAAATTCCAGTCGGCATTTAAGCGGCTTTGTGAGACAGCCGGCTCGGGCGGGGCGCCTGTGGTTTCGGGTTTGGGGGGAGCGCTTGTTGCGCCCGCTGTTGGAGCGGGCTCCGGGTGGCCTGGCTGTGCTGATTGGCCGTTAATTTCAATTTCAAGCTCAACGGGGGTGCCAAGGTGGCTGGACCACCAGGCGCTTAGGGCCGACGAAAACTGATTTTTTGCCCAGCTTTGTTTGAATCGGGTGGGTGCTGACAGCACGACGCGACTGCTCTGACCGTTTTGGTCAATGCGAAGCAGGGCGAGCGGCTTAAACCAGGTCTGGAATTGCTGTCCCGGCAATTCCCGCTCAAAGTGCAAAAGGCAGTCTTGCCACAGCGATTCCATGTCTGGATTTTACCGGATTGGGCGAGTTATCCACAGGCCTGGATGGCCGCCTGGCTGGCCTCGATTCTGGGTTTCTTTTATACTGATGGGTTACTTTCTGAATCCTATTTGGGACAGAACATTTGTTGGGAAAACGAAATGAAAAGAACCTTTCAACCCTCTGTTGTACGGCGAAAAAGAACTCACGGCTTTCTTGTTCGGATGAAGACTCGCAGTGGCCGGGCTGTAATTCGGGCCCGTCGCGCCAAAGGCCGCAAGCGCCTGTCGGTCTAACGGCGATCAGCCCACGGGCTGAAGGGGGCTGGGCCTTGTTATGGGCGGGCGGGATTTTCGCTTGCGATCCCCGGAAGAGTTTCGTCGGGCCCTGCGGTCACGGCCTGCAGGCCGAAGTGATAGCGCCATGATTTACAAAATTGCGCTTGATAGCGGATTTCGACTGGGATTTGTTGTGCCGAAAAAGCTGATTCGACACGCAAACCAAAGGAATCGCATAAGGCGTTGGTCTCGTGAATTATTTAAAGAGTGCTTGATTAAAACCTTGACCCTTCACCCCACAACCCAACCATTTGCTTTGGTGGTGCGCTTGGCGGGCGCGGTGGCTCCCGGCTGGGCGGCGCCCCGTGGGCCGGGCCGGGCAGAACTCCGGATGCTTTTCGAAAAAGCGACTGAAGTTTCTGATGCGGCACCGCCAGCCAGTGGGCGCTCATGAAGCGGTTTCGCCTCTCTTTTTTCGGGGCGGGACTCGTCCGACTGTATCAATGGACCATTCGGCCCATTATTGGCCCGAGATGTCGGTTTCTGCCCCATTGCTCTGACTACGCGATCGAAGCGTTTGAAGAGCATGGCCTGTTTTCTGGGGCGTGGTTAAGCGCAAAACGGCTCTGTCGATGTCACCCTTGGTGTGATGGCGGCCTGGACCCTGTGCCGCGGCAACACCATCGTCAACCTTTGACCCCTTCTGCTGAATAGCCCAAAACACAATGGATACTCGTCGCGCAATTCTTTGGATTATTTTCTCCATGAGCCTTTTGTTGCTTTGGGATGCTTACATGAAGCACTCAGGGCAGGGCTCGTTTTTTGGTGGGCCGGCAGTCTCCACCCCAACACCTGAAAAATCAGGCACAGCCGCAGCAACCGCAGGACAGGCCTCAGCCCCTGCTGCCCCCAAGGCGGATTCCACTGCAATTCCGAGCGCATCGAAGGCGCTGTCGCCGAGCGCCCAGCCGGCCGGGCCAGGGCCGGCCACTGCGACAGTTGTGGGCGCAGAAAAAATTACGCTTGCCAATAACGAAATCGAGCTTGAGATTGATTTACAGGGCGCGCGGATTGTGCGCGCGGTTCTTCGGGATCAAATCTCAGAGGCCTACGACGGCCAGCGCGTAGTGCTCTTTGATCTTGTCGCCTCCCGTCGTTACGAAGCCCAGTCGGGCCTTGTTGGTCAGTCTGCCGCCCAAGTGGCATTTCCAAACCACACATCGTTATTTAAAAAGGGCCCTTTGCGCGAGGATCTTGATCCGAAGCGGCATGCCGTGCTGGTGTCCGAGTCGGGTGGTGTGAAGCTCACCAAAACGTTTTCTTTAGACGAAAAGGGCCACACAATTCGCGTTGCCCATACCGTACAAAATACTGGCGCTGATGCGCTGGCGCCGATGATTTATTTACAGCTGATGCGCGGCGGCGACCGGCCCCCTGGAGAGAGTCAGTTCTATCAGACTTTTATGGGCCCGGCGGTATTTACCCAAGAGGGCAAGTTTCAAAAGATCGATTTCTCTGAAATCGAAAAAAACAAAGCAACCCATGTAAAAAACGCCAATGACGGCTGGTTCGGCATCATTCAGCACTATTTTGTGAGCGCATGGATTCCAAAAAATGATGCACCCCGCGAGTTTTATACACGGCGTATCGAAAACAACCTCTACAGCATCGGACTTATTCAGGCCCTGCCTTCAATTCCGCCGGGCGCCCAGCAGACCCACGAGGCGACCCTATATGCCGGGCCCCAGCTGCAGAGCGTTTTAGAAAAGCTGGCGCCAGGCTTGGATTTGGTTGTCGATTATGGCTGGCTGACATTTCTTGCCAAGCCAATTTATTGGCTGCTTGAGCAGCTGCACGGCCTGGTTGCTAACTGGGGGTGGGCGATCGTGCTGCTGACCGTCATCATTAAGCTGATCTTCTATCCACTGTCGGCGGCCAGCTACAAATCAATGGCCAAGATGAAGGCGGTCACACCACGGCTTATGAAATTGCGCGAGCTTTATGCCAACGATAAGGCCAAGCTGAATCAGGCCATGATGGAGCTTTATAAGACAGAAAAGATTAATCCTCTTGGGGGCTGCCTGCCAATCCTTGTTCAGATCCCGGTGTTTATTGCCTTGTACTGGGTGTTGTTGGCCAGCGTAGAGATGCGTAATGCACCATGGATTGGATGGATTACAGATTTGTCGGTTCCTGATCCCTATTTTATTTTGCCCATCATCATGGCCATCACGATGTTTATTCAGACCAAGCTGAATCCGCCGCCGCCCGATCCGATTCAGGCGAAGGTGATGATGGCGATGCCGATTGTTTTCTCGGTGTTCTTTTTCTTTTTCCCCGCAGGCCTGGTGCTGTATTGGCTTGTGAATAATGTGCTGTCAATCGCTCAGCAATGGGCGGTGATGAAACAGATTGAGCGGGCTGCGGCTGCTCACCGCTAGCTGTGGGGCGCTGGCGGGACCGGCCTAGGGCATCGGCGTACTGAAGTGTCGCAAGACACGATTGTCGCGATTGCAACCGCCGCCGGAAGGGGCGCGGTGGGGATTGTCCGTGTTTCCGGCCCCGCAGCACGCTCGATCATGCAGGGGGTCTGTGGTAAGGCCTTGGCTGCGCGCCATGCGACCCATCTTTCCTTTCTTGATGGGCGGGGCAACCCAATTGACGATGGGCTTGCGATTTTTTTTCCGGGCCCAAACTCCTATACCGGCGAAGATGTTTTGGAGCTTCAAGGCCACGGCGGCATTGGCGTGCTCTCGGCAATTTTAAATCGATGCCTTTCACTTCAGCTCAATGCGGCGGGCCGGATTCGTCTTGCAGAGCCGGGGGAGTTTACGCGTCGCGCATTTTTGAACGACAAGCTTGACCTTGCTCAGGCAGAGGCGGTCGCGGATCTCATTAATGCAGGATCAGAGCGGGCAGCCCAGAGCGCTTTGGCCTCATTGCGGGGGGTTTTTAGTCGGGCTGTCGAAGGCTTACAGCAGAGGCTGATTGATTTACGTGTGCGCGTAGAGGCCTGCCTTGATTTTCCGGAAGAGGATCTTGAGTTCATTGCGCGTGAGGGCGTGGCGCAGCGGCTGTTGGAAATTCAGGCCGGCCTAAAGGAGACCCTGTTGGCCGCCCAGCAGGGTGCGGCCTTGCGCGACGGCCTGCGGGTGGTCTTGGTGGGCGCGCCCAATGTGGGCAAATCATCTCTGCTCAATGCGCTCTCGGGCCAAGAGGTTGCACTGGTTACTGAGATCGCCGGCACAACCCGCGACCGCATTGTTCAGGAGATTGTCTTGCAGGGCCTGGTGATTCATGTGGTGGACACTGCGGGCTTACGACAGACTGAGGACGCGGTTGAGCAGCTGGGAATCGCGCGGACTTGGCAGGAGGTTGAGCAGGCCCAGGCCGTGTTGCTGATGCGTGACGCAAGCGGTGAGATTGCCATTGATCACGAACTGGAGCGCCGGGTTTTAGAGCGTGTGCCAGCCATGTGCCAGGTGATTGAAGTTAATAACAAGACTGATTTGTTGCCCTCAAAAAGGCCAGTAGCGCCGCTCAACCCAGAGACAAATGCCGCAGTTAGGGGCTCAGTCCTGATTTCTTCAAAGACTGGTCAGGGCCTGGATCAACTGCGCGCTATGTTGATTGAGATCGCTGGCCTAAGCGAGCAGCCTGCTGTCGGCGTGTTTTCGGCGCGCACGCGCCATCTTCAGGCCCTGCTCCAGGCACAGACTGATCTGCTTGCGGCCGAGTCGCATCTTCACCAACAACAGCTTGAATTACTGGCTGAATGTTTAGGCCAGGCGCAAGGCCATCTTGCTGAGATTACCGGGGAATTTTCCGCCGACGACTTGCTTGGCGAAATCTTTGGGAGCTTTTGTATCGGCAAATAGCCAGCCTGGGGGTCGTGCTCAGGCGGGCTGTTCAGGCCGCTCTTCAAAACGGCCGGCAGCAGTATTTTTCTGGGCCCGGTCAGCAGGAAATATTTTTCCGTTCATTGCGATATAGGTGCCCGCTTCTAGAAACTGAACTGCGGCACAGGCGAATCCAAAATTAAAGAGGCCATCGGACTGCCCAAGGTTCGCGGGAATCATGGCGCCGGTAAAGACGATTGTCTGGTGTTCTTTGCGATGCAGCATTGTTGTTCTGGCGCTCTCGGCCATGGTGTCGGTGCCGTGCAAAACAACGATTTTTGATTCAGGGGTCTGGGCGATTTTCTCTGCCAGCTGTTGGCGGTGCTGATCGACCATTTCGAGGCTGTCGATCAGCATGACGGTCTCAGCCCGCCAAGGGGCGGTGATTCTGCAGCGCTCGGCCCAGTCGGCGACCCGGGATCGGTCAAAGCCCAGCCGGCCAGCCTCGGGCAGATAAATCTTTTCGATTGTTCCCCCGCAACTCAGGAAAACCAAGGGTTCATTAATGGCCATAGCAGACAGACTGAAATGTTAAAATTTGCACAATGCGCAATCATGGCACCAAACACCAGCGTGCCTAAATAAAAACACAAGACTATGCAGAACGCCATTCCAGAGTACGTTAAACACCAGGGTCTGATTCAATGGGTCCAAACGATTGCCGCCAAGACGAAACCTGACCGAGTCGTGTGGTGCGATGGCTCCGCAGAGGAGTCCGATCGGCTGTGCCAGGAGATGGTGAAGGCGGGCACCTTAAAGCGATTGAGTGCCACCAAGCGGCCCAATTCATTTCTTGCTTGGTCGGACCCCTCTGATGTAGCACGGGTTGAGGACCGCACGTTTATCTGCACCGATCGGCAGGAGGATGCGGGCCCGACCAATAACTGGATGGCGCCAGACGAAATGCGCCAGACTCTCGACGGCCTTTTTGCGGGCTGTATGCAGGGCCGCACCATGTATGTCATTCCGTTTTCGATGGGGCCGCTCGGGTCGCCGATCGCACACATCGGGGTCGAAGTCTCTGACTCGCCCTATGTTGTGGTCAATATGCGGCTGATGACCCGCATGGGCCGCGCTGTCTACGATGTGCTTGGCGCGTCGGGTGAATTTGTCCCCTGCGTGCATTCAGTCGGAATGCCTCTGGCCAATGGCGCTCGCGATGTGAGCTGGCCATGTAATGCAACGAAATACATCGTGCACTTTCCGAAAACGCGGGAAATTTGGTCTTATGGGTCGGGCTACGGTGGCAATGCGCTGCTGGGCAAAAAATGTTTTGCACTACGGATTGCTTCATCGATGGGCCGCAAAGAGGCCGAGTCCGGCGCGGCAGGCTGGCTCGCAGAGCATATGCTGATTCTTGGGGTGCAGGCCCCCTGGGGCAGGAAGTATCACGTCGCTGCCGCCTTTCCATCAGCCTGCGGAAAAACAAATTTCGCGATGCTGATTCCGCCGCAAGGGCTGGATCAGGGTGGCTGGAAGATCACCACAATTGGCGATGACATCGCATGGATCAAGCCGGACGCAGAGGGCCGACTGCGTGCGATTAATCCAGAGAATGGTTATTTTGGGGTTGCTCCTGGCACCAACGAAAAAACCAATTTCAACTGTATGGCGTCGCTGAAAGAAAACGTCATCTTCACCAACGTCGCGCTCACCGATGATGGAGATGTCTGGTGGGAGGGCATGGGCACCCCACCTGCCCACTGCCTGGATTGGCAGGGCCGTGATTGGACTCCGGAGATTGCGAAGGCCGAGGGCAGGAAGGCGGCACATCCGAATGCGCGTTTTACCGTCTCCTCAGTTCAGAATCCGGTCATCGATGCCGAATGGGATAACCCACAGGGCGTCGTGATTGATGCCTTTATTTTTGGCGGCCGGCGCTCGACGACTGTGCCGCTGGTGACCGAGGCCCGCAACTGGGAAGAGGGCGTCTACATGGCGGCGACTATGGGCTCTGAGACCACCGCAGCCGCAGCCGGACAGCAGGGCGTGGTGCGCAGAGATCCGTTTGCGATGCTGCCATTTTGTGGCTACAACATGGCTGAGTATTTTTCACACTGGCTTGAGTTGGGCACAAAGCTGGGCCATCGTGGTGTACCGCTGCCGAAGATTTTTTGCGTGAATTGGTTTAGGACAGACGAGCAGGGCCGCTTTGTTTGGCCGGGCTTCGGAGAGAACGCCCGGGTCTTGAAGTGGATGCTTCAACGCATTGAGGGCAGAGCGCAGGGCGCCGAGCATGTGTTTGGCATCACCCCGCGCTATGAAGACATCGATTGGACTGGGCTGGCTTTTTCCGCTGATCAGTTTTCTCGCATTACTGCGATCGATGGAAAATCATGGCAAGAGGAATTTGCTTTACACGCAGAACTTTTTGAAAAGCTGCGCCATGGCCTTCCGGCCGCGCTCCTGAAAACGAAATCTGTTTTTGAGTCCCGGCTTGAGCAGCGTCTTGCTGCTTAATCTTTGAGTAGCCGCTGATATTCCTGGGCCACAGTAAGTTCGCGTGGCCCGGCCTTGACGCGTATGTCGTCACCCGCCTTTACCCGACCCTCCTGAACGACTGCGGCATACCAGCCCGACAACCCGTTTTGCATCATGAGCTTGGCGGCGACATTGGAGCGCATTCTTGCATTGAATTTGTAGCAGGGCTCCCGGGGCTTGGTCACACGCAGGATGAGTTCCTGACCAATTTCTAACGAATCACCGATCCAGAGCTGGGACTCCATCAGGCCCTGGACACACAGATTTTCTCCAACCGCGCCGAAGCAATGTTCTTGGTCGGCAAGCCAGGGATAGGCAGTCTTCCAAAAATCGTAGTGCTCAATGGGATAGCAGTAGATGGCCTTATCAATTCCACCATGAACGCTGAGGTCGGCCTGCTCATCATCGGCAAGCCCCAATGTGCCGCAGTTGATGAAGGCGGGGGACCCCAGGGTGCTGATGGCGGATTTGTGAATGCCTGAAGCGACTCGATGCAGCTCTTGGTTGGCGTGCTCACGTCGAATCAAAATGGGCTTTACTTTTCCGGCGCAGATCGCAATGAGTTGCGGATTTTTTTGGTCAGACATGGGCGCTTTTGCCTTAGTGATTCATTAAGGAGGGCTGGGCCTGCTCCTGCTGGCTTGCAAGTCGATCGGCCAATGCAATGGCCGCAAGCAGGGAGCCAGGATCTGCAATCAGCTGTTCCGCAATATCAAAGGCGGTTCCATGATCAACGCTGGTTCGAATAAAGGGCAGGCCGAGTGTCATATTGACGCCCTGATCCAGGCCCAGATACTTGATCGGAATTAAGCCCTGATCGTGGTATTGGGCGATCACGACATCGAATTCTTTGGCCTGGCGGGCCCGCATGAAGACGGTGTCGCCCGGCCAGGGCCCCGAGACATTGACCCCTAGGCTTTTTGCCTGGGCCACTGCGGGCCCAATGATGTCCAGGTCTTCGCGGCCAAATAGGCCGGCTTCGCCTGCATGCGGATTTAAGCCGGCCACCGCGATTCTTGGGGCGGCTATCCCGAGCTGCTGGCAGGCGCTTTGCGCCAGCAAAATGGTCTGTACAAGGTCCCGGACGTTCAGGCCGTCGATCATGTCTTTTAACGCGACGTGCACCGAGTTCAGCACCACTTTGAGCTCAGGATTGACGAGCATCATGCGGACGGCGGGCGGAGCCGATGGGCTAGCGAGCTCTGCCAGCATTTCTGTGTGGCCTGGCCAGTGATGACCAGCAAGGGCCAGAGACTCCTTTTGAATGGGGGCGGTTACCAGTCCGGCTGCCTCACGGAAC
Source organism: uncultured Bordetella sp. (assembly GCA_964440375.1). Lineage (GTDB taxonomy): Bacteria > Pseudomonadota > Gammaproteobacteria > Burkholderiales > Burkholderiaceae_A > Lacustribacter. The sequence continues at coordinate 46,046 of CAYTRY010000002.1, read as the reverse complement.
ATGCACCGGCTGACCGCCTGACGGATCGATTCAAATCCGGCCTGACCAGCACTTTTTCCCACTTTTCCTATTGAAATTTCTTCTTTTTTCCAATTAACAGGGAGAAAATTTATATTTTTAGTGGATATTTTTAACTTTGTTCCTAGCTGATCGAACCACTCTGGATCCCCGGCCACAAGCAGGGGACGTGCCGCCGCAGAGCTCGCGAGCCAGCTTGTGACCGCCTTCAGCACGACCTCGGGCCCGATGCCTGCGGGGTCTCCAGATGTCACAATCAAGGGTTTCATCCGGCGATCCTAGCAAGAAGGCCTGTTTTGTCGGCAAAAACGGCTTCTTTTATTTAAAAAATTCTAAATGTGGCTTGAATTCGGAGCGGCGGGCGGCCCTGAGGGCGGCGTGTTGCTGATCCTGGGCCTGGCGGCCTTTGCTGCGGGACTGGTTGATGCTGTTGTTGGTGGGGGCGGCCTGATTTCGGTGCCTGCACTGTTTTCCTTTGTTCCCAATGGCTCAGCTGGCGCTCTTTTGGGGACCAATAAGATTTCATCGGTGTCCGGCACTGTTTTTGCCGCCTATCGATATGCCCGGGGGGTCCGCCTTAACTGGAATCCTCTGGTGCCAGCATTGGTGGGGGCTTTGGTGTTTTCTTGGCTCGGCGCCGCCGCCGTGAGCCTTCTTCCGCGGGCCTTTGCGCAGCCCTTGGTCTTGGTGATGCTGGTGTTGGTGGCGTTTTCGACCCTGCGCTCGCGAGAGATGGGCGCAAATCATGCGCCACGGCATTCTGTGGGGGTGCAGCGCTGGATGGGGCTTTTGGCGGGCGCGGTGCTCGGTTTTTATGATGGATTTTTTGGCCCTGGCACGGGCGCTTTTTTAGTCTTCATTTTTGTGCGCTTCTTTGGTTATGATTTCTTACATGCCTCAGCTTCCAGCAAGCTGATTAATCTCACCACCAACCTGGCCGCGCTGGCGTTTTTTGTTCCGGCGGGCGAGTTTTTTCTGGTCGCGGCTCTCGTGATGGCGGCCTGTAATGTCGTCGGCGCCTTGATCGGAACTTCGCTGGCTGTTTTAAAGGGAAGCGGTTTTGTCCGTCGCTTTTTTCTTGTGTTGTTGTTTGTCCTGATCCTGAAAATGGGATGGGGCACTTTGGAGATGCTGATATGAATTCACCCCAACACCACCTTGGACAAGCCATGGTGGGCAACTGGATTAATGGCCGGGCTTCTGGCGCCCCAAACCGGGCGGCCCCTGTATTTAATCCTGCAACAGGCGAGATCGCGCGCGAGGTGCTGCTGTCTTCTGCCGATGAGACGCATCGTGCGATCGAGTCCGCATCGGCCGCTTTTGTGGGCTGGGCCGCCACCCCGCCTGTGAAGCGGGCCCGGGTGATGTTTGCGTTTAAGGCTTGGATGGAGCGCAATATGGATGCCCTTGCCCATGCGATCACTGCCGAGCACGGCAAGACCTTCGACGACGCGAAGGGCGAGGTCCAGCGCGGGCTTGAGGTGGTTGAATTCGCCTGTGGCATTCCGCATCTGATGAAGGGGGAGTACACCGAGCAGGTTGGGGCGGGCATCGACGCCTGGAGCATGCGTCAGCCAATTGGTGTTTGTGTTGGCATTACACCGTTTAATTTTCCCGTGATGGTGCCGTGCTGGATGTTCCCAGTAGCGATTGCCTGTGGCAATAGTTTCGTACTGAAACCCTCAGAGCGCGATCCCTCCCCGTCGTTGATGATGGCGCAGGGCTTAAAAGAGTGCGGCCTTCCTGATGGCGTATTCAATGTCATTCAAGGCGACAAAGAGGCCGTTGAAGCGCTGCTGTCTCATCCGAAGGTCGCGGCGGTAAGTTTCGTGGGTTCCACACCGATTGCAAAACTTATCCACGAGACCGCATCACGTCATGGTAAGCGTGTTCAGGCGCTTGGCGGCGCAAAGAATCATCTTGTGGTGATGCCCGATGCGGACCTGGATCAGGCGGTGGATGCCTTGATTGGTGCAGCCTACGGATCTGCGGGGGAGCGCTGCATGGCGATTTCTGTGGCAGTGGCGGTGGGCAGCGTGGCCGATGCATTAATTGCAAAGATCGCCGAAAAAGCAAAAGCGATTCGCGTTGCGCCGGGCGGCCAGCAAGGGGCCGAGATGGGCCCGCTGGTGACCGGGGCGCACCTTGAAAAAGTTCGCGGTTATGTGGATGCGGGGGTTGCAGAGGGGGCAGCCCTGGTTGTCGATGGACGTGGCCTAAAAGTCGCCGGCCATGAGGGCGGTTTTTACATTGGCCCCTGCCTTTTTGACCACGTAAAACCTTCGATGAAGATTTATCGTGAAGAGATTTTTGGTCCAGTGTTAAGTGTTGTGCGTGTGAAAAATTTTGAAGAAGCCCTTGCGCTCATTCATGACCATGCATTCGCAAACGGGGTCGCGCTCTTTACACGGGACGGCGATAGCGCCCGAGAGTTTGCCTCGCGTATTCAGGTTGGAATGGTGGGCATCAATGTGCCGATTCCAGTGCCGATGGCGTTTCACTCATTCGGCGGCTGGAAGGATTCGCTTTTTGGCGATCATCATATTCACGGGCCGGAGGGTGTGCGGTTTTACACGCGCTATAAGGCGATTACTCAGCGGTGGCCAACTGGAATTCGATCGGGGGCGGAATTTGTTATGCCGACAATGAAATGAAGATGAAGACGCAGGGATATATCAACGGCCGCTGGGTGGCCGCAAAGTCAGGCCGGGAGTTTGATGTGTTGAATCCGGCCAATGGCGAGAAGATCGCTAGTGTTGCGAATATGGGCCGTGAGGACACACTCGAGGCCGTTGCTGCTGCGCATGCGGCCTTTGATGGCTGGAAGTCCAAGACATCAAAAGAGCGCAGCATCCGTGTTCGGGCCTGGTACGAACTGATCCTGCAGCATGCCGATGCGCTGGCGATGCTGATGACCTCCGAGCAGGGTAAGCCTTTGGCGGAGGCCAAGGGCGAGGTGATCTATGGCGCCTCGTTTGTTGAGTGGTTTGCCGAAGAGGTAAAGCGGTCTTATGGGGATGTGATTCCATCGCCCGCACCCGGCCGAAAGCTGCTGGTGTTTAAAGAGCCGATTGGGGTGGCAGCAGCGATTACGCCATGGAATTTTCCTCTGGCCATGATTACTAGAAAGTGTGCGCCTGCTATCGCCGCGGGGTGCACAGTTATTGCGAAGCCAGCCGAAGCGACCCCGCTTACTGCCCTCGCCTTGGCCGATCTTGCGGAGCAGGCAGGCATACCTGCGGGGGTATTTAACGTGGTGGTCGGAGATGCCGCAGCCGCCCCCGAAATCGGCCTGGCGCTCTGCCAGGACACTCGAGTCAAAAAAGTATCCTTCACGGGGTCAACTGAGGTAGGCCGTATTTTGCTGCGGCAGTCCGCGGACACGGTCAAGAAACTCTCGCTGGAGCTCGGCGGCAACGCGCCATTTATTGTGTTCGATGATGCTGACATTGATGCGGCAGTTGAGGGCGCTATGGCCTCGAAATACCGCAACGCCGGACAGACCTGTGTATGCGCCAACCGCATCTACGTGCAGGACGGTGTTTACGATAGCTTCGCGAAAAAGCTCTCCGAGAAGGTTGCCCAGCTTCGCGTGGGGCCCGGAGTTCAGCCGGGCGTTCAGGTCGGCCCGCTAATTGAGGCTGCGGCACTGGAGAAAGTGCAAAGCCACGTCTCGGATGCGGTGTCGGGTGGCGCCAAAGTGCTGGTGGGCGGCAAGCCCCATGCGCTGGGCGGCTTATTTTTCGAGCCGACGGTATTGGCTGAGGTCAAGCCCTCGATGCTGATTTCTCGGGAAGAGACTTTTGGTCCTGTGGCCCCGTTGTTTCGATTTAAAACGGAGGAAGAGGCCGTTGCGATGGCCAACAATACCGAATATGGGCTGGCAGCCTATTTTTACTCTCGAGATGTCGGCCGGATTTTTAGGGTCTCCGAGGCCCTGGAGTCCGGCATGGTCGCAGTTAATACGGGTAACTTCTCGACAGAGGTCGGTCCTTTCGGTGGGGTTAAGCAGTCAGGGCTGGGCCGCGAGGGCTCGAAATACGGCCTTGATGAGTATTTAGAAATTAAATTCGTTACGATTGCGGGGCTCTAGGTCCCGACAGTTCATTCTGGCCGTTTCGGCCTCCGAGAGGGGGCCGATGTTTCACGTGAAACAATGATTTTTCCTAAAAACTTCGACGTCATCGTGGTCGGTGGCGGCCATGCAGGCACCGAGGCCGCCCTTGCTGCGGCTCGGATGGGCTGCGCCACGCTGCTGTTGACCCATAGCCTAGAGACCCTCGGACAGATGTCGTGTAATCCGTCGATTGGGGGTATTGGTAAGGGCCATTTGGTCAAAGAAATCGACGCCCTGGGCGGTGCGATGGCGATTGCCACGGACGAGGCTGGAATTCAATTTCGCATTCTCAATAGCTCCAAGGGCCCAGCCGTTCGGGCGACTCGGGCACAGGCGGACCGCGTTTTATACCGAAAGGCCATCCGGAGTCGGCTTGAGGCGCAGCAAAATCTCTGGCTTTTCCAGCAGGCGGCAGACGATATTTTGGTAGAAGCCGACCGAGTTTCGGGAGTACGAACCCAGTCGGGCATTGAATTCAGGGGCCATAAGGTCGTGCTGACGGCCGGCACCTTTTTAGACGGAAAAATCCATATCGGGCTCGAAAATCATCCGGGGGGCAGGGCGGGGGACCCGCCTTCGGTTCGACTTTCCGCCCGCCTAAAGGAGCTGAAACTGCCCCAAGGCCGGCTCAAGACCGGCACCCCGCCAAGAATTGATGGTCGCACCATCAATTATTCAGTGCTGGCAGAGCAGCCTGGGGATTCATCGCCCGTTCCGGTCTTTTCCTTTATGGGAAATCCGGCCATGCACCCGCAGCAGGTGCCCTGCTGGATCACGCACACCAATTCAGAGACGCACGACATCATTCGGTCGGGCCTGGACCGTTCACCGATGTTTACCGGCGTGATTGAGGGTGTTGGCCCCCGTTACTGCCCCTCAATTGAGGACAAGGTTCATCGCTTTGCGGATAAGGCCTCCCATCAGATTTATCTCGAACCCGAGGGCCTGACGACCCACGAGGTCTATCCCAACGGTATTTCAACAAGCCTTCCCTTTGATGTTCAGCTGGCCCTTGTCCGCTCGATGCGGGGCCTTGAGGAGGCCCATATCCTTCGGCCCGGCTACGCCATTGAATACGATTATTTTGACCCCCGTGGCCTGAGGCCATGGCTTGAGACTAAGCCAATTTCGGGCCTGTTTTTTGCCGGCCAAATTAATGGGACCACGGGCTATGAGGAGGCAGCGGCCCAGGGGCTTCTGGCGGGTCTTAATGCAGCACTTCAGGTTTTGCAGCGGGACCCCTGGGTGCCGGCTCGGCATGAGGCCTACCTGGGTGTGTTGGCTGACGATCTTGTTACCCGGGGCGTGACCGAGCCTTACCGAATGTTTACGAGTCGGGCGGAGTACCGGCTGAGCCTGAGAGAGGACAATGCAGATCTTCGGCTGACCGAGGCTGGCCGACGGCTGGGCTTAATTGGCGAGGCCCAGTGGCAGGCATTTTGCGAAAAGCGGGAGCTCATCGAGAACGAGTCAGCGCGGCTGCGCGAGGTGCTGGTCGGGCCAAAGCGCTTCCCGGTCTGCAGTCTTGAGGCGGTGGTGCCGGCCGGCCTGGATCGAGAGATCGCTGCCATGGAGCTACTCAAGCGGCCTGAGGTCCGATGGCAGGATCTGGCCGCAATGGTCGACTATCAGGGCCAGATGCCCTTACAGCCCACTTTGGAGCTGCCAGACCCGGTCGTAGAGCAGGTTGAAATTCAGGCCAAATATGCGGGCTACATTGCCCGCCAGCAGGATGAGGTGGCCCGCAATCAGGCCCAGGAGAAATCCAGCATCCCCGAAGCCATGGACTATGGGGCGGTCCGCGGCCTGTCGATTGAGGTTCGGCAAAAGCTTGAGACGATCCGGCCCACGACCCTTGGCCAGGCGGCTCGAATCTCGGGGGTAACGCCCGCGGCCATTTCGCTGCTTTGGATTCATCTCAAGCGCTTGCGGGCAGGCCAACAGCTCGACTCTGATCAGAAGGCGGCCTAGCCTGTGGGCCAGCCCCAGGCGGCCCGGGATTTGGGGCCAGCAGAGGAGCGGGTTTCGGCCGCATGTGCATCGGCCGGATTTGCGCTCTCAGCCCCTCAGGCTGCGATGCTGGGCCACTACCTTGAGCTACTCAATCGCTGGAATCAGGTCCATAGCCTTACTGCGATTGAGTCCCCAGACGAACAAGTGACCAAACACATTTTGGATAGCCTAGCGGCCTGGCAAGCGGTAGTGCAGGCCTGCGGCGGCTTTACCAATGGCCTGATTGCGGATGTTGGCAGTGGCATGGGCGCCCCGGGAGTCATATGGGCTGCGGTCATGCCAGAATCCCGTTTTGATCTGATTGAGCGGCAACAAAAAAAAGCAGCATTTTTGCGGCATGTCATTGGGCAGCTGGGCTGGGCTGGCCGGGTGAGGGTGATCGAATCTGATGTCAGGGACCTCTCCGGCAAACTGAGGGCGGATCTGATTACCTCTCGGGCATTTGCGGATTTGCAGTCATTTCTGGCGCTGACAGCAGGAATTTCCGGACCCGGAACTTGGTGGGCGGCAATGACAGGCCGTCAGAATAAAGAAGTTAGTGAACATTTACTTATTAAAATGGCCAATCAGAGTATAGAACTTCGGACCTGCCCGGCGATTCGTCTGGACGTTCCTGGTCTTTCTGCCGAACGGCACTTGATTTTGGCGAGACGGGAAAAATGAGCGCCCGGATTTATGCGATTGCCAACCAGAAGGGCGGCGTAGGAAAGACCACGACCGCCGTGAATCTCGCTGCGGCCCTCTCACGACTCGGCGAGCGCGTGCTGCTGGTTGATCTCGACCCCCAGGGCAACGCCACCATGGGAAGCGGCATCGATAAGCAGGCCGTAGACCAGACGGTTTACCCGGTGCTGCTTGGTTTGGCGGGAGCTGCCGATGCGCGGCTGCACTCCGCCGATGGCGGCTACGACGTTTTAGCCGCTAATCGTGATCTGGCGGGCGCCGAGATTGAGCTGGTGGGCCTTGAGGGCCGCGAGCATCGTTTAGCGGAGGCCTTAAAAGCGGTGGCAGGGGACTACGATTTTGTGGTCCTGGACTGCCCGCCTTCGCTTTCCCTTTTGACCTTAAATGGGCTGTGCGCAGCGCACGGCGTCATCATTCCGATGCAGTGCGAATATTTCGCGCTCGAGGGCCTGTCGGACCTGGTGAATTCGATCAAACGGGTCCATGCGAACCTGAATCCAGAAATCGAGGTGGTCGGGCTTTTGAGGGTTATGTTTGATCCTCGAATGACGCTTTCCCAGCAGGTCTCAGACCAGCTCGTGGCCCACTTCGGGGACAAGGTGTTTCGGGCTGTGATCCCCCGCAATGTGCGGCTCGCGGAGGCGCCAAGCTTTGGTCAGCCCGGCATTGTCTACGACCCTGGTTCGCGTGGTTCGAAGGCCTATCTTGAGTTTGGGGAAGAACTGATCAGCCGGCTCGGCCGTGCTGAGCAAACGGAGGACATGTGAGCAGCTTGAAAAAGAAGGGCCTCGGCAGGGGACTAGATGCACTCTTGGGCGGGGCGAGTCCGGCCTCAACGCAAAAAAGCGCGCAGCAAAGCCTGGCGATTGCTCTGCTCAAGCCGGGCAAATACCAGCCCCGGCAGGCCATGAATGGGCAAAGCCTTGAGGAGCTTGCTGACTCAATTCGCGCCCAAGGCATCATGCAGCCGCTGCTCGTTCGGCCGCTTGCCCGCTCGGCCGCAGGCGCGTCGAGCTACGAGATCATCGCCGGCGAGCGCCGATTCAGGGCGGCCCAGATCGCAGGCTTAAAAGAGGTGCCGGTCCTGGTGCGCGATGTCGATGATCAGGCCGCGCTGGCAATGGCGCTGATTGAAAACCTGCAGCGCGAGGACCTTACCGTGCTTGAGGAGGCCCAGGGCATCGATCGGCTGATCCGCGAGTTTGGGCTGACCCATGAGCAGGCGGCCAAGGCGGTAGGCCGCTCAAGAAGTGCGACCACCAACCTGCTGCGGCTTTTGCAGCTGCCCGCGCCGGTGCAGCAGCTGCTCCGCGAGCAGACCATTGATGCAGGCCATGCCCGCGCGCTCTTGCCGTTGCCCGCTATGCAGCAGCGGGCCCTTGCTCAGCGCATCGTTGCCGAGGGCCTATCGGTTCGCGAGGCCGAGCGGCTCGTGGCCAAGTCGCAGGCCACGATCGCCTCAAAGAAGTCGGGCGCTAAAACCGCACCCGCCGCTTCGCGTGACTGGATGCGGGTCCAAGATCAGATCTCCGACGCACTTGGCCTGCCGGTGGTGCTCAAGCAGGCCCGGGGTGGACGCGGCGAGCTAACGATTCGTTTTTCGAACATGGACGAGCTAGACGGTGTAATTGCCTTATTGGCCCCTGAGGGCCTGCCAGAGGCTTGATCGGACAACAGCGATGGCGCCCCTGATGGCCGGCCTCAAATTGACACCTGATCTGAGGCACGGCTATCCTTTGGGGCCCTTTAGTGCAGTGAATTACGCCTTGCGAATCGGGGCGAGAAAAAAGATAAAAAAGTGTTGATTGCGGTTGGACTTCAGGCCGTCATCACACTGCTCTCGGGGGTTTTGGTTTGGCTGGTGTGGGGCCCAATGCAGGCCCTCGCGCTGGTGGCTGGGGGAGGCTCAATCGTTATTCCGAATGCCTTATTGGCGATGCGGATCAAGGCCAGCGCTTCCCATGTTGTGCCTGTCGTGCTGCTGGTGGGCGAGTTTGCAAAGATTGGCCTATCCGTGTTGTTGTTGTGGCTGTGTAGCCAGTGGATCGTTCCCTTGTCATGGGGGGCGTTCATTGCGGGAATCATTGTTGCGCTGAAGTCCTTGCTGCTGGCGCCCTGGTTTCAGCAGCGCTGGGACCAACGCACAGCGCCCGCGTCAGGCGAGCTGGGCAGGTAGTGCGTGAAAAGAATTTAGAATGGCAAGCGCTTTAAGGGATATCGACAATCGCAGTTCTGATTTAGAAAAATAAGAGCAAAAACGAATGGCATCCAATACCGCCCCAACCGCTTCCGAATACATCATTCATCACCTGGGGCATCTCACGACAACCGGTAAGCCGCAGGAGTCGATTGTCGATTTTTCTGTCCTGAATCTGGACACCATGTTTTGGTCGGTCTCAATGGGGCTGCTGGTCATCTTGCTGCTCTGGTCTGCAGCACGCAAGGCCACATCCGGCGTGCCGGGCCGTTTCCAGGCCGCAGTCGAGCTCGTGGTGGAGCTGGTCGAAGAGCAATCGAAGTCAATCGTGCACGGCAACCGGCAGTTCATTGCCCCGCTGGCGCTCACTGTGTTTCTGTGGGTGATTTTTATGAACGCCCTGGATCTCTTGCCGGTGGATTTGCCACACTTTTTATTTGCCGTGACGGGTTTAGATAGCGTCATTCATTACCACCGTATCGTGCCCACTGCCGATTTAAATGGCAGCCTCGGCATGGCCCTGGGCGTCTTTGCTCTGATGCTTTTTTATAACGTCAAAATCAAAGGACTCGGCGGCTTTGTTCATGAACTGTTCTGTGCGCCGTTTGGCTCCCATCCCGCGCTCTGGCTGCCGAACCTCGGCCTAAACATTATTGAATTTGTTGCCAAGACTGTTTCGCTTGGCATGCGGCTTTTCGGAAATATGTATGCCGGCGAGCTCGTGTTTTGTTTGATTGCTCTGCTGGGTGGCACGGCGACACTGTTCGGCTTTGTAGGCCATGTGATCGCCGGCTCCATCTGGGCAATCTTCCATATCCTGATCGTGTTACTTCAGGGCTTCATCTTCATGATGCTGACCTTGGTGTATCTCGGCCAGGCTCATGAGGGGCACTGAAAAAAATCAGAGCCTGGTTTTTTTGAAGAAGAAGTTTTTATTGTTTATTCCCACTGAGGAGTTGTTATGACGAACGTTGCTTTTGTTGCTCTTGCCTGCGGTCTGATCATCGGTCTGGGTGCTATCGGCGCCTGTATCGGCATTGGAATCATGGGTGGCAAATTCATTGAGGCCTCTGCCCGCCAGCCCGAGCTGATGAACGCTCTGCAGACCAAGATGTTTCTGCTGGCCGGCCTGATCGATGCCGCCTTCCTGATCGGTGTTGGTATCGCGATGATGTTTGCATTTGCAAACCCGTTCGCAGGCTAAGGCAGCTGACCGCTGATCGAACGACAGTTTCTGTTCCGGCATTGCCTGGGCCACTGGCCTCGGATCTGCCGGTCGTTTGACCAACACATAAAGAGGGTTCCAACGTGAATCTGAATGCAACATTAATTGCCCAGCTGGTGGTGTTTTTCATCCTGGCCTGGTTCACCATGAAGTTTGTGTGGCCGCCCGTGATGAAGGCCCTGGATGACCGTGCTAAAAAGATTGCCGACGGCCTGGCAGCAGCCGATAAGGCCAAGGCGGATCTGGTCGCCGTCGAGCGCCGTGTGCAAGATGAGCTCTCCAAGGCCAAGGATGTCGCCTCGGATGTGCGGGGCTCTGCAGAAAAGCAGGCCTCTTCGCTGATTGATGAGGCCAGGGCAGAGGCTGCAAAGCTCATTGCGCAGGCCCGAGAGGCCGCCGAGGCAGAGGCCGGTGCAGCAATGCAGCGGGCACGCGATGCCCTGCGCGAAGAGGTGGCGGCCTTGGCCGTCAAAGGCGCACAGCAGATTCTTTCGCGTGAGGTCAATGCCCAGGTCCATGCTGAGCTTCTGGCCAACCTGAAAAAAGAGCTTTGATCCATGGCTGAACTTCGCACGATCGCCCGGCCCTACGCAGAGGCGGCCTTTGGCTTGGCCAAAGAAGAAAATGCCTTCGGCGCCTGGTCCGAGGCCCTGTCTGCGATGGCCGCTGTGGTCGCGGCCCCCGAGATGAAGGCCCTGATTGGAAATCCGGCCCTGGCCCCCGCGCGGCTTGCGGAGTTGATTGCGTCTGCAGCGCCCGGATTGTCGAAAAGCCAGAAGGATCTGCTGTCGGTGTTGGCAGAAAACGAGCGGCTAGCGGCCTTAACTGAAATCAGTGCGATGTACGAAACCCTGCGCAATGAGGCAGAGCGTGTGCTGGCCGCTGAGGTGACTTCGGCCTATCCCATGAGCGATGCGCAGGTGGCGGAGATCACTGGCCTGCTTGAGAAAAAGCATGGCAAGAAGGTCAAAGTCTCTGTGAGTGTCGATCCCGAATTAATCGGTGGCGTGTCAATTGCCATCGGTGATGAAGTAATGGATGCATCGGTGCGGGGAAAGCTCGCCCGTATGCAATCCGCCCTGACGAACTAGGAGTTAATCAATGCAGCTCAACCCGTCTGAAATTAGCGAACTGCTGAAAAGCAAAATTCAGGGACTCAATCTCGCGACAGATTCCCGCAACCAAGGCACGGTCGTGACCGTGACCGACGGCATCTGCCGCGTGCATGGCCTGTCCAATGTGATGCAAGGCGAGATGCTCGAGTTCCCCAACAATGTGGTTGGCCTTGCGCTGAACCTCGAGCGCGACTCGGTGGGCGCGGTGATTCTTGGCGACTACGAGGGCATCTCCGAGGGCGATGTGGTCAAAACCACGGGCCGCATTCTGGATGTGCCAGTGGGCAAAGAATTGATTGGTCGGGTGGTAAACGCCCTGGGCCAGCCGATTGATGGCAAGGGCCCGATCAATGCCAAAGAAACCGATGTGATTGAAAAAGTGGCACCCGGTGTGATCTGGCGTCAGTCAGTCTCTCAGCCGGTGCAGACCGGCCTGAAGGCGATTGACTCGATGGTGCCCGTGGGCCGCGGCCAGCGGGAGCTGATCATTGGTGACCGCCAGACCGGCAAGACGGCCGTCGCGGTGGATGCCATCATCAATCAAAAAGGCCAGAACATGTTTTGTATCTACGTGGCCATCGGACAGAAAGCGTCCACGATTGCCAACGTAGTTCGTAAACTTGAAGAGACCGGAGCGATGGCTTACACCATCGTGGTGGCAGCCTCTGCTTCTGAGTCCGCAGCGATGCAGTACATCTCGGCCTATGCGGGCTGCACGATGGGTGAATACTTCCGTGATCGTGGCGAAGACGCCCTGATCATCTATGACGACCTCTCCAAGCAGGCCGTGGCGTACCGCCAGGTCTCGCTGCTTTTGCGTCGTCCGCCGGGCCGCGAGGCGTTCCCGGGCGATGTGTTCTATCTCCACTCACGTCTTTTGGAGCGCGCAGCGCGCGTCAACGATGGCTGGGTTGAGCGCTATACCAAGGGCGCCGTTAAGGGCAAGACCGGTTCATTGACTGCGCTGCCGATTATTGAGACCCAGGCAGGTGACGTTTCTGCCTTCGTGCCGACCAACGTAATTTCGATTACTGATGGCCAGATCTTTCTAGAAACCGATTTGTTTAACGCGGGTATTCGCCCAGCGATTAACGCGGGCATCTCGGTGTCACGTGTGGGCGGCGCGGCGCAGACCAAGATCATGAAGCGTAAAGACACAGGCGCAGGCGTGCGCTTGGCCCTTGCCCAGTATCGTGAGCTGGCAGCCTTTGCCCAGTTTGCTTCAGACCTTGATGAGGCGACCCGTAAGCAGCTTGAGCATGGCCGGATCGTGACCGAGGTGATGAAGCAGCCCCAGTATCAGCCGATGGCAGTCTGGGAAATGGCGCTCACACTGTTTGCCGTGAACAATGGATTCATGGAAGGCATCGATATCAAGCAGCTGGCAAGTTTTGAGAAATCGCTGCGCGACTTTATTCGCACCAAGCACACTGCCTTAATGGAGCGGCTGGAGAAGAATAAGGACATGTCGAAGGAAGATGAGGCCGAACTGCGTGCTGCGATTGAGCAGTTCAAAAAGACGGGTGCTTTCTAAGGCCTATGTGTGAGCGTTCGTAAGAACTCTTAAGGAAGATTCATGCCCGGCTCGAAAGAGATTCGCAACAAGATCAAGAGCGTGCAAAACACGCGCAAGATCACCAAGGCCATGGAGATGGTCGCAGCCTCCAAGATGCGTAAGGCGCAGGAGCGCATGCGGGCTGGCCGGCCCTATGGCGAAAAGATTCGAACAATCTGTGCGAACTTAAGCCATGCCAATCCGGAATATCGCCATCCGTTTCTGGTGCCCCATGGGGAGCTGAAGCGGGTGGGAGTGGTGATCGTGACGACCGACAAGGGGCTCTGTGGCGGATTGAATACCAATCTGCTGCGGATGGTGCTGATGAAGATGCGGGAATGGTCGGATCAGAAAATCGAATCCCAGGTCGTGGCGATCGGCAATAAGGGGCTGGGATTTTTCTCACGCGCGGGCGCCAAGATTGTGTCGCATGTGACCCATCTGGGCGATACGCCCCAGCTCGAGCAGCTGATCGGGCCCCTGAAAGTCCAGCTGGATGCGTTTACCAGCGGCGAGGTCGATGCGGTTTATCTCTGCTACAACAAGTTCATCAACACGATGAAGCAGGAGCCCCAGCTCTTGCAGCTGCTGCCCCTGACCGATGATCGTCTGGAGCGGACCGATCCTGACCACGACTGGGATTATGTCTATGAGCCCGATGCTGCAACGGTGCTTGATGACTTGCTGCTGCGTTATGTGGAGTCAGTTATTTACCAGGCGGTTGCAGAGAACATGTCGTGTGAGCAGAGTGCGCGGATGGTGGCGATGAAGGCGGCCTCCGACAACGCGAAGAAAGTGATTGATGACCTGCAGCTGACCTATAACAAGGCGCGGCAGGCAGGTATTACCAAAGAGCTGTCAGAGATTGTTGGCGGTGCTGCAGCCGTCTAAGGCGGATCGCGGCACTAATGCATTGAAAGTTGAACAGATTTATTTAAGGAACACACTATGAGTACTGCACAAGGCAAAATCGTTCAGACCATTGGCGCTGTGGTGGACATTCAGTTTCCCGCCAATGCCATGCCCAAGGTCTATGACGCGCTCATGCTGGATGCGTCAGCAGAGCATCCCCTGGTTGAAAAAGGCCTGACCTTCGAGGTGCAGCAGCAAATCGGCGACGGGGTCGTCCGGACCATTGCCATGGGCTCCTCTGATGGCCTGCGCCGCGGCATGCTTGTGAACAACACGGGTAAGGGCATCTCGGTGCCGGTGGGTGAGGGCACGCTCGGCCGCATCATGGATGTGTTGGGCCGCCCAATTGATGAGGCAGGCCCGGTGAAGACAAGTGAGTATCGCGAGATTCACCAGCCCGCACCGAAGTTTGCAGATTTGTCGCCCTCGGTGGAGTTACTGGAGACTGGCATCAAGGTGATTGATTTGATCTGCCCGTTTGCAAAGGGCGGAAAGATTGGTTTGTTCGGCGGCGCCGGTGTGGGCAAGACCGTGAACATGATGGAGCTGATCAACAACATCGCTAAGCAGCACTCAGGACTCTCGGTGTTTGCTGGTGTGGGTGAGCGTACCCGCGAGGGCAACGATTTCTATCACGAGATGAAAGAATCGAATGTGTTGGACAAGGTGGGCATGGTCTTTGGCCAGATGAATGAGCCCCCCGGCAACCGCCTGCGGGTTGCGCTGACCGGCCTGACAATGGCAGAGCGATTCCGAGATGACGGCCGAGACATCCTGTTCTTTGTCGACAACATCTACCGTTACACACTGGCCGGAACCGAAGTATCGGCGCTGCTTGGCCGTATGCCGTCTGCGGTGGGCTATCAGCCGACCCTGGCTGAAGAGATGGGTGTGTTGCAGGAGCGTATTGTGTCGACCAAGGTCGGCTCGATCACCTCAATTCAGGCGGTCTATGTGCCTGCAGATGACCTTACCGATCCCTCGCCAGCGACCACATTTGCGCACTTGGATGCAACGGTGGTGCTATCGCGCGATATCGCGTCGTTGGGCATTTATCCTGCTGTGGATCCGTTGGACTCCACATCACGCCAGGTGGATCCGAACGTTGTGGGTGATGACCACTACACCACGACCCGCCGGGTGCAGGCAACGCTGCAGCGCTATAAAGAGTTGCGCGACATCATCGCGATTCTCGGAATGGATGAGCTATCACCCGACGACAAGCAGGCCGTAGCCCGCGCCCGAAAAATTCAGCGCTTTTTGTCGCAGCCCTTCCACGTGGCGGAGGTATTTACGGGGTCCCCGGGCAAATACGTTCCGCTGAAGGAAACCATTCGCGGCTTCAAGATGATCGTAGACGGCGAGTGTGATGCGATTCCCGAGCAGGCCTTCTACATGGTGGGCGGCATCGACGAGGTCTTTGAAAAAGCCAAGACACTGCAGTAACTCTCGTCATTGATCTCGGACCATCTTTAGCCAGGACTCACCATGTCAAAACAGTTTCAGGTTGATGTTGTCAGCGCCCGCGAGAGTATTTTCTCGGGTGCTGCGACATTCGTGGCACTCCCCGGCGAATCCGGTGAGCTGGGAATTTTGCCGGGTCATATCTCGCTGATCACGCGAATTAAGCCGGGCACTGTCCGCATTCAAAACGGTGGCCCCGAGACCGAAGAACTCGTATTTGTAGCCGGCGGCATCCTCGAGGTTCAGCCCAAGGGCGTTACGGTGCTGGCCGATACCGCGATTCGTGGCAAAGACCTTGATGAGGCCAAAGCCCAGGAAGCGAAGCGCAAGGCCGAGGAGGCGCTTGCAAGCAAGGCAGCAGAGATGGATTACGCCAAGGCCCAGGCGGAGTTGATGGAGGCCATCGCAGAGATTCGTGCGATCGAGCGGCTGCGCAAGAAAAAGTAATTGGCTTTTCAAAACGATCTGTTTCTGCGTGCGCTAAACCGTCAGCCGACGGAGCGCACCCCGGTCTGGCTAATGCGTCAGGCCGGCCGGTATCTCCCTGAATACAATGCCACCCGCAAGCGGGCAGGGGATTTTCTTAGTCTTTGTAAAAATCCGGAGCTGGCCTGCGAGGTCACGCTTCAGCCGATTGATCGATTCGGCTTTGATGCTGCAATTCTTTTTTCGGACATTCTGACCATCCCGGATGCGCTCGGCCTTGGCCTATATTTTGAGCAGGGTGAGGGCCCGAAATTTCAGCGGCGCATCGAAAACGATTCAGACATTTCCGGCCTTGGCCGTATCGATCCAACCGTTGAGCTGCGTTATGTGGCCGATGCGGTTTCGACAATCAAGCGCGCGCTGAATCAGCGGGTCCCACTGATTGGATTTTCTGGCAGCCCCTGGACCCTTGCCTGCTACATGATCAATGGGGGCGGCAGTAGCGATGATTTTCTTGGCGTGCGCAAATGGATGTACAGCCGGCCCGATGCGCTGCAGCAGCTCTTGGAAAAATTATCGGTTGCGGTCGCTGACTACCTCATCATGCAGATTGAGGCGGGAGCCGATGCAGTGATGGTGTTTGATAGCTGGGGGGGCTTTTTGCCCGAGGCCCACTTTGAGCGTTTTTCTCAGAAACACATCAAGATCATCGTCGATCGCGTGCATGCGGCCAGCATTTCGATTCGACAGCGTCAGGGCCAGACCGATGGCCAGCCCACGCCGGTGATCGTGTTTGTTAAAGGCGGCGGCCAGTGGCTCGAGTCGATTGCCGCCACAGGCGCACAGGCGGTGGGCCTGGACTGGACTACCCATCTGGGCCAGGCCCGAAGCCGGGTGGGCAGCCGATGCGCCCTGCAAGGAAACCTTGATCCAGCGACTCTTCTGGGGGCGCCCCCGCACATCGAGGCTGAGGTGGCCCGAACCTTGGAGAGCTTCGGCCCGGTCTCAGCAGGCGCCGGCCATATCTTTAATCTGGGCCACGGAATCTCTCAGTTCACCCCCCCTGAAAACGTCTCCTGCTTAGTGGAAGCGGTCGCTAACTATTCAAAAAAGCTCCGTTAATCGGCCTTGAATTAGCCCGCCTGTGCGGCCCAAAATCGGTCTTTATGCACAGTTCGAAAAGATCTATGGTTGCGGTTGCATTTTCTAATTTTTATTGAATTAGACAATCTAAGTAATTGATTTTTAAATAAATTTTATTGATTTGCTTATTTCTGCTGGGGATTTTTTCAGATCTTGAATGGCGCGCAACAGCTTGGAGCCTGAATTGCCCACAGAGTTGTCCACATCCCCTGCCAGGATTGTGTCGGTTGCGGTTGACGCTCCGCTGCCGGGAGTCTTGGACTACCGTGATGGTGAGTTTTCACTCTCGCACGGAGACTGGGTAGAAGTGCCGCTCGGCAGGCGTCGGGTGCTCGGGCTGGTGATCGATTCGGGCCGGCTTGACCATCTCGCAGGCCAGGACAGCGGCCAGGAAATCTCCCCGGACCGACTCAAGTCGGTGGTTCATCACTTCAGCAATCTGGCTCCAGCCGATCCGAAGTGGCTAGAACTGGCGAGCTTTGCGGCCCGATATTACCGAAAGCCATTTGGGCAGATCGCGGTGGGCCTGGTCCCGAAGTGGTTGCGGGATCTTAAAAATCTGATTCCCAAGAAAGAATCTGGACCGTCTAATCTGGATCGGCTGCTCTTGAAGTCAATCCATCCGCCTGCTCAGGCCGCGCCCAATAAAAAAACAGCTGCAGATCCGCAGCTTAATGCCGAACAGTTATTGGCCCTTGGGGCGATCGATCGGCCTGGTGTTCATGTGCTGCACGGGGTCACCGGATCCGGAAAGACCCGCGTCTACACCGAGGCGGCCCAGCGTTGCATCACATCTGGTCCGCAAAAGCAGGTGCTGGTGATGGTTCCAGAGATTGGCCTGACACCACAGCTTGTATCGCGATTTGCTGCTGCCTTGCCGGGAATCGAGATTGCGGTCTTGCACAGTGAGGTTTCTGAGCGCGAGCGCGCGAGGCTTTGGCTTTTAGCGGCAAGCGGCCAGGCCCGGCTGGTCATTGGAACTCGGCTTTCGATCATGACGCCGATGCCCCATCTTGCCCTGTTAATCGTTGATGAAGAACACGACCATTCGTATAAACAGCAAGAAGGCATGCGCTATTCGGCCCGCGACCTCGCTGTTTGGCGGGCACAACAACTCGGGGCCACTGCAGTGCTGGGCAGTGCAACCCCCGCCATGGAGACTTGGGCCCAGCTTGATAAAAAAAAGTATCAGCTGCTGAGCCTGCCGCATCGTGCGACTGGCGAGCCGGCTGCTGCGATTGAACTCATTGATACGCTGAAAGACCCTGCCCGAGAAGGCCTGTCCCACCAGAGTCGGCAGGCGATTGCACAGGTTCTGGCGCAGTCGGGCCAGATCTTGGTGTTTTTAAACCGACGTGGTTACGCGCCGGTATTGTCTTGCTCAAGTTGTGGCTGGGCCTCGCAGTGTGCGGCCTGCAGCATCGCAACGGTTTTACATCGCCTTGACAAAAAATCCGAGTCCAGCGGTGCCGGTTCGACCGGGCTATCGGCAGCCAGCAAGTGGCGCCTGCAATGCCATCACTGCGGTGCTGAGTCCGCAGTGCCTAAATTCTGCCCGGATTGTGGTGACACCGATCTATCGCCCATCGGCCGTGGCGTGCAGCGATTAGAAGACACCCTTGCAGCTGAATTTCCAGGCGCTCGCATCTTGCGCATTGACCGCGACACGGTAAAGCAGGGCAAGGCCCTGGCCGCAGAGATCGAAAAAATTCAGCGCCATGAGGTCGATATCGTGGTGGGCACTCAGATGCTCGCCAAGGGCCACGACTTTGCCCGAATGCGGCTGGTGATTGTTGCCGATGCGGATACACAGCTGGTGAATCCTGATTTTCGGGCACCCGAGCGGCTTTTTTCGACACTCATTCAAGTGGCTGGCAGGGCAGGGCGCCATGAGCAGTCTGGTGCAGCAGCCCGCGTGCTGATTCAAACCCGCTACCCGCAGCATCGGCTCTACCGTTTTTTATTGCAGCAGGATGTTGCTGGCTTTGCCCAGGCTGAGCTCGCAGATCGCAGGGCAGCCGGCCTGCCACCGTTTTCGTATATGGCTGCTGTCCGTGCGGCCTATCGGGATGAAACAAAAACCAGGAAATCGCTGCACAGCCTGCGTGATGAGCTGCAGCAATTTGCCGCACAACACTCTTGGCCAGTCACGGTGTATGGGCCAGTAGCCCGTTATCCGGAAATGCAGGCCGGCAAATGGCGCGGACAAATCATTTTGGAATCGGGATCACGGCCAGCACTGCATCAACTGCTGGCGGTTACGGAGCAGTGGATGGCGCAGCATCGGGAGTTGGACTGCCATCTGGATGTGGATCCGGTGGAAGTTTAGATAAAAACAGGATGCTAGGGCTGCCTTGCCAGCAGTTCTTCCCAGCGCACCAATAGCTTTTCGTTAAGCGAATCAATTTCGGCAAATCGGGCCCGAAGCTGGGCCACCCTGGATCCATCGGTTTTATAGGTCTCGGGGTCCGCTAGCTGCGCACTAATTTCAGCCTGCTCATTTTCAAGCGCTGTAATCTGATCGGGAATGGCAGCGAGCTCTTGTTTTTCCTTCGAGTTGAGTTTGAGTGCCTTGGCGGGCGGGGTATCTGCCAAAACCTGCTTCGCTGCGGGCACAACCACCTTTTTTAGCGCCTCGGACTCTTGCGTTAAGCCGGCTGGGCGCTGCCGCACCCAATCTTCATAGCCGCCCACATACTGCCGCCATGTCGCATGGCCCTCGTGGGCAATCGTACTGGTCACCACCTGATCCAGAAAGGCCCGATCATGGCTTACCAGAAATACAGTGCCGCAATAGCTCTGCAGCAGCTCTTCCAATAGATCTAGGGTCTCAACATCCAGATCATTGGTGGGCTCGTCCAACACCAGCACATTGGCTGGCCGTGCAAACAAACGTGCCAGCAAGAGCCGGTTGCGCTCGCCCCCCGAAAGACTGCCAATCGGTGAGCGGGCGCGCTCCGGAGCAAACAGAAAATCCCCGAGGTAGCTCTTTACATGCTTACGCTCACCGTTGATCTCGACCCACTCGCTGCCGGGGCTAATAAAGTCCTCTAGCGTGGCATCTAAATCAAGGGCTTCTCGCATCTGATCGAAGTAGGCAACTTCAAGCTTGGTGCCCAGTTTCACGGTACCGTTATCCGGCGCAATTACCCCCAGAATTATTTTTAAGAGTGTGGTCTTACCCGCGCCATTGGGGCCGATCAATCCGATTTTGTCCCCCCGCAGAATTGTTGAGGAAAAATTTCGAATCACCGGCTGATCGAACGATTTGCACACATCCGTGAGCTCGGCTACGACCTTGCCGCTGCGCTCACCACTGGCGATACTCAAATTGATGTTGCCCATCACCTCGCGCCGCTGTGCACGCGCAAGTCGCAGCTTTTCCAGTCGGGCAATACGGCTCACGCTTCGGGTGCGGCGGGCCTCCACCCCCTTGCGAATCCATACCTCCTCCTGGGCCAGCAGCTTATCGGCCCGCGCATAGGCCTTGGCCTGGGCAGCGAGTTCCTCTTCTTTCTGCGCCTGATAGCTAGAAAAGTTTCCGGGATAGCGCTTCAGCTCACCACGATCAAGCTCTGCAATCGCGGTGCAGACATTGTTCAGAAATGCCCGGTCATGGGTCACAAAGACCACAGCACCTCGAAATGCCAAGAGCAGCGCTTCCAGCCAAAGGATCGAATCGATATCCAGGTGGTTGGTGGGCTCATCTAGAAGCAGTACATCAGGCATGGCGACCAGGGCCTGGGCCAGCGCCACACGTTTTTTATTTCCGCCAGAAAGACTGGCAATCATTGCCTTGGGGTCAAGCCGCAGGCGTTGCAGGACTTCATCCACCCGCTGCTCCCATGTCCAGCCACCGAGGGCATCTAGCCGTGCAGAAATCGCATCAAAGCGTTCTGCATCACGCCCGTGATCTAACTGCTCAAACTCTTTACGCAGCGTCACGGCCTCGGTCAGTCCAATTGCTACCTGATCAAAGATGGTGCTGTTGGAATTCAGCAGGGGCTCCTGTGCCACCGCCGCAATGCGCAGGCCTTGGCGCAGCTGCAGCATGCCGGAATCTGCTTTCTGTGTTCCCGCAAGAATTTTTAAGAGGGAGGATTTCCCCGTGCCATTGCGGCCGATCAGGCCAACGCGTTCGCCTTCAGACAAAGAGAAGTCTGCATGCGAGAGCAGGTCCACATGGCCGAAGGCAAGACAGCTATCCGATAAAACAATCAGCGACATGCTGGCTAGAGTAGCGCCAGCGCTTCTTCAGCGGCAATGATGCCTTCATCTGTGGGCACCACCCAGATTTCAACTTTACTGCCCGGCCGATGAATCGGCGTGATGTGCTGATGCGATGCTGTCTGATTAGCAGCAGCGTCTAACTCAAGCCCCAAAAACTCGAGCCCGCGGCAGAGTTCATGCCGAAGAATTCTGTCGTTTTCACCGATGCCGCCCGCAAAAGCGATTGCATCGACGCCGCCCATGGCGGCAATTAAACCGCCCGCTTCACGAATCACGCGGTGGGTATACACCTGAATCGCAAATGCTGCCTGTGCATCGCTGCTTTGCCGCAGTGTTCGCATGTCGGCCGATAGGCCTGAAAGGCCCTTTAAGCCAGACTCACGGTAAAACAAGTTTTCCAAATCCTGGGCCTTCATTCCCCGCTGCACCAGATAGAGCACCACGCCGGGGTCAAGATCGCCACAGCGTGTGCCCATCATGAGGCCGCCGATTGCAGAAAATCCCATCGTGGTTGAAAAACTCTTTCCTCCGATACAGGCACACAGACTCGACCCATTTCCAAGGTGCGCCATCAGCAGCCGTTTGCCCGCCGCTGGGCTTTGTCGCATCAGCCGAGTGGAGATGTAGTGATACGAGAGCCCATGAAATCCATAACGCTTGACTCCTTGGGCATAGAGCGCCTGGGTAAGTGGAAAAGTCCTTTCGATTGGGGCAATGTCTGCGTGAAATGCGGTGTCAAAGCAGGCGACTTGTGGCACGCCAGGAAAGTATTGAGTAAACGCTTGAATGCCGCGTAGATTGTGGGGCTGATGCAGCGGAGCCAAGGGATCGAGTGTGTGAAGCGATTTCAGAATTTCGGCGGTCACCACCACCGCTTTTGAGAAGTGGTCTCCCCCATGGACAACGCGATGGGCCACGGCAGCAATCGTCATGCCGTGGTCATGATTTTCGATCAGGCCCTTCAGGATGCGCAGCGCCGCCTGAAGACCATCTTCATTGGGCTCTTGCATGACTGCCGCAGGCCGCTCTTGGTCTGTCTGGCCAGAGTGCTCGAGAATTATTGTGCCGCCAGGTTCAAGGCCCTGGACACTGCCTGAAAATGCGGCGTGGCCGATTGAAGGGTCTGTCGCGTCAGGGCGGATGGGATAAAGCGAGAACTTCAGCGACGACGAGCCGATATTGACCGCTAGGATCGCCTGGTTTTTTTGCAAGTGGTGCGGCACGGCTGACCTAAGGCTTATGGGTCCGATAGTGATGGGCCACGAGTTTGGCAAGCAGCGCACTTCCGATTCGGGAGTTTGCGTCATCGGCCCGGCTGGTGAGCGCAAGCGGAATGCGGGCCCCGAGCACGACCCCACTGATACAGGCGCCGGCAAGATATTCAAGCTGTTTGCCTAGCATGTTGGCGGATTCGAGATCTGGCGCAATCAGGATATCCGCCTGGCCGGCGACTGCGGATTCAATATCTTTAATCTGTGCGGCCTTCAGAGAAATTGCATTATCAAATGCAAGCGGTCCATCCAGCAGACCACCCGTGATTTGTTTCCGATCCGCCATTTTGCACAGCGCGGCCGCATCCAGCGTGGAAGTGAGTTTTGGGTTGACGGTTTCTACCGCAGACAGAATGGCCACACGGGGCATTGGATTGCCGAGAATGTGGGCCAGATTGATCGCGTTTTGAACAATATCCATCTTCTCCATCAAATCCGGTGCGATATTGATTGCACCATCGGAAATAAGAAGAGGCTTATGGTAGGCGGGCACCTCGAATCGCCAGACATGCGAGATTCTTCTCTTGGTCCTTAATTTAGGCTGGGCCACAATCGCTGCCATAAATTCATCGGTGTGCAGGCTGCCTTTCATTAAGGCTTCGAGTGATGCGTCCGCTGCCATCTCCGCTGCGCGCTCGGCGGCAGCATGGCTGTGTGGTGTGTCAATAATCTCCAAGCCGCCAATGTCGAGGCCCGATTCTTGGGCGGTTGCAAGAATGCGCGTTTTCGGACCAATCAGAATCGGCTCGATGAGGGCCTGGGCCGCGGATTGAATTGCACCCTGTAATGCGCCCGGTTCGCAGGGGTGTACGACACCGCAGCGAATTGGCGCTAGGTGGGACCCTAGCTGAACAAGCAGACTGAGCTGATGATCGGGATCAAATTTTTTTTCCGGATGATTGATGGCGGTCACGTGGGGCCTGGTGAGTGGGGTTGGGCAGCGGTGGGGTATCGATCAGAGTGTGTCGCGATTTTTCTTTTTCAGGACGACATTGGAAGAACAAGCCTTATCGCAATCCTCAGGCCAAGCATACTGCAGTGCAACAAAAACCTTTCAGCAGGTAGAATCAGGGGCTTTGTTGGCCTGAGTTAGCGGAGTTTCCCTGAATTCAGGGCCCAGTCTTAGCGTCTGTAGCTCAGTGGATAGAGTATTGCCCTCCGAAGGCAAGGGTCGCAGGTTCGATTCCTGCCAGACGCGCCACCTTTAATCTGAATGCTCAAGTCTCAACGCGAACATCTTGCAGCCGCCCTGCTCGAAAGCCTTCATGGGCTAGCGAGCAGCCTGGGCCGGCCGCTTGAGTTTGATCAGGCCATGGTCGAAGAGAGCCTCGATAAGCCCCGCCAGGCCGAACATGGTGATATCGCAAGCAATATTGCCCTGCGTCTTGCAAAGCCGTTGGCCATGCCGCCAGCGAAGATCGGCCAGACAATCGCAGACAGCCTGCGGGCCGACCGTCAGCTGCAGGCGGTCTGCGAAGAAATTTCTGTTGCAGGCCCTGGCTTTATCAATCTGCGACTGCGGCCTGCTGCCCGGGCTTTGGTGCTGGCTGAGATCGCCCGCAATCCGCAGTCCTTTGGCTTTGCGCCAATTGGTGCGGATGCGGCCCATGTCTTAATCGAGTTCGTATCGGCCAATCCGACGGGTCCTTTGCATGTGGGCCACGGCCGGCAGGCGGCACTGGGGGATTCGCTGGCCTGCATGCTCACCGCCAGCGGCTGTCGGGTCTCGCGCGAGTTTTATTACAACGATGCGGGCGCCCAAATTCATAATCTGGCCATTTCGGTTCAGGCCCGTGCGCGCGGCATCGCCCATGATGATCCGGCCTTTCCTGCAGACGGCTATCGCGGCGCTTACATCGATGAGATTGCGCAGGCCTATTGCCAAAAAAAGACAGTCTCAGCCTTTGATGGCGCGCCTGTCACCTCGTCGGGTGACCTCGAGCAGCTCGATGCGATCCGCCGATTTGCGGTGACTTATCTTCGGCATGAGCAGGATTTGGATCTGCGGGCCTTTGGTGTTGCCTTTGATCGTTACTACCTGGAGTCATCGCTGTATGCCGACGGCCGCGTGGATGCGGCGGTGTCTGCCTTGGTGGCCAGCGGCCATACCTATACGCACGAGGGCGCCCTCTGGCTGCGATCGACATCGTTTGGCGATGACAAAGATCGGGTGATGCGCAAATCCGATGGAAGCTATACCTATTTTGTTCCCGATGTTGCTTATCACGTCACCAAATGGGAACGGGGATTTTCTCGCGCAATCAATATTCAGGGCTCCGATCATCACGGCACAATCGCCCGCGTGCGGGCTGGATTGCAGGCCCTTGGAATGGGTATTGCCCAGGGCTTCCCGGATTATGTATTGCACAAGATGGTGACCGTCATGCGCGGCGGCCAGGAGGTCAAGATCTCAAAACGCGCCGGCAGTTATGTGACGTTGCGGGATTTAATTACATGGTCCGGTGAGGTTGATAACCCACTTGATCAGCCGATCGCAGTCGATGAGCAGCGCGGACGGGATGCGGTGCGATTTTTTCTGGTCTCGAGAAAAGCGGATAGTGAATTCGTTTTCGACGTTGATCTTGCGCTTTCGCGCTCGGAAGACAATCCGGTGTATTACGTCCAGTATGCGCATGCTCGATGCTGCAGTGTGCTTCAGCAGGCCCAGACCGATGTCGATCAGGTTTTCAGCAGCATTCTTCAGCAGGCCGACGATCAGGCCCAAGAGATCTTAGGCCGGCTTCATGCGCCCAAAGAGCAGGGCCTACTGAATCGATTGTCAGAATTTCCTGACGTGATTCGTTATTGCGCTCAGGAGCTCTCCCCACACTTGATGGCGTTTTATCTGCGTGACTTGGCTGGAGATTTTCACGGCTTTTACAACAGCGAACGGGTGCTGGTGGATGATCGGGCGTTACGCGAGGCCAGGCTTTTATTGGTGGCGGCGACTGGGCAAGTGCTGCGGCTTGGATTGGGCCTTCTCGGCGTGTCAGCACCCACAAGGATGTAGTGGTAGAGTCTTTTTCCATGCGTCCAAGTGCAGTCCCGAATTCAAGATTACGACAGCCTAAGCAAAGCGGATTTCGCCTCAGCCCGTTTATGACCGGGCTGGCAACCGGTCTGGTTGCGGCTGCGCTGATTGCGCTTTACATCACCCAGTCACCACTGCCGTTTGTGGATCGCGTGGGCACCCGCGGCGCCGATAAGGCGAAGGCCGCCGCCCAGCGTGCCGAGTCTGAGGAACCGATTGACCCGAACAAGGGTCTGAATGCGAAAGACTCCGGCGAAGTGGAATCGGCTGCTGAGGCGGGCATTGAAACAAAAGCAGTCTCGCCCACGGGCTTGGCTTATTTGATTCAGGTGGGCGCCTTTCGGGCAATCGAAGACGCTGAGCAGATGCGGGCACGGATGGCAATTCTTGGATTTGAGGCCCGCGTGAGCAACACTGAAAAAGACGGCCAGACCCTGCATCGGGTTCGGCTTGGCCCTTACGGTTCGCTTGAGGACCTCAATAAAGCGCGGGTGCGGGTGCAGGAAAACGGGATCGACTCTACTGTGATCCGCGTCAATATGCGTTAGGAAAAAAGATGATGAATCGAAGAACATTTACTCGGGCAGCTGCATTTGCCTCTGCCTATGTTGCGGCGGGCCTGCCGCGGGCATTTGCTCAGGCAGCAGCCCCCGACGAGGGCATCGACTATCGGGTCTTGCGCGAAGCAGTGCCGACATCAAGCCCAGGAAAAATCGAAGTCCTCGAATTTTTCTGGTATGCATGTCCGCACTGTTATCACCTGGAGCCGCATCTGGCCCGCTGGAAGCCCGCCCTCGGCCCGGATGTGGCCTTTAAACGGATTCATGTCGCATTTCGCGGCGATACCCACCAAAAGATTTTCTACACCCTGGAGGCCCTTGGCCGTGCTGAGGCCCTTACGGCGAAAGTCTTTGAAGAGATTCATCAGCGGAATAACCCACTAACAGGCCTGCCCGAGGCCCTTGACTGGGCAAAGCGTCAGGGGCTGGATCTGCAGAAGTTTGAGGCTGCATGGAATTCGTTCGGCGTGCAGACCCAACAAAAGCGTGCCAATGCCCTGGTCGCTGGCTATCGGGTCGAGGGGGTGCCGACCTTCGGCATTAATGGCCGATATGTCACGTCGCCCGCAATGGTCGGTGGCAGCCATACACGTGCGCTGCAAATCGTTGATTTCCTGATTGCCCAGGAGCGAAAGACCAAGCGTTAAGTTTTTTGTGCGTCAAGTACGGCTTGATATGCTGCCTCGCGCGAGACATGGGCAAGCTTCATTAAGCACTTGGCTGCCCGGGCAGGCGTCATTTCGGCACAAAGTATTTTTGCCCACTCATGTAGCGGCGCTTCGCCTGGATTTTTAAGCGGCCGATCACCTAAATCAAAAACCCATACCAGCTCGCCTTTCGATGCGCCGGGATCTTGCTGCTGTAGCGTATCGAGTGCTGCTGCCACCTCAGTAATTGTTCCGCGCAACAGGGTCTCAAACTGTTTGGTCATCTCGCGGGCATGCAGCATCAGGGTCTCAGGCCCAAAGACCGCCGCGCAATCGGCAAGACAAGCCGCTGCCCGGTGGGGTGCTTCGAATATCACTGCAATTCCACGTGCCTCGAGGATCTGCGATAGCCAACTGCGGCGGGCGCCTGCCTTGGTTGGCGCGAACCCCCAGAAGCTCATCGGCCAGCGGACAAAGCCAGAAATGCTTAAAGCGCTAATGACTGCACTTGGGCCGGGCAGTGCGACCACGCGCAGGCCCGATTCCCATGCGGCCCGAACGAGAAAGCTGCCGGGGTCAGAGACGGCCGGTGTTCCAGCATCAGAGATCAAGACAATTGATTTCTCGGCACCAAGTGCCTGCAGCGCTGCATGCAGCGCGGTCTTTTCATTGTGGCCATGCAGTGCGCGAATACTTGATTTTGGCCGATGCAGTCCCAGGGCCGTCAGTAGCGCCTGGGCCCGGCGGGTATCTTCCGCGTACAGCAGGTCGCACTCCGTGAGGGCCTGGCGGACCCGCTCAGAGATATCAGACAGATGGCCGATTGGCGTAGCCGCTACATACAATCCCGGCGGAAATGAAGATCGCTGCATCCCTGCATTCTCGCCCACAATTGCCATCTGGCGAACGGCAACGTCGTGGCCGGGCGGCCGAGCAGCGGGCCCTTGATCTGCTGCTAGAGGGCGGGTTAAAACTTTTGGCCCGCAATGTACGGTTTCGTGTCGGTGAGCTCGATCTCGTCATGCAGGACCACGAGACGATCGTGTTTATTGAGGTTCGATTTCGAAGCCCCTCGCGCTACGGGGGCGCGGCATTATCGATTACGTCTGCCAAACAGCAGCGATTGATTCGTGCCGCCGCCTGTTGGATGCGGCAGCAGTTTCGCGGCGCCGAGCCAGCCAGTCGTTTTGATGTGGTGGCCCTTGATGGCGAGGCAGTTGGGTGGATTAAGGGTGCATTTGGAGTTTCGGGCCCCCTATAATCAAGGCCGATGTTCTGAGGAGATCGTATGGGCCTAAAACTTCCTGCTTCAATCATTGTTCGGACCGCCTTTATGGCCGCAGCCCTGGGATCGAGCACGATGCTCTTAACGGGCTGCTTTCCGGTGGTTGCAACGGGCATGGTGGCGGGTGCCTTATCGATTGCGGATCGTCGCACGACCGGCGCCCAGGCCGAAGATCAGGCCATCGAACTTAAAGCATTTAATCGGTTTCGTGAGCAATTTAAATCCGAGCAGATTTCTTTAACAGTCACGAGCTTTAATCGTATTGCGTTGTTATCGGGCTATGTTCCGAATGAGCAGGCCCGCACTGAGGCCGCAAAGCTTGTGCAGTCCATCGACAATGTCCGGTCGGTGATCAATGAGGTGGCCATCGGGCCTGCACCCTCGGTACGCGCCTTTGGTGTGGACACAGTGCTCACCGCTCGCGTGAAGGCCTCATTGCTTGAGGCCAAAGATGTTCAGGCAAATGTAATCAAGGTCTATACCGATGCCAGCACTGTCTACCTGATGGGGGTTGTGACAGAACGCGAGGCAAAGCGGGCCACTGATATTGCCTCGCGTGTGACTGGCGTCCGCCGAGTGATTCGTGCGTTCGAAGTCATCTCCGAGGAGGAGCTGGCAAGAATTCAGCTGCAGACCGGTGGTGCTGGAAATACGGCCCCCGTTTCTGCTCCGCCGCCTTCGGCACGGCCACTGTCGGCCTCGCCCGCAACTCCCGCGGCGCCCAGCGCAGCGGCGCCGGCGGCTGAAACCGGTGCGGTGGTGACACCGATTCGTTAGCGAATCGCGCAGTCAAATCCAGCAGCACTGACCGAATCACAAATCTGACGGGCCGCGGCCTCACGCTGATCGACGGAAAGCGTGGGCCGCCAGATGACCCGGGCGCCGCCCTCGGATCGGGCCACATCAGCCTGATCGACACCATCAACGCCCAGAATGATTTTTTTTACGGACTGCTCGCAGCCACCACAGGTCATTCCGTCAATTCGAAATTCAGTCATTTGCAACTCCCGCTCCAGATCAAGAACTAAAAGCCGGCCTTTTCCATCGCAGCAGCCGGACTGCATTGCCAATCACGGCCGCCGAGCTCAGCGCCATCGCGCTGCCTGCGATCACAGGAGAGAGCATGCCGAGGGCTGCCATTGGAATGGCAGCGATATTAAAAACAAAGGCAAACGCGAGATTTTCTTTCACCCTGCGCAGCACATCTTTTGCAAGCGCAAGGCTTGCAGCACAGTCACGAATTGGTGCTGCAGTTGAGAGCGTTAAATCGGCGCTTTTTACTGTGAGTGTTGCGCCGGATGCCATGGCAATTCCCAGATCAGCATGGGCCATGGCCGATGCATCGTTAAGCCCATCGCCAACCATGGCCACACCATCGCCCGATTGTCGCCAGGCATCGAGCCGGGCAGCTTTCTCTTCCGGCCCCAGCTGGGCAAGGAACTCAATTCCGCCAAGACTCTCGGCGATGCGCTGTACGGCCGCCTCGCGATCACCGCTCATGATCGACACCTGAATTCCCATTTTCTTTAGGCCGGCAAGTCCATCTGCAGCGTCGTGTCGGGGCCGATCGCTGATCCAGACCCGGCCACTCCACTGGCCATCAATCGCGACATCAACCGCACTGACATCGGTATAGCGGCCCAGTACTGATTGCGGCGGTGTGGACGGGGAAATCCACGAGGAACTTCCAACCCGAATCGACTTCCCCGCAAACGGCCCACTTCCAATGCGGGCGCGGACGCCGCCTCCTGCAACGTAGTGCACATCGCTGCAGCTCGGCATGGGCCGGCCGGCCGCATATGACAGCAGGCTGCCGGCAAGCGGATGTTCAACACCCTGTTCGGCCGCGCAGGCTGCCGCAAGCCAATCCGGCCAAGGCTTTTCTGGTGAGTCCTCGGCCAGGCGGGCCTCTGATTCCGAGTCTGCAAAGCCAATCAGAAAGGGCCGGCCCGAAGTAAGTGTTCCGGTTTTATCAAATACGACGCGATGTATTCGAGATGCCTGCTGCAGGGCCCGCGCATTTTGAAAAAACCATCCCATCTGCGCTGCCCTGGCCAGGCCGGCGGCGATAGCGGCGGGCGTGGCCAGTCCCAGTGCGCAGGGGCAGGCGACGACCAGGACCGCAATTGCGCTGCTGATGGCCGCTGAGGTGGGCTGATCGAAAAATAAATGGCCCAGAAAAGTGAGGCCGGCCAAGATGAGCACCATCGGCACAAAGACTGCAGCAATGCGGTCTGCCAGCGCACCAATTGGAGCGCGTGAGGCCAAAGCAGAGAGCATTTTTTCCCCGAGTTGTGCCCGACGAGATTGTGAAAAATCGCAGCTGACAGTTGCCGTGATGGTGCCGCTGAGGTTGGTGCAGCCGGCGTAAATGGTGTCGCCGACATGCTTGACCACTGGCATGCTCTCACCGGTCATGCTGCTCTCATCAATCTCGGTATCGCCTTCAGTGATGACCGCATCAAGGCTGATGGCCTGGTTGGGCAGCAGCCGAATCTGGCGGCCCTGGCGGATTGCCTCAGGCGGCAGCTGGACCCACTGGCCAGTCTCGGGTTCTCGAACTGCAATTTCAGCTGGATCGAGGCGGGTGAGTTTTTCAATGGCCGACAGGGCCTGGCCTCGGGCACGCTGTTCAAGTGTTTTGCCGATTCGCACCATCGCAATCACAATGACAGAGGTCTCAAAATACAGGGCCCCATGGCCTTGTTCTTGCGTCAGTCCGCCCAGCATTACTGAAACCGATCCGAAAAAAGCAGCCAGCGAGCCAATGCTGATCAGGGTTTCCATATTTGCGCTGCCCCCGCGGGCTGCCCGCAGCGCACTCTGATAAAACGGCCATGCCACAACAGTCTGCATCACCAGCGCCAATGCAAACTGCACTGGCGCTGGCACCCAGCCGTGATGGCCGCTGAGCATGCCGGCCATCTCAATGAGCATGATGGCCAAGGCGACTTGCGAAAATATCAGGCGAAACGCCTCAATCCCTCGTGGGGCATGATCCTGGTCCAGTGGATGCGGCCCGGTGGCCGGTCTCTGGCGGGCGAGACTCGGGCCCGATGGCCGCGCATCGTAGCCTGCCCTGCGGACTGCGGCGATCGCATCGTCAAGCGATAGGCCAGTGATGCGGGCCCGATGCTCAAGCAGACTGACCTCGGCAGTAACGCCCGGAAGTCGGGACAGCACGCGCTCGATACGACTCGAGCAGGCACTGCAGGTCATGCCCTCAATGTGGAGATCAATGATGCTCATGTTTTTATAATGCCACTCATGAAAACACATCCCCAAACATTCCCGCCCACGTCAGCAAAAAAGTCGCGGCTTGCGCTGCTGGCAGCGTTATTCATCCTGCTCGCAGTCGCGATCGGTGCGGCCATGATGCTGCGGGCCCAGCCCGCCCCGTCACTTACTGGCAAGACCATCGCGGGAGAGGTCGTGGGCCCTGAGGCCCTCAAGGGCAGGCCTTATCTCGTGAATTTCTGGGCGACAAGCTGTGTAACCTGTGTCAAAGAGATGCCCGATCTCACCGCGGTACATCAGGAATTTCAGGCCCGCGGCTATCAGACCATTGCTGTGGCCATGAGTTATGACCGGCCCGATTACATTGCAACTTTTGTTCGGGATCGGGGCCTCCCTTTTCTTGTAATTCATGATCAGGATGGCGCCTGGGCCAAGGCCTATGGCGATGTTGCGGTAACGCCCACCACATTTCTGGTGGATCGAGACGGAAAAATTATTAAGCGCTATGTCGGCGAGCCTAATTTTTCTGAACTTCGAAAAATCATTGCACGCGAACTGGGCTAAGCCGGCTGAAAAAATCCTGCCTGATGGGCCTGCTGGTCGGCATGGTAGGACGACCGCACCAGGGCCCCGACGGCCGCATGGGTAAAACCCATGTCTTTGGCCTGGTCCTCGAACATCTTGAATGTGTCGGGATGTACATAGCGGCGAACGGGCAGATGGCTTACCGAGGGCGCGAGATATTGGCCGATGGTGAGCATGTCGATGTCGTGGGCCCGCATATCGCGCATGACATCAAGAATCTCTTCGTCGGTCTCTCCCAGGCCCACCATGAGGCCGCTCTTGGTGGGAATGCCCGGCACCTCTTGCTTAAACTGCTTCAGTAGCGTCAGCGAATGTTGATAGTCAGACCCTGGCCGCGCTTCTTTGTATAGCCGCGGCACAGTCTCAAGATTATGATTCATGACATCGGGGGGAGCCGCCTTAAGAATTTCAAGGGCCCGCTCAAGACGGCCACGAAAATCAGGCACGAGGACCTCGATCTGGGTCTGCGGTGACTGCTGGCGCACCTCTTGAATGCACTCCACAAAATGCTGGGCACCCCCATCGCGAAGATCATCGCGGTCCACGCTGGTGATCACGACATAGCGAAGCTTTAGCGCAGCAATGGTCTTGGCAAGATTTTTAGGCTCATGAACATCAAGCGGATCCGGCCGTCCATGGCCAACATCGCAAAATGGGCAGCGGCGTGTGCATTTATCGCCCATGATCATGAAGGTGGCGGTGCCCTTGCCGAAACATTCCCCGATATTGGGGCAGGAGGCTTCTTCGCAGACGGTGTATAGATTGTGCTCGCGCAGGATATTTTTGATTTCTAAAAAGCGCGTGCTGGCACTGGCGGCTTTCACGCGGATCCAATCCGGCTTGGGCAGGGGTGCTGCCGCTACGACCTTAATCGGAATACGGGAGGTCTTTTCAGCGCCCTTTTGTTTTTTTGTTGGGTCGTAGGTGCTCACGATGGCATCACCAGGATTTGAGGTAGCGTTTTCTCGATACGACTGCACAGCACATCGGCAACGGATTGCCAGTCGGCACGGGCCCCCATTGTAGCCATGTCAATCGTCTGAAGTCCGGCCATGCCGCAGGGATTGATACGGCGAAAGGGCTGCAGATCCATATCGACATTTAGTGCGATACCGTGCGTGCAGCGGCCCCGCGAGACCTTCAGCCCGACTGCCCCAATTTTTGCGAGCCCATCGTCATGGGCAACATAAACGCCAGGCGCTCCGGTTTTTCGGCGGGCATCTGCAATCCCAAAATCAGCCAGCGCATCAATCATGGCCTGCTCTAGAAGATTCACCAACTCCCGCACAAAAATTCCACGACGGCGTAAATCGATCAGGGGATAGATCACGGCCTGGCCTGGCCCATGGAAGGTCACCTGGCCGCCACGCTCGGTCCGAACAACCGGAATGGTTCCTGCATCTAAAACATGATGGAGCTGGCCGGCCTGACCGAGTGTGAAGACCGCCGTGTGTTCAACCTGCCAGAGCTGATCTTCAGTCGTTTCATCGCGCGCCGCAGTGAAATCCCGCATCGATTGCAGAATGCTGCCGTAGTCGGCCGCGCGAAAACATCGGCGCAACATCGGCGCAGTCATTGGCAGCCTAAAGCACAACCTTGACCATCGGATGATGGGTCAGGGCCTGATAGAGTCGATCAAGCTGTTCGCGGGATTGCGCATTGATGGTGACGGTGAGGCCGAGATAATTGCCGTTGCGGCTTGGCCGCATCTCCAGCAGGGCAGGATCAAAATCAGGCGCATGGGACCGCACGACCTCGCAGATGGATTCAGCAAAGCCATCAATGCAGGGCCCCATAATTTTGATGGGAAAGCTGCAGGGATAACGGATCAGGGATTCTTCAGGCTGGCCCATTGGCAAATTGTCTAGAGTGCATCGATCAGCTGATCGTAGGCCTGGCGGATTTTGGCGTAAATGGGTCCGGGCTTGCCTGCATGCGGCCCGCGGCCAACAGGCCGCTGGTCCAGCGTAACGATGGGCAAGACTTCTTTGGTTGCAGAGGTCATCAGGAGTTCATCAGCCTGGGCGAGCTCCTGCTGTCGGATGCGTCGAATATGCACCGGGATTTGGTGCTGCTCGGCCAGCTCTTGCAGCAGGCCGTAGCGAACTCCCTCAAGGATAAGATGATTTTTTAGCGGCGCATGCAAGGCGCCGTCGCGGACCATCCAAATATTGCTTGCCGATCCCTCGGTAAGAAATCCATCACGAAACATTACGGCCTCGGGCGCACCGCGATCAATGGCCGACTGTCGCGCCAGAACATTGCCCAGCAGCGAAGTGGATTTGATGTCGCAGTGTAGCCATCGCTCATCCGGGAGCGACACGACCGCAACGCCTGAATCACGCAGTGTTGCCGTAGGCCGCTGAAAGGGCGATGACATCGCAAATACAGTGGGCATGACCTCAGGGTTTGGAAAGCCATGATCGCGTTTCGCAACACCCCGGGTGACTTGGAGATAAAGAAACTGATGGTCCGACTCATTGCGCTGAATGAGCCCATCAAAAAGCGCTGCCCACTGCGCCTCCTCCATGGGCGGTCGAATGCGAATTGCCGCCAGGCTGCGCTGCAGCCGCGTGAGATGCGACTGGAGACGAAAGGGCTTGCGTCGATAGACCGGCAAGACCTCGTAAATACCATCGCCGAAAATAAATCCTCGGTCGAGCACCGAGACCTTTGCCTCGGAAAGCGGCAGCCACTCGCCGTTGAGATAGACCGTAGGGTCGCCGTGAATGCCATCGATCATGTTGACTGTGTTCCCGTTAACGAGAGGGCCTTCCACCAAAGCCGCATTGCATCAATTGCCCTGCCGAGCAGGCCGGCTGATTTCACTGACTCAGCAGCGCTGATCGGCACCTGATGGACCTCGGTGTCACCGTACCAGATCCTGAGTCGGCCAACCGGCTGGCCCAGTGCGACGGGGGCCAGAAGCGCGGTCGGCCGCTCCATTTGGGTTCGAATGGATTCCGCCTTTCCCCGCGGAATCGCCACCAGCACATCGCGCGGGAAGTGCAGCCTTGCCGATCCGGCGGTGCCTTTATAAACCGGAATCATTTCGCTGGATTCGTCAGCTTTAAAAAGCCGCACGATATCGAACTGCTGAAAGCCAAAGTTCAGAAGCTTCAATCCCTCCTGGGCCCGCGCCTCTTCGGAGGCTGCCCCCGCAATCACCGCGATGAGGCGGCGCTGCAGCCGTTCACGGGTGCCCAGCGGCTGCGGCCTGTGGGCCGTGACGGCAATTGCAAAGCCCTCGGTCTCGCTGCGGCCGGTCATCAGCCCGTCGACCGAGTTGTCCAGCCAGAGCAGTCGATTGCGGCTGACTTGCCGAATGTTGTTGTAGGTGAATTCGCGGCGACCGAATTCGCGGAGATGTTCGGGGAATTCCTGCACCAGGCTATTGGCCAGACGCACCATATCTGCCACGGTGCTGTAATTCTCGGGATGTGGCACGCCTGTGGAGTTGGCAAATTTCGTATTGGCCATGCCAAGCCGCTGCGCGGTTTTATTCATCGACTCCACAAAGGCGGGCTCGGTATTGGCAATGGCCTTTGCCAGCGCAATTGCCGCATCGTGTGCGCCGAGCGTGATCATGCCCTGCAGCAGTTCGCTGACCATGACATTTTTGCCGGGCAATAAAAACATGCGCGACCCCTGCGGCACTTCCGCCTCCGTGGGTGAGGCCACGTTTTGATCAAGCCGGATCTTGCGATCACGCAGGGCGGTGAAGGTGAGGTAGGCCGTCATCATCTTGGCCATCGATGCCGGGCTGAATCGGCTCTCGGGATTTGAAGATGCAAGGGTCTGGCCTGTGGTTGCGTCAATCAACATCCAACTTGGCGCAGCGATTTTTGGTGCCGTCGGCCAGGCCTGGCTATAGCCTGGAGAGGCCGACAGGCCGAGTGTGATGAAAAGTGCGGCCGCGATGAGCGGGGCGATTCGAGAGCCCATTGAATCTAGTCGCGCAGGCATCGCAAGATGCAGTCTTTTAAAAATGGCAGCTGGCCATGAAAAAAGTGTCCGGCTGCCGGCATCACAAGAATCGGCTGCCGCTGCGGCGCTGCCCAGTCGAGAACGGTTTTTAGTGCGACCACCTCGTCAAGCTCGCCGTGAATCAAGCGCGCTGTTGGGCCGAGATCTGCAGCCGGCCTGCGATCAGGCGCAATTCCAAGTCCGACCAGAATCACTCGGTCAAGTGCGGGCTGGCCAGCCGCAATCGCATGCATGGGCCATTGCTGTGCGATGTGCGTGGCCATGACCGCCCCAAATGAGAAGCCGCCCATCCACCGCTGTCCGCGGACGTCTGGAAATTTTTCAATTAACCATTTCCAGGCTGCCCAGAGGTCGTCCACTTCGCCCATCCCGTGATCATGGGTGCCGGTACTTTTTTCAACCCCCCGAAAATTGGGCCGCAATACGACCATCGATTGGCTCACAAACGCGCGGGCGATCGTCTGGGCCACCTTGTTATCCAGCGTTCCACCAAAAAGCGGATGGGGATGGGCCACGACTGCCAGACCTGCAATGGATTGGCCCTGGGTGGGGCGATCCAGCGCGACCTCAATATCGCCTGCCGGCCCTCCAATCAGAAAGCGCTCGGTTGCCGAATTCAAATCTTGAGCCGCTCGACGTGGCGATCGTGGAGTAAGTGGCTGTCAATGATTTCATCGATATCGTGCTGATCGACGTAGCGGTACCACACCGCCTCGGGGTAGACCACCATGACAGGCCCTTCGTCGCAGCGATCAAGGCAGCCAGCGCGATTGATGCGGATTTTTCCCGGCCCGTTTTTCTTCAGGCCTTTGATTTTTTCTTTTGCGTAGGCCTGCAGTTCGGCAGCGCCACATTGGGCGCAGCAGGCCGCGCCGTTTTCGCGTTGGTTGATGCAGAAAAAAACATGCTTGTTGTAGTACGACATGGGCGGATTTTATATGGAGCGATCGGTGGCGTTCGACGGCAGAGCCTGCCGTCCGTAAGCCCGCTCCAGGGCCCGAACCGACCGGCGTGACAAGACCAGCTGCAGCCAGGCCAGGGCAAGAAATGGCCAGATCACGGCCGACAGATTTGCCAGCAGCTGAAGATTAAGCCAGCGGCCCCTTGACCAATCGGAAATGCTGCTGGCGATGAATTCATTTTCGGGCAGTGTGTTGGCCAGCATGAGCGTTACTGCTAGGCCGCAGACGGCCGCAAGCCGCTGATGACTGAGTCGGGCGCCCGCCAAGCCGTAGGCGCTTAAGAGGGCAAGGACAACGCCGGCCTGGGCCCCGGCGGTAAGCCAGCTGGTGATTGCGGCGGGAGACAGTAGCCAGACCCATCCTGCCCGTACGGCCAGCGTTGCCAAGACAACAGCCAGCAGCGTCCGAGGCCAGAACTCTGGGCGATAACGGGCGAACCATCGCGATGACTCGAGCATCGTGAGATGCAGAATTAATGCGCAGCTGGTGATGGCCGCGCCCACGCAGAGTGCCTCAGCAAGAATTCTCTGGGCGGCAAAGACCTCCTGCGCGACAGAGGGGCTTGCGGCTGAGGTGCCAGTAATCCAAGCGGCGGCCCGTCGAAGCTCATCACCCAGCCCAATATCGCCTAATGCCAGCCAGATTTGCTGCGGGGCCGCCTGGGCAATCAGCCAGAGGCCGAGCAGGGCCAAGCCACCAATCTCGATAGGACGGGTCTCGGTGATTTGCAGTCGCGTGATGCTCTGGGCGTAGGCGCTGGCGATAAAGGCTCCCGCCATCGCACCCGCGGCGTTTGAAGCAACATCAAGAATTGAAGGCCGCCTCGACGGCAGATAGGTCTGCAGTCCCTCCAGCAGAATTGAAATCAGCATGCAGGCCAGGGCCGCCACAACGAACGACAGCAATGGGCCCCAAGCAGAATCGCGAACCCGATACAAGACCGCCCGACTCGCCAGCAGCCCCAGCGGAATGTAGGCCAGCACATTGACCAACACATCAAAGCCGGTCCAGTACTTCGGCCACGGCTGACTGAGAAATCCCCACGGGGCCTCGGGAACAAAATGCCATTCGGTCAGGGGCGACAGCGTGATCAGGGCCAGGCCGACTGCGTAGAGCAGGGCCGCAATGGCGAGCGAGGCTGCGCGTCCTACACGCATGGGGGAGGCCGAAACATGCAGCTATGATGCCAAGAATGTGGCCCTGCGAACGGCTTGCGACAATTGATTCGACTCAGCGGGAGCTGCTGCGTCGGCTGACTTCCGCGCCGAATCAGCATCGGGATCCATTCGGGCTCTGGACAACGGCCCAGACCCAGGGCATCGGCAGCCATGGCCGGCAATGGATTGATAGCCCAGGAGGGTTGGCCCTGTCCTTGGGCTGGCCCGAATCGCTCACGTCGCGGCCAGCGGCCCCAGATCCCGCATGGCCGCTGCGGCTGAGCCTGGCCGTGATGCAAACGCTTGAAGAATTTTTTCAGCTGACGGATGCGATGCTGGGCGTGAAGTGGCCCAATGACATCATGGCCAGGGGAAGAAAGCTTGGCGGTGTGTTGGTGTCGCGTCACCAGGTCCAGGGCCGCTGGTGGTTAATCGCCGGAATCGGAATTAATTTCTCATGGCCAAGCCCTCCCGACATCAGTCGGCCAGTGATTGCGCTCGAAGATCTCGGCGTCTCGCAGGCGCCGAGTGCGGCGATTGTGATGGCGCTGTCGGCGGCAGTTCAGGGCCTGTGTCAGCATTCCGGCTCGGATACTGAAAGGGCCTGGGTGGATGAATTTCATCGGCGTGATCTCTACGCGAATCAACGGGTGATTGTGGTCCATCCGGTAAGCGGCAAGCCGCTGGCAGCCGGCTGCAATCGCGGTGTCATCCCCTCGGGTGCGCTGCGTTTGGAGATTGATGGCGCCGAGCGATTGATTGAGGTGGGCGAGCTCTCATTGCGAGAAGATCGTGTTGCATGATGAGAAAGCCCAGGTCATGAGCGGACAGATTGTGTTGCTGGTTGATGCCGGTAACTCAGCGATTAAGCATCGCCTGGCCTACCGCCCTGCGCAGACACAGACAACGCTTGATGTCATTGACTCCCGTTGGCAGATCGGACCGACGCATCGCACATCAAATACTGATGCAAGTGCTGCTGCTCTCGTTAGACTTTGGCGCCAAGAGATTGCGGAATTTGCGACAGCCCCTTCATCGACAATCAGCATGTCATGGAACTCGGTTGGGCCAGCAGCGATTCAACAGATGGTTGCCGCTGCATATCAGGAGCTTACAGATAAGGCAGCACCGCCGCCTTGGATCAGCAAAGCCCGCATCACGTTCCCTGGTGCCCGCCGCTACTATGACAATGCCTATGATGCGCCTGCCCAGCTTGGCGCGGACCGCTGGGTTTCTGGCGCTGGGCTGGCGGCTCTCGGCGTGATGGCTGCAGGCGAGTCCCACCTGGTGGTGAGCGCAGGCACCGCAACAACCGTTGATCTTTTGCTGCAGCAGGATGCAATGCGCACTGTGTTTCAAGGCGGCTGGATTCTGCCAGGAATTCGCCTGATGCATGACAGCCTTCGCGCGGGAACACGGCAGCTCGATTACAGCCTGCCGCAGGAGATCACTGATGCGCCACAGGTTCCCCGGGATTCAGAGTCGGCGATTGCACACGGCCTCGGTCTTGCGCAGACTGCTTTGATTGCGCAGCTCATCGAGCGTTACAAGATCTCCGCAATCTGGCTGCATGGTGGAGATGCACAGCGTTGGCTGGCGTATGCGAAGGCCTTCGCGGGGGCGGCCCTGATGCCGCCAATCACCGAACGGCAGGATCTGGCATTTTTGGGCCTGCTGGCCCTGTGGGGCAGCGATTCGGCTGGGCCGCAGCAGCTTTGAGCGCTCAGCCTGCTGGCTTACGAATTTTTTCCAGTGTTGCTGTGGTGGAGCGCTCATGGTCAAAGGCGATTGAGACCACCTTTCCTCCGCGGGCGCGGACCCACTGCCCGCCAACAATCTGTTCGATTGGCCAGTCTCCGCCCTTGGCCAGCACATCGGGGCCGAGCAATTCAATGAGTGCTAAAGGCGTGTCTTCGGAAAACCATGTGACAAGACTCACCGATTCAAGTGCAGCAATGACGGCCGCCCGATCCGCCAGGCCATTAATCGGCCGGTCCGGTGCTTTATTTAAACGCCGAGTGGAGGCGTCATCATTTAAGGCCACGATCAGCGTGTTTCCCAGGGCCCGCGCCTGTGCAAGGTAAGTGACATGGCCGCGGTGAAGCAGATCGAAGACACCATTTGTAAATACGATGGGCCGTGGCAGATGGGCCGCCCGGGCTTTCAGTTCCTGCGGCGGCGTGAGTTTCGATTCGAATTCGGGTGCCGAATTCACAGCGCTCAGGCCATCAATGATTTTCGATAACGGTTGAGTTCCTGCACCGAGCTGAAGGTCTGATCAAAGAGCAGCGATAAATTATGCAGAATGCGTTCAGCGACCCTGCCTTCCCATACGGCATCGAAGCGAATCTGCTGATCGAGCCAGCGCTCAAGCCAGCCGGGCTCCGGTGTTCGGCTCTGGACGGTATCGTTGGGAAACAGTGCCTGATTGACATGCAGATTTGTTGGATGCAGCGCCTGAGATGTTCTGCGGGCACTGGCCATCAGGACTCCAATTTTTGCGAAAGCATTCCGCGCTGCATCGCCCGTCGTGACCAAGGCTTTTTTCATATAGCGCAGGTAGGCGCCGCCATGGCGGGCCTCATCTTTGGCGATCGTCTCGTAGATTTGGCGAATCACGGGCTCGGTATGCCACTCGGCCGCACAGCGGTACCAATGGTTTAAGCGAATCTCGCCGCAGAAATGCAGCATCAGAGTCTCCAGCGCTGGCGCAGGATCAAACTCAAATCGCACCGCGTGAAGCTCTTCTTCCGAGGGCAGCAGTTCGGGCCGAAAGCGTCGAAGATATTCCATTAAAACTAAGGAGTGCTTCTGCTCTTCATAAAACCATATGGACATGAAGGCCGAGAAATCGCTGTCGTGCCGATTGTCACGAAGAAACATCTCTGTGGCCGGCAGGGCCGCCCACTCGGTAATGGCATTCATCTTAATGGTCTGGGCCTGCTCCTCGGAGAGCAGCGCAGGATTGAATGCATCCCATCGAA
Organism: uncultured Bordetella sp.; assembly: GCA_964440375.1. Taxonomy (GTDB): domain Bacteria; phylum Pseudomonadota; class Gammaproteobacteria; order Burkholderiales; family Burkholderiaceae_A; genus Lacustribacter. Next base: position 5,241 of record CAYTRY010000002.1, on the reverse strand, counting down.
TGTCCCGCTCTAAGTCCCAGCGGACACGCTCAAATGCCCGAAACAATTCCGGGTAGAGCATCTCGGAGGCCTGGGGTGTACGCATAGTGGTTGGGCGTGGGAAAAAAAGACGCCTGATTGTAAGGTCAACTGCTGCTGGAATGGGCGATTTTTCGCCGCAGCCAGCCAATCACCGGCCCCACGACTGGAAATGCCTGCATGAGTCGGGAGCCATCCCAGAAGTCGGTGTGGTCCTGGATCTTTCCGTGAACGTTAAAACGCAGCCGGCTGCAGCCCGGGAGTCGTTGCAGAGGTTTATCTGGGCCGATCGCAAATTCAAATGTCCAGCCGATGACGGCCTCGGCCGGCGCGCTTGTGGCGGCGCCCATCAGGTGGACATCGCGAAATTTTGGCTCATGGAGATGGATGAACATTTCTGCGTAAATTTGCTGGATTGCAGATTTACCACTGACGGTCTGAAAGGGATCGGTAAACCGACAGTCGTCGGCATAAAACGCTAAAAGCTGATCCAGGTGGTGTTGGTCCAGTGCCTCGGCGGCGGCAATAAAAGCTGCGATATCCATCACGAATTCCGCTGTGATGGCGGATTGGGCAGGGCGCTGCGCATGAGCCGGAAATACAGCCGATAAGGCAGTAGCCGCAGCAGCTTTAACCACAAGGTAAAGCGTCTGGGATAGTGGATTTCAAACTGGCCCCGGGCGAGGCCCCGGAGTGTTGCCGATGCAGCAGCCTCGGGCGTGATGATGGCCGGCATGGTGAAGTCATTTTTTTCGGTCAGCCGCGTCTGGACAAATCCTGGCTGCACGACCGAGACGGCGATCGCTTTGGACCGTAATTCGAGGTAGCTGACTTCAGCAAGATAGGTCAGTGCAGCTTTACTGGCGCCGTAGGCCGCGGCCTGCGGCAGGCCGCGATAGCCTGCCACGCTCGAGACCCAACTCCAGTGGCGGGGCTGGCCAGGAGTCTGGGCCCATGCCTGGAGCATGTGCTTTAAGCCCACATAAGCCGCCAGTGTGTTGATCTCAAAGGTTTCGCGAACGCCATCGAGTTCAAGCGCCTCACAGGCCATCGGGTGATAAACGCCCGCGACCCAGAACACGACATCGGGCAGAAGATGCTCTTCTTGAAGTGTTTTGATGGCCGCCTGCAGATCCGTCGCGCGGCCCACATCTAGGGTTAGACATCGGGCAGAGGCAGGTTTTAGGCTGAGTAGTGGTTCGCTTCGACGCGCACTGGCAATGACCCGTGCACCCTGAGCGCTAAGTGTCTCGGCCAAGGCCCTGCCAATACCAGAGGACGCACCCACCACCCAGACGATGCGGCCTGACCAGTCGGTAATTTTGGGATTAGCAGACATGCCGAGCAATCAAAATTTATTTGCTAAACGACAGCGTGACTTCGCCCATCCGAATGCCCCACTTGCTAAAGACCGCTCGATTCAGCATGACCCGATCATCAATCAGAATCATCCAGTCATCGAAATCTAAATGGATCGTGTTTCCACGAAATGGAACGCGCAGGGTATAGCGCCAACGCAGCGCGTTACCGCTGATCTCGCCAATGGCCTGGCCTTCTACATCCTCAGCGGTTCCGATGTAACGATTCGGGCCGACCGCTTTTAACTTCCAGACGCGCCGCTGAAGCTCGCCATCCGACCAGACAAAGGATTCATCCAGTATGCCCTCGTCTCCATTCCAGCTGGCCTTGATCGTGACGACGAATCGACGGTCCACTTGGCCAAATCGATTCTGGACCATGCCCCATCCTTTGATTTCGCCATTGAAATAGGCCTTTAGATCAAGGGCCGGTTTCTGGTCCGCATAGCGCGATGGGTCTGGCCCGGCGCAGCCGGTCATCAGCGTCAGCACAAGGCCGGTGAGCAGCAGTGACAGGCCGGTGCGCCAGTGAAAAATAGAGGACTGAAGACGAGCAAGATTCATCCATGACTCCTTAAGGTCGGGTGTGGCGTTGATTCATCATGAAAGCGCCACAGTGCTGCAATCGCAATACATTTCAATGCAATCGGAATGCCTGCATAGGCCCACTGCAGGGCGCTGAGATTATTGTCAGGGCTGCTGATGCCAGGCCGATAGTCCAGGCCCGACAAAATCGGCAGCGTCAGGCCTGCGGCCAGCGCCAAAGCAAGTTTAATCACAAGATTCCAGAGGCCAAAGTAGCTGGCTTCCAGCGTGCCGCGATGGCCCTCGCGATCGATTCTGCGACCAAGCAAAATGGGTGGGCAGACGAGTTCAGCGCCCAGCACTGTTCCCGTAATCAGGCAGATGGCTGCAAACGCCATCAGGCCGCTTTGATCAAGTGTCAGCGTCCAGCCAAAGGCTGCGACCGCGATTGACATGGCGATGATCCAAACCCTCTTGGCCTGAAAGCGATGGGCAGCCCATGACCAAAAGGGAACTGCGACAGCCGCGGCAACAAAATAAGCGGCCAGCAGACCACTGGCCTGGTTAGGGGTTGCTCCAAGATAGTCTTGAAGAAAAAATAAAATCAACGTTGGCGGAATTGCATTGGCCAGGGCGTTAATGCCCATGGTGCCCAGAAGTTCACGAAGCTTGGCCTGTTGCAGCAGCGCGGACCATGCCACCTGTGGCCGGGCAGCGGCCGGAGATGATCGGTGGCCGACTCGCCGCAGTCCAAAGCTTGCAGCAATTGCAGCAATTGCACTGACGACGGCCACCAGGCCCAGCAGCCCGCCGGATTGCTGGGCCGCAATTGCGGCGGCGCTGATGACGCCGACCAGCCCGCAGAGTTCGCGGGCACCAATCAGTCTTGACTGGCCCGCAATCTCGGCAGTCCAGGCGACTGCCCAGCTCTGGTGGGCAAGTGTCGCAGTGCTATTGGCAAGCGAAACAACCAGTGTGCAGCCGACGAGCCATATTGAAAACTTCAGCACGGATTGTTCATTGGCATCGAGCACTAAGGTCGGATGGGTGAGCAGTCCCAGGCCAGCTGCCATCACGATTAGTCCGCCGGCCATCCACAGCCATAATGACTGGGTGCTTTGATCAATCCATCGGCCAATAAACGGATCGGCAATCGCATCAGTGAGCCGCGTGAGCATCAACAGCACGCCGATTAGCCCCAGGCTTAATCCGAATTGTTGCGCGTAGAGTGCAGGGGTCAGCAGATAAAGCGGCAGGGCCGCGAATGCAAGCGTAAAGCCCGGCAGGCCGTATCGCAGTGACTGGCCGATGCCTGGCATCAGGGACGCTGAGATGAATTCAGCCCCAGAAGTTCTTTTCTGAGTGAGGGCTCCGATGTTTTTGGATCTAGCCAGATGGCAAAAAATGCTCTGGCGAATTCGGCGTCATCGATGCTGCCAATCGGCCTGTCGTTGAGCATAAAGCTTGCTCCAGATCCGGGCCGATGGATGCCCCGGATCCGATCTCCTGATCGGACATTGGGAAAGATGGCCTGCATCCGACTGCGCCAGGCCTGGTGCTGTTCAGCAGAGCCAATACCAAGTTTTTTGATCTCATCAATGCTGCGATCGGCGATGCTTGACCCATTGAAATCCCGTGCATAGGTGAGCTCTAGCGCAAAGGGAAGCTGTGTCAGCTGGTTCGGGTTGGGCCGCGTCGATGCAAAAAGCCTTGCCTCATAAATCTTTAGGCCCATCCACCTGAGCGTGCCCATGCCCTGCAGCTGCAGATCATCAAGATTCGCTTTGGCCGCCCCAAGGCTGGCCAGGACCGTGATCATGGCCGCGGCCAGGCCTACGATCATGCGTCGGCTGGCCTTGAGCGTCTTGTTCTGGAGGGCCATTAGGCGTGACGGAGGGTGTACTGCATGACATTGATGTCGCCCTGGGCAAATCCCGCTTCACAATAGGCAAGATAAAAGCGCCACATGCGGGTGAAGCGTTCATCAAAGCCCAGTGCATGAATGCGGGCCCGCTGACTCTCAAAGCGTTTTGCCCATTCCGCCAGTGTGCGGCCATAGTCTTGGCCGAAGGCAAAGGCTTTTTCGATGCGCAGGCCTTGCTGATGGGCCTGCTGCTCAAAGGCAGTGGGCGAGGGCAGCATTCCGCCCGGGAAAATATATTGTTGAATGAAGTCGGTGCTGCGACGGTAACGTTCAAAGAGCCGTTCATCGATGGTGATGGTTTGAATTACGGCAACACCATCAGATTTCAGGCAGCGTGACAGCGTTGAAAAATAAGCCTCCCAGTAACGTTCGCCAACCGCTTCGAACATTTCGATTGAGATGATTGCGTCGTAGCGGCGGTTTTCGTCACGGTAGTCTTGCAGCCGTATCTCGAAACGTGATTCGCCAAAAGGATTCAGAAGCTTCTCGGCCCAGTGCTGTTGCTCCTCGGAGAGCGTGAGCCCCACATACTGGGCTGGGGTCGACTTCAAAACTGCTTCGCCAAGCGCACCCCAGCCGCAGCCGATTTCAAGAACGCTGGCCTCGGGCCCCAGCCGCTGGGGTTCAATTTCCTGGATTGCCCGATGAATTTTGCGATGCTGGCCCTCTTCGAGGCTGACGGGGGATTCCCAGCAGCCCGTGCCGTCAAACAGGGCGCTGGAGTAGCTCATGCTGGGATCGAGCCAGAGCCGATAGAAATCATTGCCAAGGTCGTAGTGGGCTGCGATATTTTTTTTCGCCTGGGCCTTGCGATTTGAGCGCAGCAGATGCCGCAGTTGATCGAGGAGCACCGACCACCACCGGCCATAGATCATCTTATCGATGGCCTCACGGTTCAGCAGTAAAAGCTTTAAAAGTGCGGCGGGATCCGGGCTAGACCAATAGCCTTGCATGTAGGCCTCACCAAAACCAATATCGCCACGCGAAAATGCGAGATTAAAGACCCGGCTGTCATGAATTGTGATTTCAGCGGCAATCAGTTGGCGGGCCTCGCGTTGCACGCCCACAAAAACCCGCTGGCTTGTATCGGGAAGGATGATTTTGAGTTCACCGAATTGCAGCGACTGCAGCAGGCGCAATACAAGACGTGTACGGGCGTCCGGCGACCAGGGCAGCAACGGCTTGGGATCAAGCGTTGCGGAGGATTGAAGGCTGGGTGTCATAAGAAGACCGACAGTAGATTAAAGGGAGAGGGAAATCAAAATCGGGTTAGCTGCTCGTGTGCGGCCGTGGAATAAGTTTTGCGCCCTTGATCCAGAGCAGCAGCGCCTGCCAGTGAATTCGAGCAATCACGCCAAGCGAGAACAGGGGAAATCGCATCCAGGCCAGCATCGCGGCGGCCTGTGTCAGTCGGGC
>CAYTRY010000001.1:0-103315 GCA_964440375.1 uncultured Bordetella sp. | reverse complement strand
CCGAGCAGGAAGTCCAGCGGGCCTTGGATGAGATTTTGCCGGGCCGCACCTCGCTGACCATTGCCCATCGGCTCTCCACCGTGCAGCGTGCTGATCAGATTCTGGTGTTGGATCAAGGCCGGCTGGTTGAGCAGGGCAGCCACGAGTCGCTCTTGGCGCAAAACGGTCTGTATGCCCGGCTGGCAAAATTGCAGTTTCTATGAGCACTTCTTTTCAGCAGCCCCAACTCCGCGTTGATCAGGTCACCAAGCGTTATGGCGAGCAGCGCGTGGTCGATGGGCTTTCGTTTGAGCTCTACCCCGGTGAGTGTCTGGGTGTGATTGGCCCCAACGGTGCGGGCAAGACCACGACCTTTCGGATGTGTCTTGGATTAAGCCAGCCCGATCAGGGGTCCATCGAATTTTTCGGGATGCCGATGCCGCAGCAGGCCCTGGCGATTAAGGCCCAGGTCGGAGTGGTGAGCCAGTTTGATGCCTTGGATCCGGACTTTAATTGCGCTGAAAATCTCCTGGTCTATGGCCGCTATTTCGGCCTGCGCGATGCACTGATTCGCAGCCGAATTCCGACACTGTTGGAGTTTGCAGCGCTTTCTCATAAAGCACAGGCCCGGCCGGGTGAGCTCTCCGGCGGTATGAAGCGGCGGCTCTCGCTTGCGCGGGCATTAATCAATGATCCGCAGCTGCTGATGTTAGATGAGCCCACCACCGGACTGGATCCGCAGGCCCGGCATTTGATGTGGGAGCGGCTGCTGCAGTTATTGGGCCAAGGAAAATCGATTCTGCTGACCACGCATTTTATGGATGAGGCCGAGCGGCTCTGTGATCGTCTGCTGGTCATTGATCATGGCCGAAAAATCGCCGAGGGCCGGCCCCGTGAACTCATTCAACAGCATCTTGAGCCAGATGTGGTGGAGGTCTACGGAAGCAATCCTTTGGCGCTTGCCCAGGGGCCACTGGCCGCCCATGCCCAGCGCGTTGAGGTCAGCGGTGAGACAGTGTTTTTCTATACCCAAAATGCCCATGCCTTATTGGCTGCACTCGAGTCGCGGCTGGATCTGCGCACGCTGCATCGGCCTGCCAACCTTGAGGATCTGTTTTTAAAGTTGACGGGCCGCCAGATTCGGGAGGGCGCCTGATGCGGTGGTGGCCGGTCTTTCGCCGCAATCTTCTGGTCTGGCGCAAGCTCATGATTCCGAGCTTGATTGCCAATATCGCGGAGCCACTGATGTGGCTGGTGGCCTTTGGCTATGGCATGGGAGCCCTGGTGGGCGAAGTCTCACACCAGGGCCAGGCCATTCCGTATTTGGTGTTTTTAGCCAGCGGCTCCATTTGTATGAGCGCGATGAATGCTGCCACCTTTGAAGCGCTGTATTCCGCATTCTCGCGCATGCATGTGCAAAAGACCTGGGATGGCATTATGAATGCGCCGATCCGGCTGGATGATGTGTTACTCGCCGAGATGCTGTGGGCCGCCTTTAAGTCGCTATTTTCGGTGGCTGCAATTCTGTTGGTCATGCTGGCGCTTGGCATTAGCCATTCGCTAAAACTTTTGTGGGTGCTGCCGATTCTATTTTCGGTCGGGGTGATGTTTAGCTGTATCGGCCTGATCTTTACAGCCCTGGCAAAGGGCTATGATTTTTTCACTTACTACTTCACACTATTTTTGACGCCGATGATGTTTTTAAGCGGTGTCTTTTTCCCCCGCGAGCAGCTGCCCGAGTGGGTGCGGGCGGTTTCGGAATGGCTGCCGCTGACCCAGGCGGTGCATCTGATTCGGCCCTTATTTTTAGACCGCTGGCCTGATCAGGTGCTACTGCCAGCAGTAGTGATTGCGGGTTATTCGATTCTTGCCTGGGCAATCGCGCTGGCGTTGACCCGTAAGCGATTTAGAAGCTAGCTGGCAGTCATTCAAGCAGCTGGCCTAGCCGCGAATCCGCCAGCCAACGGCAATGAGTCTCAGGGTCAACACGGTCAGAACCAGGGCACATCCCCCTGAAATCGCAAGGCTCATCCAGGGTGAGACATCGGCCACGCCGAACACGCCATAGCGAAATCCATCAATCAGGTAAAAAAATGGATTGGCATGACTGATGGCCTGCCACACCGATGGCAGCTGCTTTACTGAATAAAAAACCCCCGCCAGCATGGTCAGCGGGTTAATCAGAAAATTCTGAAAGACCGAGACATGGTCCCATTTCTCTGCCCACAGCCCCGCAATAAAGCCAAGGGTTGCCAAGACAATGCAGGCTAAAACCGCAAAGATCACCACCCAGCCGAGTGAATACAAAGCGCCCGGCACAAACAGCACCGCTACAAGCCACACACCGAGTCCGCAGGCCAGGCCCCGCGCAACTGCCCCGCCGATATAGCCAACAAACCATTCCCAGGGCTTCATGGGTGAGAGCAGCACGAACACGAGATTGCCCGTCATCTTGCTTTGCGTGATGCTCGATGAGGTGTTTGCAAAAGCGTTTTGCTGCAGTGTCATCATGACCAGACCCGGCACCAGAAAGGCGGTGTAGCTGACCTGGGGATAAGGCTCAACACGGCCATCGAGCAGATAAGAGAAGATCAGCAAAAACAATAGGCTCGAGATCACGGGCGCGAGAATGGTCTGCAGGTAGACCTTTACAAAGCGCATGGTTTCTTTGTGCAGCAGCGCCCAGGCCCCCGAGCTATTGGCGGGTATGGCCGATAAAGTGGCGTGTGTTGGTGCGGGGATGCTGGACATGGGGCTGCTGGCCTTAGGCGTTGACTGCGTTGATGTCATCGCGCGTGCTTTGCGCAATTGCAGCAGCCCGGCCCTGCCAGTCATCGCCAGCGCTTGCATAAAGAATCGCGCGCGATGAATTGATCAGCATGCCGCCTTTGGCGTTGCGGCCCGCCTTGACGGTTGCCACAAGGTCGCCGCCCTGGGCGCCGATGCCTGGAATCAGTAGCGGCAAATCGGGTGCGGCATGACGCACCGCTTCGACCTCGCGTGGATAAGTAGCGCCCACAACCAATCCCACTTGCTGATGATGATTCCAGCGTTGGGCGGCCTGCTGTGCGACTTCAATATAAAGCGGCTGCTGGGGCGAGGGACGCATTTGAAAATCATCACCGCCAGGGTTGGAAGTACGACACAGCACAAAGATGCCCCGGCTTTCATAACTCAGATAAGGCGCAAGGCTATCGGTGCCCATATAGGGACTGACGGTGACCGCATCGGCTAAGTAGCGATCAAAGGCCTCTTTTGCGTAATGCTCTGCAGTGGACCCAATATCTCCGCGCTTGGCATCCAGAATCCAGATGTGATGCGGATAGCGATCACGGCAGACCTGGGCAAGCCGCTCCAGCACCGATTCGGCCCGGCTGGAGGCAAAGTAGGCAATCTGGGGCTTAAAGGCGCAGGCATAGGCAGCGGTTGCCTCCATGATGCCCAAGCAAAAGCGTTCAATAGCCGCCAGCGGATCGCGGGCTGCAAGCGCCTGAAGCGGCTGGGGAAACTTGGTGAGATCGGGATCCAGGCCCACACACAGCATGGATTGCTGGTGCTGCCAGGCATGCTGAAGTCGGCCCGAGAAATTCATAGGCCCGATCATAAATAAAAAAGCCCCGCGTTGCCGCGGGGCTCAAGACAAAGGAGACATTCAATGCAACCGGGCTTACTTTCCCATAAGGCCAGCACTCCCGGCGCATATTGAATGTGGGAATTACATTCCCATATCGCCCATTCCGCCCATGCCACCCATGCCGCCAGGCATTCCGCCGCCAGCCTTCTCTTCGGCGGGAGCCTCGGCCACCATGCAGTCGGTGGTGAGCATCAGTGATGCGATCGATGCTGCATTTTGCAGCGCGGTCCGGGTGACCTTGGTGGGATCCACCACACCCATCGCGAGCATGTCGCCATATTCGCCAGAAGCCGCGTTGTAACCGTGGCTGCCTTTGCCCTCAAGCACCTTGCTCACGACCACGCTGGCCTCTTCGCCGCAGTTGGCCACGATCTGGCGCAGCGGCTCTTCGACTGCACGCATCACGATCTTGATGCCTGCTTCCTGGTCGGCGTTTAGGCCCTTGACGGCAACTGAGGCACGCGCACGCAGCAGCGCTACGCCGCCACCTGCCACGATGCCTTCTTCCACAGCAGCGCGGGTCGCGTGGAGTGCATCTTCCACACGGGCTTTCTTTTCTTTCATCTCGACTTCGGTGGCAGCACCAACACGAATCACGGCAACACCGCCAGCAAGTTTTGCAACACGCTCTTGGAGCTTCTCGCGGTCGTAGTCGCTGGTGGCTTCGTCGATCTGAACACGGATCTGCTTGACGCGGGCCTCGATGTTTTTGGCATCGCCTGCGCCATCAATGATCGTGGTGTTCTCTTTGCCGATTTCGACACGCTTGGCACGGCCCAGATCGTTGAGGGTCGCTTTTTCCAGCGACATGCCGGTCTCTTCCGAGATCACGACGCCGCCGGTCAGGATGGCCATGTCTTCGAGCATCGCTTTGCGGCGATCACCAAAGCCCGGTGCCTTCACAGCAACGGTCTTCAGAATGCCGCGCATGTTGTTGACCACCAGCGTGGCCAGGGCCTCGCCCTCGACTTCTTCGGCAACGATCAGCAGCGGACGGCCCGCCTTGGCGACCTGCTCCAGCACGGGCAGAAGATCACGAATATTGGAGACCTTCTTGTCGTGCAGCAGGATGAAGGGATCATCCAGCACAGCGATCTGCTTTTCGGGGTTATTGATGAAATAAGGCGAGAGGTAGCCGCGGTCAAACTGCATGCCCTCGACCACATCAAGCTCGTTGTTCAGGGACTTGCCGTCTTCGACGGTAATCACGCCTTCCTTGCCCACTTTTTCCATCGCCTGGGAGATGATGTCGCCGATTTCCTGATCGGAGTTGGCGGAGATCGCGCCCACCTGGGCGATTTCTTTGGAAGTCGTGCATGGCTTGCTGATCTTTTTGAGTTCTTCGGTGATCGCGCCAACCGCTTTATCGATGCCGCGTTTGAGGTCCATCGGGTTCATGCCGGCGGCAACATACTTCATGCCTTCACGCACGATGGCCTGGGCCAATACGGTGGCAGTCGTGGTGCCATCGCCTGCGGAGTCCGAGGTCTTGGAGGCCACTTCTTTCACCATCTGGGCGCCCATGTTTTCGAACTTGTCTTTGAGTTCGATTTCTTTGGCCACCGAAACGCCGTCCTTGGTGACGGTGGGTGAGCCAAAGGAGCGCTCGAGCACGACATTGCGGCCTTTGGGGCCGAGGGTGACTTTTACTGCATTTGCAAGGATGTTGACCCCAGCCACCATTTTGTGGCGGGCATCATCGCTAAACATGACTTGTTTTGCTGCCATTGTTAATCTCCAATAAAAATTCTTAACGCACTAAATGAACGGGTTGCTGAAAGCGATGCGATCACGCTTAGGCAATCACGGCCATCACATCGTCTTCGCGCAGGACGAGTAGCTCATCGCCGTCGACCTTGACGGTCTGGCCGGAGTACTTGCCGAACAGCACTTTGTCGCCAACTTTCACATCCAGGGCGCGCACTTTGCCGTCTTCCAGGATCTTTCCGTTGCCCACCGCGAGGACTTCGCCCTGATCGGGCTTCTCGGCGGCGTTGTCAGGAATCACGATGCCTGAGGCGGTTTTACGCTCGTTATCAAGGCGTTTGATCACGAGGCGATCGTGCAGGGGACGCAATTTCATATTTCGAACTCCATTCCAAATAAGACAGTGGTTGAACAAAAAGCTCGAGCGGCACTGCCTGGCCAGTCCGGGAGGAGGACTGGCAAATCAGACGACCCGGAAGGGGCCGGGGAGATGCTGTTAGCACTCACCGCTCTTGAGTGCTAATAATAGGGGCGAGAACCGACCTTTTCAAGGGACGGTCTGGGAAATTTAAGGGTTTACCCCGAGGAAGCCGGGCGGCGGCCTGGGCGGGGGCTTACAGGGGCCTAAACGGCCGACTGGGCTTAGCCGCCAAAAAAGCGGGTCTTCTGCTCTCGGACCGTCTGGCAGTCAATGCAGCGGATTTTTCCAAGCTTGAGTCGGGCTGCGGGGATCTTTTCACCGCATTCGATACAGTGCTTGCCATCGAAGTCTGGGCTGGTCTCGGGCACGATTTTGCGCCGGGCCTCTTCGAGCGCGTCTTCATTGAACTGGGCCTCGATCGCTGAGGCGCGATCGCTGTCATCGGTCAGTTCAAAGTAATTTTCGTTTTTCTCAAGTCCCATAACGGTCGTCCCCCGTTTATTTGTCAGAATATCGCACGAAGTGATCTCAAACGCGCGCTCCATTGTTTTTTTCCTCGCGATGATCGGACCCTGCGTGGCGACCGCGCAGTTTACGCCGATCATCCGCTTTGCGTCGCTGCCCGCAGAGGTAAAAAAAGAGATCTCGGCAAGCGGCATCCCGGAGAGCGCCTGGTCGGTGGCGATTATTCCCCTGCCGCCCGTGGTGGTGATGGGCCCTGTACTGAACGGCCTCGGTTTAAACCCGGATACGCCTGTAAATCCTGCCTCTGTGATGAAGCTGGTCACGACCCGCGCAGCCCTGGGGCTGCTGGGCCCGCAGTTTCGGCATCAGACGCGCATTGCCACTACCGGACGGCTTGAGTCGGGCGTATTGCGCGGGGATCTTTTTTTCCAAGGCGGCGGAGATCCAAAGCTGGTGGTGGAAGATCTCGATGAAATCGCCAAGCGGCTCAAAGCGATGGGGATTGAGCGCATCGAGGGCAATTTGGTGGTGGATGGCACCCGATTCGATGAGCCCGAGATTGATCCTGGCCAGTTCGATGGCCGGCCATTTTCGACATACAACGTCGGCCCCCATGCCGCGATGGTGAATTTCAAATCCGTGAAGGTTTCGGTCTGGTCGGAGGCCGGCAGGCGGGTCCGTGTCATGACCGAGCCCCGGTTTCGGGATCAGGAGCTCTCGCAAAAAATCCAGCTCATTGATGGTGGCTGCAATAAAAGCCGCGTCACTGCCCGCATGGAGCAGGCCGCAAAGGGCGCAGAGCCAAAACTTTTGGTGAGCGGCGTGATCGGCAAGCAGTGCAATGGCGTTGATTTTTATGTCAGCGTGATGGACCACGCACGCTTTGCGATGACGGCATTTCGGGCGGCCTGGGAGGCCGTCGGTGGGGTGATGAAGGTGAAGCTTCAGACCGGTGTGACTCCGGATAGCGCGCGGACTCTGGTGCAGTGGGAGTCCCCCCGGCCCTTAATTGAGCTGGTCGCTGATATCAATAAGCTCAGCAACAACCCGATGACCCGGCAGCTCTTTCTCACCCTATCGGCGGGCGAGGGCCGGCCTGCCACCCGCCAGGAATCCCGATTGGCAGTGAAGGCTTACTTGGCATCGCGTGGCCTTGTCTTTCCAGAGCTGGTGATTGATAACGGGTCTGGCTTAAGCCGAGAGGAGCGCATTTCTGCCAAAAGCCTGGCGCGGCTATTGGCCGATGGCCTGATTGGCCCGGATGCGCAGGCCTGGGTGGAGACCCTGCCGGCAGTCGGCATTGAGGGCACTGTCCGCAATCGAATGCGCAACAGCGTCCTGGAGGGCAGGGCCTGGCTCAAGACCGGGACCCTGGATGATGTCCGGGCGCTGGCCGGCTACATCCGGTCGGCGGAAGGCCGGTGGGTGGTCTTTGTTGCGGTGGTCAATGACCCCCAGGCCGTCAAGGCCAAGCCGGCCATGGACTCCCTTGTAAAGTGGGCCTACACTTATCATTGAAATTCAATAAGTTATTGATTTTAAAAGGTTTTTTATAGATTGCAGGGGCCGGTGGGCTGTGTTCCAATCGGTCCATGACGGATCCCAACACCACTAGCCCGACCATGATGCAGGGCTGGGAGTCGCTAAAGCAGCGGACCACGACATTCATCGTTTTGGCGCTTTTAGCCCTCTCGACTCTGCTCACTGATGCGGGCCGCGCCCGCCTTGCCGCCTGGAGCGCCCTGGCCTTAGAGGCACTCCAGCCTCGGCAGATGAGCTCGGTCTACACCATCCTGCCCACCAACCTGACCGTGGAGCAGCGCCGGGTTGCCCGCTGGATTGCCAACCGGCACCGGGTGGCCATGAAGGCCGTTGAGCAGCTGGTCGCTGCCAGCTATGAGACCGCCACGACCTATCGGCTTGACCCCCACCTGCTGCTGGCAGTGATCTCCATTGAGTCGGGATTTAATCCGCTGGCGGAGAGCAATATGGGCGCGGTGGGCTTAATGCAGATCATGCCCAAGGCCCACGCCGATAAGTTAAAAGCCTTTGGTGGCGAGAAGCTGGCCCTGGACCCCTGGGTGAATATGCAGGTGGGCGCCCAGATTCTGCGTGAGTACCTGGACCGCTTTGGTTCGGAGACCGCGGCCCTTCGGGCCTATGTTGGCTCTATTGAGCAGCCGACCGAATATCCGAGCCGGGTCATGCAGACCCGCGAGCGGATTCAGGCCGCAGCCTTGGGCCGCGTCCTGGCCTAGTCGAATTAATCGCTACAACGTTTAGCTGCCGGACTGCTCGGCAAGGTAGTCCATTGCCGCCTGCACGCCGCCAGGTTGATGGGGAATGCCGGCCGCCTGAAGGCCCATCTCCACTCCGCCAAGGGTGCCGATTAAGCTCAGGTCGTTGAAGTCGCCCAGGTGGCCAATCCGAAATACCCAGCCTTGCAGTTTGGCCAGGCCCGTGCCGAGCGACATGTTGAAACGTTCGAGCACCAGGCGACGAAAATCATCGGCGTTGTAATAGGCGCCATCTGATTTTTTTGGCATCACAACCGCCGTCAGAATCGGGCTGTATTCGGCGGGATTTTTGCAAAGAATCTCCAGGCCCCAGGCGCGCACCGCACGCCGTGTGGCCTCGGCGTGGCGTTGGTGCCGGGCAAAGACATTGGCCAGGCCCTCTTCGAACATCATGTCCAGCGCCTCTGCGAGGCCATACAAAAGATTGGTGGCCGGCGTGGTCGGCCAAAAGCCGGTCCGATTTGCCGCAATGATTTCTTCCCAGCCCCAGTAGGCCTTGGGCAGGCCAGCGGCCTTACTGGCCGCAATCGCTTTATCGCTGACTGCGTTAAAGGAGATTCCTGGCGGCAGCATCATGCCTTTTTGTGAGCCACTGATGGTGACATCGACGCCCCATGCATCGTGCTTGAATTCAGCGCTTCCGAGCGACGAAATGGTGTCGACCATTAAAAGCGCGGGATGGCCTGCCGCATCCATTGCGCGGCGTACGGCAGCGATATTCGAGAGCACGCCAGTGGAGGTCTCGTTATGTACAACGCAGACGGCTTTAATACTGCGGCCTTGGTCTTCTTTAAGTCTTGATTCGAGCAGCCCGCAGTCCACCCCATGACGCCAATCGCCAGCAATAAATTCGGGCTTCAGACCCAGCTTTTCGGCGAGTTTTTTCCATAGTGCGGCGAAGTGGCCGGTCTCGACCATCAGCACATGGTCGCCCGCACTCAGGGTATTGACGAGGGCCGCCTCCCAGGCGCCGGTGCCCGACGCGGGGTAGATGATGACGGGGTTGGTGGTGCCGAAAATAGGCTTAATGGCCTCAAGTACGCGCAGGCCAAGCTGCTGGAACTCCGGGCCGCGATGGTCAATGGTGGGGAAGTCGATGGCCCGCAGCACCCGATCGGGAACATTGGATGGCCCAGGGATCTGCAGGAAATGCCGGCCCTGGCCGATCCGATTGAGCGCAGCCCGAGGATTAATGGCGGTATGTGTGGCGTGAGAGGGATCGCGTTTCATGGCTGAAAGTCCGAATGGGTGGGGTTGGCCGGCCGATCTATGATGGTAGATCAATAGCCTCTTTTAAAGCGAGTGATGTCCACCCCAAGCTCTGGCCGACGGGCCTTCTTATCCGGCAACCTGCAGGCTGCCAATGCCCGCAGTCAGCTGGCGGCTCGGCTGTCTCGGGAGATGCAGGGCCAGGTGCTTTTTGATCGGGCTGCACGCGGCCGCTATGCCACTGATGCATCGATTTATCAGGTGATGCCACTGGGTGTGGCGCTGCCCAAGACCGATCTGGATGCGCGTATTGCTTTGGATATTGCCCGTGATCTGAAAGTGCCAGTGCTGGCCCGCGGTGCGGGAAGTTCGCAGTGCGGCCAGACCGTGGGCGAGGCCTTGGTGATCGATAACAGCCGATATCTCAATCGACTGCTGGCACTGGATCTGGAATCCATGACTGCAACCGTTGAGCCCGGCATGGTGTTGGATCATCTCAATGCGCAGTTAAAGCCGCATGGCGTTTGGTTTCCGGTGGATGTCTCGACCTCTGCACAGTGCACGCTGGGCGGTATGGCCGGAAATAATTCCTGCGGCTCGCGTTCGCTTTATTACGGCAACATGGTCCATAACGTCGAGGGCATTCATGCGGTGCTGGCCGATGGCACCCAGGCCTATTTCGGACGATTCGGCGATGGCGGCGATATGACGCTGACCAATGCCCGATTAAATGGTTTGATTCCGAAACTCTTTGAAATCGCTGCGTCGGTTAAAGAAGACATCACCGCTGTCTGGCCAAAAGTGATGCGTCGCGTGGGCGGCTACAACCTGGATGTGTTTTATCCGCAGAGTGAGCGGCCTTATCTCTCGGCAGGCCAGCAGCATCTGGTGAACTTCGCGCAATTGTTGGTGGGCTCTGAGGGCACGCTCGCGTATTTTGAATCGCTCAAATTAAAGCTCTCGCCGCTGCCAAAAAATAAACGTCTCGGAGTGGTGAACTTTCCGAGTTTTCATCAGGCGATGGCACTGACCCAGCATATTGTGAGGCTCGGCCCCGTGGCGGTGGAGCTGGTGGATCGGACCATGATTGAGCTCTCGCGTGCCAATCCGGTGTTTGCGCCGGTGATTGAGACCGCATTAACCCGCGTGCAAGGAAAAGAGACGGATGCGCTTTTGCTTGTTGAGTTTGCCGATGAAGATGCTGCGCGCGCCGACCGCGGCTTATCCGATCTGCAGACGCTGATGGCCGATCTGGGCCTGCCCGGCGCAGTGGTCTGCCTCGCCGATCCCCGCGCGCAGTCCGCACTCTGGGAGGTCCGTAAGGCGGGGCTTAACATCATGATGTCGCTTAAAGGCGATGGAAAGCCTGTCTCGTTTATCGAAGACTGTGCCGTGCCACTTGAGCATCTGGCCGATTACACCGCAGCCCTAACTGAGGTCTTTTCTCGCCATGGCACACAGGGCACCTGGTATGCCCATGCCTCAGTGGGCACGCTGCACGTGCGGCCGATTCTGGATATGCGTCGCGATGGCGCAAAGAAGATGCGGGCAATTGCCGAGGAGGCCTCCGCCTTGGTGCGGCGGTATAAGGGTGCGTTTTCCGGTGAGCATGGCGATGGCCTGGTGCGCAGCGAATGGGTCCAGTGGCAATTTGGCGATCGCATCACGCATGCCTTTGAGCAGGTAAAGCAGGCCTTTGATCCTGAGCAACGCATGAATCCCGGCAAGATCGTGCATTGCACGCGGATGGATGACAGCCGCTTGTTCAGATTCCCCAGCGAATACCGGGTGCAGCCGGTTGCGACTGGTCTGGATTGGACCGCCTGGGATGTGCAAAACGATCCCGCCCGACGTGGTGATCCCGGCACTTTTGGGATTGCGGTCTCAGCGGCAGGAAGCGGTGGGGATCCCGCCCTCGGCTTTGCCAAGGCGGTGGAGATGTGTAACAACAATGGCCACTGCAGAAAGTTTGATGCTGGCACGATGTGCCCAAGCTTTCGGGTCACCCGTGATGAGCAGCACTCGGTTCGCGGCCGTGCAAATACGCTTCGGCTTGCCTTAAGCGGCCAACTCGGCGCTGATGCCTGGTCGTCTTCGGCGGTCCGCGATGCCTTAGAACTCTGTGTCGGATGTAAGGGCTGCAAACGCGAGTGCCCCACTGGCGTGGACATGGCCCGCATGAAAATCGAAAGTGCCTATCAGTATGGCAAGCGGTCGGGATTTTCCAGAAAAGACCGATTGATCGCAGGCCTGCCAGGCCTGGCCCAGTGGGTGGCCAAGACACCGTTGGCTGCTGGGCTTTTGAATCTTCGCAATCACAGCGGCATGCTGCGTGTGTTGGGTGAGAAATGGTTTGGTATTGCCGCCGAGCGCACACTGCCGAAATGGCGGCCCGATACTTTTGCGAAAAATCTCGCCCGCACATCAGCGGCGGATTTGACCGATTGCGATGTGGTGCTCTGGGCGGATACCTTTAACAATGCCTATGAGCCTGAGCATCTGCATGCAGCGCTCGCAGTGATGCATCGGCTTGGCTTTCGCGTAGCCATCTCCGGGGCTGCATCTGCCACACCGTTGTGCTGTGGCCGAACCCATCTCTCGGTGGGCATGATTGAACAGGCCCGTGGACTGGCGCAGCAGACACTGGCAGCACTCGCACCGGCGCTTGCCCGCGGTGTGCCTGTGGTGGGCCTTGAGCCCTCGTGCATCTTGGGCATGCGCGATGAATGGCAGGCCTTGGGCCTGGGTCAGCCGGCGAACGCGCTTGCCGCGCAGGCGATGCTCTTTGAAGAATGGTGGGTCCAGCATGGCCGGCAGCGATGGGATGCATCGGCCGCCAGGCCGCTGCCACCGGTCTGGGTCCATGGTCACTGCCACCAAAAAGCGATGGGCGCGATGTCCGCAACGATCGCCGCCCTTGAGTCCTTAGGCAGCAAGCCCCAGCTGATCGAGAGCAGCTGCTGTGGCATGGCGGGCAGTTTTGGCTATGAGGCCCGGCATCTGCAGATCTCTTTGGCGATGGCCGAGGCCAGTCTTTTGCCGGCCGTTCGCAGCATGCCCGACGATGCCTGGGTTGTCGCCGACGGCTTTTCATGTCGGCATCAGATTCGTGATGGCGCCCGCCGCAGCGCAAAACACGTTGCAGAGGTGATTGCGCATGCAATTGCGTAGTGTTTTAGCGGCTGCATGGGATAATTTCGCTTTATAAAAATCAGTACGGGGGAGACCATGGATCCGCAACTCAGGCAGCAGGCACTCGAATATCACGAGAGCGGTAGTCCAGGAAAAATCTCGGTCACGCCCACCAAGCAGCTGGTCAATCAGCGCGATCTTGCATTGGCGTATTCGCCCGGCGTGGCGGCGGCCTGCGAAGAAATTGTCAAAGATCCCGCCAATGCATTCCGCTACACATCGCGCGGCAATCTGGTGGCTGTGATCACCAACGGCACTGCGGTGCTGGGCCTGGGCAATATTGGCCCACTGGCGGCCAAGCCGGTCATGGAAGGAAAGGGCGTTCTCTTTAAGAAGTTCGCTGGCATCGATGTCTTTGATCTCGAGGTCAACGAGACCAACCTGGATCGTCTGGTCGATATTGTTGCCGCCCTTGAGCCGACCTTCGGTGGTGTGAATCTGGAAGACATCAAGGCGCCGGATTGTTTTTATGTCGAGCGCAAGCTGCGCGAGCGGATGAAGATCCCGGTCTTTCATGATGATCAGCATGGGACTGCCATCGTGGTTGGCGCGGCATTGGTCAATGGCCTGACCGTTGTGGGCAAAGACATTAAAAAGGTCAAGCTGGTTGTCTCGGGCGCCGGCGCGGCAGCGCTTGCCTGCTTGGATTTGCTGCTGGATTTGGGCCTGCCCAAAGAAAACATTTGGGTCACGGATCTTGCGGGTGTGGTCTACGAGGGCCGCAAAGAGCTGATGGATCCAGAGAAAGATCGTTTCGTGCAAAAGACCGATGCCCGCACGCTTGCCGATGTGATTGCGGGCGCTGATGTATTTCTTGGCCTTTCAGCAGCCGGCGTGTTGAAAAAAGAGATGGTTGCGAAAATGGCTGCCAAGCCGCTGATTTTCGCGCTCGCTAATCCCGATCCGGAAATTCTTCCCGAGGATGTGAAGGCGGTTCGCGATGATGCGATTGTCGCCACCGGCCGCACCGATTATCCGAATCAAGTCAATAACGTGCTGTGCTTTCCGTTTATTTTTCGCGGCGCTTTGGATTCGGGTGCCACCACGATTACCCGCGCGATGGAGCTTGCCGCGGTCCATGCGGTTGCAGAACTCGCCCGGGCCGAGCAAAGCGAGGTCGTATCGGCGGCCTACGGCAGCGGATCACTTTCTTTTGGCCCCGATTATTTGATTCCCAAGCCTTTTGATCCCCGGCTGATTGTGAAAATTGCGCCGGCGGTGGCCAAGGCAGCGGCCGAAAGCGGCGTGGCCACAAGGCCCATTGCGGATCTCGATGCCTATGTGGAACGGCTGCAAGAATTTGTCTACCACTCGGGCAACTTCATGAAGCCGATTTTTGCGGCCGCGAAGCGGGCCACAAAAAACCGCATCGTCTACGCCGAAGGCGAAGAGGAGCGCGTGCTGCGGGCCGTTCAGGTGGTGGTCGATGAGGAACTCGCCCGGCCGATTCTGGTGGGACGGCCCTCGGTCTTGGAGAGCCGAATCGAGCGCTTTGGACTGCGGATTCGGGCGGGCGTGGATTTTGATTTGGTGAACCCAGAGTCTGATCGGCGCTATCGGCAGTATTGGGAGACCTATCACGCCATGACGGAACGCAAAGGCGTGACTGAGCAGTACGCCAAGCTGGAGATGCGCCGCCGGCATACGCTGATCGGGGCCATGATGATGCATCTCGGTGAAGCCGACGGCATGATCTGCGGCACATTCGGCAGCCACTCCCTGCATCTGCATTATGTTGATCAGGTGCTGGGCCGCCGGCCGGATGTGAGCTGCTACGCAGCGATGAATCTGTTGATTCTGCCCAAGCGTTCGGTGGCGATTGTGGATACCCACGTGAATGCCGATCCGAGTGCCGAAGAGCTTGCCGAAATCACCTTGATGGCGGCAGAGGAAATGCGCCGCATTGGCATCACACCGCGGATTGCGCTGCTGTCACATTCAAATTTCGGCAGCAGCACGGCCGCCTCGGCGGAAAAAATGCGGCAGGTCCTGGAGTTGGTCCGGGCCCGCGCCCCCGGGACCAATATCGATGGCGAAATGCATGGCGATATCGCACTGGATGCGGAATTGCGTCGGCACATCATGCCGCGCTCAACGCTGGTGGGCGAGGCCAATCTTTTGGTCTGCCCAAGTATTGATGCCGCCAATATCTCCTACAACTTGCTAAAGATTGCTGCCGGCAACGGCATTGCGATTGGCCCTGTGCTGCTGGGCTGTAAGGCTGCTGCGGCGATTCTCACGTCATCGGCAACCGTGCGTCGGATCGTGAATATGACAGCGCTGACCGTATTGGATGCCAACGCCCGCGCGTGACTGAAGCCCCCCGCTCGGTCTCGGATTTATTTTGGACATTCACCCGTATGGCCCTGCAGGGCTTTGGCGGGGTCTTGCCCATCGCGGAACGCGTGCTGGTGCACGGTCGCCGCTGGATGACGCCCAAGGATTTTGTTGAGGCCCTGGCAATTGCCCAGACCTTACCGGGCCCAAATATTGTGAATTTATCGCTCATGGTGGGCGATCGATTTTTCGGCCCGCGGGGTGCTGCTGCTGCCTTTGCCGGCATGATGCTTTTTCCAGCGATCATCGTGCTGATCCTGACAGTGATCTATCAGTTCACCGCTGAATTGGAGATGACGCGCCGAATTCTTTTAGGCATGAGCGCAGTCTCAGTCGGCATGATTGCCGGCATGGGGCTGCGGCTGGCGCGGACCCAGGGCCATTTCCGGGCGGGATGGTTAATTGGTGCAGCAGTGTTTTTATTGGTGGCGATTCTGCATAAGCCGCTGGGCATGGTGCTGATTGCCCTCGGCCTTCCTGCGGTCGGCCTGCGTTGGTGGCAGCTGCGGCGTTTGTAATCGCGATCGGGCCCGCACGTTATGCTTTTAGATCTCTTTATTCATTTTCTAATGCTGTCGCTTTTGGCGACGGGCGGCGCAATCACACTGGCGCCCGAGATGCACCGTTATATGGTGACCGAGACCGGATTGCTGACCGATTCGAATTTCACGGCTGCCTTGGCAATTGCTCAGTCGGCGCCTGGCCCGAATATCTTATTTGTCACGGTGTTGGGATGGCAGGCGATGGGGCCAATGGGTGCCCTGGCAACAACCGTGGGCGTGCTTATGCCCTCAGCATTACTGGTGGTGATGGTCAATCGGATTAGCCATCAGCATGGCGATACGTTTTGGATGCGGGCCCTGCGACAGGGATTGGCGCCGGTAGTGATTGCATTGATGCTGGCCACGGCGTGGATTTTGTCGGAGCAGTGGTGGGGCGAGTTCAGCGTGTTGGCCTTAGTACTCGCGAGCACGGTGCTGGTCGCCGTCACGCGCGTGCCGCCCCTGATGATGATTCTCCTGGGCGCGCTGATTGGCGGATTCGGACTACTCGGCTAGGGCCTAAAACTCGCCGCACTTCATTGCAAGTGCGGTCAGTGCGACAGCGGCAGCCGTCTCGGTGCGTAAAATCCGCGGCCCGAGCTGAAGGCCTTGAATTCCTGCGGCCTTGGCCAGCTGCTCTTCTTCATCGGTCCAGCCTGCTTCCGGCCCAATCCAGATGGCGACCGACCCCTGCATGGGTGCCGTTGAGAATCGCTCTTTGGCAAAGGGATCCAAGAGCCATCCTGTCTTTGGAGACTGTCTTTGCGTCCAGTCGAGAAGGGCCTCACGAAAGGACATGACGGGGGAAATCGTTGGAACAACTGTGCGGCCCGACTGCGCCGCTGCAGCCTGAGCAATCGCGCGCCAATGCTCAATGCGTTTTAACGCACGGCCCGGTTCAAGTTTTAGCACGCTGCGGGCTGCCGCCACAGGAATAATCTGGGCTGCGCCCAGCTCGGTGGATTTCTGAACAACCCAATCCATCTTATCGCCGGTGCAAAGCGCCTGCAGCACAGTGATGCGCAGTGGTGATTCTCGGCTGATGGTCTGGATGGACGCGATCTCGACGACTGCCTTTGTCTTATCGGCAGTGCGTACAACGCCCTGTCCCTCCTGGCCCTGGCCATCGAAAATTACGATCCGATCACCAACGCGGGCACGCAGCACGACAGCGAGGTGGTGGCTATTTTCTGCGTCTAGCGCAAGCAGGCCGCAGGCGAGGTCTGCGCAGAGAAGGCGGGGGTGCACGGGTCGGTGGGTGGGGGAGGCGGGCCGGTTAAACTTACACCTGAAAGGCTCCCTCATGCAATTTCCCGCCCGTGATCTTCCCCCGCAGTCCACTCGAATGGCCAACGCAATTCGGGCCCTGTCCATGGATGCTGTGCAAAAGGCCAATTCTGGCCATCCCGGCATGCCCATGGGTATGGCGGAAATGGCGCTGGCGTTATGGTCCTGCCATCTCAAACACAACCCCAGCAATCCGCAGTGGGCGGATCGGGATCGATTCGTGGTTTCCAATGGCCATGGTTCGATGCTGCTCTACAGCCTGCTGCATCTTGCCGGTTATGACTTATCGATTGATGAGTTAAAGCGTTTTCGGCAGCTGCATTCAAAAACGCCTGGCCATCCGGAGGTGGGCATCACCCCGGGTGTTGAGACCACCACGGGCCCGCTTGGCCAAGGCATTAGTAATGCAGTCGGCATGGCCTTGGCTGAGCGATTACTGGCCGCCCAATTTAATCAGCCCGGCTTTGATCTGGTGGACCACTTTACGTATGCGTTTCTCGGCGATGGCTGTCTGATGGAAGGCATCTCCCATGAGGCCTGCTCATTGGCCGGTGTCTGGGGCCTATCCAAACTCATTGCGCTGTATGACGATAACGGCATTTCGATTGATGGTCAGGTGGATGCCTGGTTTCGTGACGACACCCGACAACGTTTTCTGGCCTACGGCTGGAATGTGCTGGGCCCGATCGACGGCCATGATGTAGAGGCTGTCCGTGATGCCATCGCCCAGGCCCGCCAGTGGGCCGTGAAGGGCAAGGATGGCCGGCTGGCCCCCACACTCATCATCTGTAAGACCCAGATCGGCAAGGGCTCACCGAACCGTGCCAATACCGCCAAGGCCCATGGTGAGGCCCTGGGTGAGGAAGAGATCGCGCTGACCCGCCAATCGATGGACTGGCCTTATCCGGCCTTTGAAATTCCCGCCGATGTGAAAGCGGATTGGAATGCGAACGCGCATGGCGCGGAGTGTGAGTCCAAGTGGAATGCGCTCTTCTCGCGTTATGCGGCCGCCTATCCGGAGCAGGCAAAAGAATTTCAGCGCCGCATGCGGGGCGACTTGCCACAGGACTTCGCCGCCAAAACCCAGGCCCTGGTTCAACGATTGGCCGCCGAGAAGCTGACCGTGGCGAGTCGCAAGGCCTCGCAAATCGTGCTGGATGATCTTGGCCCGCGAGTGCCCGGCATGCTGGGCGGCTCTGCGGATCTGACGGGATCGAATCTGACGAACTGGAAGGGTGTGGCCGCCTTGCGTGTTGATGCAAAAGGCGCGATGACGGCTGGTGAACACATTAATTACGGCGTCCGTGAATTTGGCATGGCCGCGGTGATGAATGGCATTGCCCTTCACGGCGGATTTATTCCTTATGGCGGAACATTTTTAACCTTCTCGGACTACAGCCGCAATGCGATCCGCATGGCCGCATTGATGAGGATTCGCGTGATTCATGTCTTCACACATGACTCGATCGGCCTGGGAGAAGACGGCCCGACCCATCAGCCGGTCGAGCATCCATCGGCCCTGCGGCTCATTCCGAATCTGCATGTCTGGCGGCCCGCTGATGCGGTCGAGACGGCGATCGCCTGGAAGGCTGCGGTGCAACGGCAGGATGGGCCGACTGCACTTTTGCTGTCGCGTCAAAATCTTGCGCCGCAGGTGTCGGATCCTGAACTGGCCCAGAACATCGAAAAAGGCGGCTATGTGCTGTCATCGGATCGTCGGCCGGAGATTGTGCTGATGGCCACCGGATCCGAGCTCGCATTGGCAGTCTCAGCGGCTGGCCAGCTGCGCGGCCAGGGCGTTAGCGTGCGCGTGGTCTCAGTCCCGTCGACCACCGTGTTCGATCAGCAGTCGATTGCCTATAAGCAGTCCGTGCTTCCGCCGGAGATTCCGCGGGTAGCAGTCGAGGCCGGGGTGACGGATTTCTGGTGGAAGTATCAGCCCGCTGCAGTGCTGGGCCTAGACCGTTACGGCGAGTCAGCACCTGCCGGTGAGTTATTTAAAGTGTTTCGGATTACAGCCGATGAGCTGGTGGCCACCGCCAATGCGGTGCTGGGCCGTCCATCGCGATGACCCCATTGAAAAGTTTTTTCTGAATGAACAAAGGAGCGTAAGGCAATGACGATCAGAGTCGCAATCAATGGTTATGGGCGTATTGGCCGCAATGTGCTGCGGGCCCACTACGAGGGGGGCAAGCGGCACGATATTCAAATTGTGGCCATCAATGACCTGGGCGACCCGAATACTAATGCACACCTTACCCGCTATGACACCGCCCACGGAAAGTTTCCGGGCACGGTGGCGGTTGAGGGCGAGCATATGGTGGTCAATGGCGATCGCATTCGTGTGCTGGCCAATCGCAATCCCGCTGAGCTGCCCTGGGGCGAGCTTGGTGTAGATGTGGTGATGGAGTGCACCGGATTTTTTACGAGCAAAGAAAAAGCTGCGGCCCATCTACGGGGCGGCGCAAAGAAAGTCATCATTTCAGCGCCGGGCGGAAAAGATGTCGATGCGACGGTCGTCTATGGTGTTAACCAAGGCGTGCTCAAGGCCGCCCATACCGTGATTTCAAATGCCTCCTGCACCACCAACTGCCTGGCGCCAGTGGCCAAGGTGCTGCATGAAAAAGTGGGCATCGAGAGCGGACTGATGACCACCATCCATGCCTACACGAATGACCAGGTACTGACCGATGTCTACCACGAGGATCTTCGGCGGGCCCGCTCGGCAACCATGTCAATGATTCCCACAAAAACTGGCGCCGCCGCAGCGGTGGGCCTGGTCTTGCCGGAGCTCAATGGCAAATTGGATGGCTTCGCAATGCGTGTCCCGACCATCAATGTGTCGGTGGTAGACCTGAGTTTTGTTGCCAAAAAAGCCACCAGCGTGGATGAAATCAATGCCATGATGAAACAAGCGGCAGAAGGCGAATTAAAAGGAGTCTTGGGTGTGAACACGGATCCCCTGGTGTCGGTCGACTTTAACCACGATCCACGGTCGAGCATTTTTGATGCGACCCAGACCCGGGTCTCGCCCGATGGCCGGCTGGTCAAGATCCTGTCTTGGTATGACAACGAATGGGGGTTTTCGAACCGCATGCTGGATACAACAATTGCCCTGATGGCGGCACGCTAGATGGCACAACTTCCCCGCGCCACCAAGATTGTGGCAACACTTGGCCCGGCGAGCTCTTCGCCGGAGATGATTGAAAAGCTGATTCAGGCGGGCGTCAATGTGGTCCGCCTGAATTTCTCGCACGGTACTGCCGATGATCATCGCAGTCGCGCGGCGCTCGTGCGGGCTGCCGCGGAGCGGCTGGGCGTGGACATTGGTGTGCTGGTCGATCTCCAGGGGCCGAAGATTCGTGTCGGAAAGTTCGCTGAAGGCAAGGTCACACTCGCTTCCGGCGCATCGTTTACCTTTGATCTGGATTGCGCACTCGGTGATGCGCAGCATGTGGGCCTGGACTATCAAGAGCTCGTCAATGATGTCTCCGCTGGCGATACCCTGCTCTTAAACGACGGCCAGATCTCGATGCGGGTAGAAAAAGTCACCCCCAGAACGATTGCCTGCACTGTGATTGAGGGCGGCGTGCTTTCGGATCGTAAGGGCATCAATCGGCTTGGCGGTGGACTGTCTGCGCCTGCACTTACCGAAAAAGACATGGCCGATATCCGGGTGGCAGCCGAACTTGAGGCGGATTTTCTGGCGGTCTCGTTTCCGAAAGATGCTGCCGATCTCACCTTGGCACGACGCTTAATGCAGGCGGCTGGCGGCCGCGCGGCGATCGTGGCCAAGATCGAACGGGTTGAGGCGATTGATAACCTTCAGGCCATTATTGATGCCGCAGATGCCATCATGGTGGCACGCGGAGATTTGGCCGTCGAAGTGGGTGATGCCGCAGTGCCGGCGCTTCAAAAGCGCATGATTCGCATGGCACGGGAATCCAATCGCGTCACCATTACCGCCACACAGATGATGGAGTCGATGATTCATTCACCGGTTCCGACCCGGGCCGAGGTCTCAGATGTGGCCAATGCTGTGCTGGATGGCTCGGATGCGGTGATGCTTTCGGCTGAGACTGCGAGCGGCAGCTTTCCGGTGCAGACGGTGCAGGCCATGGCCCGCGTCTGCCTGGAGGCCGAGAAGTCAGAGCCGATTACGCTGGAGTCTGATTTTCTGGATCGCACTTTTGACCGTGTGGATCAGTCAATTGCGATGGCCTCGCTTTTTACTGCACGGCACCTGAAGGTAAAGGCCATTGCCTCACTCACCGAATCGGGATCGACAGCGCTGTGGATGTCACGGTTAAATTCCGGTGTACCCGTGTATGCACTCACGCCCGTTCCGGCCAGCCGCCGCCGCATGGCACTCTACCGTGATGTCACGCCAGTCTTTTTTGATTACCACTCGCGTGAGCGGGAGGAAATTCTGCGCGAGGCCGAGCAGCGCTTGGTGGATGAGGGCGTGATCACGACCGATGACCTCTTGATCATCACGATTGGCGAGCCGATTGGCCAATCTGGCGGCACCAACACCATGAAAATTGTGCGGGTGGTCGCTCAGCCGCGGGCGGGCAGTAAGGCTGCTGGCAAGTGAAGCCCGGCTTCACACGCGTTTGAATAATTAAAAAGACGTCTGGGTAAGGAAGGAGAGACGAATGCCCCTGGTATCAATGAGACAGCTGCTCGACCATGCCGCTGAGCACAACTACGGAATTCCTGCGTTTAATGTCAATAACCTAGAGCAGGTGCAGGCCATCATGGAGGCGGCTGCCGAGGTGAACGCGCCGGTCATCATGCAGGGCTCGGCGGGCGCACGAAAATATGCGGGCGAGCCCTTTTTAAAGCATCTGATTGAGGCGGCCATCGAGGCCTATCCACATATTCCAATCGTGATGCATCAGGATCATGGCCAGAGCCCTGATGTCTGCAAGGGCGCGATTGGCTTGGGATTTTCGAGCGTCATGATGGATGGATCACTGGAGTCAGACGGCAAGACCATTGCGAGCTATGACTACAACGTGGCGGTGACCAAGACGGTCGTGGAGTTGGCCCACGCCACCGGCGTGACCGTCGAGGGCGAGCTGGGATGTCTGGGCTCGCTGGAGACCATGCGGGGTGATAAGGAAGATGGCCATGGCACCGAGGCCACCATGACACGCGACCAGCTGCTGACTGACCCCGAGCAGGCGGCGGATTTTGTAAAACGTACCCAGCTCGATGCCTTGGCCATCGCGATTGGCACAAGCCATGGCGCCTATAAGTTCACACGCAAGCCGACGGGCGATATTCTTGCCATCGATCGCATCAAAGAAATCAATAAGCGCATTCCCAATACCCACCTGGTGATGCATGGCTCATCGTCGGTGCCGCAGGAAATTCTTGCTGAGATCCGCCGTTATGGCGGCAACATTAAAGAGACCTATGGTGTTCCGGTAGAAGAAATCCAAGAGGCCATCAAGTACGGTGTTCGCAAAATCAATATCGATACCGATATTCGGCTTGCCATGACGGCTGCGATTCGCAAGACCATGGCCGAGGATCCTTCGAAGTTTGATCCCCGCGATTTTCTCAAGCCCGCCCGCGCGGCAGCGAAAAGCATCTGCATGGAGCGCTATCAGCAATTTGGCGCCGCAGGGCAGGCCAGCAAGATCAAGCCGCTGCCGCTTTCCGAAATCGCCCAACGGTATAAATCGGGCGCCCTGACCCAGACAGTGCTGTAGATTGGGCCTGGCGAATTCTGTGATTCCAGCAAAACTCCAGAGTCAAATTCGGTCCCTGCCCCTGGTCTCGCGCGGCAAGGTCCGCGATATCTACGCGGTGGGTAAAGATAAGCTGCTCATGGTGGCAACCGATCGGATCTCTGCATTCGATGTCATCATGGGCCGGCCGATTCCGGATAAGGGCGTGGTGCTGACACGGCTGTCGGATTTCTGGTTTGCCCGACTGGCCAAGATCATCCCCAACCATCTGACCGGCATCGATCCCGAGTCGGTGGTGACCCAGGCCGAAGTGGAGCAGGTCCGCGGCCGTGCTGTGGTGGTGAAGCGTTTAAAGCCCGTGCCCGTTGAGGCGGTCGTGCGGGGCTATTTGATTGGCTCGGGATGGAAAGACTATCAACAGACAGGCGCTGTCTGCGGCATTAAGCTTCCCAAAAAATTAAAGCTTGCGGCACGGCTGCCGGCTCCCATCTTTACGCCTGCGCACAAGGCCGAGGCCGGTGCGCATGATGAAAACATCAGCTTTGAGCAGATGGTCCGGCAAATTGGAAAGCCGCTGGCGACCAAGATTCGCGATGTCAGTCTAAAGCTGTATCAGGCTGCAAGCGACTACGCGCTAGAGCGCGGCATCATTATTGCGGATACAAAATTTGAATTCGGTCTGGATAAAAAAGGTGTGCTGCACCTGATGGACGAGGTGCTGACCGCAGACTCATCGCGATTCTGGCCGGCTGATGGCGTGGTGGAAGGCGCCAGCCCTCCCAGTTTTGATAAGCAATTTGTTCGTGATTATCTCGAGACCCTCGATTGGGATAAGGCGCCGCCTGCCCCAGCCCTGCCGGATCATGTGGTGGAGCGCACGGCCGAGAAATATCGTGAGGCCTTGTTTCGAATTGCGGGCGTGCGGCTGCCCCTGGTGGGTGTTGTCATGGGCTCCCAATCCGACTGGGAGGTCATGCGGCATGCAGTTGCGATTCTTGATCAATTCGGGATACCGCATGAGGCCCGAGTTGTCTCGGCCCATCGCATGCCGGATGCGCTTTATGCCTACGCGGAATCGGCCCAGGCCCGGGGCCTGCGGGGCATCATTGCCGGCGCTGGAGGCGCAGCCCATCTGCCCGGAATGCTTGCAGCGAAAACCACAGTACCGGTGTTCGGAGTTCCCGTGCCATCGAAATATCTGCGTGGAGAAGACTCTCTTTATTCGATCGTTCAGATGCCGAAGGGCATTCCGGTGGCGACATTTGCAATTGGCGAGGCCGGCGCAGCCAATGCGGCCTTGCATTTGATCGCCACGCTCTCGACCCAGGATGAACATCTGCGCAGCCGGCTTGCTGCTTACCGTCGCGATCAGACCCAGGCAGCCCACTCCATGAATGCCTCGCTCGGCCGCGCATGATCGGATTGTTGGGCGGTGGTCAGCTGGGGCGGATGATGATCCAGGCGGCCCATCGTCTGGGTGAGCAGGTCACCGTACTTGATCCTGACGGCCAAGGGCCCGCAGCGCAGATTGCGGATGTGGTCATCAGCCGGGACTACGACGACACAAAAGGGCTGGATCAACTTGCCCGCACGTGCGCCTCGTTTACCACTGAATTTGAAAATGTTCCAGCCGAATCCTTGCGTTATCTTGCGCGCTTCGGAGCGACCCGGCCTGATGGTCGATGTGTGGCAGTTGCCCAGGACCGTATTGATGAGAAGCGATTTATCGCCGCCTGCGGAGTCGATGTGGTGCCGCATGCGGTGATCACACGGCTGGAAGATTTTGATGATCTGCCCGCATCGCTTTTCCCCGGAATCCTGAAGTCAGCCCGCTTAGGCTATGACGGCAAGGGCCAGCAGAAGGTCCATAGCGTGACAGAAGCAAGATCTGCCTGGTCAGCGATGGGATCAGTTGCCTGTGTTCTTGAAAAGCGTGTCGCGCTTGAGCGCGAGATTTCGGTGATTGTCGCGCGGGATATGCAGGGTGAGATGGCGGTATTTCCGGTTGGCGAAAATATTCATCGCAATGGCATATTGGCCGTGACCCGTGTGCCCGCTGCGATTGGCGATGACTTGGCAGAGCATGCCC
The DNA here is from genome assembly GCA_964440375.1 of uncultured Bordetella sp. Classification (GTDB taxonomy): domain Bacteria; phylum Pseudomonadota; class Gammaproteobacteria; order Burkholderiales; family Burkholderiaceae_A; genus Lacustribacter. Next base: position 78,454 of record CAYTRY010000001.1, on the reverse strand, counting down.
GTCAGGCGGCCTGCCGAATTGCACAGACGATGGAGTACGTGGGTGTCTTGTGTGTTGAATTTTTCGTGCTCTCGGGCGGGCGCCTGATGGCCAATGAGATGGCGCCGCGGCCGCATAACAGCGGCCATCACAGCATTGAGTCCTGCGCCACAAGCCAGTTTGAGCAGCAGGTCAGAATTTGTGTTCAGAAGCCCTTGGGCAGCACTGCATTAACGTCACCGGCGGTGATGCTCAATGTGCTGGGGGATGCCTGGTTTAAGTCTTCCGATCAGCCAAGCGAGCCTGACTGGCAGGCGGTGCTAGCAGAGCCTGATGTGGCGTTGCATTTGTACGGAAAATCCGATCCAAGGCCCGGCCGCAAAATGGCCCATGTCACGTGCCTGGGATCCACATTGCCACAGGCCTTGGAGCGCGCCCGACATGTGGCGGACATTCTTGGCCTGGATGTTGGTGATGGCCTTGCCTAAATCGGATTCGGCTGTGCCTGCGGTCCTCTTGGCCGATCATGCGGCCTCGATTGCCGAGGCGGCCCGGGCATTGGCTGCGGGCCATTTGGTAGCGCTACCGACAGAGACGGTCTATGGCCTGGGCGCAGATGGATTAAATCCGCAGGCCGTGATGCGAATTTTTAAAGCCAAAGGCCGGCCCTCGGATCATCCCGTCATTTTGCATGTGGCTGACCTTGACCATGCGAAATCCTTGAGCGCATCTTGGCCAGCGTCGGCCGATCTTTTGGCCAGGGCGTTTTGGCCAGGGCCGCTCACGATGATTCTGAAGCGGGCCGATTGTGTTTTGGATCTGGTGTCTGGCGGGCAGGACACTGTGGGTATTCGCATGCCATCACATCCTTCGGCCCGTGCATTGCTTGCTGCGTTTTCGGCTTACGGAAGTGGCGTGATCGCTGCGCCATCGGCCAATCGATTCGGCGCTGTAAGCCCGACGCAGGCCGCCCATGTGCTTGCAGGTATCGGGCCATGGTTAAGTGAAGAGGATCGAATCCTGGATGGCGGTGCCTGTGCAGTGGGAGTGGAGTCGACGATTGTGGATCTCAGCGGGCCATCACCACGGCTGCTTCGGCCCGGGGGAATTTCTGCAGAGCGCATCGCTGCGGTGTTGGGATTGCCGGCTGCCGCTTTGCGTGACTTACAGTCGGCGCACTCGACCGTGCCGCGGGTCTCGGGCAGCCTGCAGTCTCACTATGCGCCCCGCGCAGTTGCGCAACTTGTGGCCTCCGGGGAGCTTGCGAGGGCAGCACAAAAGATTATTGAAACGCGGCCGGGCCAACATGTCATCGGCCTGTGGCGATCGACGGTCGGAGCGCCAATCGCCGGAGTGGAGATCTGGCCTATGCCAGAAGATCCCGAGGCCTATGCCCGGCTGCTGTATTGCTGCCTGCATGATGCAGATGCAGCCGGTGCTGATTATTTATTGATTGAGACACCGCCATCGGATCCCCGCTGGGAGGCGGTGGCAGATCGTCTGATGCGGGCCTGTGCTGCCCGGTAGCGGCGTATCGCGCTAGTAGACCGCTTTTGCGCAGAGCTTGGGAAGCTTTGCAAAAAGTCGTTGTGCAGCTTGGTGCCGTGCATCTTGCTCTGCACTGACGGTGTCGCGTTGGGCGGCGGACCAAATCGACTGCGGAAAGTAGGGATCATCATGCCAGCGGGGGATGATGTGCCAATGCATGTGCGGCATCTGATTGCCCAGACTGGCGATATTGATCTTGGTGGGCTTGAGCTCTTGGCGCATCGATTCATCAATGACCTGCAGCAGGCTAAAGAGCTGTTCGCGCTCCGGCTTTGCGAGCCATGACAGTTCAGTGACATGCCGATTCACAATCAAGCGCAGAAAGCCAGGTGATGTCGCTGTGCTGGCATCGATCAGCCGCCAGAAGGCGCCGCGCCAGATCACCGTCTCTTGTTCGGGCACACATAAACCGCAGTCGGATCGCGGCGCCGAAGAGGGCTCATCTTTATCGGACTTCATCAGGATTGAGAGAATCGACATCGATGATTTTCCTTATCGGCCGGAGCAGTGGGCGCCGCTTGCCGCCTCACCACTGCCCAGCGCCAGGGCGGGGGGTTCGACCCGATAGCCATAGGGCGAGTGCTGAAGATCAAGCGCAATGCATGCGACGGCCAGCAGCCAAAAAATAATGACGCCGCGGCTCATGCGATGCCTGCCTTTGCCCGCGCGCGAACGCCGACGATTGAGCCGAGAAATGCGCAGGCAAACCAGACCCAGCCGTGCAAGCTGGCAGAGGCGATGCCGCCAAGGTAGCCCCCGACATTGCAGCCAAATGCGAGCCGCGAGCTATAGCCCATGACGAGGCCGGCTGCAATGCTGATCAGCATTGCAGACGCTGCAGGCCAGCGGGGTTTCTGGGAGGATTTCAAATTCCATCGATCGGCAATCAGCGCACCATAGAGCAGCCCGATGTTGGTGACCGAGGTAACGTCCCAGAGAACGGGCTCAAGCAGCCGTTCGGCATGTGGTGCCGCGCCCCAGAATGCATCCTGACTTAAGTCGACACCGGCGGCGCTCGCAATCTTTGCGCCCCAGAGCCCCAGGCCATACACAATGCCCCAGGGCTGACCGGCAACCACGAGGTGCGCGGCATAAACAAGGGCAATTGCAACCGCACCCCAGAGCCAGCGTTTCGGAATCGGTGGCAGGGACGCTCCGCGGGCCCGCCGCTGTCGGGCCGTGACCGTGATGCTGATCAACGCAATGAGTGCGCACAGGCCAATGGTGACCAGTAGCGCTGGGCCAAGACCGATTTTCCCGATTAAATCAACGGGCGCATCGGGCTGCGCATGGCCGATGATATTCAGTGGCCCGCCCAGCTCAGTCCATGCCGGCAGATGAGAGGCGCCAAAGAAACTGCCAACAATAAACGCTGGCAGCACCGCCCAGGACGTCGGTGAAGAGGCCCCGGCCTTATAGAGTGTGCCCGAGCCGCAGCCATCCGCGAGCTGCATCGTGAAACCAAACACGAGGGCTCCGAGCATCAGGCCCCAGGTGATGGGCGCCAAAGCGCCGACGATTTCTTCACTTGCATGGTCCAGAAGTGGAAAGGCCAGCAGTGCGCACAACGACAGCAGCACCATCTGGCCGGTCATACCCCAAGGATCACGGTCCTGCAGCAGGGTCCGCCATCCTGTTGCAAATCCGAAGCGGGCTGCGCTGAGTGCAGCGCCGAATCCCAGGCCGAGCAGCAGTAGTAAGCCAGCACGAATGCCGGCGAACCAGGTCATTGCTATCCATGCAAGAAGCGCCGGAAGAATGAGCAGCAGTCGTTGCATCGGATCGAGGCGGCTGCTATCGCTTCAGATTATCGACAGAGTCTTTAAGCTGCTGCTTTAAGACCGACGCCCGAGAGGGCTCGTTGTCCATGGGGTTTCGGCTCTTTGACCAGGAAACGGTGGACTCTGGATAGAGCTTGATATTGCGCTGGCCGAGAAGCTGTGTGAGCACAAACCAGGTGGTCGCACTCCAGTGGCCGGTATTACAAAAGGTGATGACCTCTTGGTCGCCGATCAGTCCTGCATTTTTAGCAATAGATTCGAGCTGATCACGTGGCAAGAGCTTACTGGTATTGAGCTGAAACCATTCTTCATGATCATGGTTTTTTGCGCCCGGAAGTGTGCCCGCTCTGGGCGACGATGGATGCTTGTCTTCGCCAAGGAAGTAGTCTTCCGGCCGGGAATCAGAGAGCAGGAATTTTTTCCCGGATGCGCGATTGCGAATGAGCCCGGCAATCTCGTTTGTGGTTGCGATCTGCGTGCGATCCAGTTTCACCGAGATGCCGCTTGCGGCCGGTGTGTTCTTGGTCGTTTCAATCGGATAGCCGAGTGCTCCCCAGGCGCCCAGACCCCCCTCGAGAATTGAAATGCGCTTTAAGCCTGCCAGATGCAGTGTCCAGAAGAGTCGGGCGGCGCCGCCAAAGTCGCTGGCATCGGATCCCACCGGCGCGATCACGATGTGGGCCTGCGTATCGATGCCCCATTTTCGAAACAGCTGGCTGAGCTCCTGATCCGAGAGTACGCGGCCCGGATTTTTCTCTGGCCCGCGAATCGACGAGTACGGGGCGGCGATCGCGCCAGGAATATGGCCGGCATCATAGTTTGGAGTTTTACCATCGCCCTGCATGAGCTCACGGATATCGAGAATCCGTAGGTTGGCCTTCTTATCGATCAGGACTTTCAAGGCCGCTGGCGTAATGATCGGCGCGACCGACTCGGCAGTCGCAGCCGCGCTGGCCGGCTGGGCCTGGGCCCTGAACGGGTGTAAGCAGAGCATCGCCGCCACTGCCAGACAGCACACCAGCGCCTGCAGCGCATGGGCTGCGCGTTGCGGGTTGGGCATCTGGAGCTCAAAAGGTGCGGCTTGCGACATCATGGCAGACTCACATTTATAACGATATTGGCATGTATGCTGATCGAGCGGACCCGCGGCACACAGGTCTGAGGATACGTGAAATTGGATGCGAGTCCATTCAGAATCTGAAATCTCGCTAAGACAAGGGGTGGTGATGACACAGCAGCAGACAGCAATTTTTGGGGGCGGGTGTTTCTGGTGCCTGGAGGCTGTTTTTCAGGATCTGCGCGGCGTGTCGGCCGTACGCTCAGGCTATATGGGGGGCCACCTGGCCAGCCCAAGTTATGAGCAGGTCTGTGGCAAAAGCACTGGCCATGCCGAGGTCGTGCGTATCGAATTTGATTCAGCAGTCATTCGCTACGACCAGTTGCTGGATGTCTTTTTTGCAATTCATGATCCGACCACACCGAATCGACAGGGCAATGATGTCGGGCCCCAGTACCGTTCGGTGATTTTTGCACTCAGTGCCGAGCAGCTCGCGAGTGCCCGCGACAAGATTGCTCAAGTCGCCGCGCAATGGTCTGCACCGATCGTGACCCAGCTGATTGCGACCTTCGATGAATATGGCCAGCCGATTACGGGACCTGAGGCGTGTTTTTGGCCGGCCGAGGATGAGCATCACAACTACTTTAAGCGCAATCCCTCGCAGGGCTATTGCGCATTTGTCGTGGCACCAAAAGTCATGAAAGCAAGGTCGGCCTTCGCCGCACTCATGGCCGAGCGTTAAGGCGCAAGCCGCTCAATCACCCAGTCGGCATCTGATGACCAGCGCTCCGGCCGACGATAGCGCAGCCGATCATGAAGACGAGAGCGTCGGCCTTGCCAGAATTCGAATTCATCAGGGTTAAGCCGATAGCCGCCCCAATGTTCGGGCTTGGGTGGATCGATCGACGATTCCGCAGGAAATGCCTCCTGCAGATTTTTCTGCCGCACTTCAAGCCATTCACGGTTGGGAATCACCTCACTCTGGGGTGAGGCCCAGGCGCCCAGACGGCTTGAGAGCGGCCGTGATCGAAAGTAGTCCTCAGATTCCTGGTCCGATATTTTTTCAACAGCGCCCTCGATGCGAACCTGCCGTTCAAGTTCGGGCCAGAAAAAGACCAGGCTGGCATAGGGATGGGCGGCCAGTGCCTGGCCCTTTCGGCTTTGGTAGTTTGTAAAAAATGTAATGCCCGCCGCATCGATGCCCTTGATCAACACAATACGGCCCGATGGCCGGCCACTGGGATCCACTGTGCACAAGGTCATCGCATTGGGCTCCAGCACCTCGGCCTTGATGGCTTCCTGAAACCAGCGTTCGAACTGGGCTACCGGATCCGCGGCGACATCGGTGATATCCAGCGCCGCCTGGGCATATTCCTTGCGAAGATTTGCAAGCCGTTGTGGATTGGAGGTGGGGGCGGTCATGGGCGGGGCAAAAGAGTGTAGCGAGGATTAAGCAAGCGCATTCGGTAAAGAAAACGGTGCATTTAAAGGGGCCAGCATGGATTCAATCTGCTCTGCCGTATTCATGAGCGCATCATCGCCTGCCCAGGGGCCGACGAGCTGCAGTCCGACCGGTAGCGGCAGCTGCTGTGGCGATGGCTGGGCAAAGCCTCCGGGCAGCGAAAGCGCTGGCAGGCCGGCTACCGAAAAAATAAAGTTTGACGCCAGCCAATCCACATAAGTCTCGAGCCGCTGGCCATCGATTTCTGAAACATAGGCCGTCTCGAGATCAAAGGGCAGCACCTGGTTGGTGGGCCCAGCAAGGGCATCAAGACGATGGGACTGCATGTAGTCTTCCAGCTGCCTGCGGGCGGCCGACCGGAGTTTTTCCGCATGGGCGATCTCAGCGGCGGTCAGTTTGAGGCCCTGCTCGATATTCCACACGACAGTATCTTTGAGCTGGTCGCGGTGCGTGGCGTAAAGCCCCCCGAGCTCAGCAACAAAAAATAATCCACGCAGCGTGAGAAAGGCCTGGCGCATCTCGGGCAGCTTTGGGAAGCCCTCGATGATCTCCACTCCGTTTGCCGCGAGTGCTTTAACGCAGGCCTGCATCTGATGACGGACTTCTCGCTGCACGGGCAGCCCACCCCAGTCACTCGAAAATCCAATGCGCAGTTTCTTGCGCTTTGTGCCCAGTGCCTTGCGCAACTGAGATTCACGATGGCGTTGCGCGCACCATTGATCGAGACTTTTATTTGGTGTGCAGCCGGCAGGATCAAAAATGGCGGTAAATAACTCGCGAAGGTCCGCCACTGAACGGGCCATCGGGCCCACCACACTCAATGTATTAAAAGGATTCGCACCGCTTTGCAGCCGAGGCTCGAGATGACTGGAGGGCCGTAGGCCGACAACCGCACAAAAGCTTGCTGGATTTCGCAACGAGGCGGCCAGATCGGATCCATCGGCCAGCATCACCATGCCGCACCGTAATGCGACAGCGCTACCACCACTGGATCCGCCGCATGTGCGGCTGAGATCCCAGGGATTGCGGGTCGCACCAAAGATCCGATTAAAGGTCTGTGATCCGGCGGCGAACTCGGGCGTGTTGGATTTGCCAATCAATAGTGCGCCCGCCTGACGAATGCGCGCAACGATCTCTGCATCTTTCGCGGGCCTGTGCTGTGCGTAAATCGGACTTCCATAGGTGGTGAGGACCCCCTCGGTCTCAAACATGTCTTTGGCACAGTAGGGCAGGCCCGCCAGCGGGCCGACTGCGGCAGACCGCCTGCCGGTTCGTCCGGCCGACAGCAGTTTGTCGAGCCTTTTGGCTTCGCCTTCGGCCCGATCCAGGCAGAGGGTCGGCAGTGCGTTGAGGCTGGGGTTTAGCCTGGCCACGGCCTGGCGGTGTTCCTTAAGGAGCTCTTGGCAGGAAATCTCCCCTCGGGCCAGCAGTCTCCGTGTGGAGGCGATATCACGGTCCGGCTGAGAGCCGCTCGCAGCCTTGGGCTTGCGGGATTTGGGGGCTGTCTTGGCGGCTGGCATGGCCCCATTTTAGGTGGTTATGGGGGATCAGTTTTGGGTTAATTTGTCGATCCCCTGACCTAGACGTCCATTGATTGTTTTAATCAATGAAAAAGAAACTTTCAATTGGACTTGTCTAAATTCAGGACCTAGGATGCGGTCTGTTCGCTAACGCATTCCTGGCCAGTCTGGCCCGAAATGGCGTTGGGAGCACCGGTGCAATTCCCGTTGCAATGTTGTTAATCGAAAAGGAGAAGTGAATATGCCTCAACTGAAAGGAACCAAGACTCACCAGCATCTGAAAGATGCGTTTGCCGGTGAGAGCCAGGCCAATCGCCGTTACCTCTACTTCGCGAACAAGGCTGACGTCGAGGGCTATACCGAAGTCGCTTCGCTGTTTCGCTCGACCGCAGAAGGCGAGACTGGTCATGCCCATGGCCATCTGGACTATCTGGCCCAGGTCGGAGACCCCGCCACTGACATGCCGATCGGCGACTCTGCCTCCAACCTGAAGTCTGCGGTTGCTGGCGAGACCCACGAGTACACCGACATGTACCCCGGCATGGCCAAAGATGCCCGTTCCGAGGGCTTCGACGAGATCGCCGACTGGTTTGAGACGCTGGCCAAGGCCGAGCGCTCACATGCCAACAAGTTCCAGAAGGCACTTGACGCACTGGCTGCCTAATTCAGTTCGCGCAAGCAGCTGATCTGCAGGGCCTCGGCGCGCGCCAGGGCCCTGCGGAGCAAATGTTTGAATATCTGATTACTAAAGAGAGCAACACATGTCAGCACGTGAGGGTTCATTAGAGGCGCCGACCCGGCATCCCATTGACTGGAAAAGCAAGGAGTTTTACGACGAGGCCTCCTGCTTTACCGAAATGGAGCGGGTTTTTGATATCTGCCATGGCTGCCGCCGTTGCGTCAGCCTCTGCAATTCATTTCCCCGGCTCTTTGATCTGATTGATGAGGGCCCAACCGGTGAGATGGATGGCGTGCCGAAGGAGAAATACTGGGAGGTGGTCGACCAGTGCTACCTCTGCGATGTCTGCTACATGACCAAGTGCCCGTATGTGCCGCCCCACCCCTGGAACCTTGATTTTCCGCATTTGATGCTGCGGGCCAAGGCGATCCAGTTTAAAAAAGGAACACCCACCAAGTTTCGTGACTCGGTGCTCTCCAATACATCCGCCAACGGAAAGCTGGCCTCGATCCCGATCGTCGTGCAGACCGTTAACGCACTGGCCAAGAATAAGACCGCCCGTGCGCTGGGCGAGAAGATGCTGGGCGTCCACAAAGAGGCCTGGCTGCCAGAGTTCTCATCCAAGCCCTTTGAGAAGACCGCTGCGGTTTCGCAGCCCCTTGCAGTGAAGGCGGGCGCGAAGACGGCTGGCAAGGTAGCGATCTATTCGACCTGCTATGTGAACTGGAATGAGCCGGGCATCGGGCATGATCTGATCAAGGTCTTAAAGCACAACGAGATCCCGTATGTGGTGGTGGAAAAGCAGGCCTGCTGCGGCATGCCCAAGCTTGAGCTGGGAGATCTTGAGTCGGTGGAGGCCCTGGCCAAGCAGAACCTCCCCGTGCTCGCCCGCTTGGCACGCGAGGGCTACGCCATCATGACGCCGATTCCCTCCTGCACGCTGATGTTTAAGCAGGAGATTCCGTTAATGTTTCCCAACGATGCCGATGCCCAAGCGGTGAAGGCCGCCATGGTGGATCCGTTTGAGTACTTCGTGAATCGTCACAAAGATGGCCTGCTGAAGACTGATTTCAAGCAGGGCCTTGGAAATGTGTCGTATCACATCGCCTGCCACCTGCGGGTACAAAACGTGGGCCAAAAGACACGAGAGATGCTCGAGATGGTACCGGACACCGCAGTCAACACAGTGGAGCGCTGCTCTGGCCATGCTGGAACATGGGGCGTTAAAAAAGAATTTCATGACATCGCAATGAAGATTGGCCGTCCGGTGTTTCGCCAGATGGCCGAGCACCCCAAGGCCAACAACGGCCAGGGCGGCGAACCCGATGTGGTGGCCTCTGACTGTCAGCTGGCCGGCCATCATATTGAGCAGGGAATGGCGGGAAAGGCCGACGGTAAGGTGGCCCACCCATTGTCGTTATTGGCGCAGGCCTACGGAATTTAAGCAAGGAGGTAATGGAGAATGAGCATGGCACAAATTTCACGAGATTCACTCTGGACTCTGGAGCACTACGCGCGGATCCGCAATCAGTTTCGTCAGGAGGTGATTGCACACAAGCGTATTCGCCAGGTCGCTTTGGGCGAGCACATCACATTGTTTTTTGAAGATGAAAAAACGATTCGTTATCAGATCCAAGAGATGTTGCGGATTGAGAAGACCTTTGAGGAATCAGGCATTCAGGATGAGCTGGATGCCTACAACCCACTAATTCCGGATGGCCGTAACTTCAAGTGCACGATGATGATTGAGTATCCGAACCCCGAGGTTCGCAAGACGGAGCTTGCAAAGCTCAAGGGTGTTGAGGATCGGGTCTGGGTTCAGGTCGAGGGCCGCGAGAAAGTCTTTGCGATCGCCGACGAGGACCTCGAGCGAGAAAATGAAGAAAAGACATCTTCGGTGCATTTCATGCGATTCGAACTCGACGAGGATATGGCCGGCGCACTGAAATATGGCGTGGGCCTGGCCATGGGTGTCGATCACCCCAACTACAACGTGGTGGTGGATCCTATCGCCGCAGAAACGCGGGCCTCGCTGGTCAGGGACCTCGCTTAAGATAAAATCCGGTTCTCAGATCACCGGTTAAAGGAAAATACTGCAGTGAGCGCAAAAAATGTTCTTGGTGGCCCGCTTGCGCCCTGCAGCCTTGATCCCGTGACGGGCTTTTTTCGAGATGGCTGCTGCAATACGTCTTCTGAAGATTACGGCAGCCACACCATCTGCGCCCAGATGACCGATGCTTTTTTGGCATTTTCCAAGTCGCGTGGCAATGACCTCTCGACCCCAAATCCCGAGTATCGTTTTCCTGGCCTCAAGGCCGGAGATCGGTGGTGCCTGTGTGCCGCCCGCTGGCGCGAAGCTGCCGAGGCGGGCCTTGCACCGCCCGTGATTCTGGAATCCACGCATGAGCGGGCGCTCGAGGTCGTGGCGCTCGCCGATCTCGAGTACCACGCCCTGCAGACTGCTTAGCCGCGGGGCCTACCTGCGGTATTAGCCCCGGACCGACTGGGGTCTCTGAGGTTTTGTTTTGCTGCCTTGGAACTGATCGCTGCTCCACTAAGTCCATAACAAAAAACTAAATTTCTCATGTCCTCCACTCCCGTGATTTCGGCAGTCCAGTCATGCTTTCGAGCACAGCGTTTTTTATTGAACAGGCGCGATTGTGCCCGGCTGTTGTTTGCGGCCAGCCTTGCTGCAGGCGTGGCCACCGCGGCCGCGCAATCAACGCCGATCGCGTCGCAGCTGACCATTGATCAGATCACCGAGGTGGTCTTACAGCACAACACCGATTTCGCTGCGGCGGCCCGAAGCCGTGATGCCGCCACGGCGGCGGTGCGCTCCGCGCGGGCCTTGCCCAATCCACGCCTTGAGATTGCCTCGGGCGATAACGCATTGCGCCCGGCAAGTGCTGCGGTTGCAGGCCGTGTGGAGACCCGCGGCGTTGCCCAACTCATCGAGAATCCTTTTTTACGTAGCGCCCGAATCGATGCGGCCGCTGCCGGATCAGCAGCGGCGGGTCACGAGCTCACTTCGGTACAAAACAATTTGGTGGCGGAAGTGCGGCTGCGCGCCTTTGAGGCACTGTTAAGGCTTGAGGAGGAAATCGCCGCCCGCGAGGCAGTTCGGCTGCTTGAGCAGATCCGTGATCGCGTCAAACTCAGGGTGGATACCGGCGAAGCGCCACGGTTCGAGCTCATCAAGGCGGATGCTGAAATCATCAGTGCCCGGCAGCGACAAGTGAGCGCCGCAATTAAGGCCGAGCAGGCCTTCATCACTTTGAATCGCCTGGCGGCAGGCCGCCTGCCAGAAAAATGGTCGATTGCCGGCCGACTCGCAGATGAAGCCCAGCCCATGGTGCTTGAAGAAATCATGCAGCAGGCCTTAAACAAAAGCCCGGAGCTTGCCGTGTTGCGATCCCTGCTGGAACGCGCCGATGCCAGCCTGACCTTTGCAAAATCGGGCCGGCTTCCCGGTGTTGAGCTGCGCTATCAAGAACTTCGCGATCCTGAAATTCGTCAGACCATGACCGGCGTTGCGATACAGATTCCGCTTTTGGATCAGCGTCAGGGCCCGGTGGCCGAGGCAGCCGCCGAGCGGCTCAGGGCCCAGACCCGTCTTGATGGTGCGATCCTCGAGATGCGCCAGCGCGTATTGCTCGCATGGAAATCCTACGAGATGGCCCGGGCTGCAGTCGATGCCCTTGGCCGCGGTGCCATCCCCGAGGCCGAGGCTGCATTGCGTGTCGCAGAGGCGGCATATCGATTTGGAGAGCGCGGCATTCTTGAAGTGCTGGATGCCCAGCGTGTGCTGCGGTCGGTGCGCGCGGATTTGATTCAGGCCCGCTTCGAGCTTCAGGCAGCCCGAATCTCGCTCGATAGGCTCGCTGCCCGCTACATCGCCACTGCCCGATGAAAGACACAATGACACTTAGCACGAACTTTTTCATTAAACGACACCCGCGTTTTCGTGTAGCGGCTGCAGCCACCGCCGCCTGCTTGTTGCTGACGGCCTGCTCAAGCGAGGAGCCCACAGCTTCCAGTGGACCAAAGCTGGATGCCAAAGATGTTGCGGTAAAGCCTGAGATGCAGGGCTATTTCACCGCGGGCAAGGTCGAGGCCGCTGAGCTTTCACGAATTGTGGATATCTCGGGAACCATTCAGCCTGATGAGCGGCTCGTGACACGAATCGGCGCCTCGGTGCTGGGCAGGGTGACCAATGTGCTGGCAGAAGTGGGGGATCGGGTCTCCACCGGCCAGCCGCTTGCAAGCCTTGCCAGTCCAGAGCTGACGCAGGCCCAGGTCGCGTTCTTGCGGGCACATGCCTCATTTAATCAGGCCGAGCGGGCCGTTGAGCGGGCCCAGGTGCTGGTGAAAGCGGATGTGATTGGCACCGCCGAACTCCAGCGGCGCGAGTCGGAACTCAACATCGCACGTGCAGAGCTTCGTGCTGCTGGCGATCAGCTCACCTTAATGGGCATGTCGGCCTCCATGATTGATACCTTGCGCAAAGACGGCGTACTGAATCCCAGCGTCGGCATCACTGCGACACAAAGTGGTGTTGTGATTGAGCGCAAAGTCAGCCAAGGTCAGGTGGCAACCCCGGGCGATCCACTCTTTACCGTGGCTGACCTCACCCGGGTCTGGGTCGTAGGCCAGATTCCCGAGCAAACCGCACAGTATGTGCGGGCGGGGCAGGCACTCGAAATCGAGGTGCCGGCATTAAAAAATAAAAAGCTCACCGCAAAAATTGCAGTAGTCGGAGACACAATCTCCCCTGAGACCCGAACGGTCACGGTGCGTTCGGTCATCGATAACCCCGGGCGCAATCTCAAGCCGTCCATGCTGGTCAATATGCGCATTCAGGGCGATGCACGCAGTACCGCGGTGGTGCCGCTTGAGGCAGTGGTTCGCGAGGGCAATAAAGATTTTGTCTTTATAAAAAAAGCAGACAACGTCTGGACACTGGCCCCTGTTGAGCTGGGGCCGCCCGTGAACGAGACCGTCCGGCCGGTGATCTCAGGCCTGTCAGCCGGTGCGGAGATTGTGGTCAAGGGCGCATTCCATTTGAACAACGAACGCAAGCGCGTGCAGGAGTAAGGCCGTGATTCCGTCGTTGATTCGTTCCGCGCTCAGTCAGCGGCTCGTGGTGATTGTGATTGCGCTGGTGCTCTGCGGATTTGGGCTACGCGAATCGCTGCGGCTATCAGTGGATGCGTTTCCTGATGTGACCAATATTCAGGTGCAGATTGCGACTGAAGCCCCTGGCCGTTCGCCCGAGGAAATCGAGCGCTTCATTACCGTGCCGCTAGAAATCGCGATGACTGGGCTGCCGGGGTTGACCGAGATGCGATCCCTGAATCGCAGCGGCCTATCGATCATCACCCTGGTCTTCACCGATAAAACGGATGTCTATTTCGCGCGGCAGCTGGTCACCGAACGTCTGATCGAGGTCAGCACCCGCATGCCCGACGGGGTGGTGCCGGTCTTAGGTCCCGTGTCGACCGGCTTAGGCGAGGTCTTTCAGTACACCATCGAGCGGCCTGATGATGGCAAGCGTGAACTGACGGCCGACGAATTGATGGAGCGCCGCACGCTGCAGGACTGGGTGGTGCGGCCAATGCTGCGCTCGATTCCTGGTGTTGCGGAAATCAATTCCTATGGCGGTCTTGTCAAGCAGTTTCAGGTCCAGGTGGATCCGGGCCGCCTGCGACACTTCAATCTGACGGTGCAGCAGGTGGTGAACGCGATCTCTGCCAATAATTCGAATGCGAGTGGCGGCATTCTGCCTCAGGGCTCTGAGCAGTTTCTGGTGCGCGCAGTGGGACTCATCCGCACGGTGGATGACATCAATAACATCGTATTGAAAGAACAAAGCGGTGTGCCGGTGTTTGTGCGTGATGTGGCCCGGGTGCAAATTGGCAGTGAAGTCCGTCAGGGCGCACTCATCAAGGGTGGCCATACCGAGAGCGCCGGTGGCATTGTGATGATGATCCGTGGCGGCAATGCCAAGCAGGTCGTATCGCGAGTCAAGGAGCGGGTCGAGGAGATCAATGGCTCGGGCATGCTGCCCGACGGCTTAAAGATCGTGCCCTTTTATGACCGTACCGATCTTGTCGATGCGGCCCTCTGGACTGTCGGGAAGGTGCTGATCGAGGGCATCTTTTTAGTGGTGTTGATTCTCTTTGTGTTTCTGGGCGATGTCCGCTCTAGCCTGATTGTTGTGGCCACGCTCATCATTGCGCCCTTGAGTACCTTTATTGTCATGAATCGGTACGGCATTTCCGCCAATCTCATGTCGCTGGGGGGCCTGGCCATTGCTATTGGCCTGATGGTGGATGCCACTGTCGTGGTGGTGGAAAACGTGTTTCATAAACTGGGGTCGGCGGGCAAGAGTATTGGAGAGCGGGTCAGGACAGTCTTTGAGGCCACCACCGAGGTCGCCACACCAACCATTTTTGGTATTGCGATCATCATTTTGGTGTTTTTACCCCTCATGACCCTGCAGGGCATTGAAGGAAAAATGTTTGCGCCTTTGGCGATTACGATTGCAGTGGCGTTGACCATCTCCCTGGTGGTCTCGCTGACCCTCTCGCCTGTCCTCTGCTCGTACTTCTTAAAAGGCGGCGCAGACCATGACACCAAGGCGATTGCCTATCTAAAGTGGCACTACTTAAATCTCTTAGACCGCGCGACCCTGCAGGACCGTAGGACCCTGGCGGTGGCGGTTGGCCTGCTGCTGCTGTCTTTGCTCTTATTTCCGTTTTTGGGCAAGTCATTTATGCCGATTATGAAAGAAGGCGCGCTGACACCGCAGGTGATTCGGGTGCCCAGCATTTCGCTGGATGAATCGATTCGGCTGGAGATGGCCGCGATGAAAATGGTGGCCGAGATTCCCGGCGTGAAAAGTGTGGTCTCGCCCCTGGGTCGCGGCGAATCACCGGCAGATCCCGCGGGCCCGAATGAATCCACTCCAGTCGCCCTGATCGACCCCGACTCGGGGCGGGATCAAGAGGAAATTGAAGAAGACATTCGAAAAAAATTATCAGCGATTCCGGGTGTGCAGGTGGTGATCTCTCAGCCGATTGCGCAGCGGGTCGACGAGATGCTGACGGGGGTCCGCTCTCAGCTGGGAATCAAGGTATTCGGTGATGACTTAAATGAACTGCGTCAGCTGTCCGAGCAGGTTGCAAAAGTCGTGCGCAGTGTTCGTGGCGCACGCGACATTCGGGTGGAACGCCTGTCTGGCCAGCAGTTTCTGACGGTGGATATCGATCGCAATGCAATCGCCCGCTATGGATTAAATGTGGCAGATGTGCAGACCTTGATTGAGACTGCGATCGGTGGCAAAGAAGTCACCACGCTCTTTGAGGGAGAGCGGCGCTATGGGATCCAGGTCCGTTTTCCACAGCGGTTTCGCGAATCGATTGAAGACATCAGCAATATGCTGCTGCGAACATCGAATGGCGCCCAGGTGCCGCTTTCCAGTGTGGCAAAGATTCAGCTGGTCGATGGGCCCGCCCAGGTAAGCCGCGAGTGGGGCAAGCGCCGCGTGGTGGTGGGCGCCAATGTCGAGGGCCGTGATCTGGGTGGATTTGTCGAGGAAGTTCAGCAGCGCCTGGCCAAAGAGGTCAAGCTGCCGCAAGGCTATTACTTTAAGTTCGGCGGCCAGTTTGAAAATCTCGAGCGGGCGATGGATACCTTGTCGGTGATTGTGCCGCTCACCATTGCAGCGATTTTTTTCCTGCTTTTTCTTCTTTTTAATTCGGTCAAGCTTGCCAGTCTGATCATCTTGGTGCTGCCTTTTGCGTCCATCGGCGGCGTGATGGGGCTGTTTGTTACTGGTGAGTATCTCAGTCTTCCCGCATCCGTCGGCTTTATCGCACTCTGGGGAATTGCCGTATTAAATGGCGTGGTCTTGGTCAGCTGCATTCGCCGATTCCGGCAGGACGGACTGGCCGTGGCCGAGGCGGTCCGCGAGGGCTGTGTTCAGCGGTTTCGGCCCGTCATGATGACCGCGACGGTTGCCCTGTTGGGGCTCGTGCCGTTTCTGTTTGCGACAGGACCAGGATCCGAGGTGCAACGGCCGCTTGCGATTGTGGTGATCAGCGGGCTGATTTCATCGACCCTGCTTACGCTCGTGGTCCTGCCGACACTCTATCGCTGGTTTGATGACGAGCCCCAAGAGGTTTAACTGCTGGAATAATTCATGCAAAATGACCGCGAGAAATTGCTGCACGGAGCAATCGATAGGAGACTCGTAAAGTGAAAGAGATCCGCGCCATCATTCGGCCCAATCGGCTATCGCGCCTGCGTGAGGCCCTGCGTGCGATACCCAATTTTCCGGGTGTGACCGTCTTTAATGTCAAAGGATTCACAGCCCCATCGTCCGTGGATCGTCGGTCGCTGCGGGATGAGCTGACGGACTTCACCGATAAAGTCATGGTCTGCGTGCTGGCCGAAGGCGACATGGTGGAGACGATCCGCGCCGCCATGATCGAGGCCTGCCAGACTGGACAGATCGGCGATGGGCTGGTGTGGGTAGTCGATATTCAGAGCATGCATCGTGTCCGTGATGGCTCTGCTTACTAAAGTGGTGCGGCGGGTCCAATAGGTTGGCCGGCTAGGCCATCTGCGATAATCGCCGGATGCAATTCGAGATTCATCCGGTCACCGCGTTTCAGCAAAACTGCTCCTTGGTTGTCTGTCCGATTACCCAGCGGGCGGCCTTCGTGGATCCGGGCGGGGATATCGATCACCTTCAGGCGGTCGCCCAGCAGGCCGGGGTCACAATCGAAAAGATCCTGCTCACCCACGGCCATATTGATCACTGCGGCCAGGCGGGACTGCTGGCCCGGCAGCTCGGTGTGCCGATCGAAGGGCCGCATCAAGAGGATCAGTTCTGGATTGATCAGCTCAAGACCCAGGGCATGATGTTCGGTATGGCGGGGGCGGAGGCCTTTACGCCGGACCGCTGGCTTGCCGACGGCGATACGGTATCGGTGGGCCAGGAGACGATGCGTGTCATTCATTGCCCTGGCCACACGCCAGGCCACGTGGTCTTTATCAATGAGGCGGACCGGCTGGCCTTTGTTGGGGATGTATTGTTTGCGGGTTCAATTGGGCGAACGGATTTTCCCCGTGGCAATCATCAGCAACTCATTGACTCGATTCGCGGAAAGCTATTTCCCTTGGGCGATGACATTGAGTTTGTGCCAGGCCATGGGCCCATGAGTACATTTGGAGAAGAGCGACGCTCCAATCCATTTGTCGGAGAGTAGAGATGTCGAAATATCAGAAAGAAAAGGTGCTGAGTGTCCATCATTGGAACGACAGCCTTTTTAGCTTCACCACCACACGCCGGCAGGGCCTACGCTTTCGTAATGGCCACTTTCTGATGATCGGCTTAGAAGTCGAGGGCAAGCCCCTGGTGCGGGCCTATAGCGTGGTCAGTCCCAACTACGAAGAGCACCTGGAATTTCTGAGCATTAAGGTGCCCAATGGCCCACTGACTTCACGTCTGCAAAATATCAAGGTCGGCGATGAGATCCTGGTCAGCGAAAAGTCGGTCGGCACGTTGGTCATTGATGACTTAAACCCTGGAAAACATCTCTATCTATTTAGCACGGGCACCGGCATTGCTCCGTTTTTGAGCATCATTCGCGATCCCGACACCTACGAGCGTTTCGAGCGGATCGTGCTGATTCATGGCGTACGGCTGGTGAGTGAGTTGGCCTATGGGGAGTATTTAAGAAACGAACTTCCCCAGCACGATTTTCTCGGCGAGATGGTGCGCGAGCAGCTGATTTATTACCCCACGGTGACACGCGAGGCCTTTACCCACACGGGCCGGCTCACTACAGCGATTCAGACTGGCCAGCTCTTTTCGGATATTGGCCTGCCGCCCCTTGATCCGACGGTGGATCGTGGCATGATTTGTGGCAGTCCCGCCATGCTCAAAGAGACCTCAGAGATGCTCGATCAGTTGGGATTTAAGGTCTCCCCAAGCCTTGGCAACCCGGGTGACTATGTCTTTGAGCGGGCCTTTGTTGAGAAGTAGCTTTCACTGCTAGATCGGAGTTGGTATGCCCAGCGATATTGAGATTGCGCAGAACGCATCGATGCTTAGCATCACGGAGATTGCTCAAAAGCGACTGGGTATTGCCGCCGAACACCTTGAGCCTTATGGCCGCTTCAAGGCCAAGGTCTCATTGTCGTATCTGGAGTCTCTGAAAGACCTGCCCGATGGCAGACTCATTCTGGTGACGGCGATCAGCCCGACGCCAGCAGGCGAGGGCAAGACCACCACCACGGTGGGACTGGGCGACGCGCTGAACCACATTGGTAAAAAAGCAATGATTTGTTTGCGTGAACCTTCTCTTGGCCCAGTCTTTGGGGTCAAGGGCGGTGCTGCCGGCGGCGGACATGCCCAGATTGTGCCGATGGAAGATATCAACCTGCATTTCACTGGCGATTTTTCGGCGATTGCCCTGGCCAATAATCTCCTGGCTGCCCTGGTGGATAACCATATCTATCACGGTAACGCGCTGGGCATTGATAGCCGCCGTGTCCAGTGGAAGCGTGTGATGGATATGAATGACCGGGCCTTGCGAAAAATTGTCAATGGCCTGGGCGGTCCCGGTAACGGCGTGCCGCGTGAGGACAGCTTCGATATTGTGGTGGCCTCGGAAGTCATGGCGATTTTTTGCTTGGCCCGCTCGCTTGAGGATCTCAAGGCGCGGCTTGCCAATATCGTGGTGGCGTATACCCATGATCAGAAGCCGGTCCGTGCAAAAGACCTCAATGCCCACGGCGCGATGACGGTGCTATTAAAAGATGCTTTGGCCCCGAACCTGGTGCAGACCTTAGAAAATAATCCCGCCTTTGTTCATGGGGGGCCGTTTGCCAATATCGCCCATGGGTGCAATTCGGTGATCGCAACCCAGGCGGCACTTAAGCTTGCTGATTATGTCGTGACTGAGGCTGGCTTTGGGGCGGACCTGGGCGCGGAGAAATTCATCGATATCAAGTGCCGGAAGTCAGGCCTGCGGCCTTCCGCTGCAGTGATTGTCGTCACGGTCCGTGCTATGAAATATCACGGCCATGTGGCCTTAAATGCACTCACCCAGGAAAACCTCGCCGCGCTGGATCAGGGCCTGGTCAATCTTGAGCGTCATGTTGAAAATATCACCCGTGTCTACGGAATCCCGTGTGTTGTATCGATTAATCAGTTTATGAGCGATACGCCGGCTGAGATTGAGTTGATCAAGAAACGGATGCAGGCACTGGGAGTCGATGTGGTGCTCGCCTCGCACTGGGCAGAGGGCGGCAAGGGCGCTGCAGCTCTTGCCCAGCGTGTGGTGGCACTCTGCGAGACGCCATCGCAGTTTCAGTTTGTCTACGAAGAGCAGGATAGCCTTTGGGAGAAGCTTAATAAAATTGCCAAGAAGGTCTATCGCGCCAAAGAAGTTGCAGCAGATTCAAAGATACATCAGCAGATTCAGGCCCTGCAGGATCAGGGATATGGCCACTATCCAATTTGCGTGGCCAAGACCCAGAGTTCTTTTTCCACTGATCCCAGCTTAAGAGGTGCACCCGAAGATCATGTTGTGACGGTTCGCGAGGTGCGTCTGGCCGCTGGTGCGGAATTTATCGTGGCGGTCTGCGGGGATATCATGACCATGCCAGGCCTGCCCAAGATCCCTGCCGCCGAGCGCATTGATTTAGTGGATGGCAAGGTGGTGGGGCTGTTCTAGTCCCGCGCGCTGCGGTGGCGGGCTACGAGACCGTTTGGTAGTAAAGATTTTGTGGATGCCGGGCCTGGGCGAAGAATAACCAACGCTCAGCCAGTAGGCCCAAATACTGGATCGGAAAAGCAAGCATGGCCAACAAGCTGCTACCGGTCGCCAGGCTGAGCAGCAGCAGAATCAAGGGAAGCGCAAAGCAAAGCCCCCACATGATCGTTTTCACGTACCGCAGAAAGAGGGCTGTCTGTCCGTGGAAAAACTCGCGTGTGTTGAATGCACCTGCTGACATGCCCATCGATTTCTGAACCAGCCGGGGCTCTCGGATTCCCGTCGCGGTCTGAAGGCTGGATTTTGGTTTCAGGCGCTTATTTCGGATGCTGCTCATCTGACGCAACATGAGTGCGATCAGCGTCAGCCCAATCGCCCAGGGGTGTAACTGTGCTGTGAGTTGCGAGTCGGCTGTCATGAGCGCCAACAGACTGATCAGCAGAACAAGTCCGGAGGCCAGTCCCAGTGCGAAGTAATTCATGAGGGTGAGCGGATGGGCCCACTCCTGAACGAACTTTAAGCAGGCGTAAATCATTGCAGTACAGAGCCAAAGCAGTAGCGACACCAAAATAAGGGGTATCAGAATCCATCGGGTCTCTTGGCCCATTGATTCGAGCACAGTCCATGCGCCGGCTAAAGAAATAAAAACCGGAAGAACGATGACCTCTCGAGATAGCCACGAAGTGCGCCACATAGCAGCTGCCCGCCATGCGCGCTCGGGATGGCCGAGATGGAAAAAAGAGGCCCCCAGGCTTACGATGAGCAGGGCGGTGCCGATCCCGAGCAGGATTGGCAGGGCAGGTATCGAGACACCAAAAAGCTGAAGTGCTGCCAGGCTGACGAGCAGACCTTGTGCTGCGCCCAAGAGTGTTGTGAAGCTAATCACCGAAAATGCAGGATGCATGCTAATCCTCGTGGCCGGCGTTGTACTGCGGTGGGGTAATGTGTCGCGGCAGGTAGTGATTGGCGGGCCGGGTTTCGTGCTCTGGCATCAGCGCATAGCCGCCGCGCTCCCGAATGGCTTTTGAGGCCTCGGAATCACTGTCATGAATGTCGCCGAAAATTCTTGCCTGTGTTGGGCAGGCCATGACACAGGCGGGCTGGCGTTCTTTCTCCGGCAGGCGTTGATCGTAAAGACGGTCGACACAGAGGGTGCATTTCGTCATCACTTGCCGCGATTCATCGAGCTCCCTTGCGCCGTAGGGGCAGGCCCAGGCGCAATATTTGCAGCCGATGCATTTATCGTAGTCGACCAGCACGATCCCATCTTCTTCGCGTTTGTAACTGGCGCCTGTTGGACAGACCGGCACACAGGGGGGGTCTTCGCAGTGTAGGCAGGACTTCGGAAAGTGAATGGTCTGGGTATCGGGGAAGGCGCCTGCTTCGTAGGTCTGAACGCGATTAAAAAATGTTCCAGTGGGATCCGCCCCGTATGGATTTTGATCCGAAAGCGGGCCGGCGGCACCGGAGGTATTCCATTGCTTGCAGGAGGTGACGCAGGCATGACATCCCACGCACACGTTCAGGTCAATTACCAGCGCAAGCTGTTTGCGACTTTCAGAATGCTGATTCATTTCAAACTCCCGGCAAAGTAGGCCAGTTCCGTGGGCGCGCTTGTGGCGGCGGTCGTCGACGGTGTGTGGGATTGCGGATAGGTGATTTCCGGCTCATCGCCAGCGGCCGGACGAATTCGAACCCGCACGTCATACCAGCCCGCCTGGCCCGTGATGGGGTCTGAGTTACTGATTCGGCCTGTGCCTTCGAGGGGCAACTCTTCTGAGATTAGATGATTGAGCAGAAACCCTTTGCGGGCCTCATCGGCACCCGACTGCAAGTGCCAGGCGCCATCTGATTTTCCGATGGCATTCCAGGTCCAGACGGTACCGGGCTCAACGGCCTCCGAGGTACGGCCCATGCAGCGCACTTTTCCCCACTGCGATTCGACCCATAGCCATCCGCCATCTTCAATCCCAGCATTCTTGGCAGTGATCGGATTGATGAAAAGATAGTTGTGGCTGTGGATTTGTCTGAGCCAGGCATTCTGTGAATCCCAGGAGTGGTACATGGCCATCGGCCGTTGCGTGACAGCGTTGAGCGGATAGTCGGCCAGTGCTGTCGCGCCATACTCAAGCGGGGCATACCAAAAGGGCAGTGGATTGAAATAAGTGGCAACACGCGACCGCAGGTGGTCCGGAGGCTGCCTTCCTGGCCGCTGGCCTGAGGCGGACTGGCGAAAGTGCTGCAGGATCTCGCTGTAAATCGCGATTTGAATTGGGTCTTCTTTTTGGCGTAGGCCCATCTCTTTAGCAAATTTCATATAGCCGCGATTCCAGTTGCGCATGTAGTGATGCTCGATGGGCATCTCGTAGTGATGCACGCAGTTATTGCTGGCGTACATCTCCCACTGTTTCGGGTTCGGTTCACCACGTAATGACTGATCGCCGTTTGGGCCCCGCCATCCTGATAAAAATCCGATGCCCGAGCCGGGGGCGGTTTCATAGTGAACAATAAAATCGGGATAGTCTTTGAACTTTCGGCCGCCATCGGCAGTGGTGAAAGCGGGAAACTTTAGCCGAGATGCCAATTCAATTAGGACTTCCTGAAAAGGCTTGCATTCACCCTGTGGCGGCACGATCGGGACCCGTACCGCATCGACCGGACCGTCAAACTCCGAGATCGGTCGGTCCAAAATGCTCATGCAATCATGCCGCTCGAGGTAGGTCGTGTCGGGCAGTACCAGATCGGCAAAGGACACCATTTCCGAATCAAAGGCATCGCAGACCACCAAAAATGGAATCTTGAAGTTTCCTTCGGCATCCTTGGCATTGAGCAATGCTCGAATTGATGTGGTGTTCATGGTGGAATTCCATGCCATGTTGGCCATGAAAATCATGAGGGTATCGATGGCATAAGGATCTTGATGTACGGCATTCGTGATCACGTTATGCATCAAGCCGTGGGCCGATAGCGGGTGCTCCCAAGAAAAGGCCTTGTCGAGTCGAATCGGCTGTCCATTGGCATCCACACAGAGGTCTTCAGGCCGGGCGGGAAATCCCAGGGGGGCTGCGCCCAGCGGCGTGTTGGGTTTGATCTGGGTCTCATCGGAAACATTTCTTACCCTCGGGGGGGTTTGACGCGGATAGGGCGCCTTATGGCGAAATCCACCCGGCCGATCAATCGTGCCCAGCAGGCTCATCAGGATTGCCAATGCCCGCACGGTCTGGAATCCATTGGAGTGGGCTGCCAGACCGCGCATTGCATGAAACGCAACCGGCCGGCCGATGACTGCATCATGATGACCGCCCCAGGCATCTGTCCAGGCAATCGGCAGTTCAAATGCCTGCTCAAATGCGGCGTGGGCGAGTTCTTTGGCCAGCAGGCGAATCCGGGATGGGGAAATGCCGGTGATCGAACCCGCCCATTCGGGCGTGCACGCTTCGACCTCACGACGCAGCAGCTCAAAGGCGGTTACCACACGCTTTCCATGGTGGGGCCCGGCTGGCATCACGAATTCGCCGGTCAGGGCGAAATGTTCAGTCTGATCAGTTTCTCTTTGCACGGGAACGTTGCGCACCTGATCCCAGGCGTATTTGTTCTGCGGCAGGTCCTCGTTGACGGCCTCACGCTGGGGATCGCGCAGGAATAATCCCTTTTCGGTGGAATCATCTAGACATACCAAGTCAGGACTATTCGAAAACTTTTTCAGAAACTCGTGATCAATACGATCATCTCGGATCAGCTCATGAATCAAGGCAAGCAATAGTGCGCCATCGGTCCCGGGCCGAATCGGAATCCATTCATCGGCAATCGCTGAATATCCCGTTCGAATCGGATTGATACTGATGAAGCGGCCGCCGCTGCGCTTAAATTTCGAAAGAGCCACCTTCATCGGATTGCTATGGTGGTCTTCGGCAGTTCCCAGCATCACAAATAGCTTGGCGCGCTCGAGATCCGGCCCGCCGAATTCCCAGAAGCTTCCACCAATGGTGTAGATCATGCCGGCTGCCATGTTCACGGAGCAAAAGCCCCCGTGGGCAGCGTAGTTGGGTGTTCCGAATTGCCGGGCGAAGAGGCCGGTCAGGGCCTGCATCTGGTCGCGGCCGGTAAACAATGCAAACTGTTTCGGGTCAGTTGCTCGGATATGCGCCAGGCGTTTTTCCAATAGGGCAAATGCTTCTTCCCAGGAGATTTCCTCAAACGCGGATTCCCCGCGATCGCGGCCAGCGATGCGACGTAACGGCCGGGTCAGCCGGGCGGGAGATTTTTGCTTCATGATGCCGGAGGAGCCTTTTGCGCAGATGACACCCTGATTCAGAGGATGCTCGGGGTTGCCATCGATGTAGCGAATCTCGCCATCGCGCAGATGGACACGAATGCCGCAGCGACATGCGCACATATAGCAGGTGGTGGTCTTGATTTCGGTTGAATCGGTAACGCTGCTGTGTTGCGGATCTTCAGGCGTTAACAATGTGCTCTTCTTTTTCATAAAGTTCTTTCGAAACGAGCGGAAGGCCTACAGTATGCCCTCACAGAAAGGGCAGACGACGCTGCCTCTGATTCGCACAATGGTAGACTTTCCGAGAACATGACCGTCCTACCTTTTTTGAAGTGGATGCCCGAGTGGCGCAAGTCGGGTGTCGTAAGAGCTGATCTGCTCGCGGGACTCACGGGTGCGGTCCTTGTGCTTCCGCAAGGCTTAGCGTTTGCAATGCTCGCGGGAATGCCACCCCATTACGGCCTTTACGCCGCAATCGTGCCTTGTATCGTTGCGGCCCTTTTCGGCTCCAGTCGTCTGATGGTGTCCGGCCCGGCCAACGCCATTTCGCTGACCACAATGGCACTTCTTGCGCCTCTGGCATTGGTCGAGAGTGCGGATTATGTGGTGCTCGCATTGACGCTTAGCTTTCTTGTGGGCTTGGTACAGATCAGCTTGGGCCTGGTTCGGCTTGGTAAATGGGTCGAGCGTGTGCCCCACTCTGTGGTGGTCGGGTTTACTGTGGGGGCGGCTGTATTAATCATTAACAGTCAGATTGGATCTCTGCTGGGGCTTCCATTGGAGCGCGGACTCTCAATGCTCGAGACCTTTCGCCGCGCTGGTGCAGAACTCGCTGCCCGAGGAATTCAATGGTGGACGCTTGCATTGGTGAGTCTCACGCTGCTGACGATGTGGGCATGGCGGCCGCTGAATCGACTGGTGCCCGCGATGCTCGTTGCGGTGATCGTGGGCAGCCTTTGCGCCCTCGTGATTGAGTTGATCGCCCAAGATCCCAACATATTTCAAAAAGTACCTGCAATTCCTGGCGCCTTCCCGCCGCTCTCTAAGCCTGATCTCCAGTGGGCTACGCTGCAGCAGCTTATTGGCCCCGTCCTGGTCATGACGCTGCTTGCATCGACTGAGGCGATGGCGATTGCACGAGCAATCGCATTGGGTCGCAAAGACAGTTTCAAGGCCGATCAAGAGTTTATTGGTCAGGGGCTTGCCAATGTTGCGGGATCATTTTTCTCCGCCTACCCCTCGAGCGGATCGTTTAATCGATCCGGTGTGAATGCAGCTTCTGGTGCGAAAACTCCTTTGTCTGCCGTCAGTTCAGCATTTTTCCTCATGATTTTGTTGGGGTTTGTGTCGCCTCTGGTGACCTATCTGCCGTTACCGGTTATCTCTGCTTTATTGCTTGCCGTCGCCTGGGGTCTGATTGATCGACGTCAGATTGCGGCGGAGTGGCGGGCCGGCCCACGCGAAGCGATTCCCATGGTGGTGACATTTGGGGGCACGCTATTGATATCGCTCGAGTGGGCCATTTTGGGCGGGCTTGTATGCGCCATTTTGTGTGGCGCTTTATTTAAAAAAGAGTATCCCGATTAGTTCGCGGTGATCTTGCGGGCGGTGACCACCTTGCCCCAACGCTCATATTCCACCGCGATCTCTTTGGTGAAGTCCGCCGGTGAGTTCCCCACGGGCGCCATGCCCAGCTGGGTGAGACGGTCTTTGACTTCTTGGTCGGCCAAGACTTTTACCGTGTCGGCATGGATCTTATCGATGATGGGCTTGGGCGTGCCCGCAGGCGCCATGAATCCGAACCATCCCGTGTTCTCAAAGCCGGGCAGACCTGCCTCCGCGACAGTGGGAACATCCGGCAGTTGTGGTGAGCGTTTCGCGCTGGTGACACCGAGTGCACGAATTCGGCCCGACTGGATGTGGCCCGTTGCGCCAGCGATATTGCCCACCATGAATTGCACCTGGCCGCCCGCGAGGTCCGTAAACGCGACGGCCTCGCCTTTATAGGGAATATGTTGGGCCTCGATGCCTGCGGCATAGACAAACGCCTCTGCTGCCATGTGGACCTGACTGCCAATTCCAGCAGAGCCGAAATTCAATTGACCCGGTTTGCTTTTTGCAAGTGCGACCAACTCTTTGACATTTTTCGCAGGCACAGCCGGGTGGACCACAAGGACCTGGGGGCCGCTGGCAAGATTCGTAATCGGTGCGAGATCTTTTTTCGCATCAAAAGGCATCTTCGCGTACATGTGGGGATTCACCGTCACGATACTTCCGGAGGTCACCAGAATCGTATAGCCATCGGCAGGAGATTTCGCGACCGCATCGGCGCCGATATTGCCGCCCGCACCACCACGGTTTTCAACTACAACCGGCTGGCCCCAGGCAGCTGATAATTTCTGGGCGACGAGCCGGGCCACGATGTCAGTGGCGCCGCCTGCGACAAACGGAACGATGAGTCTTACGGGCTTATTGGGAAAGGCCTGCGCATTCGCAGGAGCCGTGTAGGCGGTCAGGCCTAAGGTCACGCATCCCATGAGGGCTGCGAGTAGAAATCGGTGGGTGTGCCGTTTAGCCTGATTGGCCATTGTTGTCTCCTATTAAAAGCTTGATGAGTGAATCGGAATTTGCCACTAAACACATCGGTGTTGGCGGTCGGTTAGGGAATGACCTAATCGGGATATTGGGCTGAACAACGCCACCTGATTGCACGACCTGCAGCAGGCCGGCGCGAATATCCCAGGGCGCAAGATCAATACCCCCAAACGCATCAAGTCTTCCGCAGGCGACCCAGGCAAGATCAAGGGCCATCGCACCGCTGCGTCGCGCCCCGCCAAAGCAGCGCAATTGGCGAGAAAACCAGGCGTCAAAATGATCTAAGTGCGCACTGTTGGGCTTTGGCGTGACGACTGCGAGCAGGGCTTGCAGGCCCTCAGAAACATTTGAAACGCGCGCTGCAACGCCGTTGAGCGCGGTGGCCCGATCAGCTGAGGCCACAAATAATTCCCCGCGGCATGGGTCGGATGTCACCCCCATCAGAATGCGCTCTTTGCCGGTTGCATCAATCTCTGTCAGAGAAAGCACAGTCGCAAAATGCGGTATGCCACGTAAAAAATTCGCACTTCCATCAATGGGATCAACATGCCAGATGAATCGACTGGTGCTTTCGCCTGCCCGTCCGGTCTCCTCGCCGTGCACCAGGGTGCCGGGTGCGATGTGTTGCAGTCCGCTGCGGATTAACTGTTCAATTTCAAGATCGGCCTCACTGGCCCAGTCGCCGGGGCCCTTTTCGATGTGGCGTGATCCTTCACGAAACCGCTGTAACGCAAGCTGGGAGGCCTGCGTTGCGAGTTCACAGATATCGGGCAGCCACTGTTCGGGATTCATGAACGCTGGCCCGCGGGATCGCCAAGTGCGCGAACCTGCGCCATCCAATCTTCTGAACACTCCAGGCCGTCGCGGGCAGCCTGCCGGGCGAGATCGAATCGCCGCAGGCCGGGCAGCCGGACCTCGGGATCAGAGAGCATGACGGCAGTGAGATCCGCGAATCGGGCGTGGTAGGTCTCTGCGCCCCCGAGGGCCTCTGGGTCAATGGCCAGGAAGACTTGGCCGAGTTCAGGTGGGTTGCCTTCGTCGATGAAAAACGAATCTGCCTCCGCACCAAAGTGTGCACCGGTAAGCGTGGTCACCATCAACTCCACCATCAGGGCGAGCATTGCACCCTTTACACCACCCATCGGCAGCATCATGCCTGTCAGCGCGGCCTTCGCATCCGTGGTGGGGTTGCCTGCAGCGTCCAGGGCCCAGCCCTCTGGGATGGACTTACCTGCCTTTGCGGCAACCATGATCTTGCCGCGTGCAACTTCGGATAACGATAAGTCGATCAGTAAAGGGTCCGCCTGACGGCGAGGGAAAATCGCAGCGATCGGATTGGTGCCGAAAATCGCGCGTTTTCCACCCCAGGCGGGCATGGCGGCAGGCGAGTTTCCCATGGCCCAGCCCACCATTCCTGCCTCTGCGATTTTTAGCAGATGATTGCCCGCAACTCCAAAGTGATGGCTATTGGTGACTGCAGCAATCGAAATTCCAGTCAGGCGGGCTTGTTCAATTACCGCAGCGACTGCGGTCGCGCAGGCAGGAAAAGCAAAACCATTGCCTGCATCGACCAGCACGGCCGATGGAGAACGTTTTCTGATGTTGGGTACTGCGGTCGGATTCACACGGTGGTGCCGCACATGGGCGAGATACATCGGCACACGGGAGAGCCCATGGGAGGCAAGGCCTTGGGACTCTGCAAGTAGCAAGGCGTCAATGGTGGGCTCGGCCTGATGGGGGGCAACCCCGTGGGCGCGAAATGCATTTGCGCAGAGGCTGCGGACTTCTTCGATGGAGACTCTCATGCGGATGGGGCGGGGTTAATAAAGAAGGCGGCAATGCGTTCGGCAATCATCGTGGAGACGCGTGCATTGGATTCCTGCGTCAGTCCTGCAATGTGGGGGGTCAGAATCAGTCGGGGATCATCGGCTGGCAGCTGGCCTGCCAGCGGCGGCTCGTGATCAAAGACATCGAGCGCTGCGCCTGCGAGCCGCTTCTCGAGCAGCGCCTGGACCAAGGCGTGCTCATCAATAATGCCGCCGCGCGCTGTATTGATTAATACAGCACCGGGCTTCATCAGTGCCAGCCGTTCTGCGTTAACTAAATGCCGTGTTGACGGCGTCAATGGCACATGCAGGCTAATGACATCTGCCTGGCTCAGCAGCAGCTCCAGGTCCGGGCAGCGGCTGACCTGATGCAGCCGGTAGGCCTCGTGCTCGGCAGGCAGTGCAGGATCAAACGCCATGACCTGCATACCAAAGGACTTCACCAGATCACTGACACGTCGCCCAATCGTGCCAAAGCCAACCAGCCCCATGACTTTGCCGTGCAGCTCGCGGCCGTTTGAGAGGGCGGGCCTGGGCCACTGGCCGTTGGCGACTGCTGCCGTGGCGTTATAAGCACCGCGAATCAGCACGAGGGTGGTGGCCATGACGTATTCGGCCACGGCCTGTGCATTGGCGCCGGTTGCAGGAATGACCGTGATGCTTCGCTCCGCACAAGCCGGCATGTCGATATTGTCCAGCCCGACACCGAGCCGTCCGACTGCGCGCAGCCGTGGCGCAGATGCCAGCAGCTGGCGGTCGACCTGGGTGCGATTGCGCACAATGATGGCGTCCGCCTCGGCCAGCAGGCTTTGCAGACGCTCCGGCTGGTCCACGAGGCCGGGGTCATAGGTGACCATCAGCTGGGTGGACAGGGCCGCAACCGCCGGTGCGTCCATAAATTCGGTAATTACGACTGATGCCATCACCTGCTCCGCGCCCAAGAGACCCTCGACGGCCCATGCTACGGATCCCGGACCCTCCAGTCAACTATATGAGTTGTATCTCTGGGGCGGTTTCGCTACGATGGGGCCATGAACGGCTGGGACGCGCTCGGGGCCGAAGGCCCCCTCTACCAATCGGTACAACGCCAGATGCTGGTGGCACTCGAGCAGGGGGAGTGGCGGCCGGATGAGGCCATTCCCTCAGAGAAGCGGCTCTGCGATCGTTTTGGTGTTTCGGTCGGCACCCTGCGCAAAGCCATTGACGCCCTGGTGGCAGATCACCTTCTGGTTCGCCGGCAGGGCCTGGGCACCTTTGTCGCCAGCCACAGCCGGCCCCGCCAGTTTTTTCAATTCTTCAACATCAGCCCTCATGATGGCCCACGCACCTATCCCGAGATCACGCTGCTTCAGTTTGGCTTTGGAAAGGCTGATCGAACCGCTGCAGAAAAGCTCGCAATTCCCCTGCAAAGCGACATCATTAAGATCAAGAATCTGCTCTCGATGCAGGGCCGGCCGGTCATTGTGGATACGATCACCCTGGCAGCCTCACGTTTTAAGGGCATGACGGAGGCGTTGGTTCGCAATCGGCCCAATACCTTGTACCGGCTGTATTTGGATGCTTTTTCGGTCAATGTTCTTCGCATCGATGAGCGTGTCCGTGCGGCGAGCGTTAATGCCGCCACGGGAAAGTTACTCGGCCTGAAGGTGGGCGATCCCGTATTAGAAATTCGCAGGATTGCCTTGACGTTTAATCGGCAGCCGGTCGAGTGGCGAATTTCGCATGTCAATACCCACCATTACGAATATGTCCACCGAGATGTCGTCGAATAATCCATCACTGATTTCTGTGCGCATCTGGCGCGGCACTGCAGCCGGCGGATTTCAACGCTACGAGGTGCCGAGGGCCGCGAGTCAAACGATTCTCGATGTTGTGACTTACATCCAGCGATCGCTCGATCCCACCTTGAGCTATCGATTTGCCTGCCGAGTGGGGATGTGTGGCTCGTGTGCGATGCGGGTCAATGGCCAGGCCCGCTGGACCTGCCGTACCCACGTCAGCAAAGTCATCGACGAATCTGCCGAGCTGGAGATCGCACCGCTGGCCAATCTCCCGATCATCAAAGATCTGGTCACTGACATGACTGAGTTTTTTGATAAGTGGGCCCGCGCCAAAGGCCAGTTCAAGGGTGATGCGACACGCCAAGATGACTTCGCGAGAGTGAAGCCTGAATCGGCCCAGCGGCGTGCGGTTGATGCGGGAATTGAATGCATCGGCTGCGGCGTTTGCTACAGCTCGTGTGATGTTGTTGCATGGCGTCCGGATTACCTTGGGCCCGCAGCATTAAACCGCGCCTGGACGCTGGCCAATGACGAGCGTGACACCCAGCAGCTTGAGCGGCTGCGGGCAGTCGCAGGAGATGCGGGCTGCCATGCCTGCCATAGCCACTTTTCATGCACTGAGCGTTGCCCAAAGCGCATTTCGCCGACCGCAGGCATTGCAGGGCTGAAAAAGAAAGTGGGCCGGCTGGCCGCCAAAGGAGCGCTCTGAGATGGCATCAACGGCAATCGCACAGGCCCGCGCCTGGTACTGGCAGCGCATCAGCGCCATGGTGTTGATGGTCTTCGTATGTATTCATCTTGGCTTGATTCTGTACGCCATGCGCGGCGGCCTGACCGCCGCAGAGATTCTTGGCCGTACGCAGGGGAATCTTGCATTGGCTGTGTTTTACGCAGTGTTTGTGCTGGCCTGTGTCATTCATGTGCCCCTGGGCCTGCAGAAAATCGCCGAAGAATGGGGCGGGATGACACCACCCACGGCACAGCTGCTGACAAGGGGATTTGCCGCACTGATTCTGGTGCTGGGCCTGACCGCGGTTTGGGCGGTGACTGCCCCATGAAGTCCTTACGTGTCCGTCCGCTGTCGTACACCGCGTTTCTGATGCATCGGCTCTCTGGCCTGGGCCTGGCGATCTTTCTGCCGCTGCATTTCTTTGTGCTCGCCCAGGCCATCCGCGGGGACTCTGAATTGGATCGGGCCCTGCGGCTCACCGATTCCCTGATCGTGAAATTTGCCGAGTGGGGACTGGTCGTGCTGCTGACATTGCATCTTGTGGGCGGTGCCCGGCTGCTGCTCATTGAGTTTGGTCCCTGGCGGGGTGTGCGGTCGGGCTGGATTACGGCGACCGTGATCACCTCTGGGGTCACAGGATTTTTATTTCTCTATAGCCTGGTGAACTGATGCTTCAACTCTCGCCGAATTTGATCGAAGAAGCCTCTAAAGAGCTCTATATCCGCGCCCTGAAGGCCCTGCCGCCAGACATTAAGTCGGGATTTCAGGCCCTGTCAGATCGCGAGACCAATGAAACTGCCAAGGGCATTTTGTCGACCATGATCAGGAATATCTCGGTCGCCGAAGAGACTGACAATCTGCTCTGCCAAGATACCGGCATTCCCATCTATAACGTCTGGATCGGGCGTGATGTGGTCTTCGACGGGGCAGCAATTAAGTCAGCGATACGAAAGGGGTGTGAACGCGCCACACGGGAATATCCGCTGCGGTCCTCGGTCGTGCATCCCATCACCCGAAAAAACGAACATACCTCTTGCGGCCTCGAAGTGCCCGTGATTCATTTCGATTTTGTCGATACGCCGGAATATGTGCGGCTGGAGATGGTGCCTAAAGGCAGCGGATCAGAAAACAATTCTTATTTGCGCATGGCGATTCCGGCTGAGGGCCTCGCTGCGGTCAAAACCTTTGTGATTGATTCGGTCATCGCCTCGGGCGGCAAGACCTGTCCGCCGACCATTGTGGGTGTTGGCGTCGGGGGAACCAGCGATCTGTGTGTGGCGCTGGCAAAAAAAGCGGCCACCCGGGCCCTGGGCTCAGTCTGTACGGATGCGGAGGGCGCTGCGTTAGAGCGCGAACTCACCCATGCGGTCAATCACTTGGGCATCGGACCCCAGGGCCTTGGCGGTGACGGCACGGCGTTTGCTGTCCATGTAGAGATGGCTGCAACCCATATCACCATGAACCCGGTCGCAGTCAATATGCAGTGCCATTCGGCCCGTCGTGCATCGGCAGAATTCTCGGCCGACGGCATTCATTACGGTTATTGAAAAAGAATCCATGGCCCATTACACCTTTCAGATGCCGGTTGACGAAGCGCAAGTTCGGCAGCTTCGCATTAACGATACCGTCACGCTCGAGCAGACATTGTTTGGTATTCGAGATGCGACACAGATTCACCTTTTTGATCGCGGACGTAAAACCAAATTTGATCTGCGGGGGCATGCGGTGATTCACACTGCGCCGAATGTCAAGAAGGTGCCGGTGAGTGCACAGTATCCGGCGGGCTATGCGGCGGTATGCGTGGGCACCACGACCTCCGATCGGATGGAGCGGTTCACACAGCCACTCATGACGCAGTATGGTGTGCGGCTGATCGTCGGCAAAGGGGGAATGCGCGAAGACTCAAAGGCCGCCTTTGGCGAGCTGGGTGGTGCGTATCTCGCGATCATTGGCGGAACGGCCGCCCTAGAAACAACCTGGATCGAGCAGATCGAGGATGTCGATATGGATGACTTAAATCCTGAATCGCTATGGCGTTTTCGGATTCGGCAGTTTGGGCCGCTGCTGGTGGGCATGGATAGCCATGGCGGCAGCCTCTATGACACGGTTCGTGCCCATACCGCAGCCCAGCGCGATAAGGTGCTGGCCGAGCTCGGGGTGGGCCGATGAGAACTCAGTCCACCGATATCCTGATTCTCGGCGCCGGTGGTGCCGGGCTTTTTGCGGCGCTGCATGCGCATCAACTCGCGCCGCAGGCCTCAATCACGGTTGCGGTGAAAGGGCTGCTGGGCAAATGCGGCTGCACCCGAATGGTCCAGGGTGGCTATAACGTGGCCCTGGCCGAGGGCGATTCGGTGGAGCGGCATTTCATGGACACCATCGAAGGTAGTAAGTGGCTTGCCGATCAAGAGTTGGCCTGGACGCTGGTCACCAAGGCGGTGGAGCGTATTCACGAGCTCGAAAACGAGCTGGGCTGTTTTTTCGATCGCAATCCGGATGGCACGATTCATCAAAAAGCATTCGCTGGCCAGACGTTTGATCGTACGGTCCACAAAGGCGATCTGACTGGCATCGAGATTATCAATCGGCTTGCCGAGCAGGTCTGGGCGCGCAATATTCACCGCCTCGAGGAGCATCGCGCAATCGAATTTATCAAGACCGCCGATGGCCAGCAGTTGGCCGGAGTCCTGATGATTGATATGCGCGATGGCGAATTTGTTTTTGTCCGCGCCAAGGCCGTCTTGCTGGCAACCGGAGGCGGCCCAACGATGTATCGCTATCACACCCCCTCGGGTGACAAAAGCTGTGATGGCCTGGCGATGGCATTACGGGCTGGCCTGGCGTTGCGCGATATGGAGATGGTTCAGTTTCATCCAACGGGTCTGCTGGCAGGAAGCGGCACACGCATGACCGGCACCGTGATCGAAGAGGGCCTGCGCGGCGCAGGCGGCTATCTGTTAAACGGCCAGCAGGAGCGTTTCATGCACCACTATGATCCGCGTGGTGAGCGTGCCACACGCGATATCGTATCCCGATCGATTTATTCAGAGATGCGGGCCGGCCGTGCATCTCCCAATGGCGGCGTGTTCATCCAGATGTCACATCTGGGCCCGGAAAATGTCCGCAAGGCATTCAAAGGCATGGTGGAGCGGTGTGCCGACTGCGGCTTTGATCTCGCGGGCGGCCTGGTGGAGGTGGTGCCCACTGCCCACTACATGATGGGCGGGGTTGTCTTTGCGCCGGACTGCAGTACCGAGCTTCCTGGCTTATTTGCCGCGGGCGAAGATACTGGCGGTGTTCATGGTGCGAACCGACTCGGAGGAAACGGCGTTGCCAACTCGACGGTCTTTGGTGGTATCGCCGGCGAGAGTATGGCCCGATGGATCGAGCAGCAGCAAACGTTTGCTCCTGCAGATGAGCAGGCGATTGCGCAGAGCATTGCCCAGCACGAGCGGCCTTTTCAACAGCACGGCCAAGGCCTAGAGGAAATTCGTGAGCAGCTTTACGCCACGATGTGGGAGCGTGTCGGAATTCTCCGCTCCAGCACAGACCTGCAGCAGGCCCAGGCCGAGCTTCAGACGCTGGCGCAAGGATTACATTCCGTGGGGCTTGCGCAAGCGGATCGCGCCTTTAATCTGTCTTGGCATGACTGGCTGAACTTGCGAAACCTCATCGATGTCAGTCGCGTGATTGCTGCCGCCGCGCTGGCACGCGAGGATTCACGGGGTGCCCATTATCGGGAGGACTTTCCCGAGACGCGACACTTGGAGCAGTCTGCCTTCACCACCATTCGGGCAAGTGGCGATCATCTCGATCTTCAGTGGACCCCGGTGCAATTTACGCGTGTGAAACCCGGCGAGACCATTCTTCAGGCCGAGCCTGCTGAGGCATAGTGGCGGCCGTGCGGCCGCTGGGCTCCGCATGCGCGAGGATCCACGCCACGACCTAGAGGCCCCAGAGCGCTGGGAGTTTCGGGAGATTTCGCACCAAAAGAGAGATCCCCGCCAGGCCGACAATCAGCCAGACCAGCTGCCGAAGATGTTTAAGTTGCAGTCGCCGCCGCAGCTGGCTTCCGGTGTAAACCCCCAGCAGACAGACCGGCAGGCACACCATCAGATAAGGCCCAAGCTTCGGATCAAAGACCAGCCCAGCGATGACAAACAGCACGAGCCGGCCGAGCGTTGCCACAAAAATCAAAAATGCGACCGTCGCTCTCTGACTCGCCTCAGAGGCCAGTCGTCGCGCAATATAAATAATGTAGAGGGGGCCGCCGGTGCCAAAGAGCGAAGAGAAGACGCCGCCGATCGTTCCGTAAAACATTCGCCAGTGGTCCGCGATTGGAATAAATTGGGCCGATAGGGTTCTCAGCCCCCGAACGCTCTGCATCACGGCAAACAATCCGAGCACCACCAGTAGCAGCGGCTCTGGTGCCTTGACCAGCAGGGTCACGCCCAGTGTCATGCCGAGCATCATCCAGATGATTAACGGCTTCGCTTCTCGAAACTGAATCTCTTTTCGGTTCTTAAGTCCAAAAAGAAAACCGGCCACCAGATCCATCGCCAGCATCAGCGCGACGGCAATTTTCAGTGGCACGAATTGCACAATCAAGGGCAGTGCCACGATTGATGCGCCAAACCCGGTCAGGCCGTAAGTCAGATATCCAAGAAAAACAAAACAAGCCGTTAAAAAAAGGGTCAGCACGCTGACCCTTTTTCATGCCAATGCAATTGGCTCATGCAGATTCGTGGATCCGGGTGAGCACGAATTCCCGATGACCGAGTGCCTCGGCAGCGGTCCAGCGGCCATTGGCAGTTGCGAGCATGCACTCCAAGAGCTTGTCACCCGTCTGATCAAGCGTCATCTCGCGCTGTAAAAGGCCCGAGCAATCCACGTCAATATGCTCGGACATCAGGCGTACCGTCCGCGGGTTTGCGCAGAGCTTGATCACGGGAAGGATGGGGTTGCCGATGACATTGCCCTGGCCGGTGGGAAAGAAATGCACCACATAGCCCGAGGCGGCGCAGAGGGTGACCATCTCTGCGGCGGCCGAGGAAGAATCCATAAACCAGAGGCCGGCATGCGATGGGATTTCTGCCTTATCCAGAACGCCATCCACCGTACATTTCTTGCCGATTTTCTGAATATTGCCAAGCGCCTTTTCTTCGATGGTGGTCAGGCCGCCAGCGATATTGCCCTTGGTGGGCTGCGACTCGGAGAGATCCGTGGTCTTCCAGCGATTGATCATGTCCTGGTAACGATTGAACATGAACATGAATCGTTCTCTGACTTTGTCATTGGCGCATCGGGCGGCCACGATGGCCTCGCCCCCGGTGAGTTCTGAGGTCTCGCCGAAGACCAGGGTGGTGCCCAGCGGATGCAGCTTATCGAAGGCATTGCCCACTGTGGGATTGGCGCCGCAGCCCGAGGTGGTGTCCGATTCGCCGCACTTGGTGGAGACCCAGAGCTCCTGAATCGGGCACTCAACGCGGTGCAGTCCGGTGGCGTACTGAACAAATTCTTTTGCTGCCTTTGAGGCCCGCATGATGGTGTTGTGATCGCCGTGGCCTTCGATGCCAAAGCCCACAACGGGCTTTCCAGTCGCCGCAATTCCATCAACGACGCGCTTGGTCCAGCCATCCTCAATGCCGATCACCACCACCGCCGCCACATTTGGATTGCAGCCGGTGCCGATCAGTGTCTGAAAATGCAGATCCAGGTCCGGACCAAATTGAAGGCGTCCGTAGGGATGGGGGATCGCCATGGTGCCCTTGATGGCCACTGCAACGGCCTCTGCGGCAGCATTGGAGAGATCATCGAGCGGCAGGATGATGACGTGATTGCGGACACCGACACGCTTGTTATCGCGGCGATAGCCCCAGAACGTAGTATTTTTTGAAACAACCGACATGATGGGTCCTTTATTTTTTGCGCGGCTTACCAGCGCTTGGTCTTGATGTTGTGAACGTGGGCATGCTCTCCCGCTTTGATGGGGGCCACCACTTTGCCGATATCAATGCCGTACTTAAAGACCGTATCTCCCACAGACATGTCCTTGAGGGCCACCTTGTGGCCGATGGGGATCTCCTGGATGGCTTTCACCGCGATGGTGCGATCCTCATCCATGATCCAGGCGTTGAGTTCCACGCCCGGCTTGATGCCTTCCACCACCGCAACGGCGACGGTGTCCTTTGCGTCATGCAATACAACGTGAATCATTTGTGCTCCTTGGGCTACCAACGGGTCCATGCTAGTCGCCGGGCCGGCCCCCTGTCAACTAGGTCATATATATGACTCGGGGCCCCGGCGGGCGTGCTGGGGCTTAGAGTGAGGCCGCCAGCAGGGATTCGTAGTCGGCAGCGGTGGCGGGCCGTGGGTTGGTGGGATGACAGTGGTCGGCCATCGCGCCGCGAATGATGTCGGGAAACTGTGTCGCCTGCACTCCGAGGGCCGCCAGTCCACTGGGCAGTCCGATTCGCACGTTCAATTCCTTGACGGCCAGCGCAATGTCATTGGCATTCTCAAGCCCCATTACGGCGGCCATGCGCTGCATCCGGGACTCCCGCTTGACCGATTCTGCTTCGCGATTAAACGTCAGCACTGCCGGCAAAAAGATGGCGTTGAGCGTGCCATGGTGCAGCCGCGGATCGATGCCGCCCAGGCTGTGACTGAGCGAGTGAACGCAGCCCAATCCTTTTTGGAAAGCCATCGCGCCTTGCATGCTCGCGCTCATCATGTTGAGCCGCGCCTCGCGGTCTTTGCCATCGCGCACCGCCCGCTCAATGCAGCTCCAGCCCCGGCTTAAGCCATCTAAGGCGATGCCGTCTGCCGGTGGATTAAACGCTGCCGAGATAAAGGTCTCCATGCAGTGGGTGATGGCATCCATGCCGGTTGCGGCGGTGAGTTTTGGGGGCAAATCGAGTGTGAGTTCCGGGTCCAGCAAGGCGGTCTTCGGCACCAGATGCCAGTTGTGAAATCCAAGCTTTCGGCCGTCCTCGACAATGATGATGGCCCCACGGGCCACCTCACTGCCAGTGCCCGCGGTGGTGGGAATTGCGATGAGCGGTGGCAGGTTGGCGGTAATTTTGGAGGAGCCCCCCTCAATGGTCGCGTAGGTCTTTAAGGGTCCGGGATGATGCACGGCGATCGCGACCCCTTTGGCGCAGTCCAAGGCGCTGCCGCCGCCCAGCGCAATCAGGCCATTACAGCCTTGTTCAACATAGATCGCGCGGGCGGCATGCACGGCCCGTTCAGTGGGGTTAGAGGGTGTCTGATCGAAGATCGAAACCCGCAGCCCTGCAGCAGCGCATTGGCCCAGGACACGATCCAGAATGCCGGCGGCCTTAATCCCGGGATCGGTGACGATCAATGCATGGTCAATGTGATGTTGTTCGCAACTGTTTTGAAGGTGGCCTAAGGCGCCGAATTCAATATGGACCTGATTGAGATAAATGATCTGTGACATTTCCGACTCCCTGTGTGTCGCCTCGCATGATAGAGCCCCGGGCCAGGCCCCTGCGCCATCGGCGGGGCAAGGGTTGTTCCGGATTCCCCTGGGCGGCGTCTAGGTCATATATATGACCTAGTTGACAGGGGCCGGGGCCGCGTCTAGGATCGGTCCACCGCCTGCCGAAGGAGTCTCGCCGTTGCCATCCTCGTTGCCGTCCTTTGTACGTTATCTCTACCCGCCTGTGTTCTTGTTGGGCACGCTGCTGGCCTGGTTCGCGGTGTCGGAGTGGTGGCAATGGATCTCGCCCACGCGTTTTCCAACGCCCACGCAGACGGCTGAGGCGTTTCAACGGATTCTGATT
This sequence comes from uncultured Bordetella sp., assembly GCA_964440375.1. Lineage (GTDB taxonomy): Bacteria > Pseudomonadota > Gammaproteobacteria > Burkholderiales > Burkholderiaceae_A > Lacustribacter. Next base: position 39,623 of record CAYTRY010000001.1, on the reverse strand, counting down.
CAGGGCTATGGCAACGGCCGACTGCATCAACACATTGTGCAGAGCGTGCTCCTGGTGTCGTTGAGTTTTACGATCTCTGCAGCGCTGGGCATCGCCTTGGGAATTTTCATGGGCGCCAGCCGAAAAATTGAGGCCTTGGTCAATCCTATTTTTCTCACCCTGAGGCCAATACCGCCCCTGGCCTGGATTCCGCTGGCGATTGTCTGGCTTGGGTTAGAAAACAGCGCCAAGGTCATGGTGATTTTTGTTGCCGCCTTTGTGCCTTCGGTGATTAATACGTTTACAGGTATCCGTTCGCTCGAGGTGCCGCAGCGCGAGGCCGCCCGCATGTTGGGTATTCGCGGCCGCGCCTATTACTTCGAGGTGCTCATTCCCGCCGCGATGCCCATGATTTTTACAGGCATGCGACTGTCACTTCAGGCATCGTGGACAACACTGGTGGCCTCAGAGCTGGTCGGCGCCGTGCTGGGATTGGGTTCGATCCTGAATCAGGCGGCCCAGGATATCAATCCGCCGATGATTCTTGTGGGGATGATTTTTGTTGCCTTAAGTGGCTGGCTGATGACCTATGGCCTGGGCCTGCTTGAGCGTCTCGCCATCCCGTGGAGGCCGGTGTGATTGCCGCTCAGACCAGCAAGCCCTGGCTCCAGACGCTGCGCTTATCGCTCACAGGGATCGTGCTCTTCCTTGGGTGTTGGTACCTGGCGGTGTTTCTCGAGATTACGCCGCGGCGATTTTTACCTGCGCCACACGAGGTCGTGTTTCGGTTTGTTCAGCTGATTCAAGAGCCATTTGTCGGCTTTACCCTTGGGCAGCACCTGCTGTCGAGTTTTCGTCGTTTCTTAAATGGATTTCTTCTTGCGATTGCAATCGGAATTCCGTTGGGACTCTTAATGGCGCTATCCCGTGGCGTACAGTTATTGGTGACGCCGATTTTCGAGAGCATCCGCTTTGTTGCGCCGATTGCCTGGGTGCCATTCGCAGCGCTGTGGTTTGGCACCGGCATTGGCGGCCCCACATTGGTCATTTTTATGGGCGCATTCCCGCCTGTGCTGATCAATACCTATCGCGGCGCGATTTATGTGGACCGCAAGTACATTGAGGCCGCCAAGATGTTGGGGGCAGGCCCCATACGGCTGATGACCCAGGTGCTCTTTCCCGCATCGCTGCCGTCGATTGTGGCGGGCCTTCGAATTTCCGCGGGGCTGGGCTGGCAATCCTTGGTCGGTGCAGAGCTGATTGTCGCCTCCAGCGGGGTGGGCTACATGATGGTCAAGGGCCAGGCCAGTATTCAGACCCAGATTGTGATGGCGGGCATGATCGCCATTGGCCTTGTCGGTTTGTTGATTGACATTTTGCTGCGCCGTATGGAGCGGCGATTTAATCGTTACCAAGAGGTTCACTGATGGCGGATATACGTTTTGAGGCAGTCCAGCGTGCCTTTGTGCAAGGTGGCAAGGAGTTTCTGGCGGTCGGAGGCATTGACCTGGTGGTCGCCAACGAGGAGTTCGTCGCCATCGTGGGGCCGTCGGGCTGCGGCAAGACCACCTGCATGCGAATGGTGGCAGGCCTGGATCAGCCCAGCAGTGGCCGTGTGCTGGTCAATGGCCAAGAGGTCACTGGGCCCGGGCCGGAGCGTGCCGTGGTCTTTCAGCAGTTCGCACTGTTTCCGTGGAAGACCGTGTTTGAAAACATTGCGTTTGGCCTGCGTGCGATGGGGCTCGGCCAGACCGAAATTGATGATCGGGTCAATCGGTTTATCTCGATGATGGGCCTCTCCGGCTACGAGCAGGCCTACCCGCATCAGCTCTCGGGGGGCATGCAGCAGCGGGTTGCGATTGCCCGGGCCTATGTCCTTGATCCGGGCGTTCTATTGATGGATGAGCCTTTTGGGGCGCTCGATGCGCAGACTCGGGTGGTCATGCAAGAGGAGCTGGTACGACTCGCCAGAAAGAACCCAAAAACGGTATTGTTCATTACCCACGCAGTGGAGGAGGCGGTCTATCTCGCCGATCGCGTGGTGGTGATGTCGCGGCGCCCAGGCCTGATTCGCGAAATCATTGATGTGAAATCGATACGCGAAAAGGAGCGCTGGGACGACCACCCAAGGATTGAAGACGTGATGGATTTGGGTTCGTTTGTGCATCTTCGGAGCCACATTTGGCGGACCCTTCGCGAGCAGCATCTTGGAGATGATCAGTAATTTTACAAAGAGGAGACGCAAAATGAAGCACCGTTACAAACTCGCATGTGCATTAAGTGCACTGGCTTTATTCGCAGCAAAACCGGCAACTGCGCAGGGGAATCTGACCGAAATTAAAGTCAGCTATCAGCCGGCGCTTTACTGGGCGCTGCCGTTTTACATCGCCACCGAGCGCAATTGGTGGGCCGAATTGGGCTTAAAGCCCACCTTCAGTACGTTCCCGGCCGGTGTGCCTCAGATTGCGGCCTCGGCCTCGAAATCCTGGGATGTGGGTGGAACCGGCGGCGTGCCGGCAGTGTTGGGCCATGTTCGATTTGGCATCCGTACGATCGGGCTGTCGAATGACGAGTCGGCCGGCAACGCACTGGTGGCTACAGGCAAGACCGCTGCCGCATTTGCGGCCAACCCCCAGTCCATTAAAGGGCAGACGATTGTGCTGACCGCTAATTCGACGGGTGACTATGCGGTCCAGTCTTGCTTAAGGAAGTTCGGCCTATCCAAGTCCGATGTCACCATGCGCAATATGGGGCAGGCGGAAATCATCTCGGCCATGTCGTCGGGTAATGCCGACCTGGGCGGCCTCTGGGCACCCAACATCTACACGGTTGAAGAAAAAGCCGGTGGCCGCGTGATCTGCAGCGGCAAAGATGGCGGCGCTTTTGTGCCGGGTGCGCTGATTGTTCGGGGCGACTATGCCAAGGAGAATCCGCAGAATGTGGCCAAATTCCTGGCGATTTATCTGCGGGCCTGGCGTTGGATGGGTGCGAATCGTAATGAAGCAATTGCGATGATGAAGAAATTCTATGAGCAGGGAGGCACCACGATTTCAGAGGCCTCGATGCGTAAAGAATTCGATACGCGCCCAACCTTTGATCTGGCTGGCCAGCTCCGGGTGATGGACCGCTCCAAGGGCAACTCCCAGATGGACGGCTGGTTTACCGCGATGGCAGAGTTCATGAAAGGCACAGGCGCGATTACCGATGTTCCGCCGGCAAATGCCTACATCACCGATGAGTTCATCAAGATGGTGAACTCAGACAAGACCCTTCGGGATTTTGCAAACCGCACCAACTAATGCGGATGTGGCGGGGCAGCGCCCCGCCACAAAAACTCAAAGAGATGACGTGATATGGCAGTAATTTATTTAAAAAAAGCAGAAAAAAATCCTTCCACAGAGACTGCAACGGCCCAGCGGGTCGCCAGCGAGATGCTGCAGCAGATTCGCGAGGGGGGTGAGGATGCCGTTCGCCGTTATGCGAAGGAGCTTGATCAGTGGACCGGCGAAATCCTGATGTCGGATGCGGCGATCAACAGCGCTCTGGCAGGGGTGCCCTCTGGTGTACGCCAGGATATCGACTTTGCCGTCCGGCAGGTCTATGACTTTGCAGTTGCTCAGCGCAATAGCATTCAGAATTTTGCAGTGGAAGTCCACAAAGGTGTGACCGCGGGCCAGCGCGTTATTCCTGTCAATGTGGTGGGCTGCTATGCGCCCGCCGGCCGCTACGCCCATATCGCTTCCGCTTACATGACGGTGGCCACCGCAAAAGCAGCCGGCGTGAAAACCATCGTCGCCTGCTCGAGCCCATTTCGTGGCGGTGGCATGCACCCGTATGTCCTTTACGCCTTCAAGGCCGCTGGGGCCGACATGATCATGACCCTCGGGGGCGTTCAGGCCATTGCCTCACTTGCCTATGGGCTCTTTACAGGAAAGCCCGCAGATGTTGTGGTGGGACCTGGAAATAAATTTGTTGCTGAAGCCAAACGCATGCTCTTTGGTGAGGTCGGTATCGATGTGTTTGCAGGCCCCTCGGAAGTGGCCGTGATTGCAGATGACTCGGCGGACCCGGCCATTGTGGCCAGCGATCTCGTGGGCCAGGCAGAGCATGGGCATGAGTCGCCCGCCTGGCTGTTTACAAACTCGCGACCCTTGGCCCAAGAGGTGATGCGACGCGTGCCGCAGCTAATCGATGCGCTACCGCCGACGGCCCGAGATGCGGCGGGTGCGGCCTGGCGAGATTATGGCGAAGTGATTTTTTGCGAGTCCCGAGAGGAGCTCGTAGAGGTATCCGATCGTTATGCGAGCGAACACCTCGAGGTCCATGCGCAGGACCTTGACTGGTGGCTGAGTCATCTCACGGCTTACGGATCACTCTTTTTGGGTGAAGAGACAACGGTTGCCTATGGCGACAAGGCCAGCGGCCCCAATCATGTGCTGCCCACAAAAGGTGCCGCCCGCTATTCCGGCGGATTGTCGGTCCACAAATTTATGAAGACCCTGACCTGGCAGAAAATGACGCGTGAGGCCAGCCGAGACATCGCCGAGGTAACGGCCCGCATCAGTCGACTGGAGGGTATGGAGGCCCATGCGCGCACCGCAGATGATCGGCTTGCGAAGTATTTTCCAGATCAGAATTTCGATCGAGGTCAGCCTGTCGAGGTATGAGGCCCGAATCGCTTTTCGATCTGCATGATCGGGTTGCGCTGGTCACAGGGGGCAGCAGCGGCATTGGGTTCACCATGGCCAAGGCGCTCGGGCTGGCAGGCGCTTCGGTGGTGTTGGCATCGAGAACAGCCGAGACGCTTCAAGCGCGGGTCCAGGAGTTACGCGATAACACTATTCCTGCCGCGAGCGTTTGCGGAGATGTCGGCAATTTAGAAAAAACAAAAGAATTGGCCGAGCAGGCGGTGGCCTGTTTCGGCAAGATCGATATTCTGGTGAATGCGGCTGGCGTAAATCTGCGTGAGCCTTTTCAGAGTGTCAGTCCTGCCACCTGGGATCAGCAAGTCAGGGTGCATCTTGGTGCGCCTATGTTTCTAACTCAGGCGTTGGCTCCGGAGATGGCCAGCCGTGGCTGGGGACGGATTCTGCTGATCGCCTCGCTCCAGAGTTATCGCGCCTTTGCAAATAGCGCGCCTTACGGTGCTGCCAAAGGCGGAGTCGTGCAACTTACCCGCGCGATCGCCCAGGAGTGGTCGGGAAAGGGCATTACCTGCAACGCGATTGGCCCTGGTTTTTTTCCAACAGAGCTGACTGCGCCGGTATTTAATAATCCTGAGCTTGTTGCCTATCATGCCGAGCGGACGGCCATCGGGCGCAATGGCGCCTTGGAGGACCTCTGGGGGGCCACCATCTTTCTCTCCAGCGAGGCCTCGGCATATATCACCGGACAGACGCTCATGGTCGACGGCGGCTACACTGCGCGATAGGCGGCTTGCAAAAGGAAACGTGATGAAAGCATTGGTATACACACAGCCCAATGAGGTACGCATTCAGCAGCACCCCGAGCCGACCCTCGATGCGGATGAGGTGATTCTGAGAATTGATGCGGTTGGAATCTGTGGCAGTGATATGCATGCTTACCATGGCCATGATCCGCGTCGAAAGCCTGGCCTGATTCTTGGGCACGAGTTTGCGGGAACCGTCGTGCAGAGCCGGTCATCGTTGTTTGATAAGGGCGCGCGGGTCACTGGCAATCCCTTGATCACCTGCGGCCGCTGCGATTATTGCCAGCAGGGCCGCAACAACCTGTGTGCCAATCGGACCATGGTGGGGATGACGCGGCCGGGCGCTTTTGCTGAATACATGAGCATCCCCGCTTCCTCCCTGATTGCACTTCCTGAAACAATGGACTCGGATACTGCCGCATTGACCGAGCCGGCAGCCACCGCTGTCCATGCCCTGGATCTGTCGGTGCGGGCACTGCGTCGGCCGATCCAAGAGTGTCGGGTGCTCGTGGTGGGTGGCGGCGCCATTGGAATGTTCTCGGCACTCTTACTGAAGCATTTCGGTGTCCTTGAGCTTGATGTCATCGAAGTCAATCCGCTGCGAAGACAGGCCCTGGCCCGAGAGACCCAGTGCCGGGTGATGGATCCCGCAGCGGAACGCTGCGGCGAAAATCATTACGAATTGGTGGTGGACTGTGTGGGTTCTGCGATCACGCGATCGACCGCATTTCAGGCGATTCGACCGGGCGGCGTGATCATGCATGTCGGCCTTCAGGAATGGGCCAGTGAGATTGATATGCGCAAGCTCACCCTGGCTGAGATCACCCTGCTTGGAACCTACACGTACACGACATTCGATCTACAAAATACCGTTCGATATTTGGATCGCGGAGTTTTCGGCGCCTGCGGGTGGGTCGATCGCAGGCCCCTTGATGAGGGTCCGGCGGCATTTGCAGATCTGCATCATGGCCGCGCGGCCTCAGCGAAAATTTTGTTAAAGCCGGGACACTGAGCCGCAGACTAGGAGTCCCGCAGGGCTCGGCGCAGGATCTTGCCCACATTGGTTTTCGGAAGCTCTGGCCGAAACTCAATCTGCTTGGGCACCTTGTAGTTGGTCAGATATTGTTTGCAGTGATCGATCAGGGCCTCTTTGGTCAGCGCCGGATCTGAGCTTGCGACATAAAGCTTAACGGCCTCGCCGGTCTGCTCATCGGGCACGCCGATCGCTGCGACTTCGCGCACCGCAGGATGCATGGCGACAACCTCTTCGACCTCATTGGGATAGACATTAAACCCAGAGACCAGAATCATGTCTTTCTTGCGATCGACGAGAAATACATAGCCTTTGTCATCGATATAGCCCATATCCCCGGTCTTAAGAAAACCGTCTTGGAAAAAGATCTTTGCGGTCTCATCGGGCCGGCCCCAGTAGCCTGAGGTCACCTGGGGCCCACGCAGACAAATCTCACCGACCTCGTTGAGTGCAAGCTCCTTGCCGCTGTCATCACGAATGGAGACCTCGGTGGAGGAGATGGGCAGGCCGATGGATCCAGAAAACGGAATATCCGCGAGTGGATTGATGGTGGCGGCGGGCGACGTTTCCGTCAGGCCATAGGCCTGCGACAGTGCACAGCCCGTCACGGCCTTCCACCGCTCGGCCACTGGCTTTTGCACGGCCATGCCGCCGCCGAGCGTGACCCGCAGGCTCGAGAAATTCAATTTCTGAAAATCCGGATGGTTGAGAAGCGCATTGAACAGCGTATTGACTGCGGTAAACGCGGTGACGGGATACTTGGCCCACTCTTTTACAAAGTTTGGAATATCACGCGGATTCGCAATCAGAAGATTCTGTGCGCCGATACGAATAAAGGTGAGGCAGTTCGCCGTCAGTGCAAAGATGTGATAAAGCGGCAGGGCAGTAATGATGAACTCTTCGCCACGGCGGACGACGGGTGAAATCCAGTGCTCAGCCTGCAGGACATTAGCGCAGATATTGCGGTGCGTGAGCACCGCCCCCTTAGAGACACCGGTCGTGCCGCCTGTGTACTGTAAAAAGGCGATGTCTTCTGGGGTGAGCCTTGGCGCATCAAAAGTTTTTCCCTGGCCCAGGCTTAAGGCCTGTTTCATCGAGATGGCCTGCGGAAGATTCCAGGCCGGCACGAGTTTTTTAATCTTGCGCACCACGAAATTCACGATGTGGCCCTTGGCGCCGAGCATCTCACCCAGTGGGGTCACGACGACCTGCCGGACCTGGGTCTTGCCGATGACTTGCTCCAGTACATGGGCGAAGTTTTCCAGAATCACAATGGCGGCTGCCCCAGAGTCGGTGAGCTGGTGCTCGAGCTCTCGGGGCGTGTACAAGGGATTGCAATTCACCACCACCGCCCCGGCGCGCAGCGTGCCAAACAGTGCGATCGGATATTGCAGGACATTGGGCATCATCAGGGCCACACGGTCACCCTTTTTGATACCGACCGACTGCAGGTATTGGGCGAACAGTCGGCTCTGCTCGTTTAATGCCTGATAGGTGATGGACTTGCCCATACTGATGTAGGCAGTCTTGGGCCCAAACTCTTCGCAGGCTTGAACAAAAAAATCCGCAACCGAAGTGATGCGTTGGAGTTCGATTTCTGCAGGGACTTGCGACGGATATTGCTCGACCCAGAGTTTTTGCATGATGCGCTCCTGATTTACAGGGTCTCAAATATACCTGCGGCCCCCATGCCTGTGCCGATGCACATGCTGACCATTGAGTAGGGTTTTCTCTGCCTTCTTGCGCCGTGAATTGCGGTGCATGAACGAATCGCGCCCGTTGCCCCGAGGGGGTGGCCTGCTGCGATCGCCCCGCCCAAAGGGTTGACCAGCGTGGGATCGAGTTTGAGCTCGCGAATGACCGCAAGCGCCTGGGCTGCAAAGGCCTCATTGAGTTCAATCCAGCCGATATCTTGGAGGCGAATCCCCGATCTCGCGACCGCTTTTGGAATCGCTGCGATCGGACCAATGCCCATAATCTCGGGCGCAACACCGGCGACCTCAAAGGCAACAAAGCGTGCAATCGGTGTCAGGCCGTGGGCCTTGATTGCCGAGGCCGACGCCAGGAGCAGGGCGCCCGCACCATCTGACATCTGCGAAGAATTGCCCGCAGTCACTGAGCCCTTTGCATGAAAAACTGGCCTGAGCTTTGCGAGTCGTTCGAGCGTCGTATCGGCCCTTGGGCCTTCATCTTGATGCATCCAGGAACGCTTCAGCCGCGGCTGTGCCGACTCTGGATTCGGCAGATGAGCAACCAGCTCAAACGGCACGAGTTCATCAGCATAGGCCGCCTCGGCCTGGGCCTTGCAGGCCTTGGTGTGGGAGTCCAGCGCGAATTGATCCTGATCATCGCGGCTGACGGACCATTGGCGGGCAACATTTTCTGCGGTCATGCCCATGCCATATGCGATTCCAAGGTGGGCATTATTTTCAAAGACCGCCGGATTCATCGCCAGCTTATTGCCCATGATCTGCGGCATTGCGCTCATGGATTCGGCGCCGGCGGCCAGCACGAGATCTGCCTCACCCAGCTGAATGCGTTGGGCGGCATAGGCCACCGCCTGAAGTCCCGATGCACAGAAACGATTAATCGTAATGCCGGGCACTGACTGGGGCAGGCCAGCAAGCAGCAGCCCAATACGGGCCATATTCATGCCTTGCTCAGCCTCGGGCATCGCACAGCCAACGATGACGTCATCAATCGCATTGCGATCAAACTCAGGCAGATGGCCCAGGCAGGCCTGAAGCGCGGCCGCCAGCAGGTCATCGGGCCGGGTGGATTTCATTTGGCCATTTTTTTTACCGACCGGGAGCCGCTTGGCGGAAACGATGTATGCCTCTTGGCGTGATGTGCTCATGATGATTGCCTTGGTGTCAGTTACGCAGGGGTTTGCCGGTGCTCAGCATGTGTTCGATGCGGGCCTGGGTCTCCGGGGTCTTTAAAAGATCCACAAAGAGCTGGCGCTCCACGCGGATCAGCCAGTCTTCATCGACCTGGGTGCCGGGATCAATATCGCCGCCGCAGAGCGCAGTCGCTGCTGCGTGGGCGACTTTATAGTCGTGATCGCTGATCATCTTGCCCTCATGCATGTTGACCAACATCAGCGAGAGATTTGCGATTCCTGTGCGGCCAGCGACGGGCACGGACTGCGCAATCGGCGGTGTATAGCCGAGATCGGCACGACTGCGGGCGGCACGCAGGCCGGCGTAGAGCAATTCATGGGCATGAAATACCGTGGCGTCCTGCGGCTGGGCAAAGCCCATTTCAACCGCCTGGTGGCTGCTTTTGGCGACCTTGGCCATTGCGATCGTGGTGAAGATCTGCTGGATAAACGGAAAGACCTCGCCGGGTGTCGGACTGCGGGCAGCCCACTGTGCAGCGCGCACCGCGAACTCTTTACAGCCGCCGCCTGCCGGAATAACGCCGACGCCGGCTTCGACGAGTCCGGTGTAAGTCTCCAGATGCATCACCCGCTGCTGGGCATGCATCAGAAATTCACAGCCACCACCCAGCGCAAGGCCCTGGGTCGCGGCAACCGTTGGCACACGCGCATATTTCAGGGCCTGAGAGGCGGCCTGAAATTGGGCCACGATCTGCTCGAGTCGGGTGAACTCTCCCGCTTTGCAGGCCTGGGCGACTTGCTTGAGGTTGGCGCCAACACAAAATGGCGGCTCATGCCAGAGCACCAGGCCATCCAGTTCGGCCTCTGCCATCGCAATGCTGGCCATCATGCCAGCGAGCACCTCATCACTGACAGCGTGCATGGTGGACGTAAAAGAGAGAATCCCGATTCCCGTATCGACATCGGGCAGACGCCAGAGCCGGACCTCTTTGTTTTGATACAGGGTCTCGCCCGCTGTCTGGCTGATCGGTGCCGTGCTGGGCCTGGCCTGCTCGCCCATCAGCAGCTCAGGAAATAACTGACGGCGATAGACCTCAAGACGCGATCGTCCGCGCTGAGCGTTGATGGCCGGCGCCCAGGATCCCTCTGGCTGATGCACACCGGTGCGTGCTGGCGTGAAACACCAGTCGGGCAGCGCTGCATCACTGAGTGTTTTGCCCGCCTTGCGATCTGCCTCGATGGCCTGTGCGATCGCGGCCCATCCAGCAGCCTGCCAGAGCTCAAAGGGCCCATGGCTCCAGCCGAAGCCCCAGCGCATCGCAAGATCCAGATCGCGGGCGTTATCGGCGATCTCATGCAGGTGCACGGCGCTGTAGTGAAAGACATCACGGAATGTGGCCCAGAGCAGCTGGGCCTGAGGATGCGGAGACTGGATTAAGGCCGTAAATTTTTCTGCAGGCTGACGCAGAGCGAGAATCTTTTCGACCTCCGGATCAATCTGGCTATCTGTTTTTCGATACTGGCCAGACGCATAGTCAAGCACCAGAATATCTTTGCCCTCTTTTTTGTAGAGGCCGCGGCCAGATTTTTGTCCCAGGGCGCCTTCCTGTATGAGTTGTTCAATCCAGGTGGGCAGTTTGAAAAACGCATGCCAAGGGTCTTGCCGCAGCTGCTCGCGCTTGGTGTGAACGACATGGGCCAGTGTATCGATGCCCACCACATCAACGGTGCGATAGCAGGCGCTCTTGGGCCGGCCGATACGCGGGCCGGTCAGCGCATCTACAGTGTCAAGGCCCAGGCCAAGCCGCTGGGTATGTTCCATTGTGGCCAGTAGCGAAAACACGCCGATACGATTGGCAATAAAGTTGGGTGTGTCTTTGGCACGGATGACGGATTTGCCCAGTGTATGGACCAGCCAAGACTCCAGGGTATCCAGGCCTTCTGGCCGGGTCTCATCACAGGGAATCAACTCCACCAGGCTCATATAGCGGGGTGGGTTGAAAAAATGCATGCCACAAAAACGTGGCCGAAGTGCGGGAGGAATCTCGGCAGCCAGCGCGCGCACCGACAGTCCGGATGTGTTCGAGGCAATCCAGGCCGACACGCTGCAATAGGGCGCAATCTTTGCATACAGGGTGCGCTTGATATCCATGCGCTCAGCGACTGCCTCGACGATGAGCTGGGCTTCGGTAAGCCGCTGCAGATGGTCATCAAAGTTATTGGGCCGAATCAACCCCAGCACTGCGGGGCTGGCGAGCGGTGCCGGCTCGAGTTTTTTTAGTCGCTGTAAGGCCGTGCTCACGATCTGATTGCGATCCTCGGCCGGGCCGGGCAGATCGAAAAGATCGACTGCGATGCCCGCATTGGCCAGATGGCCAGCAATCTGCGCTCCCATTACGCCAGCGCCCAGCACGGCAACACGCTGAATTCGAAACTTATCCACGAATGCTCCTTGTTTTATTCCAGTTCAGTGGCCCGCCCCGAAAAGGCGCAAAGCCAGTGCTAAAGATCACTCCTGCATCGGCGAGATCGGCGTCTGCAATCACACCCGCTTGCACGAGGGCCTCCGTTCGATCGACTAAGGGCGCAATCAGGGACTCGGCAAGGCCCTCGGGGATAGCAGCAACATCGCTACGATTCGCGATCGCCCCCTTTGACCATTCATAAAAACCACGGCCTGATTTTTTGCCGAGGTGGCCCTGCTCGACCCGTTCCATGAGACATGTCGGCGGTGATGCGACATCCGAGAGCTGCCGGCCCGCGGCAAGCGCGATGTCCAGGCCCACGGTATCGGCCAGCTCGATCGGACCCATGGGCATGCCGAAACGGCGCATGGCGGCATCAATGACGCTGGGTGCAACGCCTTCATCCAGCTTGCGCATGGCGCCCAGCATATACGGCGCCAGCACCGCATTGACCAAAAAGCCCGGCGCACTCTTTACAGGCAGGGGCAGCTTATCGATGCTGCGGACAAAGGCCGCCGCATCTGCTGCGGCCTGGGGCTGGGTGCCCGCAGCGGCAATGACTTCGACAAGCGGCATCATCGCGACGGGATTGAAAAAATGAATGCCGACCAGTCGGGAAGGATCAGCCAGTGCGGTGCGAAGATCCTCGATCCTCAGACTCGAGGTGTTGGTGGCGAGAATCGCCCCAGGCTTAAGCCGGGGCTCGATCTGCTGCAAGAGTGCATGCTTGGCCTGAAGGTTTTCAAAAATGGCTTCAATCACAACATCGGCATGCTGAATTCCTTCGCCGGTGGTGTCGGGAATGAGGCGATCCATCGCGGCCCGACGCAGCAGCGGATCACGCAGCCGTTTTTTAAAGAGCGCCCCCGCGCGCCCCATCGCTGGCGCGATTCGGCTGATGTCCTGATCCTGAAGTGTTACGGTTAGTCCGCGTAGCGCTCCCCAGGCGGCAATATCTCCGCCCATGGTGCCGGCGCCAATGACATGCAGATGCTTGGCCTTAAACGATGATTCTTTGCCTAGTGATTTCAGCCGCTCTTGTAAAAAGAAAACGCGCAATAGATTTTTAGTCGTTGGTGAGCCAATGATGGTCTGCATCAGCTGCGGCATTTTCAGCGGATCCCCATCGGCTTTCTGCCAGAGATCGATGATGGCGTAGGGCGCAGGATAGTGTTCAGGCCGGGCTTTTTTTGCCACCTGTTTTTTTGCCATGGCCGCGATGATTGGCCGCATGAGTGGATGATTCATGAGCGCCGGCAGGCCGGAGGGCCGATGTGGCGGACGCCCCGATCGAATCAACTCGGCGGCGGACCGTTCCATGAGCCGAGCAGGCACCGCAAGATCGACAAGGCCGACGCGCTTTGCTCGGCGCGCATCGAGTGTCTTGCCGGTGAGCATCATATCGAGGGCCGCCTGCGGCCCAATCAATCGCGGCAGTCGCATCATGCCGCCCCAGCCAGGGACGATGCCCAAGAGCACTTCGGGCAGGCCGAGTCGTGTGGCCGGCTCATCGACGGCAATCCGGTAGCGGCAGGCCAGTGAGATCTCAAGGCCGCCGCCTAAGCAGATGCCACGAATCAATGACAGCGTGGGATAGGGCACGGCCGCTAAGCGATTAAACAGATGCCAGCCCCGGGCGATGATCTCCTGGGCCTGCTGCGGCTTATCCAAGACTTTGAATTCTTCAACATCTGCGCCAGCGATAAAGCCTGAGTCTTTGGCCGACTGAATGATCATTCCGGCCGGTGGCTTGAGATCGAATTCATCAAGCTGCGCTGAAAATTCAGCGAGCACTTCAGCGCTGAGTTTATTCATGCTGGCGCCGGCGGTATCCAGCCGCATCCAGGCGATGCCATGGGCATCCCGCGTGAGATTCCAATGTCGCATTACAGGGCCTCCATCAGGATGGCGCCGCCTTGGCCGCCGCCAATACAGATGGCGGCAATGCCACGACGCTGTTGCTGTTGTGCCAGCGCGTGGGCCAGGTGCAGGGTGATGCGAGTGCCGGACGCCCCCACGGGATGGCCAAGTGCGATTGCACCGCCGTGAATATTGAGTCGGGATTCATCCAGCATGCCGGCGGCCATGCCTTCAAGCTGCGGCAGTGCGGTGCGACAATATTCTGTATCTGCCATTGCGCGGATACAGGCCATGACCTGCGCGGCAAAGGCCTCGTTGATTTCCCAGAGATCAATATCCCGATGCTGTAATCCATGTCGATGCATCAGGGGTAGCGCAGCATGCACAGGCCCCAGGCCCATCTCCGCGGGATCTAATCCCGCCCACTGCAAATCGAGTAGCCGTGCCATGGGCTTTAGCCCGTAGCGTTGGACCGCCTGCTCAGAGGCCAGGAGGCACCAGGCGGCGCCGTCGGTGACCTGAGAGCTATTGCCGGCAGTGATGTTGCCGTAAGGCTTATCAAAGACAGGCCTCAGTTTTGCAAGACCCTCTAAAGAGGAGTCTTCACGAACACCATCATCGACCGCATAGATTTTTCCTTTGTCATCGAGGATCGGCACGATCTCCTTAAACGCCTGTGATTGCAGGCCCGCCTGTGCACGCTGATGACTGCGCACTGAAAACGCATCCATCTCAGCGCGATTGATGCCAAAGCGATGGGCAAGATTTTCTGCGGTCTGCCCCATCGATAGGCCCACGACAGGATCGGTGAGGCCCCGAAGCAGTGCAATCACAGGGGAGAGCAGCTGGCTGGGCTTGAGCCGAAGAAAATGCTGGAGCTTTGCAGGAACTGTTTTTTTAGTGGCCATTTCGGAAAACCAGCGCACCATGGCATCGGAATACAGCAACGGTGTGCGCGAGAGTGCATCCACGCCACCGGCCAAGACGAGATGGGATCGGCCGAGTCGGATCTGAGACATGGCAGAGTCGATTGCCTGCAGACCCGAAGCGCAGTTGCGCATGACGGTCCAGCCGGGTACCGCATGGCCGCAGCCCATGCGCAATGCAACGACACGGCCGATATTGACTTCATCGGGCGCTGGTGCTGCACAGCCGAGAATCACCTCATCACAATCGGAGGGCGCAAACGGCTGGCGCAGCAGCAAGGCGCGGCCCGCCTGCGTGGCCAAGTCGGAGGCGCTAAAGGGCCCCGGCCCGCCGCGCGCCTTTAAAAAAGGCGTGCGGGCGCCATCGATTAAATACACGGGGGCTAACTGGGCCTGCATCAGGCAGCCCGCGCATGCAGTGCTGCCGCCGCTGCAGGGGTGGCAGCCGACGCTGTCGATGCAGCGTGAATTTCAAAGGGAAAGTCATCGACATGAATCACACGGTCCCGCAGAACATCTCGGCGTTTTAGCACCGCGGACTCTTCAGGGCTAATGATTCCTCGGTCTGCCGCCAGCTGGCCAATGTCTCGGACATTTGCAAGCGGTTCTGCTTTGAAGAGCCCTTTCTTCTCGGCGGCGCGAATTTTGGCCTCAATGGGCTCGGCCGCGAGCACCGCTGCGAGCGCGTGCTCAATAGCGCCTACAGCGTCATGCTCGTCGTGATGTACAAAGCATATTGGTGTCAGGCGATCGCGGGCCGCACCCGGATTGGCCAGCAGCTGTGCAACGCGATGGCCCAGTTGATCAGAGGGCGCACGCGCCGCAAACCCCCACGGAAAGAGCAGGCCGCGCAGCAGCCGGCCCACAAAACGATTCGGGAAGTTTTCAAATACACCCTGGAAGGCTTGCGCGATGTTGACTTGGCAGTCCTGCAGGCACCAGTGGGCGAGATCGGCATCTTCTCGAATCCGGCCTTCCATCTCGTAGCGCTTGAGCACACAGCTGGCCAAAAATAGATGGGCAAGGATGTCACCCAGCCGTGCCGAGAGCCGCTCTTTGCGTTTTAGGCTTCCGCCGAGCATGAGCATGGTGATGTCGGCCAGAAATCCAAAGGCGGCCGCACTGCGGTTGAGGTCGCGCATCGCTTGACGCATCTCGACCGGGCCCTGGCTGCCTGGCCCGGCAAAAGCTGATGCTGTGAGGCCATGCCAGATGGCCCGCGCGCCATTGGCGATCGTGTAGCGGACATGGCCCCAGAAGGCATGATCAAAATCATTGAGCCCCTGGCCATGATCCGGATGCTGGGCGGCCTGCATCTCTTTGAGCAGATAGGGATGGCAGCGAATCGCGCCCTGACCAAAGAGAATCAGGTTTCGGGTGAGCACGTTGGCGCCCTCTACCGTGATGCCAATCGGCATCTGCTGATAGGCAAGGCCAAGAATATTGGATGGTCCCAGGCAGATGCCTTTACCACCCACGATATCCATGCTGTCTGCCAACACCTGTCGGGCACGCTCAGTGACGTGATATTTCGCAATTGCCGAGACAACCGATGGCCGCTGACCCAGGTCGATACTCGCTGCCGATAGCGTGCGCACGGCATCATTGAGATAGGTATAGCCTGCAATGCGGGCAAGCAGCTCTTCGATGCCTTCAAACCGAGAGATCGGTGTCTTAAATTGATTGCGAATTCGCGCATAGCCGCCGGCAACGCGGGCTGCCAGCTGGGCCAATCCAGCATTGGCAGAAGGCAGCGAGATCGCACGGCCCGCCGATAAACACTCCATCAGCATGCGCCATCCCTGGCCGGCCATCTTCGGGCCGCCGATGATGAATTCCAGTGGCATGAAGACCTGATCGCCCTGCGTCGGGCCATTCATAAAATAGGTGTTCATTGGAATATGGCGGCGGCCGATGTCAACGCCGGGATGGTTATGTGGCACCAGCGCACAGGTAATCCCCAAATCTTTCGTGCTGCCCAGCAGGCCATCGGGATCGTAGAGTCGAAATGCCAGGCCTAAAAGCGTGCAGACCGGTGCCAGCGTGATGTAGCGCTTATTCCACGTGACCCGCATGCCGAGTGTCTCTTTGCCCTGCCAGAGGCCTTTGCAGACGATTCCAAAATCGGGAATCGCTGCGGCATCCGATCCCGCCCAGGGACTGGTCAGCGCAAAAGCAGGAATTTCCTCTCCGCGGGCCAGCCGTGGCAGGAAATAATTTTTTTGCTCTTCGGTGCCATAGTGCAGCAGCAACTCGGCAGGGCCCAATGAGTTGGGCACCATCACTGAAATGGCAAGTGGCGATGAGCGCGTAGAAAGTTTGGCAACCACTTGTGAGTGGGCATAGGCCGAGAATTGTTTGCCGCCGTAGGCCTTGGGAATGATCATTCCCAAAAAACCTTTCTGCTTGATGAAGTCCCAGGCCGCTTTGGGCATGTCGTAGTCTTTGAAGTTGACCTGCCACTCATTGACCATCCGGCAGGCCTCTTCGACTTCGTGGTCAAGAAAGGACTGCTCTTCTGCGGTGAGCTGGGGCCTTGCGATGGCCGTCAGGCCCCTCCAATCGGGCCGGCCACGAAACAGATCGGCCTCCCACCAGACCGTGCCCGCTTCAAGGGCGGCCCGCTCTGTTTCTGACATCGACGGCAAGGCTGCTCGAAAGCCCTTCAGAATTGGGGCTGTCAGAAGCCGCTTTCGCAGTGGCGCTACCGTGAGCAGCACTGCACAGGCAGCAAGAATGATCAGCATCATCAGGATGAACGACATGGCGTTTTCCTCTCGGGTGGGTCAATTGACTTGGGAAGGGGTGCACGCAGGCCGCCGATGAGAAAGCTCATCAGCCGCTCGCTCAGCTGATCCGCATCACGGGCTTTTTTCCGGGCCGAGCGCGGCACTTCGGCGCTTTCAGGTTCGGTCCAGCGGGTCACAAGTTTTAAGCTGTCGGTGCCGGCAATGGCGTAGGCCGTTGCGCCCAGCATGAAATGAAAGCGCCATATGATTTCTGCACGGGGCACATCGGGCAGGGCCCGAAACAGGGCTAACTTATAGCGCTCCAGCACATGTTGATACTCATCGGCCAGAAAGGCCCGAATGAAATCGGCAGGCTCGGTCATCGTGCGGCCCAGAAGCTTCAGAAAAGTGGGCCCGCTCTGCGGCTCTTCTTTGGCAATGCGCAGCAGGGTGCCAAAAAATGCCTCGAGAATTCTGCTGGGCTTGAGTGGTTTTCCAGCTGCTGCTTTTTCAAGCGCATCCAGTGCGAGCAGCCGCTCGCGGTTCACCCGATCCAGCCGCCGGCGCAAGACTTCTTGGACCAGGGATTCCTTACTGCCAAAGTGATAGTTCACTGCTGCAAGATTGGCACCCGCCTCGGCCGTGATTTTGCGCAGTGAGGTTGCCTCAAAGCCATGGCGCACGAAGAGCCGCTCGGCCACATCCAGCAGCCGCTCGCGGGTCACGGCGGTGCTGGCCGCCGACAGGGGGAGTCCGGTATCATTCATACGTTCGTTTGAATTGAACCCGGGGCCGGGATTTTTTGCAAGGCGCCGGACTTGGGAAAGACCCTGAAAAGGAGACTGGTTTGCCAATTCCACAATCCCTTGCCCAGCTGCGGCTGCCGCTGATCGGCGCGCCGTTATTTATCGTCTCCAATCCTGAATTGGTCATTGCACAGTGCCGGGCCGGAATTCTGGGATCGTTTCCAGCGCTCAACGCCCGTGAGTCTGGGGAGCTTGCCCGCTGGCTTGAACAGATTCAGCAGGCCCTGGCCGAGCCCCAGCCGGCGGGCTGCCCCTATCCTGTGGCGCCCTTTGCGGTGAATCAGATCGTGCATCCGTCGAACCCGCGGCTTGCCGAGGACATCGAGCTGGCAGTCCGCTATCGGGTACCCATCATGATTACCAGCCTGCACGCCCCAACGCCTGTGGTGCAGGCGGCCAAGACCTATGGCGGATTGGTGTTTCATGATGTGATCAGCCTGCGACACGCAGAGAAGGCCATCGAGGCAGGTGTGGATGGTCTGATTCTGGTGACGGCCGGGGCGGGCGGCCATGCTGGGCCCTTAAATCCTTTTGCGTTTATCGAAGAGGTACGAAAAATTTACTCGGGCACCATCATTCTCTCGGGTGCGATGAGTCGTGGCCACCATATTCTCGCCGCCCAGGCGATGGGCGCTGATCTTGCGTACATGGGCACACGATTTGTGGCCTCAGCCGAGGCCCGCGCAGTTCCTGAATACAAGCAGATGGTGGTTGAGTCGGGCGCCGAGGATATCGTGAGCTCGTCAAGTTTTACTGGCGTATTGGGAAATTATCTGCGCGGCAGTATTGTGCGCGCCGGTTTAAATCCTGATGAGCTGATTCAATCCGACAAATCAAAAGTGGATTTTGCAAGCCTGCGCAAAAATGCTGGCCAGAAAGCATGGAAAGATATCTGGGGCGCAGGCCAGAGCGTGGCGGGTATTACCGCGGTGATGCCGGCTGGGCAGATTGTGGATCAGCTGGAGCAGGAATACCGCTCTGCCCGTCAGCGGCTTGGTGGGTAGACCCGAGTTCGGGCTGTAAGGTGGCATGGTCAATGCCATGCCGATCCCTCAGCATCTGCTGTGCGGCCTGCAGCACCTCGGGCCAGTGCGCGAGGCTGTTGACCTCGAGATGGGCCGTTAGGCTGATTTCTCCAGGCATGGTTTCCCAGATGTGGAGGTTGTGGACCCGAACCACTGACTGCATGGCTTGAAGTTCGATGCCAACGGCTTTGAAATTCACGGAGTCCGGCACATGCTCCATCAGAATTCGGGTGGAACTGCGAAGCAGACTCAGTGTTGATTTCAGAATCAGGACACAGACCAGAAGTGAGAGCAGGGGATCAATGGGGGTCCATCCTGTAAAGGTGACCACCGCCCCGGCGATGATGGCAGCAATCGAGCCCAGCAGATCACCCAGCACATGAATCAGGGCAGCTTTTGAATTGAGATTGCTTTGGTCTTTTGACAGCAGCCAGGCCACCACCAGATTGACCACCAATCCAATTGCAGCAACCGCCATGACAGTGATGCCTTCCACACGATGCGGCTGCTGGAATCGGTCGATTGCCTCCCATGCAATCCAGATCACCATGGCCAGCATGGCCAAAGAATTCACGAATGCCGCCAGGGCCTCCGCCCGGCCGTCACCATAGGAGCTGGTTTCGGTTGGCGGCCGCCGTGCAATCATTTGCGCAGCCAGTGCGAGAAACAAGGCAGTCGCATCCGTGATCATATGGCCCGCATCGGCCATCAGGGCCACGGAGCCTGACCATAGTGATGCCACAAATTCAACTGCGGCAAAGCCCACGGTGAGCGCAACGGCCCAGCCCAGGACCGTCACATTCAATACGGTGCGGGCATGGCCACGGGTCGTGTCATGGGTGCTGTGGCCGTGCAGATCCTGATGGCCGGTGGGCAGCGGTTTAGCGCTGTGGTGCTGAGGATGTGACATGGGACTGCGACTTCAGTTCGCGCAGGGTGTGACCAACAGTAGGATACCGAAGGCGCATGCGGAGTTCGCGGTGGACTCGCGTGGATTTCACGCGTCGTGACTCTGCAAGAAACCCCATCATCATGGGATGGATTGCGCCTTGCGCCGCCAGGGATTTCATTTCTTCCCGCGAGACGCGCGGCGGCCGGGCAAGGCCGATCGTGTCAGCGACTGCATCAAAAAAATCCGCCATTTTCATGTCGGTCTCATCGACCGCATTGGTGGTGCGGCCAGGCCTGCCGCGAAACAAAGCGATGAGCGCGATTCGTGCAAGGTCATCGGCATGGATGTGATTCGTGAAGACATCATCTTCTTGTCGAAGGGCTGGCTGCTGCGCGCGGAGTCTCGCGGTGGGCAGGCGCTCGTGGCTGTCGTAGATGCCCGGAACCCGCAGCACATGGGCGCCGAGCGGCCGAAGGGCCTGCTCCGCATCAAGCCGACGCAATGACCTTGGCTGGCGCGTCTGGCAGCGGCTGGTCTCTGAGACCTCGGCACCCTGATGGTTTCCATAAACGCCAGTGGTGCTGAGATAAACCAGCGGCATGGCAAATTGGCAGGCACGCAGTCCGCATGCAAGCTCCCGGGCCCGGCGGTCAATGTTTGCCGTTTTGGCCTCAGCGGTCTTGGGCTCAGCCGTTGGCAGATAGATGATTGCGGCCTGCAGTATCGGCGTGATGCGCCGAACCGTTTGTCGATGATCGAGATCAAGCCCGAGCGCGCTGTGCCGGCCCGAAAAAAATGCGGGCCGGATCTGCGGTGCGATGCGCTGGGCGGCGGTGCGGCCCACGACAATCAGCCGGGGACCATGCTGCTGAGATGGGCGCGATAGGCAGAGCTCGAGCGAGCGACGCGCCACATCGCCAAAGCCCACTAAGCCCAGCCGAAGGCGTCGAAATTGTCGTGGCAGTGCCATCGCTTTACTTTAAGGGCTCTTAAAAACAAAAAACCCTTCGATGTCTCGAAGGGTTTTTGGTGGTCTTCCCGTGGACGATTTACTTCACGGCCAACACGTATTTCGCCATGGTCAGGGCATCTGCATCAGAGACCTGGGGGTGGGGAGGCATTGGAACAGGGCCCCATACGCCTTGGCCACCGGCCTTGATTTTCTTGGCCAGCTTTTCGGCAGCGCCTGCATCGGCTTTGTACTTGCCAGCGACGTCTTTATAGGCAGGGCCGACCAGTTTTTTATCGTTGGCATGGCAGGCCGTGCAGTTGTATTTTTTGAGCAGCTCGGGCGAGGCAAAAGCAGCGCCGGCGGAGGCCATCATGCCTGCGGCGACGGTCAGAGCAACAAACTTACGCATGGATACTCTCCTGTTGAAAATCTAATCAAGTCAATCGGCAGATTCAATGCAGTGCATCTGCTTCTTATAACGGGCCACCGCGGCAGCCGGTTGACCCGAATTGTAGCCGCAAAACCTGTCTAGCCGCGGATCTCGGGCTGAGAGAGCTCGGGGTCGGTGACTGCGCCACGGCTTGCCGAGGCCGCGAGCTTTGCGAATTTCGCCAGCACCCCGCGGGTGTAGCGGGGCTCGGGCGCACGCCAGGCGGCCTTGCGGGCCGCGAATTCAGCCGCGCTGATATTGAGTTCGATCAGTTGCTGGTGGGCATCGATGGTGATGGAGTCCCCCTCTTTGACCAGCCCAATCGGCCCGCCGACTGCGGCCTCGGGGGCCACATGGCCGACGACCATGCCCCAGGTGCCGCCCGAGAAACGGCCATCGGTAATGAGGCCCACCGATTCCCCCAGCCCCTGGCCGATGAGGGCCGAAGTCGGGGCGAGCATTTCGCGCATGCCAGGCCCGCCGCGGGGTCCCTCATAGCGGATCACCACAACATCACCTGGCTTGATTGCCCGCTCCATGATGGCCTGCATGGCGGCATCTTCTGAGTCAAAGACGCGGGCGGGTCCTGTGATGACTGGATTTTTTAGGCCGGTAATCTTGGCCACACAGCCCTCGGGCGAGAGATTGCCTTTGAGAATGGCGAGGTGGCCCTCGGCGTAAAGCGCTTTTTCAATCGGCAGAATCACATCCTGATCCGCGCGGGGCGTGGCAGGAATGTCTCGGAGCATTTCCGCAACTGTTTTTCCCGTGATGGTCAGGCAGTCCCCATGCAAAAGCCCTGCCTGCAGCAGAATTTTCATGACCTGTGGAATGCCGCCTGCGCGATGCAGATCGGTCGCGACATAACGGCCCGATGGTTTTAAATCGCAAATCACTGGCACCCGCCTGCGGACACGCTCAAAATCATCGATGTCCCATTGCACGCCCGCTGAGTGCGCGATCGCCAGGAAATGCAGCACTGCGTTGGTGGACCCGCCGACAGCCATGATGACGGCAACCGCATTTTCAATGGATTCGCGGGTGATGATGTCGCGGGGCCGAATGCCTTTGGCAATGGCCTGAACCAATACTCGTGCTGACTCGGCCGCACTGGCAATCTTTTCTTGGTCTTCGTTGGCCATGGTCGAGGAGTACGGCAGGCTCATGCCAAGCGCCTCAAAAGAGGAGCTCATGGTGTTGGCCGTATACATACCGCCGCAGGAACCTGATCCTGGGCAGGAGCGTTTTTCAATTTCTTTGAAGTCGACTTCGTTGAGCCGGCCTGCAGTGAATTCACCGACCGCCTCGAAGGCCGAAACAATCGTCAGGTCTTTGCCTTTGTAGTGGCCGGGCTTGATCGTGCCGCCGTAGACATAAATGGCAGGCACATTGGTCCGCGCGATGGCCATCATGCCGCCGGGCATATTTTTATCGCAGCCGCCGATGACCAATACGCCATCCATCCACTGGCCGTTCACGCAGGTCTCGATAGAGTCGGCAATGACCTCCCGCGAGACCAGTGAATATTTCATGCCCTCGGTGCCCATGCCAATGCCGTCTGAAATGGTTGGGGTGCCAAAGAGCTGGGGGTTCGCGCCGGCTGATTTCAGCGCCACGACCGCGGCATCAGCCAAGGGCTGCAGGCCGCTGTTACAGGGCGTGATGGTGGAGTGGCCATTGGCGATGCCGACCATGGGCTTATTAATAAAGTCATCTTCCTGATAGCCCATGGCGTAATACATTGACCGATTCGGCGCGCGGGCCACCCCCTCGGTCACCATGCGCGACCGCTCGTTGAGTCGTTTCGGCGGGGTAGGGTTCGGCTTGGCCATGGCGCTGGTCTCCTTGGGGGGAATCAAAGGTTATATTGTGCCGTATGGCGCCATCGGTTCTTGTTCATCCGCAGTTTGATCCCATTGCGATTTCTCTAGGCCCACTCGCAATACGCTGGTACGGACTCATGTATCTCGTGGCCTTTGCTGCGGTCCTGATTCTGGGCCGGCTGCGCATGAAGTCATCGGCTGGATCCTCGGCCATGGATGCGCGCGGCTTAGATGATCTGCTGCTGTTCGGCGTGATCGGTGTGGTGCTCGGAGGTCGGCTGGGCTACGTATTGTTTTATAAGCCGAGTTATTACCTGCAGCATCCCGAGGAAATTCTGGCGGTCTGGCAAGGCGGCATGGCCTTTCATGGCGGCATGCTGGGGGTGATCGCCGCAATGGGATTTTTTGCGTGGCGACGTCGGATTGAATTTTTTCGTGTAGCGGATTTCATCGCACCGCTGGTGCCCCTTGGCCTTGCGGCGGGCCGACTGGGAAATTTTATTAATGGCGAACTCTGGGGCCGGCCCACAGAGGCCGCACTGCCCTGGGCCATGGTCTTTCCGCAGGCGGGCGATCTGCTGGCCCGCCATCCTTCGCAGCTGTATCAGATGCTGCTCGAGGGCCTGCTGCTGTTTGTCGTGCTGTGGCGCTTCTCCGCTCGCCCTCGGCCACTGGGCGCGGTGTCGGGATTGTTTCTTCTGGGCTATGGTCTGGCGCGCTTTTTGGCGGAGTTTGCGCGCGAGCCGGATGCATTTCTCGGAGTGTTGTCCCTCGGCCTGAGCATGGGACAATGGCTGTCCTTGCCCATGATCATGGTGGGCGCTCTGATTCTGATGTGGTCTTATCGGCGATCAAAATAACGTGGCGCAGTCTGAACATCATGCCGTCGGCAGTATTGTCTGGGCCTCGACGCCGCCCGTTGCCCGGGTCACGCTGTCGCATCCGGGCCAGTTAAACGCAATCTCGATTCAGATGTGGCGGGAATTGCGGCAGTGTTTTGAAGAAATTTCTGCCCGCACAGACTTAAGACTCGCAGTGATTTCAGGCCAGCAGAGTGCGTTTGCCGCTGGCGCAGATATCTCTGAATTTGCCGAGCAGCGCATGAGCCGAGCGCAGGTCCGGGCGTATCACGAAGACATCATTGCACCGGCACTGCGCGCGATTGCGCATTGCCCGATACCTGTCGTGGCGGCCATTGATGGGGCCTGTGTCGGCGGTGGGCTAGAGATTGCCTGCGTCTGTGATCTTCGGATTGCCACTGACCGCAGCCGCTTTGGTGTGCCGATTAATCGGCTTGGTTTTCCCATGGCCCCACTGGAGGCCGCCGCCTTGGTGGGCTGTGTTGGCCCAGCGACCGCACTGGAGCTTTTGCTGGAAGGCCGGCTGATGGATGCTGAAGAGGCCTATGACAAAGGCCTGGTCAATCGTGTCGTGCCGCAGTCATTATTTGATGAGGCATTAAACACGCTGATGCAGCATGTCCTGGCCGGCGGGCCTGCTGCTGCCCGGCGACACAAGTGGCTGATCCGTCGACTGATGGAGCTTGCCCAAGGCCCTGGGTTGACGGCAGCCCAGCACGATGCGAGCTGGGATTTCGCAGACTCTCAGGACTATCGGCGCGGCATCAGCGCATTTCTTAATAAGACCAGTCCCGACTTTCAAGATGACTAAGGCTGCAGGATTGATATGAGCAATCTGTATCGCGTTTTGGAATCGCAGTTCCCTCGGGCGCCGGATCGTTGTGCATTTGAAACGCCCGATGGCCGTTATTACACCTTTGATGACCTGCGCGCTGGCAGCGCCAAGATCGCCAATTGGCTGGCCTCTCTTGGCATTGCCCGCGGCAGTCGCATTGCGGTGCAGGCCGAGAAATCCGTTGAGGCGGTGATGCTCTACCTTGCCGCTTTGCGCAGCGGCATGGTGTTCTTGCCATTAAATACCGCCTATCGAGAGTCAGAGATCGGCTATTTCATTTCAGATGCCGAGCCTGCAGTAGTCGTCTGCAGCCCCGCTAATTTTTCTTGGGTTGAGCCGATCGCCCGTGCCAATGGCTGCCGCCATGTCATGACCCTTGGGGAGGCTGCTGATGGCAGCCTGATTCAGGCCGCAACGCCGCACCGGGCGACATTTAAAACCGTGAGTAGCAAGCCCGATGATCTTGCTGCGATTCTGTATACCTCAGGCACGACCGGCCGCAGCAAAGGCGCCATGCTGAGCCATCGGAATCTGGCATCGAATGCCCGCACGCTGCAAAAAGCCTGGCACTGGCAGCGTGGCGATGTACTGCTGCATGCCTTGCCCATTTTTCACGTGCATGGCCTGTTTGTCGCCCTGCATGGCGCTTTGATCAATGGCAGCAAAACCTACTGGTGCACAAAGTTCGATGCCGATCAGATCATTCGGCTTTTGCCGCGGGCCACCGTCATGATGGGTGTGCCCACCTTTTATGTTCGGCTGGCGGCCGATGACCGCCTGACGCGATCGGTCGTCAAGGGCGTGCGGCTATTTATTTCGGGGTCGGCGCCGCTCTTAAAGGAGACCTTCGAGGCCTTTCGCGCGAAAACTGGCCATGTGATTTTGGAGCGTTATGGCATGAGTGAGACCGTCATGCTGACTTCGAATCCTTATCAGGGGGAGCGTCGCGCAGGAACGGTCGGCTTTCCCCTGCCAGGAGTTGGACTGCGTTTGGTGGATGATCGCGGCCGCACCGTGCGACGACGCAGGCAGGGTCTGTCTGAAATCGGCGCTGTTCAGGTCCGCGGTCCGAATGTGTTTTCGGGCTACTGGAGGATGCCCGAGAAGACCCGAGAGGAATTCACACAAGACCGTTGGTTTCGGACAGGTGATATGGGCCAGTGGGATGCCGATGGCTATCTGCATCTGATCGGCCGAAGCAAAGACCTCATCATCACGGGCGGCTATAACGTCTACCCGAAAGAAATTGAAATGCTGATTGATGAGATGGCCGGTGTGGATGAGTCTGCGGTGATTGGCATTCCGCATCCCGATTTTGGTGAGGCGGTAACGGCTGTGGTGGTCGCGAAGCCCGGCGCATCTTTAAATCCACAATCGATGATTGCTGAGATCAAGGCCCGGATTGCCAACTTCAAGGTGCCCAAGGCCATTCATATCGTGCAGACATTGCCCCGCAATGCGATGGGCAAGGTTCAGAAAAACATCTTGCGTGAGCAGTTCAGCTAGTGGGCCCCGCCCATGCGGTGGCGGGCGGGCTGCTTAGGGCAGCCGCTCGACGATGGCCTCGAGTTTTTCTGAGGCCAGCTGCAGCCGCTCACCCATGGCCCGATGCTCAGCGTTGAGCTGTGCATTTTGATTGCGCAGTCGTGTGTTTTCCTGGCGCAGCTGATTGACTACCGAAATCAGGGCGTCGGTCTTATCCGCCAGGGCCGTTAATTCATTGAGCATGGCGCCAATGTTACCAAGCGAATCGAAGGTGGAATAATCCCGATCATGAAATTTCTTCACTTATTGGTTTGGCTGCTCATTTCGGCAGCGCCTGCGGCGCAGGCACAGGGACTGCTTCAAAAGGCCCAGCAGGGGGCCGACGCTGCTGCCCCCGCCGAGGGCATGACGCGGGTGGGCCAGCTACAGGCCGGACTGATCGCCGAGCGCAAGGCCGTGGTGGCGGGGCAGAGCCTCTGGGTTGGCCTGCGTCTGGTTCACGATGAGCACTGGCACACCTATTGGAAAAATCCTGGAGATTCAGGATTGCCCACGCGGATTGATTGGCGTTTGCCTGCGGGCTGGAAGGCGGGTGCGATTCAATGGCCCACGCCGCAACGCTTGCCGGTTGGCCCGCTGGCGAATTTTGGCTATGAGGGCGATTTACTGCTCGCAGTAGAGTTGATTGCGCCTTCATCGATTGCGGCACGCGAGGTGGTCCTGCAGGCACAGGCCAGCTGGCTGGTCTGCAAGGATGTCTGCATCCCCGGTGAGGCGGCCTTGGCGCTGCGCTTGCCGGTGGCCGCCGATACAAAATCAGTCGAGACATCTTCGGATGCGCCGTTATTTGCGTTAGCGCGAGAGCGGCTGCCGAAAAAAGATTCCGGCCGGCTGTTGACAGCCCATGTTGTGGATCGCCAGCTGGTTTTATCGTGGCCGAAATCGGATACAGATGAAGTCGCGGGCCTCTTTCTTCCTTACCTAGAGGGCCTCATTCTGCCGGCCGCAGCTCAGCGGCTTGCAAAAACAGAGCAGGGCTGGCGGCTGGATATCCCGCTTGGGGAGTCATCGACTGCTGCAGTTGATCAGGTTAAAAAAGCCAAGCTTGTCGAAGGCATCTGGGTAATCGGCACACAGCCAGGAGTCGAATGGCGGGCTGCATTTTCGAATCAGTCGCCGCCGGCTGCAGTCAGCGTCGTGTCTGCGGGCCAGACTGCAGCGGCTGCAGCCCCAAGCCCCAAGCCTTCTGCCGGATTTGTCAGCAGCGCATTCTGGTCGGCCCTGGGCGCTGCACTACTGGGGGGCCTAATTCTGAATCTGATGCCCTGCGTTTTTCCGGTGATCGGATTAAAGGTGCTGTCGTTTGCTGAGTCGGCGCATGCGACATCGGTCACCGTCGTGCGGGCCCTGTCATTTTCGACGGGCGTGATTCTGACGTTTACGGCATTGGGCCTGCTGTTGTTGGCGCTGCGCGGTCTCGGCGAGTCGATTGGCTGGGGCTTTCAGCTGCAGAATCCCGCAGTGGTCTTGGGCTTAACGTTGCTGTTTGTTTTGCTTGCGCTGAATTTGTTGGGCGTATTTGAGATGGGCCTACTGGCAGTGCGGGCTGCGAATTTAGGATTTGCAGATCGTGCGGCGGCCCAGGCCAATGCGGGCGGTGCATTTGCATCCGGCGTGCTGGCCGTGGTGGTGGCCTCACCCTGCACGGTGCCTTTTATGGGCAGCGCGATTGGTTTTACGGCCACTGCCGGTTTCTGGGAGACCCTCTTGGTCTTTGCCGGCCTTGGCGTGGGCATGTCGCTGCCGTATTTACTGATGGCCTTTCTTCCGGATCTTTTGAAAGTCCTGCCCAGGCCTGGCCCCTGGATGATGACGTTTAAGCAGCTCATGGCCTTTCCCATGCTGGCTGCTGCGGCCTGGCTGATTTGGGTTTTAGCCGGACTGCAGGGCCCTGACCGCGTGTTGACGGCGTTGATGGCGGCGATTGCGCTGTCTCTGCTGCTGTGGATTTATGGACGATTCTTGCAGCAGGGCAAAGCGGGCCCGATCTCCTTGGTCGGTGTTTTGCTCGCGTTTGTGTTTCTGGTGCTAGCGATTGTCTGGACCCTGCGGGAGGCACCTGCCAGTGCGCTGCGCTCATCCACTGCGGCTGCACCAATAACGGAATCAGCTGCTAACGGAAATTCGCCGGCAGTCTCGGCCGGGGAGCTTCGCTGGCAGGCCTGGGCCCCTGGATTGGCTGAGCGGCTGGCGCTGCAGGGCAGCCCAGTCTTTGTTGATTTCACTGCGAGCTGGTGTATTACCTGCCAGGCCAATAAGGTCCGCGTTTTGCAAGGTGATGCGGTGATCAAAGCGTTTAAAGAAAATCGCGTGCAGGCATTGCGGGCGGATTGGACCCGTCAGGATCCGCAGATTGCTGCCGAACTGGCCCGCCATGGGCGCAACGGCGTGCCGTTGTATCTTGTTTATCGGCCGGGTGAAACCAAGCCGCGCATTCTGTCAGAGTGGCTTACGGATCGAGAAGTGATCACGGCATTGCGCTAGCGCTGCCCCCGGGGCCTTACTTCAGGCCCAGCACATCCTGCATGTCATACAGGCCCGCAGGTTTTTGCATCAGAAATAGCGCTGCACGCAGCGCGCCTTCGGCATAGGTCGCCCGCGAGGAAGATTTGTGGGTGATTTCAATGCGCTCGCCCGTGCCCGCAAAAAGCACGGTGTGATCCCCCACGATGTCACCGCCACGAATGACCGAAAAGCCGATCTCTTTCGCAGGACGCGGGCCCGTGTGGCCCTCGCGGGCATAGCGGGCATCCTTGCTGAGATTGCGGCCAGCCGCCTGGGCGACAACTTCGGCCATTTTCAGTGCCGTGCCGGAGGGTGCATCCACCTTGTGACGGTGGTGGGCCTCAATGACTTCGATATCAAAGCCTTCGCCAAGATAGCGGCCCGCCGATTCCAGAAGCTTTAAGGTGATATTCACGCCCACACTCATGTTGGGTGCCATCACGGTGGCATTGTTTTTACTAAAAGCTGCAATTGCTGATTGGCCCGCCGCATCAAAGCCGGTAGTGCCAATTACCGCCCGCACACGATGCTGGGCGCAGGCCTTGAGTAATTCCAGTGTGGCTTCAGGCCGCGTGAAATCGATCAAGACATCGGCGGCCCGAAGGGCGGCCGTGGGATCCGCAGAGATCGCAACACCGGAGGACTGGCCCATGAAGTCGCCTGCATCTTTTCCGATCATCGGGCTGCTGGGCTGCTCCAGGGCCGCGGCAAGCACCATCTGCGGATGGGCGAGCACTGCCTCGATCAGCATACGGCCCATCTTTCCGGTTGCACCCGATATGGCAATTCGTGTGGCGCTTGTCATGATGATTTATCGCGCAGGCCGTGACGGCAGCAGTTCCTCGCCGCCTTCGCGTGGCAGTGGATCGCCGCCCCAGGATTCCAGCGCATCCTCTTTAAATTGCACAAAAAAACGGCGCCGATCCTGACGGCCATCACCACGCTTGAGCTTGAAGACATAGTCCCAGCGGTCATTACGAAAGGGATCGATTAACAGTGGTGTGCCCAGCACACCGCGCACCTGTTCACGGCTCATGCCTTTTTTCAGCTGGCCGACCATGGACTCTGTAATGTAATTGCCCTGGCCAATGTCAATCCGAAAGGGTGTGAGCCAGTTCGGCGGATTTTCGCGAAGATTGGTCAGGCGGTTATTTTTCGAGGCGCAGCCGGCAAGCAGCACTGCGCTTGCCACGGCAATCAGAGTGCACCTGAGCCAGCCCTGACGGCTGGCCTGCGGGTCTTCGCTAGGGCCTGGGTTTTTTGTCGACATAGGCCGCTATGATACGGCCCATGCCCGGCGCCCATGATCTAAAAACAACCGGCCTGAAGGTGACCGCGCCCAGGCTGAAGGTCCTGGATATTTTTCATCGGGCAAGTTCACGGCACCTGACGGCCGAAGATGTCTATCGGGCGCTGCTGGCTGAAGCCGTCGATATTGGCCTGGCCACCGTGTATCGCGTCCTGACCCAGTTTGAGCAGGCTGGGATTCTCTCGCGCAGCCATTTTGAGTCGGGTAAGGCGGTCTTTGAACTGAACGAGGGATCCCATCACGATCACTTGGTCTGCCTGGACTGCGGCCGGGTGGAGGAGTTCTGCGATACCGAGATCGAGGATCGGCAGCGCCGGATCGCGCGAGAGCAAGGATTCGAGCTCGCCGATCATGCACTGTCGTTATACGGCCATTGTCAGCGCGACAACTGCCCGCATCGATCAGCCGCGGCCGCCTCGGCTGCGCGTTTATCAAAGAGTAAGTAGCGAGCGCGCGTGATCGCGCGAGGTCTTCTCCGCGCCTTCATCGCCAAGCATGCGGGCGATTTCATCCACCCGATCTTCGGCACTTAATGGGGTGAGTGCGCTGACTGGCGGGCCTGCCGTTGATTTTTTCTTTGAGACCCGTAGGTGGTGATGGCCGCGTGCGGCAACCTGCGGCAGGTGGGTCACGCATAAGACCTGCCGGGACTGGCCAAGCCCCCGCAAGAGTTCTCCAACCGTATGGGCGACATTGCCACCGATGCCAGAATCCACCTCGTCAAAAATCAAGGTGGGAATCTTGTTTGATGATGAGGTCACCACGGCGATGGCGAGGCTGATGCGGGCCAACTCACCGCCTGAGGCGACACGGTTCATCGGATAGGCTGCACCCTGGCTATGGTTGCGCAGCATGAAGATGACATCTTCAAGTCCGTGGCCCGCCGGTTTTTCGCGGGCTTCGCAGGCCGCCTCAAATCGCATCTCGCCCATTGCAAGCTGGGCAAACCATTGATTCACTGCCCCAGAGAGCGCCTGACAGGCCTTCTGGCGCTCATGCGAGAGCCGCTTGGCCTGCTGGTCGTATTCCTGCCGTGCCCGGGCTAATGATTGCTTAAGGGCCTCGGTGTCGGCTGCCTGTGCTGCCCGGGCCAGATCCTCTTGGGCGGTCGCCAAGAGAGACAAAAGGTCTTCAGGCCGTGCTTTAAGTTTTCGGGCGACGCTAAAGATGGACTGCACGCGCTCTTCGACTTCAGTGAGCCGATCGGGATCAAGATCGCTTTTATCGAGATAGCGTTGAAGGGCATCGGCGGCCTCTTGCAGTTGAATGACCGCAGATTCAAGGGCCTGTGTCGCAGGCGTGAGCCGGGGATCTTTATCCGTGAGGCTGCCCAGCCGCTGCTGCAATTTCTCTAGCTGTGTGACGATTGATGGATCGTCTTCGGCGATTTGTTGAAGTGCTGATTGCGAGCTCTGAAGAAGCTCTGCAGCGTGAGAAAGCCGCTTTTGCTCCTCAGAGAGGGCCTCCCATTCGCCAGCCGAGAGGCGCAGTCCATTGACCTCTGAGACCTTCCACTCCAGCTGATCTCTGATCACGGCGAGGGCCTGCGCCTGCTGCTCTGAATCGGCGATTGCGTGCTCAAGCCGTTGCACCTCGCGCCATTGGAGTGCCAGTGTTTTCGCCGACTCGGTCAGGCCGGCATGTGCATCGAGTAATACGCGCTGGGCCTGCGGCCGCAGCAGGGCCTGATGGGCATGCTGGCCATGGATATCCACGAGCTGCTCGCCGATTTCTTTGAGTTGCGTCAGGGTTGCCGGCTGCCCATTAATCCAGGATTTCGACTTTCCTGCCGCATCCACTACCCGGCGGATCAGCAATTCATTTGGATCTTGGTCAGACTGCAGCTCTGCCTCGGCCAGCCAGGCCTGCGCCTCGGGGGCATCAGAGAGGTCAAAGCGCGCAGACAGATCGGCCTTTGCTGCTTTCTCGCGCACGACAGTCGCATCACCGCGGCCTCCGAGCAGCAGATCGAGCGCATCAATCAGAATTGACTTGCCGGCACCCGTTTCGCCGGTCATGACGGTAAAGCCCTGGCTAAAGTCGAGATCGAGCTGCTCGACAATTACGAACTGCTGCACGGACAGCGAGACAAGCATGGCGTGTCGTGATGGCTAGTGGGGTTCGGTCGGCGGAAGGGGATCGGGCCGGCCAGCAAATAAAGGGTTGGTGCTCCAGTGCAGCTTGCGGCGGAGCATGGAGAAATAATCGTAGCCCTTGGGATGCAGCAGTCGCACTTTGTGGGGCCCCTGGCGAATGACAATTTTGTCTCCATCTTGCAGCGAGGTCAGGGCCTGCATATCGCAGTGCAGGCTGGTGCCGGCACCATCATTGATCACCACTTGCACTTCAACCTGTTCGGGCAGCACGATGGGCCGGCTGGAGAGGGCCTGCGGGGCGACGGGCACCAGGGTGATGCCGGCCAAGCCGGGATGCAGGATGGAGCCCAGTGCCGAGAGCGCATAGGCGGTGGAGCCAGTCGGCGTTGAAATGATCAGGCCATCGGCCCGCAGGGTGTGCAGGTAGTGGCCATCGACAAATACTTCAACCTCCACCATGCGACTGACCGCACCGCGACTGATCACTGCATCGTTTAATGCCGGCGCATCAAACACTGCGGTTCGAGCGGTGGAGCCTGGCGCTTTGCGCATCACGGCAACCTGCAGCATGGCCCGCTCTTCTTTCACATAGTCACCCGCAATGACCGCGGGGAGTTCAGATTCCACTTGTGAGATATCCAGATCCGTCATAAAGCCAAGACGGCCTTGGTTCACACCAATTAAAGCGATTCCGGTGGGGGCTAACTGGCGCGCGATGCCAAGCAGGGTGCCGTCACCGCCAAGAATGACGGCCAGATCAATTCGCTCGGCCAGCGCATTCAGGCTCGCCTGGCCATCGCTTTCGGCTGTGGTGAGGCCAGCGCTTTTTGCCGTTTCATTTTCGACCCATACCGCGCATCCCAGCTTCCGAATGCTCGCAAGGATGCGCCGAAGTGGGGCGCCCAGGCCCTCGGTCTGCGGCCGACCGAACACACCTACGCATCGAAAGGGAGTCTGGCCTTGGCTCATGGCTGTCATTACACCATAGGAGCAGGGATGGGGAATAATGCGGCCTATGCTAGATGACCGGTCCCGAAACCTCTTAAAAACCTTGATCGAGCGTTATATCGCCGAGGGCCAGCCGGTGGGCTCGCGGGCGCTGTCAAAGTTTTCGGGCCTTGATCTTTCACCGGCCACGATTCGCAATGTGATGGCCGATCTCGAGGACATGGGCCTTGTGGCCAGTCCGCATACTTCGGCCGGCCGAATTCCGACGCCGCGCGGCTACCGTTTATTCGTGGACCGTCTGCTCACGGTGCAGCCGATTAAGCCCGATCAGGCCGCCATGCTCGAGGGCCAGCTGCAGGCGGATGCGCCCCAGCGGGTAATGACACATGCTGCACAGCTTTTATCCAGCCTTTCGAGCTTTGCCGGCGTTGTGGTGACGCCGCGGCGGGCGGGCGTGTTTCGACACCTTGAGTTTTTGCGGCTTAGCGAACGGCGTGTGCTGCTGATTGTGGTGAGCCCGGATGGTGATGTGCATAACCGAATCCTCCAGACGGACCGGGATTATTCGCCCTCTGAGCTCACCGAGGCCGGCAATTACATCAATGCCCATTACGCCGGCCTTGATTTCGAGGCGGTGCGGGCCCGGATTAAAACTGAGTTGTCTGAATTGCGCAATAACATTTCCTCGCTCATGACATTGGCAGTCGAAAATGGCGAGGATGTATTTTCTGCAGGCAATGACGAGGTGCTCGTTTCTGGGGAGCGACGGCTTTTGGATGTCGCTGATCTGTCTGAAAACATGAGCCGCCTGCGTAAGCTCTTTGATTTGTTTGAGCAAAAGGCTGCATTGGTGAGGCTGCTGGAATCTTCATCGCGCGGCCAGGGTGTGCAGATTTTTATCGGTGGCGAATCGTCCTTGGTGCCGATCGAAGAACTCTCGGTCGTGGCTGCGCCTTATGAGATTGATGGCCGAGTCGTCGGCACGCTGGGCGTGATTGGCCCAACCCGCATGGCCTATGAGCGCGTGATTCCCATTGTGGATATCACCGCAAAATTACTGTCCACGGCCCTCAGCCAGCCCGCACAGGGCTAGCCCCGGCCCGCTATTTTTTGATGAATCCCACACTGCGACCTGAGCCCGACTATCAGCATGGCGCTGCCCTGCGCACCGGAGTCTTGTTGATTAATCTCGGCACACCCGATGCGCCAACCGCCAAGGCCTTAAAGACTTATCTGAAAGAGTTTTTGTCGGATCCTCGGGTGGTCGAGATTCCGCGGCTGGTCTGGTGGCCGATTCTGAATGGAATTATTTTGAATGTGCGGCCCCAGAAGTCGGCCGTGAAATACGCCAGCATCTGGATGGACGAGGGCTCGCCGCTTCGGGTCTACACCGAGCGGCAGGCCCAGGGCCTGCGTGCGGTGTTGTCGGCCCGTGGAATGGATGTCGTGCTTGAAGTCGCAATGCGCTACGGCAATCCGAGTATTCCCTCCGCCTTGGCGGCATTGCGAGATCGCGGAGTCCGCCGCTTACTGGTGCTGCCGATGTATCCGCAGTATTCATCAAGCACCACGGCAACCGCCTTTGATGTGGTCTTTAAAGAGTTTGCCGCGTTTCGTAATCAGCCCGATTTGCGATTGATCCGCAGCTTTCACGATTACCCGCCGTATATCGCCGCATTGGCCGAGCAGGTCCGTCGGCATTGGCAGGCGCATGGCCGCGGCGATCTGCTGCTCTTTAGTTTTCATGGCGTGCCGAAGCGCTCGCTGCTCAAAGGGGATCCCTATCACTGTGAGTGCCATAAAACCGCGCGGCTTTTGGCGCAGGCCCTGGGACTGACGGAGCAGCAGTGGCGGATTTCATTTCAGTCGCGCTTCGGCAAGGCGGAGTGGTTAAAGCCTTACACCTCAGAAGTCATCGAGAGCCTGCCCGGGCAGGGCGTGAAAGTGCTGGATGTGATGTGTCCGGGCTTTCCTGCCGACTGTCTCGAGACGCTCGAAGAGATCGCCATGGAGGGCAAGGAAGAATTTTTGACTGCGGGCGGCAGCCAGTATCGCTATATCGCTTGCATCAATGATGAGCCGGCCGGCATTCAGGCCCTTGCCGATCTGATCACGCTTAATCTCTCGGGCTGGCCAGTCGGTCAGGATGCGCAGGAAGCCGCCAGCCTTGAACTTCAGCGGCTTCGGGCAAAGGCGCTCGGCAGCGCCAACTAGGGCCTCCCGGCAGGCAGGGCGCAGGCTGCTGCTGGGCCATCGGGCCCGATACGGGGCCTTGAAAATCAGTCTGGCTGGCCCAACCTTCTGACCTATCGATTCGTTTTTGCGGAATTCCCATGCCTGACTCAACTGAGAAAAAAACACCCGAGGACACCATCGCTACTCCGAATGCCGAGCCATTGGGCCCCGAGGCCACTGCCGCTGCGCCTTTAGACCCGTCAGCCCCCGAGCCGGCCGCAAGCCTTCAGGTCCAGCTCGACGAGGCGCAGGCCAAGGTCAAGGCCTGGGAGGAAGAATATCTTCGGGCCCGCGCAGAGATGGAAAATCTCCGCAAACGCAGCGCCCAGGAGGTCTTAAACGCCGGGAAATTTGCGATCGAAGGATTTGCCGAAGCGTTGCTGCCGGTGGCCGATAGCCTGGAGATGGCCCTTACCCTTGAACATCAGACCCCCGACGGCCTAAAGGGCGGCGTAGAGCTGACCTTGAAGCAGCTCCAGCAGGCGTTCCAAAAGGGCCGGCTGACTCCGATTCATCCAGTGGGAGAGAAATTCGATCCCAATCGCCATCAGGCGGTCTCGATGGTGGATGGCAATGCCCAGAATCCGCCGGTTCCCTCAAATCATGTGGTCCAGGTCATGCAGAAGGGCTACATGGTGGCTGAGCGGGTCCTGCGGCCAGCCATTGTGGTGGTCGCCCAGTAGGGCCCCGCGCGACGGGCGGCAAGGCCGGGCCCCCTTGAAATGGGCCGAACCAGCCCCCACCTGCTTTATCAAGTCAATCCAATTTCTGAAGGAAAAGCATCATGGCAAAGATCATCGGCATCGACCTGGGAACGACCAATTCCTGCGTTGCGATTCTTGAGGGCGGCTCGCCCAAGGTTATTGAAAATTCTGAGGGCGCCCGCACCACGCCGTCCATCATCGCCTACATGGAAGACGGCGAGATTTTGGTGGGCGCACCCGCCAAGCGGCAGGCGGTGACCAACCCGAAAAATACGCTGTATGCCGTGAAGCGCTTAATCGGCCGTAAGTTCGATGAAAAAGAAGTGCAGAAAGACATTGCGCTGATGCCCTTTGAAATCTCCAAGGCCGATAACGGCGACGCCTGGGTGAAGGCCCGCGACAAAAAGCTGGCGCCCCCGCAGGTTTCGGCAGAGGTGCTGCGCAAAATGAAGAAAACCGCCGAGGACTATCTCGGCGAAGAAGTCACCGAGGCCGTGATCACGGTGCCGGCCTACTTTAATGATTCCCAGCGTCAGGCAACCAAAGATGCAGGCCGTATCGCAGGCCTGGAAGTCAAGCGCATCATCAATGAGCCGACAGCGGCGGCATTGGCCTTTGGCTTGGATAAGGCGGCCGGCAAAGATCGCAAGATTGCCGTCTATGACTTAGGCGGCGGCACCTTTGATGTCTCCATCATCGAGATCGCTGATGTTGATGGTGAGAAACAGTTCGAGGTGCTCTCCACCAATGGCGATACCTTCTTGGGCGGCGAGGATTTCGATCAGCGCATCATTGACCACATCATTGATGAATTCAAAAAGCAAAGCGGAGTGGATCTCTCCAAGGATCCCATCGCGCTACAGCGAATCAAGGCGGCGGCCGAGCGGGCAAAGATTGAGTTGTCATCCAGCCAGCAGACCGAGTTAAACGAGCCCTACATCGCCATGGCCAACGGGGCACCGGTCCACCTGACCTTCAAAATTACGCGGGCCAAGCTCGAGTCCTTGGTGGACGATCTGATTAGCCGCACGATTGAGCCCTGCAAAATCGCGATGAAAGATGCCGGCGTGTCGGCCTCGGAGATCGATGATGTGATTCTGGTGGGCGGCATGACCCGCATGCCGAAGGTCCAGGATGCGGTGAAGGGCTTCTTTGGCCGTGAGCCGCGCAAGGATGTCAATCCCGACGAGGCCGTGGCCGTGGGCGCAGCCATTCAGGGTTCGGTATTGGCGGGCGACCGCAAGGATGTGCTGCTGCTGGATGTCACGCCCTTATCACTCGGCATCGAGACGCTTGGTGGCGTGATGACCAAGATGATTCAGAAAAACACCACGATTCCCACGAAGTTCTCGCAGGTCTTCTCGACGGCTGATGACAATCAGCCTGCGGTGACCATCAAGGTCTTCCAGGGTGAGCGTGAGCTTGCCAATGCCAATAAGCTTCTCGGCGAATTCAATCTCGAAGGCATTCCCCCGGCCGCCCGTGGCACGCCGCAGATTGAGGTGACCTTTGATATTGATGCCAACGGCATTTTGCATGTCTCGGCAAAAGACAAATCAACAGGCAAGGAAAATAAGATCACCATTAAGGCCAACTCTGGGCTCTCCGATGAGGAGATTCAGAAGATGGTGAAAGATGCCGAGGCCAATGCCGAGGACGATAAAAAGCGTGTCGCGATGGTGCAGGCCCGTAACGCAGGCGAGGCCATGGTCCATTCGGTGAAGAAGTCGTTAGAAGAGCATGGCGATAAGATCAGTGCCGACGAAAAAGCCAAAATCGAAGAGGCCATAAAAGAGGCCGAGGCGGCGTTAAAGACCGAGGATCAGGCGGCGATCGAATCCAAGACAGAAAACCTGATGAAGGCCTCGCAGAAACTGGGCGAGAAGGTCTATGCCGACGCGCAGGCTGCTGCGGCCGGTGCTGCTGCTGGTGGGGCCCCTTCGGGTGGCGGTGCCGCCAAGGCCGATGATGTTGTGGATGCAGACTTCAAGGAAGTGAAGCGTGACTAATGTCCAAGCGCGACTACTATGAAGTGCTTGGTGTTGCCAAAAATGCTTCTGATGAAGACCTCAAGAAGGCGTATCGCAAGCTGGCAATGAAATATCACCCGGATCGCAATCCGGGTGATAAGGCAGCGGAAGATAAATTCAAAGAGGCCAAAGAGGCCTACGAAATGCTCTCGGATGCCGAGAAGCGTGCCGCTTATGATCGCTTTGGCCATGCTGGCGTGGATCCCAATGCAGGCGGCTTTAGCGGCGGAGAGCAGGGCTTTGGCGGATTTGCGGATGCCTTCGGCGATATCTTCGGCGATATCTTCGGTGGCGCCGCAGGCAGCCGTGGTGGCCGCAGTAATGTGTATCGCGGGGCCGATCTGCGTTACTCCATGGAGGTCACGCTGGAGGATGCGGCCAATGGCATGACCACCGAGATTAAGGTGCCCACCTGGGAAAAGTGCGGCACCTGTGATGGCTCAGGCGCAAAGCCGGGCACCAAGCCCGAGACTTGTAAGACCTGCGGCGGACAGGGCCAGGTCCGCATGCAACAGGGCTTTTTCTCGATTCAGCAGACCTGCCCGAGCTGCCATGGCCGTGGCAAAACCATCAAAGATCCTTGCGGCACCTGCCGCGGTGATGGCCGGGTCCGTAAGCAAAAGACACTCGAAGTCAAAATCCCGGCGGGTATTGATGATGGCATGCGCATTCGCTCGGCCGGCAATGGCGAGCCGGGCGTAAACGGTGGGCCAAGTGGTGATCTGTATGTCGAAATCAGCATCAAGCCCCACCGCGTGTTTTCTCGCG
The DNA here is from genome assembly GCA_964440375.1 of uncultured Bordetella sp. Taxonomy (GTDB): domain Bacteria; phylum Pseudomonadota; class Gammaproteobacteria; order Burkholderiales; family Burkholderiaceae_A; genus Lacustribacter. Next base: position 577 of record CAYTRY010000001.1, on the reverse strand, counting down.
ATGGCGATGACCTGCACTGCGAAGTGCCGATCAGTTTTGCTCGGGCGGCCCTGGGCGGAACCGTTGATGTGCCCACCTTAGGCGGAAAGGCAAGCTTCGAGGTGCCCGAGGGCACTCAAAGCGGCAAGACCTTTCGGCTACGCAGCAAAGGCATTCGCAATGTACGGTCTGGATTGCCGGGAGACTTGTATTGCCATGTGTTGATTGAGACACCGGTAAAGCTCACCGATAAACAGCGAAAGCTGCTGCAGGATTTTGAGTCATCCCTGCAAGAGGGCGGTGAGCGCCACAATCCCCAGTCCAAGAGCTGGATGGAAAAAGTGAAGGATTTTTTTAATTAAAAATTCAGAAGGCGCGGCTTGCCATGTAGAGGGCAAGCGTGAGCAGCAATACGGCAAATACCCGCTTTAAAAAGCCGACATTCATCCGGTGAGAGGTCTTCGCGCCGATCGGGGCCGTGATGAGTGACGCAAGGGCACATGCCGCCAACGCCGGCAGATAGATATAGCCCACCGACCAGGCGGGCAACTGTTCCACGGCGAGGCCTGCAATCACATAGCCGATCAGGCCACCTGCC